>NZ_JAMTCD010000010.1 GCF_025370255.1 Shewanella holmiensis
TTCAATATAGAGTTGGCTGCAAAGGCTGGGTTGCCATGAATGTCAATAGCAATAGCTTTTAAGTAAAGGGGTCCATCTGTTAACCCTGAAAGGTCGATATTATCAATTGACCAGACGCCATTTTCGATGATTGTTTTAACAAAGATTCGCTGCCCTAAAGTATCGGTTATCCAAACTAAAACCTGTTGGCCATTCTCTAAATTACTAGCTTCACCTGATAGGGAAGTTGAGAGTGATTCTTGTTGGCTAATGATGTGATCGGCATCATTAGCGTTAATAGATAAAACGGCTACAGTATCTTTAGGTACGACGATAGAGGATGTTGCCGAATTACCGGCTAAATCGATAGTTGTTGCTGTAAATGTAATATTGCCATCGACCAAGCTTGATACATTGGCTTTGTCGATGTGCCATACACCTTCAATAACTGTTGTGAGATAGGTTAACTGATTGCCTGCAGTGTCGGTTAGAGTAATCGTAATGGGTTGACCGTTTTCAACGTCATTCACTTTGCCTGAAAAATCCAAACGGTACATTTCAAATCTATTAATATGATCATCACGTCCAGTGATAACGTTAATATCGATTTCGGCAATGATATCAACAGGCATCTTAGCTGAAGCGTTGGTAGGATTGCCCGCTATATCATTAACACTGGCAGTAACGTTTAGCGAACCATCATCGAAGCGGGATAAATCCTGGGGACTGAGTTGCCACACACCGCCATTGACTATGGCTGTTAAGGTCAGGCTATGGCCTAAATTGTCGGTTAGAAATACGGTTACGGTTTGACCGTCTTCAACATTTTTTACTGTACCTTGAATGATAACTTTGGTTATCTCGGTAGCATTGATGACATTGTCATTATCAACAATTTCAACTGTGATGTTTGCAAGAGTATCTTTAACACTAGAATCAAATGCAGGCTCGGCTTGCCCGGGGTATTCAAGAGCTGTAATAATAGCGAGAATTTGCCCATCACTTAAAGTCGATAAATCAATATCATCCAGCTGCCAGCGCTCATTAAATGCAGTGGCCTCAAGGATGATTTGCACGCCGTTGATATCTGTTAATACAATTTGTAGTAGCTCGCCGTCGCGAGCATTGATTGCCATTCCATATAAGTCTACGACTGGCGTTTCAGCTAAATTGATAAACCCATCACCACCATCTAAGATAGTGATAGATAACTTAAGTGGTAAAAAGCTGTCTTGATTGATGCTTGAATTGTCGAAACTATTTCTCAAAGAGTCAGTTGGTACAGCTTGTGTGGTAAACCCTGACTTAGCAATTAAGCTATTATTCTGATTTTGTATAACTTGATAGAAGTAATTTAGCCCTTGATTGGCATCAGTTTGATAATAGGTATTTTCATCTCGTATGTCGATTGCCATGTCTTCTGCTAATAATTTTAGCACTGACTTAGGAATAATAACTTCTTGGTTATCTATGGAGAGAATGACAGGTAACGCAGATGTTAAATCCAACGTATTTATACTAAACTCATAAAAGGGAATGAGCGGTTCCATTTGCGAATCTTCAATAGCAACCCATTGACCATCCGTTAAAACCGCCCAAAATTGATGGCCAATTTTAATATAAAAAATAACGTCAGCTTGACTCATAATTATCCCTTCAAAGCTATCCATAACCTTAGGATTGTTTTGGATATTAAAAAATATCGAAAATCTAGTATTTCAGCATAATCCTCCAGAGTAAAAAATTCAAAGACTAGTTTCTAATCACAGGTTGAAAAAAACAAAAAAGGAAGCGCTAAGCTTCCTTTTTTTTGTGGTATATCAATGGTTTACTTTTCTTCTTTCAACCATTGGGCAGCACGTTTGGCAAAGTATGTCAATACACCGTCAGCTCCAGCACGTTTAAAGCACAGTAATGACTCCATCACGATAGCTTTTTCGGCTAACCAGCCGTTTTGAATAGCAGCCATGTGCATCGCGTATTCGCCACTGACCTGATAAGCAAAAGTCGGTACTGCCAATTCGGTTTTTACGCGGTGAACGATATCAAGATACGGCATACCAGGCTTGACCATTACCATATCAGCGCCTTCTTGAATGTCTAAGGCAACCTCATGTAAGGCTTCATCACTGTTAGCTGGGTCCATTTGATAACTGTGTTTATTGCCACCTTTTAAGTTACCAGCAGAGCCGACCGCATCACGGAAAGGACCATAATAGTTAGACGAATACTTGGCTGAGTAAGCCATAATTTGGGTATTTACATGCCCAGCAGCTTCTAATGCTTTACGTATTTCACCAATTCGGCCATCCATCATATCTGATGGTGCAACAATATCGGCACCGGCTTCAGCATGTGATAAAGCTTGTTTCACCAAAATTTCAGTGGTGATGTCATTTAAGATATAACCTGTGTCATCTATGATGCCGTCTTGACCATGGGTTGTGAAAGGATCTAATGCGATATCGGTCATCACGCCCAACTGGGGGAAGGCATTTTTTAATTCACGCACGGCGCGTTGGACTAAACCATCAGGATTATATGCTTCTTCAGCCATTAATGATTTTTTGTCCGCTGGAGTAACAGGGAATAAAGCGATTAATGGAATTCCAAGCTCAACTAATTCAGCTGCTTCTTTTAGCAGTAAATCGATAGAGAAACGTTCTACACCCGGCATAGAAGCCACTTTTTCGGTGCGTTGCGTACCTTCTAAAATAAACATTGGATAAATCAAGTCATTTACTGTGAGTCTGTTTTCAGACATCAAACGACGGCTAAATTCATGTTTACGCATGCGGCGCATTCTGCGCTGAGGAAAGGCACTAGTAATTATATTCACATTCTACTCCAGGGTTAAGATGCTTCTGATTCGGCCGAGTAAAGGCAGACTTTATTTCTACCACCGCGCTTAGCTAGGTATAGCGCTTTATCAGCTTGGTCTAATAAAATTGTTGGGTGATCATCACTGTCGACAATGGCCACTGAAATTCCGATACTGACGGTAAGAGGAATATCGTGGCTATCCCACTTAATATTTAATACTTCAATGGCTTTACGGATTATTTCGGCAACTTGCATTGCACCATCTTCATCAGTGTTAGGCAAGATGATAGCAAATTCTTCTCCCCCAAAACGTGACACCAGATCGGTTGGACGCTTTAAATTTTCAGACAAGGAGTGGGCGATGATTTGTAATGTATGATCTCCTGCCAAATGGCCATATTGATCATTGATGTTTTTAAACTTATCAATATCCAGCATGAGTAATGCCATCGGGGTTTGTTGGCGTCGACTAATACGCCCTTCGGCAATCAGTCGTCTGTCAAATACACTGCGATTTTTAACCCCAGTTAAACTGTCAATGGTGTTTTGTTCAGTCAGCTTCTGATTGACTTCATTTAATTCACGCAAAGTAATCTCTAGTTCTAAGGTTCGTTCTTGCACCATTTGCTCTAATCGCTCATTCGATTCCGCTTCCGCTTTAAGAGATTCCTCTCGAGTGACCCTTAAACGCTCAGCTTGTTCTAAAGCTTGTTGTTGGATTCTAAGCTTGGCTTTGCGTTCATCGTTATATCGAATAGCAAGCACAGCGGCCATGGTAATGACTTCTAACGTCACCCCCAACATTATTGGTGTTTGTAATGCGATATTAATATCGAATATACCAAGATAAATCCCAGCAGAGAAAATACAGCTGATTAATAAGGTGACTCTACCAAAACCATATAGCCTTGCATTTCGCTGGCCTGCCCATACTTGCATAGCCGCAAATATGGTTAAAATGACGCACACTAAGGTGACGAAATAAATCAGTAGCTGAATTGCGATACGGTATGAAATGAAAGGCAATATGAATGCCAAAGCGAAAGAGATCGCTGCAAGTATGCGACATGCTCGCAGCATTTGCAGGTTATGGTACTTCAGCAATAATACTTTTTCGGTGAACATTAAATTGAACCCCATTACCATCGGGATGATAAAGGGAATAATCACATTTTGAATATGTGGCCAATCGGGCCATAAATACCGAAATGATACACCGTAAATCGTCGCCATCAGTAATGCTAAACTGAGTACATAACCACTATAGTAACTGAAACTGAATGAGCCTGATGCTAGGGCGATAAATAGACTGAACACCCCAATAGCGACCAGAAAGCCAATCTGTAAACCATGATTAAGGTTCTGGGTTTCAATTACTTGAGTTAAGTCATTCGGAGACCACAACACCAACGGTAAATTCAAGCTGCCATTGGAGTCAATTTTGAGTAGGAATTGATGTGTTTCACCGGGTTTAAGTGCAAAAGGAAACAAAAAGGTGTTGCTTTGTAGAGGCCTATTTTCAAACGCTAAGGAGTCACCCATTTGGGTACTAGCGACCAGAGAGCCATTAATTTTATGGTATAAAACGATGCTATCCAATAAAGGGTTATCTAAAGCAAGAATACGGGTTTGAAAGTCATCTGGTGAATATATACTGAAACGAAGCCACATGTCTTTGACACCGATGACTTGGGTGTCTTTACGGGTGACTTTTCGCCATGTTGATGCTGGTTGCTGCTCTAGAGTAGGTAAATCTTTTATGTCATTTTGAGTTTGAATAAACAACCAATCGGTCAATTTGATTTGAGTGATAGAACTATTGCTTAAGCGCACAGCGGGCTGATTTTGGTTAGCGGCAGCATGTGCTTGGCAAATAAGTACCCAGCCTAATATGACTAATACTAATCCAAACAACAATTTTGGTTGATAACTCGCATGGCTAATTAAGCGCATTATTTCTTGCCTGAAATCGTCGAGGGTAAATTAAAAAATACGCGGCTATTTTGATAACAGTGTTGGGCAAGCTCAGTATAATCTTGACTACGAAGTTTCGCCATCGACTCGACAATATAGGGGAGATATTGCGGTAAGTTTTTACTGGATTTAGGTTTGGGCCGCATACTTCTAGGCAGCAGGTAAGGGGCGTCTGTTTCGACCATAATACGGTTATTTGGAATGTACTTCACTAGATCCGCTAAGGCTTGGCCTCGGCGTTCATCACAAATCCAACCCGTAATACCAATATATAAATTTTCCGCTAAACAAGCATCTAACTCAGCTTTTGTACCTGTAAAACAATGTAAAACTGCGTTAGGTAAATCGGCTCTGTACTGGTTTACTATTGCGATAAAATCATCGTGAGCATCACGACAATGCATATAAACCGGCATCTGCAGCTCACAGGCTATTTCCAGTTGGGCACTAAAGGCTTGTCGTTGTTTATCGCGCGGAGAAAAGTCACGATTGTAATCTAAGCCGCATTCGCCAATGGCAACCACCGAGGATTGTTTTGCAAGTTGCTTTAACGTATCAGCACTTGCATGAGTCCATTGACTGGCATAGTGAGGGTGAACCCCAGTAGTGCAAAATAACTGCGAAGGATATTGCTCGCATAAGCTTATCGCTTGACGGCTTTCATCAAGCTCACTGCCTATAACGATCAAAGGCGAAACATGTTGTTTCGCCGCTTGCTCGATAATGTCGCCGCATTTGTCTATCAAACTCGGGCTGAGTAGATTGACGGCAATATCAATGTGCTGGGTCATTAATAGTTTATTTTAAGCGCTTAACTCTAGTGGTCGAGTTGCGATCATCGGTTCCGAGTATGAATGAACTCAATGCCCCTTTTTCAATATAGATTGTTTGACCTTTATTGAGTTTATAGCGATCGCTTTCGGTTTGTTTCCAAACTTGACCATTGTTTAGTGTAATGATGAATGCGCCATAGGGATCTTTAGTTACTGCTGCAACTTCAAAATATAATTTACCGAGATCTTCCTCGACAGTTTTTTGTAAACCAAAATCTGCGACAGGATTTTGTGGTACTGAACTTGCTACAGGCACGGCGTTGCTTTGAACTGCCGGCGCAGTTATGGCTGTTGCTGCCACAGCTTGGGTCGGCGCGGTTGTTTGAACCGCAACCGCAGGTAATGTTACGGCAACGGCATGGCCATTTGCATTAGCTTGCTGCACTTTGGCAGCTAAATCATCAAAACAAATTAGGCGGTCAAGCTTATCGCTTTTAACCGCACAAATTGAAAGTTGTTGTTCTAATCCGGTGTTTGCTTGTGCCGTAGTCGATGCCACAATAAGGGCTGCTGAAATCCAAGTTAAGCGCATGATTTATTCCTTGTTATTATTAACTAATCACTTGTTGCATTAAGGATTAGTTATTGGCGTGCTCGTTGTCTGGCACATCTTCTTCGTCGTCATCTTTGGGTGTATACAATTTAGCCGCTAATAAACCGCCTTCAAACAGCAGTAGCATAGGAATGGCTAACATAGTTTGGGAGATGATATCAGGAGGAGTAAGCAACATGCCAATAACAAATGCGCCAACAACAATATATGGGCGTTTTTCTTTTAATTCAGCAGGTGTTGTGACCCCAGCCCAACAAAGTAATACCACAGCAACTGGAATTTCAAACGCTAAACCGAAGGCGAAAAACAGTTTTAAGATAAAGCTTAAATAACTGCTGATATCGGTTGCAACTTGCACGCCTTCAGGTGCGACACTAGTGAAAAATCCAAACACCACGGGAAACACTACGTAATACGCAAAAGCGATACCTAAGTAAAACAAAAAGGTACTACTGGCTAATAACGGCACAACGAGACGTTTTTCATGCTTGTATAAGCCTGGTGCAACAAAAGACCAGATTTGAAAGAGCACGTATGGTATCGCCACAAAAAATGACAAAACTAATGTCAGTTTAAATGGGGCAAAAAACGGGGCAGCAACATCGGTTGCAATCATGCTACCCGTTTCAGGCAAAGACTGCATTAGCGGTAACGCGACGTAATGATAGATATCGTTCGCCCAATATACAGTGGCAATAAAAACCAGTAAAACACTGCCGATTGCTTTTAGTAATTTGGTACGTAATTCTAGCAAATGGCTAATAAGCGGTTGCTGCTGCGACATGAATTATCCGTTGGATTTAGTTGAACTAGAGTTGCTAGTATCTGATAAAGATTTAGCGGCCTCATCGGCAGGTTTTTCTACTGCAGGTGCAGTGGGTGCAGATGTTTGCGTCGGGTTATTGTCTTCGACCTGATAAGGGCGATTAACCGACTGGGCTGCTTGTTTTAGCTCGTCAATTGACTGCTGTAATTCAGGTGATAAATTTGATAAACCTTTGCTTTCCGCTTTTTTTAAGTCGGCATGCAATTGTTCAATCTTAAGCTCTTGCTCAAGTTCATCTTTCACTGAATTTGCCATGCGTTTTATGGCACGGATCCATCCTGTAATTGAACGTACTGCAACAGGTAAACGTTCAGGGCCGAGAACAACCAGCCCTAAAATACCTATTAGCAGCAGCTCCATAAAGCCGATACCGTCAAACATAATAAATTACGCCTGTTCTTTGTCCTTAGACTCAGGTTTCTTTTCAGTCGCCTGCTGTGAGGTTTGTGCTGTTTGCGCAGTGGTATCTTCTAATGATTTCTTTTCATCTTCAGATGACATGGCGTTTTTAAACCCTTTTACCGCGCCGCCTAAATCACCACCTAATGAACGTAGTTTTTTAGTGCCGAATAATAGAACAACGATAAGCGCTATGATTAAAAGCTGCCAAATACTGATGCCGCCCATGGGATTTCCTCTTTAAATATAAATGGTGTCTTGTTTCACAAAACTTAAAAAACCATTATAAGGTCAATTTATTTAAGTATTATGAACTTCTAATAAATTAGTGCTAGCTAAAATTTACGATTCTTTGGCCTAGATCGCCATCCTGCTATCCATAAAATACTGCCAGCACAGATACAAGTGTAAGCGGGCCATAGTGTAGCGCTTTGATTGAATAATATTGTGCCACAGATCAACAAAACAGCAGAAGTGATAAGCAAGTAGTTACTTTTGTGAGACTTTTGTTGGTAGCGTAAGTACTTATCAAGCATTTGTTGTTGAGTACCCAATAACTTACGGCCAACTTTTAGGTTGTCATAAATTAACTCAGGTAATTCAGGTAGCATGTCTGCCCAATATGGTGCATTCGTTTTAACTTTATTAAACATGGCTTTAGGGCCAACTTGCTCTGCCATCCAGTTTTCTAAAAAGGGCTTAGCGGTTTGCCATAAATCAAGCTGAGGATATAACTGCCTGCCTAGCCCTTCGATATACAATAACGTTTTTTCAAGTAACACCAGTTGAGGCTGCACTACAATGTCAAAATGACGGGCGGTTCTAAACAGCTCTAACAACACATGGCCAAATGAGATTTCATCAAGGGGCTTATTAAACATAGGCTCACAAACCACTTTCACAGCTTGTTCAAATGCCAACACATCTGTGTGTTCTGATACCCAACCCGATTCAATATAAAGCTGGGCAATTCTATGGTAATCGCGATTAAAAAAAGCCAAAAAGTTTTCAGCAAGATAGCGTTTGTCCACCTCGGTTAAGGTCCCCATAATGCCGCAGTCTAACCCAATGTAATAAGGGTTTTCAGGGTGTTCTGTACTGATAAAAATGTTACCTGGATGCATGTCTGCATGGAAAAAATTATCTCTAAACACCTGAGTGAAAAATAGCTCAACGCCGCGTTCAGCAAGCAATTTAAAGTTGGTACCTTGGGCGCGAAGTGCTGCGGTGTCGGATACGGGAATGCCATACACACGCTCCATCACCATCAAACGTTGATAACAATGTTCTTCATATACATAAGGTACATAAAGCGCATCTGAATCTAAAAAGTTGTTTCTCAGTTTTGTGGCGTTGAGCGCTTCTAGTTTGAGGTTTAGCTCCCCCAAAATCGTGGTGCGATAATCATCAATGACCTCAGCAGGGCGAAGGCGATTACCTTCACCTAGCAAACGTTCTAATAGATTAGCGGTTTGCATCATAAGCTGTAAATCAGCATTAATGTTGGCTTCAACATTAGGTCGTAATACTTTTAAGACGACTTCTTTGCCGTTTGATTTTAAGGTTGCGGTATGCACCTGAGAGATAGAGGCACTGGCAAGCGGGGTGTCTTCAAAGTGATCGAATAGGTTTTCGATTGGCTCGCCAAGGGCTGTTTCAATTGCCTCGCGGGCCAAGGCTGAATCAAATGGCGGTACGCGATCTTGCAGCATTGCAAGTTGATACGCCCATTCGTCGTCCAATAAATCACGTCGAGTTGACAGCATTTGGCCTAGTTTTATATAAACCGGCCCCAGCTCTTGCATGGCAAGCTTTAAGCGTTCAGCTGGTTTTTTATCTTTATGGCGGTTGCGTAACCAGAAAAAACACATGCGCAATAATTTGAAGTACCAGGGCGTTTTGTGTCGAGGTAATAAATCATCAAGGCCGAAGTTGAGTACGGTTTTAATGACATGGTAACCACGCCTAATACTAGCAATTGTCATGAGGGTAATTTTTCTCTTAATTTGGCAATACGCGCAGCGACAGCATCGGTTTGCGTGACAAGTTGTTCTAGGTTATCACGAAAGTGCAGATAATCTATTTTGTGTGGTGCAAGACGATACTCTTCAGTGGTGAGTTGGCTAAGATGAGAGCGGGTTTTGATCAACACTGATTTTAAATCCTGTCCCAACTGCTGCGTGGTGGTCAGTAATTTATGGGTTGGGGCATCGCCGATATAACGGGATAAAGGTTCAGCAAAATCAAATTCAATATGCTGAATAAAATGGCTAAAGGTTTGCAGTAGTTGGATGTCGCCATCAATACTGAGCTTATCCTGTTTGATTAGCTCAGTCAGATTAGCGCCTTCACGAAGTTTATTTAGGGTCGACGCATCGGCATTAACAGTCACCGCAACATCACCCTCAAATTGGGTCATTACCTGAATTTTTTTAGCAAAAATAAAATACAGTGGCCAAGACAGTTGGGTGAGTTGAATGCAGAACACTTTGCCGTGTAAACTTTTCAAACGGGTATAATCTTGTTGTGCGTGCGTCGGCAGTTTAGCTAATGCTGTTTCGATAGCCGCACAGGTAAACAAGGCAAAGTGATTTACGCTCATTAGAACTTATAACCTCTGTGTAGAGCGACAACACCGTCAGTCATGTTGGTGTAATCGACTTGCTCTAGGCCTGCATCGATCATCATTTGTTTGAGGGTTTCTTGATCCGGATGCATGCGAATAGATTCTGCTAAATACTCGTAACTGTCAGCATCTTGTGTGATTAACGCGCCCATTTTAGGTAATACTTTAAAGCTGTAAAGGTCGTAAACTTTACGCATAATTTCATGCTGCGGCTTAGAAAATTCAAGCACTAATAATTTTCCACCAGGTTTTAATACGCGTTGCATTGAACGCAATGCTGCATCTTTATCGGTAACGTTACGTAAACCAAATGCGATGGTGATAATATCAAAATGATTATCAGGAAAAGGCAGCGCTTCGGCATTGGCTTGCACGTAGCTAACGTTGCTCACTATGCCTTTGTCGCGCAATTTTGTACGACCGACTTTCAACATAGAATCATTAATATCAGCTAGTACCACTTGGCCTGTATCGCCGACAAGGTGCGAAAACTTAGCGGTTAAATCACCGGTGCCGCCGGCTAAATCTAATACTTTCATGCCTGGGCGTGCCGCGGCAACCTCAATCGTGTGACGTTTCCAGAAGCGATGTACACCAAACGACATCACGTCGTTCATAATGTCATATTTTGCTGCAACAGAATGAAATACATCCGCAACGAGATCGGCTTTCTTTTCAGCCTCTACGGTTTTGTAGCCAAAGTGGGTGTTTTTTGATTCGCCCTCAGACATGGGTATATTCCTATAATGTGCGATAATTAATTGCTAGTTTATGCCATTGTTGTAACTTGCAACATCACCTAAACGCGAGAGTGTGATAACAATCAAGCCGATAATATGTGATACGTAACCTTAGCGTAATAAGACCATAGTTAAATCGTGATGCCAATTGCAGCAAAGTAGAGCATAATTTTGCCCCGCATTAGAGCATAATATTGACATGAAAATCTACTCTGCCATGGTGGCCACCTAGATAAAGTGCCCGACCAAGTAAGGCTTAGGTTAACTCAGTCTTGCTTGTCTGCCTTGTATGTAACTATAAATCAATTCGCTTATGCCCTGCCCAACATCTCGATACCCCGCACTGAGGCCAGCCTCGTGACACTGAGGCGCAGCTTCAGCCAAATGTAAGTAAGCACACTCACATTGTTTCGCTACGCGATAAACATAATGACAGGCGTCTAAAAGAGGCACACCAGCAAAAGTGGATGCACTGCTTGGCATTTTTGTAATGGCATCAACATCCAGTTCTAAGCCTACAGGCAAATTGGTGTTGTTTAGTTCTTGGCATATTTGGCTAAGCGCGCTATCTAAACTGATTTCACGACGTACCCAAATTTGTTGAAAAGTGTGCCAGCTAGCCCCAAATAAGCTCAATTGTTCCAACGTTGCCTCGCTGTTTTTGAGCTCATGTAACCCTAAAATATGATAATGGTCTAGCGCTCCATTGGCTGCAGCATAACTAAAGCCATTGCCGCTGTGTCTGCCTTCACGAGGTCTAAAGTCACTGTGTGGGTCAAGATTGACAGCCGCCATAGGTTGATTGAATGTTTGCTTGGCTGCGGTGAGTAATCCAAAAGCATTGTTATGCCCGCCACCAATGACGATGGGTTCTAAACCCGCAGCAAAAATTTGGCTCAGGAAGGTGATAACTTGAAGGTCTAACGCTGCGGTCGCATGGCGTAAGGCTGCTGTGTCGGCGTTATCGGCAATCAAATTGTCAGGGCTAATGATGCCAATAACAACACACAGATCCCCCTGACAAAAACGATTTGACTGTAAATTAGCAAACTGGCTGATGCTGGGGGTAAAGGCATCATCTGATCCACCTCTGCCTAAGTTTGCGCGCGGACCAATATCTTCACTTATGCCAATAATGGCAAATTTTGCCCCTTGCTCAGCGGCATGCTTGAGTGCAGAAGAGATGTCATCGTGCTTTATAGATGCTTTATCTAAAAACAGAAATTGCTCACCCAGCTTTGTTTCGCCATCTCGACGGTTAACTAATGATGCGAAATCAGCTTTGTTAAACATAGTTAGCATTGGCATACCTTCAAATTGACCTTGGCAGAGACAAAAAAAGCCAGCAATGCTGGCTTTTTAATAGCTTATAACTTAGTCGATATCTAGTGGTTCAGGTGATAAAATTACGCCAGTATTATCGGCATAAATATGATCGCCTGGTAAGAAAGTCACCCCACCAAAGTTCACTGGAATTTCCACTTCGCCAACGCTATTGCTGTCTGCACCGACAGGAATAGAAGCAATGGCTTGAATACCGATATCTAGCTCTTCTAATGCATCAACATCGCGGACCGTACCGTAAATGATGATACCTTCCCAGTTGTTAGCAACAGCAATTTCAGCAATGCTGGCATCCAGTAATGCACGGCGTAATGAGCCGCCACCATCAACCAACAAGACTTTTCCTTCGCCATCTTCTTGTAACACTTCGGCAATTAAACCGTTATCTTCAAAGCATTTAATGGTGCTAATTGAGCCGCCGAAAGAGCTGCAACCACCATAATTACTGAACATTGGTTCGACAACGTCGACCACATCGATATACATGTCGCACAGTTCTGAGGTGTTGTATTCCATAGATAACTCCTAATGGCTGCAATAGGTTCATTGCACTGGATTAATTGCTATTAAAGGCAAAGTTAAATGAATTATATGGGGTTTTTTTTAAATTAAAAGCGTTATTCGTCACGACCTTGTTGCAAATCTAATTAGAATGATAATACTATATATAGAACGCAATGATTTGTTTTGAGAACAATAGCATATTTTGGAGTTTATTTACTTTAAAATTTAACTATTTACCCATCAACTATAGATCATGATCACTAAAATACGTTTATAAATTACTAACACAGCTAGCAACTTGTTAACATATCAGTGGTTTTTAGCATCAGTTTATTTTATTTATTTGCTTTAGGGGCACGGATCCCTCGTTACGCTTACGGATGGCAGAGAGCCTTAAAGAGGTTCTTATGGAAAGTACGAATATGATTGAAATATTAGGCTATGTTGCTTCTGTTATGGTTGCAATTTCGTTAATGATGAAAGATATCATCATGTTACGTTGGTTAAACTTTGTAGGTTGTGGTTTGTTTGCTGCGTATGGATATGCTATCGATGCATGGCCAGTTGCCGGGATGAATGCGTTTGTGGCGGGGATTAATATTTATCACTTAGTGAAAATTTATCGCACTAAGACCCCTGAAGTACAAGTCGCCTCTGCCTAAGTACTATTGCATAATGCTCACCCTTACTTGTTAACTCGAACAACTAAGGGTGAATGATTCACCTCATTTATCCTCTTAACTTATACTCTTCATTCACCTTCTTTCCATCATCTTCTGTCTTGTCATAAAAGCTTCGAATAATTGTCACTTTGTAGTCATTGGATCTGACTAATCTGCAAATAGGTAAAACTGCGGGCATGACGCGAAGGGAGTGGCAATGAATTTGATTAGCAAAGTCGATCAATACCTGTTTTATTCCATTATTGATTTTACACGTAAACAACAACTCTCAACGGCGGTGCTGAAAGTTTCCTCAACAGGTGACGGTCATTGGTATGTATATATTTCAGTGACAATGTTGCTGATACACGGGCAAGGACAGCAGTTTTTTAATCTATTGCTACTGAGTTTCATCATTGAATTCCCGCTTTATCTTATATTTAAAAATGCAATTCGTCGTCAACGTCCTTGTTATGCATTGGTCGATTTTAATTGCCAATTCGAACCGTCGGATAAATTCAGCTTACCGTCAGGTCACACTGCAGGGGCGTTTGTCGTGGCCAGTGTGATTCATATTTGTTTTCCGGTTTTTGCCCCTTTGGCTTATTTATGGGCGCTGGCCGTTGGCTTATCCCGTATCGCATTAGGTGTGCATTATCCGTTAGATATTGTTGCAGGGATGGGATTAGGCATGGGCTCGGTAATGTTAGCTCAACGAATTGTGTAATAGGGATCTAAAACATGAAAATCCTTTACGGGGTACAAGGCACTGGAAATGGTCACATTAGTCGCGCACGCGTAATGGCCAAGGCGATGAAAAACAGAAACATTGAGGTCGATTTTCTCTTTAGTGGCAGGCCTGAAGAGCATTATTTTGATATGCAGGAGTTTGGTGATTACCAGGTGCGCAAAGGTCTATCATTTGTGACAGAAAGTGGCCGCATTAATTTGCTTAAAACCGCTCAAAATAGTGTCAGCCGATCAATATTTAACGAGGTTAAACAATTGGATGTGCGGGACTATGATCTGGTGCTAAATGATTTTGAACCTGTAACCGCTTGGGCTGCAAAGCAGCAGGGGGTTAAATCCATTTCAATTAGTCATCAAGCAGCATTGCAATATCCGGTTCCTAAACAAGGTGGCAGCTGGTTGGATGAGGTGATCCTCAATCATTTTGCTCCCACAGATATTGCTTTAGGTTGCCACTGGCACCATTTTGGCTGCCCTATATTACCGCCATTTGTTGAAGTGGATGAGGCATCGTCGCAATTTTGCCATCAAATATTGGTGTATCTACCGTTTGAAAATGCCGATGATATAGCAGAGTTTTTAAAGCCGTTTGATGATTACCAATTTTTTGTTTACCACAGTGTCAAACCGATTAAGCCTTTGCCTGAACATATTCAATGGCATGGGTTTAGCCGAGATGGCTTTAAGCAGCATTTGTCACAGTGCGGTGGTGTAATGGCTAATGCAGGATTTGAACTGGCCAGTGAAGCAATGGCATTAGGTAAAAAGCTGTTAGTAAAACCGCTGATAGGGCAGTTTGAACAATCGGCAAATGTGGCTGCGTTAGAGTTACTCGCCGCGGCAGACTGTATGCAAACATTGGACAATGCCAAACTTACTCGTTGGTTAAAAGCGCCATCACCAGAAGCAATCCATTATCCAAAAGTAGGGGACGCTTTAGTCGATTGGTTAACAATAGGCGAATGGCAGCAACCACAACAGTTGTGTGATCAGCTATGGTCGCAGGTTGAATTACCGGAAAATTGGCGTAAACGTCAGTAAAATAGTGTCATTGCAGATAAAAAATAAGCCCAGAGTGTAATGCACTTTGAGCTTATTTTTTGAGTATGGTTTTTAAGGTTTTAAGGTTTTAAGGTTTTAAGAATGACGGCTATGGAGAATCTCTAATAATTCGTCTTCATATTCAAAACGAGACTCCATAGCTTGAGCAAGCTGTGCTAAATCTTTATCAAGTTGATAAAGAACTTTATCGTCTTCAGATTCAGTATATTTGTCATTAAAATCAAGCGCAGTATCGGTGCTGTCACTGATTTTGGGCAGCAAGCTTTGGGCAATAGCTTTACTCTCTGGGCCGTGAGTCGCACATTCACTGACTACGCGATCATAAACTTCAAAATGCCCCTCAGAAACATAATCAACTAACTGGGCACAAAACTCTTGGACGTCGTTGATGCTAGGTAAGCTTTTTTCTGCACGGGTATAAGGAGCCAGTCCGGCGAGGGTAAAATATTGGATAAGCAATTTACGACGATGGGTTAACCATTGATCGATTAATTTATTGGCGCCACCCCAACGTTGTTCTGCTTTTTCGAGCTGTGTAAGCATGTTGATGCCCTTAACTTGCTATCTTACAATATTACCTACTGTATTGGACAAGTACTCAGTTGATCAACTGTTTTATGCTTTATTTATCAAAGGACAAACCAGCTTAATTTAATTCACCTTAGATTTAAAATAAAAAACCCAGCGATAGTAGACTATCACTGGGTAAATAAGCTTTTAAGGGCTCGATAAATCGAGCTTCTTGATTGTTCTTGCTAGCGCATACTTTTTATACCAAACGCACACTCGTGGTGCAACTAATAATCGATGTTATGTGTTTTTGAAATCATTTTTGCTGTTTTTGTGAGCGAAATTTGAGGTGTTTTCACATTTTTAGCAACAGATTTAGGATTAGCTCACATAAATATCGCATAAGTGGTTACATTAATCGCGTAAGTGCTAAACTACCGCCCTGCAAAATTCATAACAATCTAGGAAAATAGCCCCCATGGCAGAACTAAAGAATGATCGTTATTTACGTGCTTTATTAAAACAACCTGTAGACAGAACGCCAGTATGGATGATGCGTCAAGCAGGTCGTTATCTTCCAGAATATAAAGCAACCCGTGCTGAAGCCGGTGACTTTATGTCTCTTTGTAAGAACCAAGATCTAGCGTGTGAAGTAACTTTGCAGCCTTTACGCCGCTATGACTTAGATGCCGCTATTCTTTTCTCAGACATCTTAACTGTGCCAGATGCAATGGGCTTAGGTTTGTATTTTGAAACTGGCGAAGGCCCACGTTTCCAGCGCCCAACTGACACTATCGATGCAATCAAAAAGCTTTGCGTGCCAGATCCAGAAGATGAGCTAGGCTATGTAATGCGTGCTGTAAGCACCATTCGTCGTGAGCTGAAAGGCGAAGTACCATTAATTGGGTTCTCTGGTTCTCCTTGGACACTTGCCACGTATATGGTTGAAGGTGGCTCAAGCAAAACTTTCGAAAAAATTAAGAAAATGGCTTACGAAGAGCCAGCAACATTACACATGTTGTTAGATAAATTAGCTGATTCAGTTATTTTATATCTAAACGCACAAGTAGCTAACGGTGCTCAATCGTTAATGATTTTCGATTCTTGGGGCGGTGCGCTATCTCACCACGCTTACCGTGAGTTTTCATTACGCTACATGCAGAAAATCGTTGATGGCTTAACCCGTGAAGCTGAAGGTCGTACAGTACCGGTAACCTTATTCACTAAAGGTGGCGGTTTATGGTTAGAAGCAATGGCTGAAACCGGCTGTGATGCGTTAGGCTTAGACTGGACTGTTGATATTGGTGATGCACGTCGTCGCGTAGGGCACAAAGTGGCTTTACAAGGCAATATGGATCCATCAGTACTATATGCTTCACCTGCACGTATTCGTCAAGAAGTAGAACAGATTCTTGCGTCTTACGGTGAAGGTACTGGCCATGTATTTAACTTAGGCCATGGTATTCACCAGCATGTTAATCCTGAGCACGCTGGCGCATTTATCAACTCAGTTAACGAGCTATCTGTTAAATACCATAAGTAAACTTCTGGTTATCATTAGATAGCTTCAAGAATACTAAAGAAAAAGCGAACCATATTATGGTTCGTTTTTTTATGGCTAAATTTTGACTAAGGGTTGTTATCACTATTCCCTGATTAAACTTATTCATGGTTGCAGTCACGTAATTGGGGTGAGGGTTTCATCCATCAAATACGATTTATTTTTAAGCTGTAATTTGTCTTAAAATAACCTCATGCAAGAGTATTATGCAGTTGACTCATCTATGGTAGTGGCCAAATGTCAGTTTATCGGTCGCCATAGTCATATTGGTAAGGTTGATGAAAAATACATTCGTCTCACGTTATTTTTCCGTCATATAACCAGCTTATTCCGTGTTGAATGTAGTCCGTTGGATTATTCACGCTATTGAAGTGAAGTCATAACATTTTAAGCGGATTGTTTAGTGAAAAATTAAATTGTGTAATATTTATCAATTTGAAAACCATTTATACCTATTACTTACCTGAGGTTACATTATGAAAGCTAACATTATTATCAGCATCGTTTGTTTTGCCATGTTCATTGGATTACTGACTACTGGTGCTAACCAATTCTATCTTGTACATGCTGATTATATGACAGGCATTTACATGACGGCTGCTGTAGTTTGTTTTATGTGGGCAAGCTTATTTGGAGGGGTTGTTAGCTTGGTATTTCCTAAGCTGAAAAAGGTGTTTGCTCAATTGTAATTAATGCTTTTAGCCTAAAAACACCTTACTTCAGGTGAGTTTAATTAAGCAAAATCCCTTTGATATTCACTATAACCAATTGATAGTCATTGAGTATGTAAGGAGGAGGGATGGTGCTAATAGCATGTGGTTTGAGGCTCATTTTAATTTAATGATGGCTAACCAATTCAATTTTAAACTCACTGCCTATGCCGGGTTGGCTAGCGATTTCAATTCGGCATTTCAATATGCCTAGTAATTGTCTGACAATTGCTAATCCTACGCCTAATTGGGGTAACGGTTGATTATGGCTAAAGTGTGCGGGTTGAATCGATAGCTGCTTTAATGCCTCAACTTCATGTTGATGCATGCCAGCACCCGTGTCTCTTACCGCTAACCATTGTTGCCCTTGATATTGTTGATTAATAATCTGAATCGTTCCACCTTTTGGGGTGTAACGCAGGGCGTTATCGACAAGGTTATTTAATATACGGCGCATTAACTGAGGGTCGGTATAGGTTTGGCTTGGTCGCTCAAGCTTAAATTGCAGTGAAATACCTAAGTTTTTAGCTCTCGGAGCAAAGGTTTTTTCAACCTCATTTAATAAACTGGCTAATTCGACTTGTTGCAGCTGGGCATGAATTTGGCCATTTTCTAATGCGGCGAGCTCTAGCAGTTGTGCTAATAATTGCTGTAACGTTTGGCCTGAGTTCGCAGCATATTGAATAAGTACTGCATCGCGCTCATCTGCGGGTAAAATGAGCCAGGTGTCGATATAGCCTAATAACGCGGTTAATGGGGTTTTTAAGTCATGGGACAAATGCAGTAAAAAGTCGTGTTTGGCCTGTTGCTGGCGCTTAACCTGTTGTTGCTGCTGCTGAATTTCTTGCAGTAAATGATTGATATGCTCACTTAATTGGCTTATTTCTAAACTTCCCCTATAGCGTTCTGGTAAGGTTAGATTTTCAGAAATAGGTAAGGTTTTTAACGCGTTTAAATCCTGAGCAAGTTTGTGAATTGGGCGGGTAAAATAGCGCAGTAAGATTACAAATAATATTAGGGCAAATATTACCCAAAAACCTATAGTCGCCCCCCATATTTTGGGTTGGTTTTCGGCATTAATTAACGCCTGCCAGCTATCGTAATCTTCACCGCCAATAATCACATATAAATAGCCGCTATGTAGCCCTTGGCTATTTATCAGCTTGGCAGCTGAAAAAATCTTTTGGGTATCAAGTGAGCGTGGATCTGTGCCAAGTAATGGCAGGTGTTTGCCAGCTAAAAATTGCTGAATAATATTAATGTCGACACGGTGGTTCTTAATTTTCTCTTCTTTTGCATCATAGGCGATTACCTTGCCATTTGGATCTAAGGTATAAATTTCAAAGCTTGGCCCCAGTAACATAAAATCATGAAAGGCTTCTTTTAAAGCGGCATCTGAAGTGATCCCCTGTGATAGCAGTGGATTAATATGCGCCATATGCTCCGCTAATTCGAGGTGCAGTGATTGCTGAATTTGATTGCGACTGAACTCATGATTTAGTTGTAGCCATTGCCATAATGCCACAAATAACAGTAGTGCTATCGCGGTAGCGACAAAGAATAATCGATTAAATAGACGATTCATTAGTGAGCATGTGCCTCAGGTGGCGAAAATTTATACCCTACGCCCCACACGGTTTTCACTAAGTCGTGTTCTGAACAGCGGGACAGTTTGTTACGTAAGCGATTTATGTGGCTATTGACTGTGTGTTCGTATCCGCTGTAGTTATAGCCCCAGACCGCTTCTAATAGCTGTAACCGACTAAATACTTGTTGCGGGTGTTGAGCCAGATAAAGCAATAAATCAAACTCACGTGCGGTTAACTCTAATGCATTATTAAATGCCAATACTTCTCGCGTGCTGGCGTTAATGCTGACACCATGAAAGTCGAGTTGCTGCTGATGGTCATGCTGAACTTGTCCACGTCTTAAATGAGCTTTCACTCTGGCACGCAGTTCCAATACACTGAAAGGCTTTACAAGATAGTCATCTGCGCCTGCTTCAAGCCCCAGCACTATATCTGCTTCTGAATCTTTGGCGGTCAATAACATAATGGGCACTTCTTTTTGCGCTTGCCTGAGTTGCTGACATAGTATGATCCCGTCGCCGTCAGGTAGCATTCTGTCCATTAAAATTAAGTCGAGTTTTTTATGTTCAATGATCTGCATGGCTTGCTTTAATGTTGTGGCGTGACATACCTGATAATTTAATGCTGTTAAATTCAGCAGAATTAATTTGGCTAAATCCTGTTCATCCTCAACCAATAAAATATGTTGTGGGTTAGCGTGTCCATTATGTTTTGTTGAATGATTCATGTGTATCCCTCAAGACAGATCCCTGCATCCATGGCAATAGACCTGTATTGAGAAGATTAAATTTCATTCCTGCTGAAATTTTATTCAGTGCGCGTAATGGTGACAGCAAGGACCGGATTATCAAAACGATGCGAAGGCATAAGGACAGAGTCAGCTAAACCATCATATTGGCTGATCACGCCGGGATGAATATGCACAAAATTTACATCATCTCGGGCAGCATTAAAGCCTTCTCCGCCATCAGCAGGTCCAGGCATACTGCCTTTAGCTTCTGTGTTAGCTTCTGTGCCCGCATCGTAGGCCATGTAATGCATCATTATTGGTATATCGACATCCATTTCTGCAATGTTGACACCATTGACCCCTGTAAAGGCATCATTAGTATTCACCAACATGGTTACCAAACTGAGGTTTGCGACGTCAGCTTCGGCTAACGTTAACGTGAGGGTTTCAGTCATGCCTGGCATCAGCATGCCAGCACCATTTACGCTATTAGTGACAGCTTCTAGTGCAGCGATATCTGCGGTATCGCCACCTTCTGCCATTTTTTCAATGGCAAGGCTTGCCGTTTCACCAGCTTGCCACAGCATAGCGTCTGCACTGTGCGATGCGACAATCACCGGCGACATGGGTTGATTCGCCGTTAAGTTTGTCACTGTTACTGTATACGTTTGCATAACCACTGCCGGTGGTGTTGGCTCGGGTGTGACAACAACTTCATCGTCGTCTCCACAACCACTGAGTAATGTCGATACCACAAATAAGGCAAGTAAGCTGGGTTTAAGTTTAATGTCGGTGGTTTTCATGTTTTACCTCCTATTTTACTGTGACCACAACTTTCGCCACAGGGTTTAACCAGCGGTGAATGCGGCTGTCTAAATCGCTGGGCCCGCCTGCAGGATCGGTATCGCCTAATACGCCAGGGTGAGTATGGACGTACATGTTATCTGCACCGTCCATCACGCCAGTACCATTAGCGCCGCCGTTACCACCGGGAGCTGCCGGAATACCTGCTACACCTGACATGCCGCCGCCATTAATGATTTCGTCATTGGCTTCTGTGCCTGCATCATAGGCATTAATATAAACTGTGTAAGTACCTGCTTCAGTTGGAATTTTCCAACTGTCTAAACCGATAAATGCATCGTTGGTTGGCAGTACCATTGCAACAATAGAAAGATGAGTGTTATCAGCGGTATCTAGCATGACATCATTAACGCTGGCTCCTGCCGCAAGTAACCCCATGGCTGGGTTAGCTGAGGTGACACCATTTGTGCCTGTAACGGCTGTATCAAGGTCGGCAATGTCACCGCCTTCTGCCATTTTTTGTAGTGCTGGCGACGCCATTTCACCGACGTGAAATAAATGACTGTCGCTGGTATGAGCGGCGATGAACAGTGGCGTAAAGTGATTACCATGGGTAAGGTTGGTGACACTGACTTCAATGTCTGCGGCTTGGGTTGATAAACTCAATAAACCTGCTGCTAGTAGGCTAGCGTTAACTAATGTACGTTTCATAACCGAGCTCCTTTTGTTTAATTACAGCTAGTATTACAAAGGGAGTTCACTGGGTTATCGCTAAATTATCACAAAAGTTTAACATCGTTAGGTTCAGGTTATTTTGTTATGATAAATTAGCCTAAAACTTAGGGGCAGTTGATCTTTCAAGGTTAATTTTCTTAGTATCAAAAAAAGAATAAAAACATGATAAGAACATTACAACAAAATGATTTTAAAGCGGTATTACTATTAGGTGAACAAGTACACGGTCAGGGCTATATGGATATGGATGAACTGACAGCCATTTATCATAAAGGCATAAAGAATGGTATTAATGCCAACTTTGTTGCCATTGAAAACGATGAATTACTGGGTTTTCGATTAACCTATGCCGCAGGTAAATGGCAACAGGATCAATGGTGTACTGTAGCGTTGTGGGGCGTTAACTTTGATGATGTGTGTTACTTTAAGTCAAATACCATTGCTGAACATGGCCGAGGTAAAGGGTTAGGCGGACAACTTTTACAAGCCTCTAAAGAAGCGGTTATTGCACAAGGTGCTAAAGCTGGCGTGAGTCATTTATGGCAACAAAGCCCCAATAATGCCGCGGTACGCTATTTTACCAAAGCCGGTGGGCAATTAATTAAGCAGCATCCTCAACGATGGCATCAACGGCATGTGGGAGAGGATTATATCTGCGTGCTATGTGGCGTTGATTGTCTCTGTGTCGCCTGTGAAATGTTATTGGTGTTTTGATGAAAAACAATATGAAACCTTATGATCCGCTAGTTAATAAGACGCCTAAGGGTCAGCCACAACCCACTAGTTATTGGGCGAGTACCATTAAATTGCCAAAACCCAATGCAGCACTAAAAGGCACTCAGCAAACCGATGTGGCTATTATTGGTGGCGGCTATACGGGATTATTAACCGCGTATTATCTTGCGACTGAATTTAATATTGATTGCCACGTGCTTGAAGCCAATCAGGTTGGTTTTGGTGCCAGTGCTCGTAATGCAGGGTTTGTACTTAAAGGTTCAGGGCGTCTAGGTTATAGCGCTATGGCACAGCGTTGGGATATTGATACTGCCAAAGGTATTTATGCTGAGTTTACCGAGGCGGTTGCGCGCGTATCGGGATTAATTAAACAGCATCAAATTAGCTGTGATGTGCAGGACACCGGTTACTTAAAAGTAGCCCATAACCCAAAAGCGCTAGCACAATTGCAAGCCGCCGCGGGGTTCATTCAGCAACACTTTGGTGATGGGGCTGAGTTTATCGACCGTAACACTTTTTGTGACCAATACATGAACCATCAGCAAGCTTTTGGTGCATTAAGGTTAAATGATGGTTTTGGGATTAACCCATTAAAATTATTACTGGGTTATAAGCAGATGGTACAGCAAGTTAAAGTGTCGATATCAGAGCAATCTTGCGTGCTTGAATGGCAGCAAGAGGGCGGAAAACATCGCTTAATAACCGAGTCCGGTGAGCTTACTGCTAATAAGGTGATTTGTGCCGGTAATGCTTATACGCCAAAAAAATTCTCGCCAATTATCGATAACAAATATTTGCCTATACTCAGTAATGTCATTGTGACTGAGCCACTTACCGCCGATGAATTACAGCAAGCGGGCATTTATACTTCGCAAGTCACCATGGATACCCGCATATTAAAATATTACTACCGCTTATTGCCTGATAACCGCTTGTTGTTTGGTGGCCGCGGTGCGGTATGGGGCAAAGACAGTGCTAACCCTGTGTATGGACAAAGGCTAAAAATGGCCTTGGATAAGTGCTTTCCGGCATTAAAACACAAAGTCATCGCCTACAACTGGACTGGCTGGATCGCGGCATCGTTTGACGATATGCCGCATGTGTTTTCACAAAATGGCGTGGGTTACAGCTTAGGCTATTGTGGTGCCGGCGTATCTTTTAGCAGTCAGGCAGCTTATCGATTGGCCCAAAGTATGGCAGGTGTACCTCAGCCTAATTTACCTTTATATCGTCAACCTTTGCCTTCGCACCCTTCAAGCATACTGCCTTTTGGACAAGTGAAGCGGCTAGGTCAATGGGGTTATTATCATTATGGCTGGATGAAAGACCGCTTTGGTTAAAGCGGTTTATTATCTAATTGTATCGGTAAAGTTCATGGGGGTTAACCGACTACACTGCCGTCATGTATTTGGCTTTCATCCAATGGTTCAATTTTGAAGTTGAAGTAGGCATAAGAAGCACTCACAAATGGGCAAACTAAGTTAAAGAATGCATAGGGCAAATACGCCACGGTTGCTACGCCCAATGTGCTGGCCATAAAAGCACCGCAGGTATTCCATGGCACAAGTGGGCTGGTAACAGTGGCAGAATCTTCAAGGGCACGGCTTAAATTAACGGCGGCAAGTTTTCTGTTGGTGTATTCCATTTTTAGCATGCGACCTGGCAATACAATCGCAATATACTGGTCGGCAGTGATCACATTAGCGCCAATGCACACTCCCAAAGTGGTGATGATCAAACTAGAGGTGCCTGTTACTAAGGTTAAAATACTTTGTAAAATACGCCCTAACAATCCGGTTACTTCCATCACACCGCCAAATGCCATCGCGCACAGAATTAACCACACAGTCGTTACCATGCTGCTCATGCCGCCACGGCTTAATAAGTTATCTAGAACTTCATCTCCAGTGTTGGCCACATAGCCATCAAACATGGCAATCCAGATCCCTTTCACTAAGGCTAGCAATGGCGTTATAGCATCATCGTGCACGTAAGCCAGTACGTTATCGTATTGAAAAATAGCCGCACAAACGGCACCGGCCAAGGTGCCTAAAATTACCGTTGGAAACGCAGGCATTTTTCGATTGGCAAGATACAAAACCACAAGCAACGGAAACAGCAAGTGAATGCCGGGATCAAAGGTACGCTCAAGCAAGGCTAAACTATCAGCTAATTGATTTTCTACAGGAGTGGCTTCTGCGGTTAATCCTAAAAAAGTAAAGCCAATAAGCGCAATAGTAATGCTGGGGACAGTAGTCCAAGTCATGTGCTTAATATGGCTGAAAATATCAGTTCCGGCAACGGCAGGGGCTAAGTTAGTGGTATCAGACATCGGCGACATTTTGTCACCAAAGTAGGCGCCGCTGATAATCGCACCCGCGGTGATATTAACATCCAACCCCATAGCCGATGATATACCAATAAGTGCAATGCCTAAGGTTCCCGCGACTGTCCAAGAGCTACCAATACTTAAAGCCACTACTGCACACAATACACAACATGCACTGTAAAAATATTGCGGATTGAGTATCTGCATGCCGTAATAAATCATGGTTGGCACGGTTCCCGCTAGAATCCAGGTGCCGATAAGTGAGCCAACGCTAAACAGAATCAATAGTGCCCCAGTTGCAACGCCGATACTTTTTATAATACCGCGCTCCATTTGATTCCAGCTGTAACCATTTTTATAGCCAATGACCATGGCAATACAGGCTGCTAACACTAACGCAATTTGGTTTGCACCAGATGAACTATCAGATGAGAAAAGGTATACCGCAGCGGCAAGCATAATGATAAGAGCAAACACAGGAATAAGTGCGTCAAGCAAACTAGGTTGCTTGTGCTGAGAGTCTGGCATAAGTAGATCCCTTTGATAATTTATTATTATATTTATAGTCAACAGGTAGTGATGTGTTATGTGGGTTTATAAACTCATTCGGGGGAGTTATAAGCTGTTTTACACTAGCCGCGTTAGCTTGTTACTAACTTGTTACCTGGCTTTATCGTGACACAGGTCACGCAGCAAAGTCGAGCCTAAAACCAATGTTGAAGCGGTTTGGCGTTAAATCAAAGTGAAGTGTTGGTACTGGTATTGATTAAAGTTTTCAGTAAAGTTGGTATTTATGCTGAATAGTGAGAATTTGCTGCCTAAGTATGCAAGCCATATTGCTTGAGCTGAATTATTTTTTATATAAAACATCGACGTTTTATGAATATTCTGTTGGGAATATTCGATATTTTTGTCATTGAGCTTAAATAGGCTTGTTGAAAACCAGGTATTTAACATTCATTTCTTTCACTTAGTATGATTTTTGTTAGAATCATCTTCATCAATACAATAAGAGAGTAGTGACATGTCGGCCGCGGAAAAATCATCTCGCAAACTTAGTTTTTATATCATCGGCGTTATCCTATTTATTTGGTTATATAGCCTATGGGCTGATCGCGTTACACCAATGACAGCTGAGGCAAGAGTACACTCTTACCTTGTTCGTGTTGCCAGTGAGGTCACCGGCAACGTGGTTGAGGTGAATGTAAAAAATAATCAGGTGGTTGAAGCGGGGAGTGTGCTATTTAAAATCGATCCGCGAAACTATGAAATTGCATTACAGTCAGCACAGGCTAATTTAACGATTGCAGGTCAAGGCATTGGTGCGAATACTGCTGCAGTTGCGGTAGCGCAGGCGAAAGTGGTTGATGCCATTGCCGCGCGTAACAATGCAAAAGAACAGTATGTGCGGGTGATGGAGTTGGCCGGCCAGGGTGTATTAAGTAAAGCCGATTTAGATAACGCAATCGAGTCGCGTGATAGAACTCAAGCCAGTTATGAAGCTGCTGAAGCCTCTTTAGTACAGGCAAAACAAAACTTAGGTCCAGAAGGTGAGAATAACCCACAACTTCTTGCTGCTATGGCCAACCTTGAAAAAGCACAGTTAGACTTACAGCGCACAGAAGTGCTCGCCCCTTCAAAAGGGATCGTAACCAATTTACAGTTAACCGTGGGGCAAAAAGCCAGCGTTGGCACGCCTATCTTAACGTTTATCGATCCTCGAGGTGTATGGATTTCAGCATTAGTGAGAGAAAACTCGCTGGAACACATTCGCGTAGGCCAGTCAGTTGAAGTGGTACTCGATGCGCTACCTGGTCGTGTGCTTCATGCCAGAGTTGATAGCATAGGTTGGGGAACCGGAGGCAGTAATAATATTGACCAAAACACGGGGTTTTTAACCGCTGATACGCAGTCAATGAAAGCACAGCGTTATCCTGTCAATATCGTGTTTGAGAATGAAGATGTACCAAAAAACATTCGATATGGCTCACAGGCAACCGTGGCATTTTTTACCGAGCAAAGCAGCTTTGGTGAATTATTAGCAAAACTTTGGATACGTGTTGTGAGTATATGGACTTATGTTTCGTAGCGCTGCTAATCCGATAATACGACTGGCTGTTTTTCCAGTCCTTTTGTTGTTTTATTTACAACACAGTGGGGCTTCGATGGCCATTTTGGCACCGATATTTACGGTTATCTTTTTAACCTTGATGCCATCCAAGCCCCCGTTAAATTTGTTGTTAAAATTACTGTTGGTATTGTTGTTTGTGAGTTTTGTCTTGGTATTTATTGGCGAGGTATTACAAGACACGCCCACCGGATACGCCTTGTTTTGTTGGTCATTATTTTTTTGGAGTTATTACCGCAGTCATAATGATCCTAAAGATATCATTGCCACTTTGACACTCATAGTGGTTATTATTATGACCGTGATGAATTTTCAAATGGGCGCTCAGATAGATGTCCTACCCTGGTTGATGTTTAAAGACTTTGTTATTGCCATTGTGGTTACCTATATCAGTTTCTTACTTTTCCCTGGTGATCAAAAAGATATTTTAATGGACGAAACGAGTAAAGAGGGCGCACAAACCAATATTGGCCTGATCATGTTCAAAGCAACAGCCATGTGCTTGGTTATGGTGGTGTTAATGGGTATAGGCAGTACGCAAACGATGCTGATCACCATAACCATTAGCAGCATGATTATGATCCCGATTGCTGATGATCATCGCACTTATAGCCAAAATAAAATTATCACCACAGTGCTAGGTATTTGTTTTACATTGCCAGTGATGTTTTTGTTTATGTTTGGTGTGTCGACATGGATGTTAATTGGTGTGACGGTTTTTTGCGCTTTTCAACTAGCCTGTTATGCCATTCGTAGTCAATGTCGCTCCAGCATATATCAGTTAATGTTTACTAATTTTGTGGTGCTGACTTACCAAGTAATCAAGCATCAAGGTACGGCTTCTTTGTCGGCAGAGTTTTTACGCTTGCTATCAATTGCTATCGCCATTTTAGTGGGTGCATTGATATTAAATTTAACCAAACATGTCGCTGTGCCGCTTGTCAAAGAACCACCTACGCCTCAGGCTGATAAGTGATAGGTGCTACGATAATAGTGTTATAGCCTCCACACTGCGAGCTTAAAAAAATCCCTGTGATATCACTATCACAGGGATTTTTTATGAGTCAACGGGGTTGATGACCAAATGGCTAACCCCTTAATGAATGCCTAGTGGTTTAAGCTTTACCTTGCTCACGTGCAATCGCACGGTAGGCAATATCGGTACGGAAGTAGACATCATCCCAATGGATAGCATCGACTAAAGCGTAAGCCGCTTTTTGTGCTTCGGTTACTGTGTGACCTAATGCCGTCGCACATAACACTCGACCGCCATTTGTGACCACATGACCGTCTTTCATTTCTGTGCCAGCATGGAATACTTTGGCATTGCTATCGCCAAGAGATAAACCATCAATAACATCATGCTTACGGTAAGCATCAGGATAACCGCCAGCTGCCAATACCACCCCAACAGCAGGACGTGCATCAAATTCGGCAGTAACTGTATCTAACTCACCACGGGTGGCGGCTAAACATAGCTCAACGATGTCAGATTGCAGGCGCATCATAATCGGTTGGGTTTCAGGATCACCAAAACGGCAATTGTACTCAAGCACCTTTGCACTGCCATCAGGTGAAATCATCAAACCAGCGTATAAAAAGCCAGTGTAAACGTTACCTTCAGCGGCCATACCATCTACCGTAGGGCGAATTACATTAGCAATAGTCCAGTCGTGAACGGCTTGGGTCACAACAGGAGCGGGTGAGTATGCCCCCATACCGCC
Source organism: Shewanella holmiensis (assembly GCF_025370255.1). Classification (GTDB taxonomy): domain Bacteria; phylum Pseudomonadota; class Gammaproteobacteria; order Enterobacterales; family Shewanellaceae; genus Shewanella; species Shewanella holmiensis. Next base: position 28,631 of record NZ_JAMTCD010000010.1, read on the forward strand.
AGTGTTTGGACCATAATCACCGTTATCACGGGCTTTGTGGTCTTGGCTGGTGGCCATGGCCAAGATGTTTTTGCCATCTACCATAACGATAAAGCTGGCTTCTTCGCCTTTTAAAAACTCTTCGATAACCACGCGTGAACCGGCATCACCAAACTTGTTGCCGGCTAGCATGTCTTCGATGGCGGCATCGGCTTCAGCTTGGTTTGCAGCAATAATGACCCCTTTACCAGCGGCTAAACCATCGGCTTTAATAACAACAGGAAAACCCGTTTTAGCGGTTAACTGTGCCGCGTAAGTTTTGGCAGGGGCTATTTCAGTGAAGTTAGCGTAATCAGCTGTTGGAATATTGTGACGCGCTAAAAAGTCTTTGGTGAACGCTTTTGAAGACTCAAGTTGAGCAGCGCCTTGGGTTGGACCAAAAATAGGTAAACCCGCAGCGTTAAAAGCATCAACAACACCTAATGATAAAGGCACTTCTGGGCCAACAATGGTGAGTTCAATTTTGTTTGTTTGAGCAAACTCAACTAATGCGCTGATCTCTTCAACGTTAATTGCAACGTTTTCTAATTTTGGCTCTAGTGATGTGCCCGCATTACCTGGAGCAACAAATACAGTTTCAACTTGTGCTGATTGAGCTGCTTTCCAAGCTAACGCGTGCTCGCGTCCGCCGCCACCAATAACAAGGACTCTCATTAATTCATTCCTCAAATAATAAAAATAATTCTGTGCTTAAACGAAAAAAGCAGCCAAAGATGGCTGCTCTATTCTAACGGTAATTAGTGACGGAAGTGACGCATTCCGGTGAACACCATAGCAATCCCGTGTTCATCAGCTGCGGCGATGATTTCTTCATCACGGATTGAACCGCCTGGCTGAATAATACAGCTAATGCCAGCTGCTGCTGCGGCATCGATACCGTCACGGAACGGGAAAAAAGCATCCGATGCCATAACAGAACCTTCAACCACTAAGCCTTCGTCAGCCGCTTTAATGCCAGCAACTTTGGCTGAGTACACGCGGCTCATTTGACCCGCGCCTACACCTATGGTCATGCCATCTTTGGCGTAAACAATCGCATTTGATTTAACAAACTTAGCCACTTTCCAGCAGAACATTAAATCGGTTAACTCTTTTGCTGTTGGTTGACGTTTTGATACCACTTTGACGTCTTCCACATTGACCATGCCTTGATCGCGATCTTGAACCAGCAAGCCACCATTAACACGCTTGTAATCTTGAGTCGTGGTTCTAGTGTTCCACTCACCGCACTCTAATAAACGCACGTTAGCTTTAGTGGCAACAATATCACGGGCAGCTTGGCTAATTTTTGGCGCGATAATCACTTCAACAAATTGACGGTCTACTATCGCTTTAGCAGTATCTGCATCTAACTCTTGGTTAAAGGCAATGATTCCACCAAATGCCGATGTTGGGTCAGTTTTAAAGGCGCGATCATATGCTTCTAATAAGCTAGTACCTAATGCGACACCACAAGGGTTAGCATGCTTAACAATGACACAGGCAGGGCCTTCAAACTCTTTTACGCACTCAAGTGCCGCATCGGTATCGGCGATGTTGTTGTAAGACAATGCTTTACCTTGAAGCTGAGTCGCACTGGCAACTGAGGCTTCATCAATATGGGCATCAACATAAAACGCCGCTTTTTGATGGCTGTTTTCGCCGTAACGTAAATCTTGCTTTTTAATCAGCTGAGTATTGAATGTACGTGGGAAGCTTGAATCTTCGTGACACTCATCTTTACTATGCGCAGGAACCATAGTACCGAAGTAATTGGCGATCATGCCATCATATGCAGCAGTGTGTTCAAATGCGGCTATGGCTAGGTCAAAACGGGTTTCAAGCGTAGTGCTACCATTGTTAGCTTGCATTTCAGCAATCACGCGAGCGTAATCTTTAGCGTTAACCACGATAGTCGTGTCTTTGTGGTTTTTAGCCGTAGAGCGCACCATTGTTGGGCCACCGATATCGATGTTTTCAACAGCGTCAGCTAATGTGCAACCTTCTTTAGCAACGGTTGCCGCAAATGGGTATAAATTCACCGCGACTAAATCGATAGGTTTGATGGCGTTTTGTTCCATCACTAACTCATCAATTCCACGACGGGCTAAAATGCCACCGTGTATTTTAGGGTGCAATGTTTTGACACGACCATCCATGATCTCAGGGTGACCTGTGTAATCAGAAACTTCCATGACAGGGATATTGTTATCGGCCAGCAACTTAGCAGTGCCTCCGGTAGATAACAGTTCAACACCTTGAGCATGCAAAGCTTGTGCAAATTCAAGGATTCCAGTTTTATCTGAAACGCTTAGTAGCGCGCGACGAATTGGTCTGACAGTATTCATGTAGGTACAGGGTCCACTATTTAATTTCAAGGATCTTTCGCAAATCAGATTCGAATGCTTTGCTGTTGTTTAACACCAAAAGTGAATCTGTTTTGCCAAAGTTCCTCGGGTTCATTATTTGAACAAAATGTGCAGCTGTTTTTTGTGATTATTATGAGTGCTGTTAAAGCGCGCGTATTTTACCGTAAACCATAGAGCTTGAGTGTTTTTTCTGCGTGATTTCACAATATTGAAATCCGAACAACGCGTCATAAAATAAAACGCATTAAAACCCTTGACCTTAGATTAAACTCCAAGGTTTATACTAGGCTTATATTCAAGTGATTTACTTATCCAAAACGGGATGGTTATGTACCGAATCGGCGAGTTAGCAAGTCAATGCGATATCAAGGCTGATACTTTACGTTTTTATGAAAAGCATGGTTTGTTAGCACCCTCTAGCCGATCTGGATCTGGCTATCGTCTGTATACAAAAGATGATGCATCAAGGCTACGCTTTATTTTACGGGCTAAAGCCGTTGGCTTCACCTTAAATGAAATATCTGAGCTGTTATCTATCGAACTGGATAAAGCCAACTGGGCTTGTGCTGACGTTAAAGGCATGGTCGATAATAAACTTGAGCAGGTTACTGCTAAAATTGCCGAGTTAACCCAGTTTGCTAACTCATTGCAAAGTTTATCTAACGCCTGCTGTGGCGGCCCCGATAGTGCTGAACATTGCAGTATTTTAGAAGCGCTTGAGTCTGAAGATAAACAATTGAGTGCCAAAAATGAGACCTCACATAAAGGCCATCATCATGCTGTTAAGTAACGCGATGCCTTGCCAGTTAATCTGTGTTCTAGCCCTAAACGGCTTGTAAAAAATAAGTCGTTGGAGACTTTATTATGTTAATTGAAAACTTTATTCATTTGTTTTTAGAGTCCGCGCCCTGGTTGTTATTGGGGCTTGTTTTGGCAGGCCTGTTAAAAGTATTTGTACCGATGGAATGGATGCAAAAGCAATTAGGTGGTCATGGGTTTAAAACTGTACTAAAAGCCGCGGTATTAGGTGCGCCGTTACCGTTATGTTCTTGTGGTGTTATTCCTGCGGCGGTAGGGTTACGCAGATCTGGTGCATCAAAAGCGGCAACAACCTCCTTTTTAGTGTCAACCCCTGAAACGGGTGTAGATTCAGTGACCGTCTCTTATGTGTTACTGGGTCCCTTTATGGCGATCGTGCGCCCCATTGCGGCGATAACCAGCGCTGTTGTCGCAGGCTTATTAGTTGGACGAGATGACGAACATGACAAAGCAGAGGTTCAAGTAAGCCATCCGGCGGCAGATAAACTAGCGGTTGTAGCAGCAGAAAACACCAGCAGCTGTTGTGCCAGTCAGCCAGCTAAACCTAAAGCGATAACCACGATGAACTTTAAGCCTGTCGATACTACTCGCTCGTTGATTAAGCCTGCTTTGGTGGAAGGCAAGTCGCTGAACGCTGAATCGTTTAAGCCAGTAACAGATAAACCTGTGGTGAATGTGGCACAGGAAAAAGCGTGTTGTGGTTCTACTCCTGCCGAAAAAACACCAGAAAAATCGGGCTGTTGCAGTAAAACCGCAACGACTTCAGAACACATATTTTCACCGGTTAAAACTGATGCTGCAGTATCGGCAAAAGCCAGTTGCTGTAGCAGTCAATCGCCTAATCAAGCAAATGTCACGCTTAATGCGACTGATTCCTCTGAAAGTTGCTGTGCCTCAAGCGATGATATGGCCACAACGTTAAAGCAAAACTCAATTTTAAGCAGGGTTGGTTCTGGTTTGCACTATGCCGCTACTGATTTAGTCCGTGATACAACCCTATGGTTGTTGGTCGGTTTATTCTTTGCTGCTTTAGTGCAAACTTATGTGCCTGGTGACTTCTTAGCTAAATGGGGTGATGGCATTCTGGCGATGCTAGTGATGGTGTTAGTGTCTGTGCCTATGTATATCTGCGCTACTGCCTCCACGCCAATTGCAGCCGGATTATTGCTTGCTGGTGTGTCTCCAGGGGCTGTGTTGGTGTTTATGATGGCAGGTCCTGCAACTAATATTGCCACTTTAGGAGTGGTAAGCAAAGAGTTAGGAAGGCGTGCGCTAGTGGGCTATTTGGGAGGCGTGCTTGGGGTGGCGTTGATTTCAGGGATGTTGGTGAACTACCTCGTTGCTACCTTCGGATTTGAAGTTATCCCACAAATTGGCCCAGATCATGAACTTTTGCCTCAAAGCGTGGTTGCGATATCGGGAATTGTACTTGCTGTTCTTATGGCAAAAGTCCTGTGGGATAAACTGCCGAAAAAAAGCAAAGATGCCAGTTGTTGCTCATAGTTTGAATAGACAATGATAAAATTTTACGTTCGTCATATTAAAGGCCATTAAGGCCTTTTTTATTGCTTAAAAGTGTCAGATATTCCGATTAAATTGACAGTATTTTTATCAAGACGAACAATTTATAACAAAGGTCACCCACTTGTATCATCGTGTATATTTATGTTTTTTATAAGGTTGAATCTTTACTGATTTAGCTTTTGTTATATTAGTTTGTTAAAAACAAGACCTATATCTGATTTTTATCTTAAAACCATTATTTGAATTCGACTCACTAAACTTTATGTGACTTTGCTCTCGTTGCTGGCAACTAATGCTGTCTATTATCTATACGGGTTGTACCTAATAAGTAGTATTAATAATAATAATATTGGAGCGAATGATGAAAAATATAAATATGTGCAAAATAGCACTGCTTATAGCAACAGCAATTGGGGTTACTGCATGTGGTAGTGATGGTAATGATGGTGCACCAGGAGAGCCTGGCGAACCCGGACAACCAGGTCCAGGACCAACACCTCCTGTTGTGGAAACGTCTACAGTGACCAATGTAGAAATGATTAACCACATGGTTGAAGAAGGTAAACTGACCATTGAATTTGCGATTACTAACGAAGATGGCGTAGCCATTGCTGGATTAAAAGATGCCTCTGTTTACCTTGCTGCTATGACTGAACAAGGTATTCAGCGCAGCCGTGATGGAAGTGTGGGTGGCAATGCCACAGCTGGCGGTGATAAGCCAACAGAAGGCGTTTCTTTGGAAATGTTAGATAATGGCAATTATCAATTTGTTGCGCCTATGGCAGCAGTACAAGCTGATACCCAAGGTTTGATCCGTTTACAAGTTGGTGGGGGTGACATTGCTAAATCACCTTATATCATCATCGATAAACCTGAGATGACTCACACCACAACCACAGAAACCTGTTATTCATGTCATGTTGATTATGCCACTTCAGATATTCGCCACAGTGGATATGTTGCATTAAATACCGAAGGTGAAGTCGACTTCGTTGGTGGCTGTATGGTGTGTCATAACAATGTGCCGCGCGATATCGCTGAAGATGGTTCATCGTTAAATACTGGTGGTTATGCTAAAAATACCATGCAGAAGTTGGGTCACATCAATCACCAGAAATTTGAAAAAGATTTTACTCCTGTAAATTGTTATACCTGTCACGCCGAGCCTGTGATGAATACCAATCTTGCCGGTAATGGCTGTGCTGACTGTCATAGTGTTGAAGGCGCTAAGTTTGAACGTGTAATGAGTGCAACCAGTACTAATTTTGATGCACGAGATTTCCATGCGAAGAAAAGTGGTTTAGCGAATTTAAAAGCAATGCGCAACGGTTACTCTGCAGAAACATCGGTTCCGTTTAAAGATGAAAACGGTGTTTGGTGTACCACAATGGCGTTATTTAAGCTTGATGGAGAGACCAAAACACCTGTGCATATTGGTGATAACTATAGCCATGATTTAACCAGTCATCATCCAGATACTCCGATTGTGTATGCCGGTGCTTATTTGCATGGTTACTTCAATAACTCACTCGTTGGCCGTTTTGCTGGCCATGGCAGTGATGAAGTTAAAACCGATAATGCCGATGGTACGCGGACGCATTGTTTCCCATCGCCATCAGCAGGTTTTGATGCTGCGGATATTATGGCTTCAGCACGAATTTCGCTAAGCTATGATGGTTGGACAGATAATGACGGTAAAGAGTCGTTATCATTTACTGCATACTCAGATGCAATCAACCAAAGTAGCAGTGAAGAAGTGCCATATGAGCGTCGTCTTGCGGTAACCAACGATAGTTGTACAACCTGTCATAACAGCGAAACTAATTACCATAAAAATGGTGCTTATAACGATGGTGGTGTCGACTGTGTAGCCTGTCATAACAATGGTCAGGACAGAAGTGCTAAAAACTCTGCACCAGGCTTTGGCCCTATGGTACACAGTATGCACTGGGGGATTGGTAATGCACTTTCAGGTGCTAAAAAAGATGAGGATGGTAATAACATTGCTAACTCAGCTGATAGTTTAAATGCGGACAATTGTGTATCGTGTCATGCTGAAGGTGTTGATTTAAATGCAATTCCTAATCAATACATTCGAGCCAAAGCATTTAACAATGGCGATCAAACTAAAATGGCCAGCCCAATTACGGCGAACTGTTTTGCTTGTCATAACGATGCACAAGCCTTAAACCATATGGAACAAAATGGTGGCGAGATTAGTGCAGAGAAAGGTAGTGGCAACGATGGCACTTGGTTTACTCAACCAACGGGTGAATCGTGTGCAACTTGTCATGCTGAAGGTAAATCATTCGGTATCGAGAAGTTCCATAACTTCGAACGTTAATTACCGCGATTGAGCTATCTTTGGCGCCCCTTTAGGCAGACTAAGATATACAATCTACATAAAATGGGAGCCTAATCAGCTCCCATTTTTTATGTTTAATTTTCAATTGGGATTAGCTTAGTCAGTCTAATTAAGCAGGTTTTATAAGGTCACTTTTACTTTATTGATCTTATTTAAGATCTCAATGCAGTGACTTGGGGCATCATCGCAGATTATCAAGATATTAACGACCTGCCAGAATGAAAGTGATGACCCAGTTATAAAGTGCGGCAGGCAGAAACAAAAATACCGAGCTAGGCTCGGTATTTCTTATCAATATCGTTTGCAATGAAATTTATTTCGCTTTAGAGACGATATTTGATTGTGGTGCCTTTTTAGCTTGTTTAGCTGCACGTTTTTCTTTTAACGACAGTTGTGGCTGTTTTTTGGCTTCTTTAGAATTATTACGTTCTTTACTCATGTTGCACTCCCAAAAATGTAAGGGTTTACGGTTACGAAATAATTTAAACAGAAAGAGGGTTTTCGTTTTACCCAGTTCGTAAAAGCAGCGTAGCACTAATTTAATAAATTTGAGCTAGGGTAAAGATAGAATATTTTAGTCTAGGGTTAGCTTAATATGTGCTATCACATTGGCATAGAAAAACAGACGTTATGCCGATAGACAGTGACGTGAGAAGAAGTGCTACAATGCGCTTGAATTAATAGGATAAAAGGAGTCAGTAGTGATTTGGCGTACATTGAAGTTTGACCAACTAACACGTGATGAACTCTATGAAATACTCAAACTACGGGTGGATGTGTTTGTAGTAGAGCAAAATTGTCCTTACCCGGAACTTGATGAAAAAGATCGTCATCCACAAGCGATGCACATGCTGGCCCAGGATCGAGATGGTCATCTTGTCGCTTATTGTCGAGTATTGCCTCCAGGGGTAAGTTATCCTCAAGCCAGTATTGGTCGGGTGGTTGTGGCATCAAGTCACCGTGGACAAGGCTTAGCAGAGCCACTAATGCAACAAGCATTAAAAAAAGCTTTGGCCAACTGGCCTCAAGCGGGCGTACAAATTGGCGCTCAAGAACATCTGCAAAAATTTTATCAACGTCTTGGCTTTATCAATCATTCCAAGGTGTATTTAGAAGATGGGATCCCCCATATCGATATGATGTATCAATGTTAAGGAAGTAGTAATGTCGAATTATGTTATCAATAATACCCAGTTAGTTTGTGTGGCGCAATTTGTTGCCAAAGCAGGTAAGCGTGATGCATTAGTGGCTGCACTGGTCAGTTTAATTGCAGATACTCGTCAAGAGCCAGGCTGTATTCGATATGAGCTGAATGTCAGTGCTGATGACGATAATAAAGTTGCGTTTGTTGAAAAGTTTGTTGATCGCGCTGCATTTGATAAACATTGCGCTAAAGAGGCTATTCAAGATTATTTTCATAACGTGATGCCAGAACTGGTTGAATCGCACCATGTGGAAGTGTTTAATCAGGTAATGGCTTAACATTTTTAACGTTCAGATAAAAAGAGTGCAATTGCACTCTTTTTTATCATTATTTAATCAGCAGGGCAGTGTCGCAGTTTTATTTGATGTTGTAAATTTAGCGTGCCATCAGTATCGATAACGGCAATTTCATTATCTTGAGATATAACCGCTAAAGGACCCTCAGGGGTGTTACGTATAAAGAGCAATCGATAGCCATAATTGTGTAGTTTGTATAATGTGATTTTTTGCTCTGCTGAGGCGTTGTCCCAGTGTTCGATATTGGAAAGGCAGTGCTTGCGCTGTTCTTGGAATTGATAGGAAGCGACATCCATGTTGATATACCTATTGAGTGTTAATGTTTGAAATCCATTTCAGCATTTAATCTAACACACCATTTCAATTTATCTTATTGTTTTTTATGTGCACTGTGAGAAATACCAACATTCTCACTAATAGATGAGTCGAGCCTTTATATTCGTACTTTTAGAGTATTGGCAATGACTCAGTGCGGCTGGCGCAAAGATATTTTAGGCCGTAAATCAACCTCACCATCATGGTAAATTATGGCAATATCATCTTGTTGGCAAATAACAGCCATAGGACCTTTTACGCTATGTCTAACAAACAGTAAGCGGTAACCGAAACGATGCAAATCATATAAGGCTAACTTTTGTTCAGCTGTAGCCAGCTCCCAATGATCACAATTGGATATGGCCTTGCCGCGACGCTCACTGATATCTAGTGCTGTTTGATTCATCTTAATACCTCTAATTTCACATAAAGATAATGTTGAGTCTTTATTGAACAGTCCATCATGTGAATGGAATGTTTTTGCGGTTAATATAACAACTAACTGAAGCAAAGGTAGTACTTTTTATGATACGGCAGTCATTTACACTGCCAACTTAGTGATAATATTGTAATTTGACTCGTTAGAGAAGGATGTGATCTTGTTAAAATATATTGAACCTGTTTTTAGACCTCCATCTGAGTGGAAGTCGTTGATATTGCAGGTTACCAATGGATGCAGTTGGAATAATTGTAGTTTTTGCGATATGTATACCCAACCGCAAAAACAATTTCGCGCCCAAAAAGTCGACAATATTGAACAAGATATTCTTGTTGCTGCGGCATCCGGTTACCCCATTAGTCGGGTATTTCTTGCCGATGGCGATGCAATGAGTTTGCCCTTTAAGCGATTAAAAGCGATTTGTGAGTTAATCAATACCCATTTACCCTCAGTGACTCGGATCAGTAGCTATTGTTTGCCACGCAACTTAAAAAACAAAACTGTTGAGCAGTTAGCTGAGCTTCGTCAAATGGGGTTATCTTTATTGTATATCGGCTGTGAAAGTGGTGATGATGAAGTGCTTACTCGAATTCAAAAAGGTGAAAGCTACCAGTCCTCGCTTGCAGCGTTAACAAAAATTAAGCAAGCAGGTATAAAGTCATCTGTGATGATTTTAATGGGCTTAGGTGGAACTAAACTCTCTACACAACATGCTATAGCATCAGCCAAATTAATGAACGAGGCTCAGCCGGAGTATTTGTCGACCCTGGTAGTGACATTGCCACTAGGAACTGCGCGAATGGATGCGGGATTTGATGGGAAGTTTGAGCTACCTAATCAGCAAGGATTATTAGTTGAAATGCAAACTCTACTGAGCCACCTTGAACTGGATAAAACCATATTTAGATCCGATCATGCCTCTAACTATCTGGTGTTAAAAGGCGTCTTAGGCAAAGATAAACCCCAATTATTGGCTCAGGTTACTCAGGCATTACAAGGTATGGTGCCATTAAGGCAAGAGTGGCAACGAGGCCTATAACATGGAAATACGCATTGATGATTTATTCGGCCCAGAAATAGCCGCGCTACTGAATGAGCATTTAGAGGATATGTACGCAACCTCACCGCCAGAGTCGGTCCATGCGCTTGACCTGTCAAAATTGCGTCAGCCCGAGATCACTTTTTGGACGGTTTGGGATAATGACCAATTAGCGGGTTGTGGTGCAATTAAACAATTATCTCAAACCCATGCCGAGATAAAGTCGATGCGAGTGGCTAATACCCATAGACGAAAAGGAGTTGCTGCCAAGTTATTGCAACATATGCTGGCGTTTGCAAAGGCTAACGGTTATCAAAAATTAAGTTTAGAAACTGGCACAATGGATTTCTTTGCGCCGGCAAGGCAACTTTATAGCCGTTTTGGTTTTCAGGAAGGCGACAAATTTGCCGACTACAGGATAGACCCAAACAGCATGTTTATGCACAAAATATTGTGACTCTGATATTGCTATTCAACATGTTGTTTCAGAGTCACTTTTGGGTTATCGAATTGACAAATATAAGCCATCGTCATTTTTGATTATTCAACCACTTCATCTTCAAAAATATCTTCAATACTGAGCCCGAATAATCGTGCAGCTTTAAATGCTAAAGGTAAGCTGGGGTCAAACTTGCCTTTTTCTATCGCATTAATGGTTTGTCGAGACACATTTAATAAATCAGCTAATTGTGCCTGGGTTAAGTCGCGCTCGGCCCTTAATACCTTTAAGCGATTTTTCATTGATACTTCCTGTTGCCTAAAATAATGCCAATCATGTAAGTCAGTCCCATAACGATAATAAGATGAGATATCTCGGCATCACTGCTGATCAGTCCGGTGGTATCCAGGGTTGAATAGCTAATACCGACAATTAATCCAATGCCTAAGCTTAATCCCATGGCGTTGAGTTGTATTTTTTGCTGCAATTCATCTAAGTCGATGAGATGTTGTTTATTGACCATGATCATCACGATCCCGATGATAAAGTTTACCCCAATGGCTATTGCTGTGATTAACTCATCTTGTTGCCAGATAAATTTATCGCCAAAGGTAGCGAGTGCTAATGAGATAACCCAAGCAGCAGTCCATTTGGCTAAGCGCTTAGTGTTGAGATTATTACGTTGCTTCCAATCTGTGTTTATTGATTCTGGTGATGTCATTTTACACTCCTTTTTAAGTTAGCTTGTCTTTATGTCAAGTAAGCTTTACTTAAAGATGTGCTAACAATGAAACAGTGTCAAGTTTTAATGACTTTTTGTCGTGTATGTAAGTCTTTTTTGAAGCGATAAAAAGGGCCGCTTTAAGCGGCCCTCAGAAAGGGCTTAATGCTGAATTTGAATTTCTCTTACGGGGCAAGGAATATGAATATTGGCCTGTTTTAAAGCTAAAATAACAAACTGATTAATTTCATATTTAGCTTGAAAATAGTGTGCTGTCGGCACCCAATAGCGAATACCCACTTCTATGCCTATGCTATTGAAACCATTAATACCCACTAATGACTTTTGTTCTTGGTTGACCTTATCTGACAGCATAATTGCTTGCTCAATAATGGCAATAACAGCGGCAGGATCGGCCTGATAGTCAATATTAAGAGAGGTTTCTACTAGTTTATATTCAAATGAGTTATGTAAAATCTCACCTATGATGTGTTTATTCGGAATGCTAATTTGTTCGCCTTCTTCATTTGTCAGTATGGTTAACCCTAGCTTTATTTGCGCAACCACACCACTGACGCCTTTCACTTCAATAGTATTGCCAACGATAAAAGGGCGGGTCACTATAATGGTGACTCCAGCAGCATAGTTTGACAGCATCCCTTGCAATGCCAGCCCCGCCCCAAGTGAAGCCGCGCCAATAGCGGCGACCATAGGGGTGACACTGATCCCAAGTTTCCCTAAGCAGATCACGGCTACCATGATGATGATAATGATACGCACCAAGTTTGAGGTGAAATTGCTTAAGGTGATATCAACGTTATGTTTTTCAAATTGATTGGCGACAAAACTGGCCGCTTTACTCGCAACCCATAGCCCTAATAAAAATATTAGTAAGGCACCGATGAGCTGAAAACTGTATTGCACTAAAAATTCGGTAATCAGATTGTAGGCACTTTGAAGCTGGGCGAGTTCTTGGTCTAAACTTGGCTGGTCCATCTGCTATCCCTTCTTTAAAAAATATACGGTAAGGCATAAAGCACTTTTGTGAATCTTATCATAACAAGTTGATCCATTTTATAAAAAGTCATCTTTAGGCCGCACATTTCAGATAGGTTTCATATTATGTTGATAGTTTGCTGAAAACACTATTTGGAGAAACCAATGCAATACTTAATCTTAATCATCAGCCTGATATTTACCTCTGTAGCAGTTGCTGAAACCCCAACAATCAAAGTGGGCGATGTACTGGCACCAATCAGCTTACAAGACCAGTTTGAAAAACCATTAAATGTGACTCCAGAAACGAAAGTTTTACTCTTTAGTCGAGATATGGATGGCGGCGAGATCATTCAGGCGGCATTAGCTGATACACCTGATGATCAACGTCCAACAAATTTAGTTTATGTGGCTGATATCAGTGGTATGCCCTCGTTAATTGCGAGATTTATAGCCGTGCCTAAAATGCAAGATTATCCCTTTACATTAGGACTGGATAGAGAAGGGGAAATTACCGCAGCTTTTCCTGCAGAAAAAGGCCAAGCGACAATCATTAAATTAAACGAATTAAGTATTCAATCAATTGAGTTTGCTCAAGATGCCAACACCCTTAAATCACAGTGGTAGTCAGCCTTTTTAAAAACTTAATTTGGTTAATTATTTGTGGTTTGGCCGATTTTTGTTTGAATAGATGGCTCAACTGCTGACTTTAATTATGTCTGTTGTGGTGCAAATAACCCCATAGGCAGTATGAAATAAATGCTTGTGTTTATGGGAATAAAAAATTACCAAAATCGCATAAAAATTCGTTGCGTTGACGCTTGAAATAGCGTTTACTGCGCGTGTTTTTTTGATGTTATTAAAAACCCCCATTTATGTTTGCCCAACTATGAGGAGGCACTGGCCTAATGAGCCAATTTCAATCTATTGATGTAGCTGATTATTATGACAAAGACACTTTCGCACGTATAAAAGAATTTGCGAAAGACAAACCAACACCGTTTGTAGTCATTGATACTCAAATCATTGCGAAACAATACGATGACATGGTAAGAAGTTTTCCATTTGCGAACGTCTATTACGCAGTGAAAGCCAATCCAGCAAAAGAAGTATTAACTTTGTTGCGCGATAAAGGTTCAAACTTTGACATTGCATCTATTTATGAATTAGATATGGTGACTTCAATTGGCGTCAGTCCTGACAGAATAAGCTACGGTAACACCATTAAAAAGCGTGTCGATGTGCGTTCGTTCTATGCGCAAGGCGTGCGTATGTTCGCATCAGATTCTGAAGCCGATTTACGTATGATTGCTGAAGAAGCGCCAGGTGCAAAGGTCTATGTACGTATTCTTACTGAAGGTACACATACGGCTGATTGGCCTTTGTCGCGTAAGTTTGGTTGTCAAAACGAGATGGCATACGATTTACTAGTATTAGCCAAAGAGTTAGGTTTACAACCGCATGGTATTTCTTTCCATGTTGGTTCTCAGCAACGTGATATCGGCGCATGGGACTCAGCAATTGGTAAAGTAAGAAGCATTTTTGACCGTCTACGTGACGAGCACGGTATAGTGCTAAAAATGATTAATTTAGGTGGAGGTTTTCCAGCTAATTACCTAGACAAAACCAATGAGCTTGCAACCTATGCACAGCAAATTAAGCATTTTTTGCATGAAGATTTTGGTGACGATTTGCCAGAAATTATTTTAGAGCCAGGTCGCTCGTTGTTATCAAATGCGGGTGTATTAGTGTCTGAAGTGGTGTTGATTTCTCGTAAATCACATACCGCACTTGAGCGTTGGGTGTTCACCGATGTGGGTAAATTCTCTGGTTTGATTGAAACCATGGACGAGGCGATTAAGTTCCCTATCTATACCGACCGTACGGGCGAATTAGATAAATGTGTTATCGCAGGGCCAACCTGTGACAGTGCTGATATTATGTATGAGCATTACAGCTATGGTTTACCGGTTGATTTAGCTATCGGTGACCGTATGTACTGGTTAACTGCGGGTGCATATACTACTACCTATTCGGCAGTATGCTTTAACGGTTTCCCGCCGCTTAAAGATTATTACCTATAACACTCAGTTATTGATAAACAATAAAGGACGCCTAGGCGTCCTTTAATTTTTCTATCGGTTGGCGTTAAAAAATGTTTAAGCCATTTCATGTTTTTTGAGTATTTCAAAAATCTCTTCTTTGAGATGTAACTTCTTCGCTTTCAGCACTTTAACTTCCGGTGTTGTGTCACTGCTGCTGTGGGTCTCTAATTGTTTAATTTCTTCATCTAACTGATTATGCTCATCAAATTTACGGGTGAAATGTGCATCAGTGGTTTTTAGTTTAGTGATTAAGTCGCGGTACTCTGGGAACATTCTTAACTCCTTGTAGGGTGATTTATTTTACTGCTTAGCTTAAACCTACGCCTAATTAGGTAAAAAAAAATTGATGTAAATCAAATTATCAACGCTTTAGATTAATTCTTGCTAAAATATGATCCTTGTTGGTTAACTGCGCTGTTTTTTGATTTGTAATCATTCAGTAACAATTAATTTAGATGATGAATAATAATGTGATCTAGTTAACCTTTTCCTAATGCATACTGAGGTATTGTTTAGGAAACACAGCGTTTTATTTTAGAAATAATATAGGGGTTCAGCATGTCTGACGTATTCCACTTAGGTTTGACCAAAAAAATGCTAGATGGCGCAACTTTGGCGATTGTGCCGGGTGATCCAGAGCGTGTGAAGCGTATTGCCGAATTAATGGATGGAGCCACTTTTCTTGCCAGTCACCGCGAATATACTAGCTATTTAGCTTACATAGATGGCAAGCCTGTGGTTGTTTGTTCAACGGGTATTGGTGGTCCTTCAACGTCTATCGCAGTTGAAGAATTAGCACAATTAGGCGTAACGACATTCTTGCGTGTCGGTACAACGGGAGCAATACAACCGCATGTGAATGTGGGGGATGTGATTGTGACCCAAGCATCAGTACGTTTAGATGGTGCCAGCTTGCATTTTGCACCACTTGAGTTCCCTGCTGCTGCAAACTTTGACTGTACTACGGCTATGGTCGCGGCATGTCGTGATGCGGGTCTTGAGCCACATGTGGGTATTACTGCATCTTCTGATACTTTCTATCCAGGACAAGAGCGTTATGACACGGTATCAGGCCGTATCACGCAACGTTTTGTTGGGTCGATGAAAGAGTGGCAGTCAATGGGTGTGCTGAACTATGAAATGGAATCAGCCACTTTATTTACTATGTGTGCGACTCAAGGTTGGCGTGCAGCCTGCGTTGCGGGTGTGATTGTAAACCGCACTCAGCAAGAGATCCCAGATGAAGCAAGCATGAAGAAAACTGAAGGTGTTGCGGTATCTATCGTTGTCGCAGCAGCTAAAAAGCTGCTTGCATAATTTGTGCGATAAACCTTTTATAAAAAGGCACCTTACGGTGCCTTTTTAATGCTGTCGCTGTGATTAAAAGTGATATTTTGCAATCACTGAAAAGGTATTTTGATCAATACCGTCCACGCCATACTTGTTTTTCCAGTAGTCGTACTCAATACCCACCAGCAGTTTGTCTTTTTTGTGTTCTGAGAACAAAATCGCGCCTAAGTCATATTTTATTTGTGGATTGATATGAATGTTTTCTTGGTAGCCATTTTCATCCGCTACAAATATCCAATCGATGAAACCATCAAACACAATATTTGAATTGCCAACGGGAAAGTCCATTCTAAATGTTGGCGTTAGTTGCCAACCGTCACTATTATTGCCATCACTGATGGCATTCCGACGGTAAGTGTTTAATTGAAAATAACTAAAATAAGGGAGAGTAAAGTCGACTCCAATACCATAAAGAAAACTATTTACAGGCCCGCGCCCCTCTTCAAATGAAAAGGCTAATGACACATCAGAAATCGGCCCAAATTTGATTTTATTATCGGTTATTTTTCCTAGGCTAAAACGTGGGGAAATTTCACCATAAGTGGAGTGTTCTTGACCATTGGAGTCATTGAAGTAAATAAAGTCTTGGAAGGCAAACCAGTCACCGTATTTCCATGCTCCAGCAGTTTCAAATGTGATAGTTGTTTGTTCTTCCGATGGGGCTAGATCATAATTATTACCGTACAAAGCCGTTGCACTAAAATCCCACCATTGTATTAAATCATCCGCCGTAGCCGGTTGTGTGGCCAATAAGGCTAAAGCAAGCCATTTTTTTTTCATGAGAGTCCCTTTAGTGTTTTCAAATTAAACATTCATTACAGCGCTGAGTATAATTGTGATGATTAAACAGTCCCTTGTAGCTGAATGGTACATTAACGAGTAATCTATCTGCTATTAATGCATGCATTTGCCTTATTTTTTCTATCAATTCCCCTTAGTCGATGCTATTTCAGTAGCCTGATATGTTGATGTCTGCATAATAATGTTTATCTTAGGTTAGTGTAGGTTAATTAACATCTTTTTATGACATTCGGCTAACATTTTTTCAACACATCTCGACATAATATGTCGCAATACGGCAATAGAGTTGTTATAGTCATTTAATGCATTCGATAATAATAAGGAGCAAATATGTCTGTTAGTGATCCCATTTCAATTTGGCTAATAGTCGGAATTGTGTTGATGTTATCGGAAATTATCATACCCGGTGGTATTGTGATTTTACTTGGAACATCATGCTTATTGGTTGCTGCAGCATTAGCTTTGGGAATTGTTGAAGGCATTAGCCAAAGTTTGACCCTGTGGTTTATCTCCTCAATGGTGTTGCTGTTGAGTTTTCGCCATGTCACGCAACGACTTGTCGGTGGTGATTCGCGTGTTGACAATACCGATGAAGAGTTAGATTTGTATAATCAGCACGCCATAGTGAAGGAAACTATCGGGCCTGGTCAGCAAACCGGACGGATTAGTTGTTTAGGTTCAGATTGGACCGCATTAGGGGATGGCAGCGAAATTAAATCGGGGACTAAAGTAAGAATTATATGTCGGGATAACATTGCATTAGTGGTTGAGCCTTTGTTGGAATAACAGGCTACAAAGCTTAGGTCACCTTAATGTTTAATCAAAAGGAATAGAGCATGTTCATGTTTACCATAATATTTTTGTTCATCATTTTTATTTTATATAAATTAATGTTGATAGTGCCTATGCGCGAAGTGCATGTTATTGAGCGTTTAGGTAAGTTTCGTACCGTGTTGCAACCAGGTTTTCATTTTTTAGTGCCGTTTGTAGATCGTGTTGCGTATCGCCACGATACCCGTGAAGAAGTGCTCGATGTTCCGCCACAAAGTTGTATTTCGAAAGATAACACTCAGTTAGAAGTGGATGGCTTGGTGTACTTAAAAGTGATGGATGGCAAGCTTGCTAGTTACGGCATTGAAAATTATCGTAAAGCCGCTGTCAATTTAGCGCAAACCACCATGCGTTCGGAAATTGGTAAATTGACCTTATCGCAAACATTTTCTGAGCGTGACAGTTTGAATGAATCGATTGTACGTGAAATTGATAAAGCATCAGATCCATGGGGAATTAAGGTGCTGCGTTATGAGATTAAAAACATTACCCCATCGCACCATGTTATCCATACGCTTGAAAAACAAATGGAAGCCGAGCGTCGTAAACGAGCTGAAATTACCTTAGCTAATGCTGAAAAAGCGGCAATGATTAATATGTCGCAAGGGGAGCGTCAAGAGGCGATCAATTTATCTGAAGGACAAAAGCAAAAGCGCATTAATGAAGCAATTGGCACGGGACAAGAAATCTCGATTATTGCTAATGCCAAAGCAGAAGGTATGGCAATGATCTGTAAAGCGCTTACCGTTAATGGCGGTAATGACGCGATGAACATGTTACTTAAAGAGCAATTTATTGGTCAGGTAGGCAAGATTTTAGCCGAGTCAGAAGTGTCTGTTGTACCAGCAGAAATGGCAAAACTGGAAGGTTTTTTTGAAGGCATGGAACAAGTGACACACGCGGTTTCGGGCGCTCAATCAACTCATGCAAAAGGAGCTCGCTAATGATCATTAATGGCATTGATACAGATATTGCAGTCATGGCTATTTGGGGCATTATTTTTGCCATCTTTGTGATGAAGTTATTTCAATCTATTCGTTTAGTGCCGACAAAGTCAGCCTACATAGTTGAACGATTAGGCAAATATCACAGCACATTAGATGCCGGTTTTCATGCTTTGGTGCCCTTTGTCGATAAAGTGGCTTACATTCACGACTTAAAAGAAGAAACCATCGATGTGCCCCCGCAAGAGTGTTTTTCTAGCGATGAAGTCAATGTCGAAGTGGATGGGGTGATTTATATTTCGGTTACAGACCCTGTTAAAGCCAGTTATGGTATTACTGATTATCGTTATGCGGCCATCCAACTCGCGCAAACGACCACTCGCTCGGTGATTGGTACCTTAGATTTAGATCGCACATTTGAAGAACGCGATTTAATTTCAGCTAAAGTTGTTGAAGTATTAGATGAGGCTGGAGCCATTTGGGGCATTCGAGTTCATCGTTATGAAATTAAAAATATTACCCCGCCAGAAACCGTTAAAAATGCCATGGAAATGCAGGTTAACGCTGAGCGTGAGCGCCGTGCATTACTGGCTAAAAGTGAAGGTGATAAACAAAGTAAAATTAATCGCTCTGAAGGTGTAATGGCTGAAACCATTAACCGCTCAGAAGGTGAAATGCAGCGCCGCATTAACGAGGCTGAAGGTAAAGCCCAAGAGATTTTAACGTTAGCGAAGGCTACATCGGAGTCGATTGAGCGGTTAGCCTCGGTTATTTCATCTGAAGGTGGTCAAAGCGCCTTGCGGATGCAGTTAGGTGAGCAGTACATGAAGCAACTTGATGGGTTAAGTAAGCCGGGCAGCCGCATTGTATTACCGGGTAACCTGGTTAATTTTGAATACTGGATGGACAGTATTGGTTTAAAAGACGATAAAAAGTAATTCAGATACGTTGAAAAATGGGTCAGTAAATACTGGCCCATTTTGCTTTTATTGTTTGTTGTGCAACAATTTATGTACTTCTTACTTGTCAAGATAGAGGTTAAATGCGGCCAAAAATTTTGCATTGTGTTGATGATAATAGCATGGGTGGGGTTAACTTTGCGTTGCAAGCCTTGTGTGAATCGTCATTAGCTGACGACTATGATTTTGAGGTACGCTATGTCGATTTGACTCGCTTCTGCCAAATATCTACCTCTGCAGATATTATTTGTTTTCATGGTGCCTCTAGCTGGCGCAAACTTATCGGGTTAGTGTGCTTAAAACTGCAATATCCGAGTACACCTTTTATATTGCAAGAGCATCATTATAGTCAGCACTTTGTGGCGTCACAAATCCCCTCCGTCAAGCGCTTTTATCGTATGTTAAAACTGACATATGCCTTAATGGATTATGTTATAGCCATTTCTCCGTCGCAACAACAATGGATGATTTCCAACAATCTTGTGGCAAAAAGTTCGCTAGAGTTTGTGGGGCAAGGGCGTGATTTAAGTCAGTTTTCCAGTAAAAATAATCAAGCTGTTAGCGCAAATCATCGGATGCCTATTCTTGCCGCTTATGGGCGATTTCATCCGCAAAAAGGTTTTGATTTATTACTGCAGGCTATGGCGAATATTGCCACAAGCCAGTGCCAGCTGAAACTTGCAGGTGAAGGGCCACAACTGAAGGTATTAACTCAGTTAGCCGAGTCTTTGCCCCATGTCGAATTAGTCGGACGGGTAGATGATGTTGCCGATTTTCTCATGTCCTGTGATGCTGTGATTATTCCTTCTCGATGGGAACCCTTTGGACTTGTGTTTATTGAAGCGTTAGCTATGCAAAAGTGGATAATATCAACTGAGGTTGATGGTTTGGGTGACCAATTGGCTGAGATAACATCTTTTTGTCCTAAGGCTTATACAACCTCTATCAAGGGGGCTTCAGTCGTATCAATTACTCAAGCGATAGAAGCATTTATTAGTGATTGGCAAGCGGCTAAGGCATCCTCGATGGATGATTTAGGGCAAAACATGTCAGTGGATCAACAAGCAAAGCGTGAATCATCTTCAGCGGTAGTATGCTCGTCAGGCACATCATGTTCAGATGAACAGGCGTTATGGTCTATGGCGCAATGGGAGCAGGTTCAAACTCGATGGCGGAATTTGTTTACTAAAATACTGTCTTAGTATGACTACGCTATAAGTCATTTAATGGTGGCCGATACAGTTACGCTGAATTTCAGGCTTAATTTATTCATCCAACTGCATGTACAGGTTTTAAGACTGCTTCAACACCTTACAAATGTGCATATACGACGCGCTAACATGCAACGTAGCTCATAGAGGTTAAATTCACCTCGAAAGATCTACTCTTGCTAGATACAATACGAAAAATGAATCGAAATGAAATCCTATATATGAACCGTTTTTCTACCTTTCCAATTGCTAACCATGTATTGAAAAACCGCTTAGTTGTGGCACCTATGGCATCGCAAACGTCAACGCTTGATGGCAAGGTAACAGAAAAAACAGTGCGTCATTATGCCAACCTAGCGCAATCTCAAGCTGCATTGGTGATGGTTGAGTATAGCTTTGTGGCATTTTCTGGGCGCAGTGAGCCTAATCAGCTTGGTGTGCATGATGATGATTGTATTAATGGGATTAAGGATATTGCAAAGGTTATTCATCAGACTGGTGCCAAAGCAGGTCTGCAGTTAACCCATTGTGGTGGTAAAGCTCAACTTGATGTTTGCCCCGAGCTAATGGGGCCCTCTGGTATAACGGTTCCTGCTTATGATCGCATTTTACCGACTCCAAGAATAATGTCGTTGAACGATATTTCTTCATTTAAAAAGCAATTTGTTGATGCAGCCAGAAGGGTTGAATTGGCGGGCTTTGACTTTGTGGAGCTGCATTGCGCACATGGCTATGGTCTGAATCAGTTTTTATCCCCCCTGACTAACCAACGCGATGATCAATATGGTGGTTCTCAGCGAAATCGTGCAAGGTTAATCGTGGAAATCATTGAGCAAATTAAGCAACACACCCAGTTATCGATTATGGTTAGAGTACCGGGGCAAGACCTTTACCCAGAAGGGCTTACCCAGGCACAAATTGTTGAATCATGTCACTACTTTATTGATGCTGGCGTGGTGGTATTAGACGTGTCATCAGGTATTGGTGGCTGGAATCGCCCGAAAGAACGTCGCACAGAAGGCTTCTTAGTTGAAGAAGCTGCTTACTTAAAGCAAGCTCACTTGCAGGCCTGTATTATTGGTGTCGGCGGTATAGAAACCGCTGAATATATTGATATGGCAATCGCAAATCAGTGGTTAGATTTGGCTGCGGTTGGTCGTGCAATACTAAGGGGGCCGCAGGAATTTGCTCATAACGTTATGGGTGTAAAAAATGATGCACTTATATCATGATGTTTGGCATGACACCTTTATCTCTTGTCGCACAAGTAGGCTCAATTACTCGCGAGCCTACTTTCTGTATTTGATAGCATAATTTTTGCTAATTATTATGCTCTTTAAAGTCCATATTTTCCTCACAACATCTCCTACAAGTCACTGAATAACGGCTTACGCTGGCTTATTTCCTTAGCCTTAAATTGGCTATTTTTATACCTTTCTGATTGTATTGTCTAAATCTCTTTTTGCAATTTATTCGCATTTTGCAAAATGAAACAAATGATGTTAATTGTGATAATCATCTATTATTCAATAGCTTAAATGTTGGCATCTTATGTGCTTTACGTTAGTCACGTTCAGCGAAAGATGAGACCATCAATATGAAATTAGTAACATTGAGCCCGTTAACTCGTTATCCCTTCTCTGGTTTATTTACCTTAGGGGCTTTAACATTATCCTTATCGCAATCAGCACAGGCAAATGAACCTTTTGAAGCCTGTCCCCATGAAGCATTTATTATTCAAACTCCCGCCTCAAAACCAATTACCTATGGCGTTGATTTAGGAACCGGTAGCTATCTCACTTTGTCAGATAACATGGGCATTAATGGTGCCTTAAATGGTACGGGTTTTAGCTTCAATGATAATTACTTATATGGTTGGGATTATGAGCATCAAACCATAGGTAAAGTGGGTAATGATTATCAAATCATTCCATTGACCTTGTCAAAAGATGCAGCTTCAGCAACAGCGGGTAACTTTTTTGTTGGTGATGTCGCTCTCGCTGAAAATGCTTGGTATGGCTATCGTAAAAATACTGGGTTATTTC
Source organism: Shewanella holmiensis (assembly GCF_025370255.1). Classification (GTDB taxonomy): domain Bacteria; phylum Pseudomonadota; class Gammaproteobacteria; order Enterobacterales; family Shewanellaceae; genus Shewanella; species Shewanella holmiensis. The sequence goes on from NZ_JAMTCD010000010.1 coordinate 51,421, forward strand.
GAGTTGATTTAGATGATCAAAATTATCCAATGACGTTAATTCCTGGCAGTAAATCACTCGCCAGTTTTAATATTACTGATTTTGCTTTTCATCCAACTAATGGTTTTTTATACGCAGTTACTAATGGTAAAGAGGGCCGGTTAATAAAAATAGATCCATCCACAGGCGGCTTTGATGATTTGGGTTTGGTGATTAGCGGTAATTCAAATTTTACCTTTGGTGCGCAGTTTTTTGATCCACAGGGCAATTTATATTTAAGCAATAATGGCACAGGTAATGTGTACAAATTGAATGTAGAACAAAGTGAGCCTCAAGCTGAATTGTTTTCTTATGGCCCCTCGTCCACGTCTAATGATGGTGCGCGCTGTGCTTTAGCTGAAGTGCCCGTTGGTGATGCAGTAGATTTTGGTGACGCCCCAGCCAGTTATGGCACTGTAATGGCGAACAATGGTGCCCGCCATGGCATTGTTGAGTCATTAAGATTGGGTGAGTTGAATGATAATGAAGCCGATGGTTCACCCGCACCTTTATCTGATGATAGCAGTGATGGAGTTGATGATGAAGATGGTATCAGTATGCCCACGGGCTTTGAGATAGGTGAAGATGCTATTTTACTGGTCACTACTTCCGGCCAAGGTGGTTTTTTAAACGCGTGGATTGATTGGGCGCAAGATGGAAAATTTGATGAAGAAGATCGAATTATAAGTGCTAAAGCCATGTCCAGTGGTGTGCAAACATTGTTGATTAATGTACCTAACTGGGCAAAACCAGGTGAAACTTGGTCGAGATTTAGATTAAGTTCTGTTGCGGATATTTTACCGACAGGCGGAGTCAGTGACGGTGAAGTCGAAGACTATCCCATTACGGTGACAGAAACGGGTGTCACTATGACATATTATCCATCATCATCAGGGTTTACTACATTGGCCTATGAAGATTTGTATCCAGATCAGGGTGATTTTGATATGAACGATGTGGTGATGCAATTACGTATTACCCAATTTGTCAAAAATAACCAAGTTAGACGAATTGGATTTAACGCCCAGTTAGTCGCGATGGGAGCTTGGTACCATAATGGCTTTGCTATTCAGCTTCCAGGCGTTGAGCGCAATAATGTACAAGAGTCAGCTATTGATTGGACATTACAAGGTGTAAAACAAACCCAGTCACCGCTTGAAGTGGGTCAAACCAATGCGGTACTAAAGTTTACCGATGATCTTTGGCAGCATGCTACTCGCGGTAACGGTTGTGAATATTTCAGAACCGAACCGGGTTGCGGTACAAGTTATCGTGCTACATGGCAAATGACCGTACCTTTTGTGAATGCAATTGATGAAGAACAAATGCCGGAATTTCCATATGATCCGTTCATTTTTGCCACACCTAATACCGATCATGGCTTAGCCGCTAAAAACATTAATGGCGGGAAAGAGCCGGGTCGCGCATTAGAAATTCACCTTAAAAATCATGCACCAACTGATTTATTCAACCCCGCGTTCTTGGGGCAACGTGATGACGCCTCAAATCCATCAGCAGGTCAATATTTCCAAGATAAAAATGGTATGAGCTGGGCGATAGAAGTGCCTGACACTTGGCAGCATCCGGTTGAAAAACAGCGTCTAGATGGAAGCTATCAAGAGTTTGTTGATTTTGCCGCAGATGCCACAGGTACAACAAACCCCTATTGGTACCTTGCAGCCATCGAAGCATTGATTTTTGAAGATTAACTTTGTCCCATATCTGAAATGATTGGCCTAATTCACAATGAAGGTGAAAATATGAAATATGCAAACATGATCAAATCAAATCAAAGCTTAGTATTGAGCAATTCATTCAAAGTTGATAGAAAAACGCAACCTTTTTTGGGCGTCCTAGCCATATCCATAATGTTACAGTTAAGTGCCTGTGGGGGGGGCGGTGGTGGTGATGAAGGGGCGCCTGCGGCTCAGATTACACCTCCAGCAACGACTCCGCCGACCACTACGCCAACTGCGCCGGCTCCAACTCCGCCGACTCCGCCAGTTGTTGAGCCTGTGCCGGAGCCGACCTCGCTTGATGATTTGGTTGTGGATCCCGACTTTGATTTACAAGCCGCATTTACATTATCGATAAACGTCGACATTGCCAGCGGCAAAAGAGGGTATTTTTCTTTGTGTGATAAGTTTGAACAGCAAGGGCAAACCATCAGTGTGAACTATGAATCGTGCTTGTTAAGGGGGGCGCTTGATAACGGCCAATTGACTGAGTCTCTTTTGGTCGCAAATCATCAACGTGACTTAATGGCAGTGGTATGGTTTTATGATGGTAATCAGCCGCATTATGTTCATTGGCAATATGCCCTAAATGCATCAGAGCAACAGCTAGTTATCAATTAAGGTGAGGCTGCGTCAGGGTATTTTATCGAATGAATATGGCGAGAGTTTGGAATTAATATCGATTGAACCTTATGTGATAATGAAGCCGTTTACTTTATATTAATGATTAATATGCAGAACAAATTAACTTCAACACAATTATGGGCTTAGTTATCAAGATTACGCCCATTTTGTTTTATGTTTTACAATAAAAATGCTTATTTTACTGTGGTTAGGTGCTCAATCAGCACTTTGGTCGCGTGGGATAGGTTTGCATCATAGGGATAGATTAAATTAAGGTCACTGAAACCAGCGCTCAACTCGGGAAGCACATTAACCAGTAATTTATTTTCTACAGCTTTATGCACAATAATTTCTGGGAGCAAAGTGATCCCCGCACCGCCCAAACAGAGGTTATAAAGTGTATTGTAATCACTGCAGATGACTTTGTGATGAGCTGTGATAGTCGCTTGCTGAAAATTCCATTTTTCTTCGACTAAGCCATTTGCTCCCCGAAAACCAAGTGATGATTGGTATTGTAAATCTTCAAGGGTTTCAATCACTGATGACTTTTCTAGGTAGCTAGGGCTGGCGTAAATCTTTCGTTCAAAATTGAGTAGTGTTTTAGAGGTAAATTGACTGTCATGGGGCTGATTAATATCAATCACTAAGTCTAAACCGAGACGGGCAATATCTTTAAATCCCCCTGTAATCACCGTGATGTCTAACTGTACTTGCGGGTAACTATGTACAAAGCTAGCAATTTGCTGATCGAGCATTTTGTCAGCAAAGGGAAGTAGGCCAATTCGAACGCGCCCTTGCACTTCGTTATATCTATTTTTGAATACAAACGATGCGTTTTTCAGTTGTTTGAGCAGTGGGGCAACTTGTTCTAAATACAACTCACCTGAAGGGGTCAGTGACATTGCCCGGGTGGTACGGGTAAATAATGAGGCTCCAAGTTGCTTTTCTAATTCGGCAATACGGCGGCTGACTAAGGCTCTGCGGGTGTTCAATGACTCTGCGGCTTTGGCAAAACTCCCTTGCTCAGCAACTAAAATAAATAACTCTAAATCATTGATATTCAAATTAGTTCAACCCTGTCACCTAAAGGAGGAATTATAGTAGTTTTCGTACTGGTTTTTGTCAATTTAAGCCCTCCACCTAATGACCTACTTGGCTGAAACTTAGGCAATAAAGTTAATTAACCTCAACTCGGGATAATAAACGTTTACCAAACAGCCCTTTGTCTTGCTAACGGCATTTCATTAACGTGCAATAGACCAGCTATTGACGTGTTTATGTGATTTGTATTCAAAACAACTGACAAGCCTGCTACAAAATAAGCTAACTCTGTTGGATTCAGCTTATTGAGCCCATCTATTAACCAGAGTTGAGGTCAATTACCTTGTGGCAATACTTTATTGCCACATAAATCCACGGACTATCATCGCATCTGAGGTGATTTTGACGTTATAATGCGTCCAGATTTCTGGGAGGAAAAATGGACGTATCATCATTATTAGACGGCCTAAATGACAAGCAACGCGAAGCCGTAGGCGCACCTTTATCTAACATGTTGGTGTTAGCAGGCGCAGGCAGTGGTAAAACAAGGGTATTAACCCATCGTATTGCTTGGCTGATGCAGGTTGAACAACAAAGTCCATACTCTATTCTGGCGGTGACTTTTACCAACAAAGCGGCAGCAGAAATGCGTGAGCGAGTTGAAAAAGTGGTTGGCAGTAACATGGGGCGTATGTGGATTGGCACATTCCATGGATTAGCGCACCGCATTTTACGCACCCATTTTCAAGATGCTAACTTACCGCAAAGCTTCCAGATTATTGATTCTGACGATCAGCTTAGGCTATTAAAGCGTATTTTAAAAAGCCTCAATTTAGATGATAAACAATATCCACCAAGACAAGCGCAATCTTATATTAATGGTAAAAAAGACCAAGGGTTAAGGCCAAAACACATTGATGCTGGTGGCTTTCCTGTTGAGCAAAATTTGCTGAATATTTATAAAATCTATCAAGAGTCATGTGATCGCGCAGGCTTAGTCGATTTTGCGGAAATTTTACTCAGGGCCCATGAGTTGTGGCTGAATAAACCGCATATTTTAGCCCATTATCAGGACCGTTTTCGCCATATTCTGGTCGACGAATTTCAAGATACTAACGCTATCCAATATGCGTGGATCCGTGTGCTGGCAGGTAACAGCGCTAATGTGATGATTGTTGGTGACGACGACCAATCTATTTATGGCTGGCGTGGGGCACAAATTGAAAACTTGCACCGTTTTTTAAAAGACTTCCCCGGTGCAGAAACCGTTCGTCTTGAGCAAAACTATCGCTCCACCGGCAATATTTTGAAAGCGTCTAACGATTTGATTGCCAATAACCCCGATAGACTAGGCAAAAAACTGTGGACCGAAGATAAAGATGGCGAGCCTATTTCAGTTTACTGTGCTTTCAATGAAATGGATGAAGCTAAGTTTATCGTTGGTCGTATTAATGACTGGCAAGATAAAGGCGGCAGCTTAAGCGATTGCGCTATTTTATATCGCTCAAATGCTCAGTCACGGGTGTTAGAAGAAGCCTTATTGCACCGTGGGCTTGCGTACCGAATTTATGGCGGCTTACGCTTTTTCGAGCGCCAAGAAATTAAAGATGCCATGGGCTATATGCGTCTTATCAATAATAAAGATGATGATGCCGCTTTTGAGCGGGTGGTGAATACGCCTACCCGAGGCATTGGCGATCGTACCCTAGAGATCATTCGATCGACCGCCAGGCAGCAGCAATTAACCCTATGGCAGGCTAGCCTGAGATTGTTAGAAGAAAAAGTGTTGGCAGGCCGCGCAGCCAATGCAGTACGTGGTTTTATGGACTTAGTGATCCATATGCGCACAGATACCGCTGACATGTTGCTATACCGCATGACAGATAGCGTAATCAATCAATCTGGTTTACGGGCAATGTATGAAGCCGAAAAAGGTGAGAAAGCCCAGGCGCGAATAGAAAACTTAAACGAACTTGTCACGGCTGCTAAAAGTTTTGAAATGCCCGAAGAGCTTGAAGATATGGGGGAATTAAATGCCTTTTTATCCCATGCCGCTTTAGAAGCGGGCGAGGGCCAGGCTGACGCCTTTACCGATGCCGTGCAACTAATGACCTTGCATTCGGCCAAAGGGTTAGAGTTTCCTATGGTGTTTATGTCGGGAGTAGAAGAGGGGATATTTCCAAGCAAAATGGCATTAGATGAGGGCGATCGATTAGATGAAGAACGCCGCCTTTGTTATGTTGGTATGACGCGGGCAATGCAAAAACTGTACATCAGTTATGCCGAGTCTCGTCGTATTTACGGCCGTGAAGATTATGCGCGTCCCTCGAGATTTATTAACGAAATCCCTGAACAATACGTTGAACAAATTCGACTACGTGCCCAAGTGTCACCTTCAATCAGTCAGCGTTTTCCCGCTCGGGGTGCCAGCACTGCTTTTAGCCAATCATCGGCAAACACAACCGGATTCAGTGTCGGCCAAAAGGTAAAACACTTTAAATTTGCTGAAGGTGTCGTGACTAACTTTGAAGGCACAGGTGAAAAAGCACGAGTACAGGTTAATTTTCGTGATTTTGGCAGTAAATGGTTACTCGTTAGCCTAGCCAAGCTGGAAGCGTGTTAAGTAAGAGGATATTAGGGTGAAACAAAAACTGCATGCTTATGCCCGCTTAATGCGTATCGATCGGCCTATCGGGACTTTATTACTGTTGTGGCCATGTTTGATGGCATTGCTCCTTGCTGCAAAGGGAATGCCCGATACCAAGGTAATGCTCATATTTGTTGTGGGCGTGGTGATCATGCGCGCTTGCGGTTGCATCATTAATGATTTTGCCGATCGTAAGCTAGACGCCCATGTCGAGCGCACCCAAAATAGGCCATTGGTTTCAGGTGAAATAACGGTAAAAGAAGCCTTAACTCTGTTTATTATACTAGGCCTAGTGGCGTTTTCATTGGTGCTGCTGTTAAATACCTTAGTGGTGCAGCTTTCAGTTGTCGGCATTGTTTTGACTGTGATGTACCCGTTTATGAAACGGATCACTAATATGCCACAGATGTTTTTAGGCATTGTATGGAGCTGGTCTATTCCAATGGCTTATGCCGCACAGTTAGGTAGCGTTCCGGTTGAAGCTTGGTGGTTGTTTGCCGCCAATTGGTGCTGGACAGTGGCTTACGACACCATGTATGCCATGGTTGATAGGGATGATGATGTAAAAGTGGGTATTAAATCTACCGCCATATTATTTGGTCGCTATGATAGACAGTGGATTGGCTTGTTTCAGTTAGCTGCGCTTGGGTGTTTTATTATGGCAGGCTTATATGCCGATCGTGGCTTGGTATATGGTTTGGGTATTGTTACCTTCATTGGCTTTAGCTCTTATCAGCAATGGTTAATTTATGGCCGTGAACGCGCCCCATGCTTTAAAGCATTTTTAAATAATAACTGGGCCGGTTTTGTGTTGTTTGCCGCCTTAAGTGCTGATTACTTTGTGTAGAATTTTCAGATGCTATTGATTTAAAAGCCGCTTAATTGCGGCTTTTTGCTATTTGTTATCTAGCCAATACATTTACTGACAAATTCTTAGTTGTTAATCATTTGTGTATCTTTATGCTGGTTTGGCTTTGGTTGAGTTTTATTCTGGCTCACTAATGCGCCAAATCTAGCTTAATTTTCCGAGTTTATTATCACAAACTGAGGTGAGTTAACTTAACCAAATATTTTAATCAACAAGGATTGTTTGATGCGTGTAAAAGTCAAATTTCGTTTATTGTTTTTAAGTTTGTCACTGATTTGCTTTTGGTTGGGAGTCCATTTTACGCCAGATACGTTGAGTTCAGCTGATGACAAATGGTTACTTGGCGGGATTTCGGCAGTGTATTTTTTACTGCTGCCAATCGGCTACTGGTACTGCATTATCAAAATCGGCCAGCAAAAATTGTGGAAGCTGATTATGATTTTCAGTTTAAGCAGTTTAGTGGCCAGATTAAGTTATCCCGCCGAACTGAGTCATTATTTTGAGTTTGTTATGTGGTTACGTTACCCCATAATCGCGGTGCTGTTACTTATCGAGCTGTATTTGATCGTTAGTGTTATTCGTGGCCTGCTTAATGCACGTAAGCTAAAAGGGGATCCACGTGTCGGTGCGGTCGAAACCTATAATGAGGATGCCGAAAAAACCTTAACCATGGCATTGATTTTGGCTAGTGAAGCGACCAATTGGTATTATTCTATACCCTGGTTTTCGCGCCAGCATCCGTCAACCACAGCGCATATTACTCTGTTAAGCGCCCGTCGTTGGCACGTTTGGCTAATGGTGATTGGCTGTGTTTCGGCATCAATTATCAGTTATATATTATTGCAATCATGGAGCGAGATCGTCGCCATTATTGTCGCCTCATTCATCTCTTATACCTTAATGGCAATTGTCGCCAATCATCGTATATCGCGTCATTACTCGCTATATTTTCTGCGTAATAAATTAGTCATCAATAATGGCTTATGGGGTTTTATGGTGATTGATAGCTGTGATATTTCACAAGTGAGTTGCATAGGGTTTACTATTGAAAATAAAGACGATGACAGCACGCTTTTCATCGGTCGCGGGCAGAGTAATATCGCTTTGGAGTTAAATAAACCGGTTATTTACCACGGCGGAATGGGGCAGTTACCTGAGCCGATGAGGATTATTCATTTGAGTGTTGATAATCCACAAGATGTGATTGCAGCAATTGAAGCTAGCAGAGCAGGAATGGCCTGTGGCCTCGATGAACATAGAGCTTTGCCATCGTAAAGAATGTGTCATGTTGTTTATCTTTATAGTTTCAGTATGGCATTTACTCACCGACACGCAGCAAGTACGTCCTTGTAGCTCAGCCGACCCATCCATGGGTCGGATGGTCGGCTCGCAAATCACCATAATGAATCTTTCGATTATTTACTTAATCGGCAAGTTTTAAAGAGTGAGTGACATAAGGTTATTTTAAAAATGCTAACTTGTTTTTGCCCCAAAGCTTGTTAGCAGGGAGTAGCTGAAGAAAAAACTTGCAATCTCATTGCCCTACAAATTCTAATCTATGTTCTGCTTTTAAATATTCACTATGCTACAGAGCGTTAGTAAGGTAGTTTAAATCGCTTGGTTTTGAGTGTTTTTAAGTCGATATTTGTGTACGCTATTTTGAATATATAAATACACTCTAAATCAATCTCTTAACATTTCTGTTTGTAGGTAATAGGTTTTAAACTCACACGCACGTTTTCCCTAATAGTGTATTTAATCGAAAGCTGATAAGTTCTATAGAATACAGCTAGTTAAAGGTGCCTTTTTTTATTGGTCTAATGAGATAAACGTACATAAGCACAATGCAAGTAATAAAACGAGTAAAAATTATCATCGTGCGATAAATCCAACAGGAAGAAATTAGAGAAAAATAATGGCGAAAATGATATGTCAGATGTGAACTACCAAAAACAAGCGCAGGACTATTACAGCAAAGCTCCCCTTATCATCCTGGGTAGTGGTGCCTCGGCTGCCCATGGAATGTCTGGCATGGGGGCGCTTGCGAAACACCTGACCGCAAAGACCGACATTTCAGGACTATCCGCTGGCGAAATAGAGGCTTGGAAGAAATTCTGCGAGGTCTTGGACTCTGGCATTGATCTGGAGTCGGCGCTGCATCAGGTGGCAGTTACAGAAGAGCTAAATTCCAGAATCATCAAAGCAACCTGGTCGCTCATCAACGCTGAAGACATTCACATTTTCAATGAAAGCCTTCAAAACCAGGCGATGTTTCCGCTTAGCCGACTGCTGCACCACATGTTCAAAAGCAGCCTTAGCAAATTAAATATCGTTACCACAAATTACGACAGACTTGCAGAATACGCCTGTGATCAGGAGCGAATTCACCATTACACGGGCTTCACGCACGGTTTTTTCCGACAACTGGCTGTACCGAATGAAATAAATTCTGCCCGAAGAGTCAATATCTGGAAGGTTCACGGCTCGCTGGATTGGTTTAAATCGCCGCTCGAAGACATTGTGGCTCTTTCAAATATTCAAGGCATCCCTGCCAGTTACAAGCCGGAAATCGTGACTCCGGGTACTCAGAAATATCAAACGACGCATTTAGAGCCATACCGCTCAATCATCAACAATGCTGACCAGGCCATTACTGCGGCAAACTCTTACCTGTGCATTGGATACGGCTTCAATGACGAGCACATTCAGCCGAAACTCATGGCGCGATGTCAGCGTCAGAATACCCCGATCACGATTATTACCTATGCGCTTTCAGTGGCGGCCAGGAAGTTAATTACTGACGGCAAGGCGCAAAATTACTTGGCAATAGAACGGGGAGCAACAGACGAACAGTCCATCGTCTACTCCTCTTTGGATAAGACTCCAGTGACTGTCGAAAAGAATTTATGGAGCCTTGAAGGTTACCTGTCACTCATCATTTAGGAAGAAGATATGCCGATATTTAATTTTAGGGATGAAGACGCGCTTGGAAAGGTGGCCTCCGTCGATACGACAAATGTTATTGTGGATGTAGAAAATATCGACCAACTCAAAAGGTTGCAAGTTAACCATCTGGCCGTGCTCCAAAGCAGCAGGCCAGGACAGCATCTCATCGGGCTCATTACCCAGGTGACCCGTAAGCGTGGTATCGAAGACATTGACGATGATGGCATCGGCGAGAAAACCTCAGAACTGAACTTGTGTAAAATCGCCCTGATTGGCACGATGCTGGATCGTGATGGAGATAGAGAAAATGTATTTCGCCGCACTTTGGAAAGCGTTCCAGAAATTGATGCGAATTGCTTTTCGTTAGATGGCGAAAACCTTACCAGCTTTATGCGTACGCTCTCAAGTGTCTCAGCAGATGGCAATGCCCTGACACTTGGCAAATACACGCTGGACGAACACGCTGTTGCCTATCTCAACGGTAATAAATTTTTCCAGCGCCACGCCTTCATCGGCGGCAGCACCGGGTCAGGTAAGTCCTGGACGACAGCCAAGATTATTGAGCAGATGGCAGGGCTATCTACGGCTAACGGCATTGTTTTTGATCTTCATGGTGAATACTCACCACTGGTAGGCTCAGGAATTCAACACTTCAAGGTGGCCGGTCCTGCAGATGTTGAGGCTAAACGCACCATTGATGACGGTGTGCTTTATCTACCTTACTGGCTACTTTCGTATGAAGCACTCGTGTCCATGTTCGTTGATCGGAGCGACCAAAATGCGCCCAACCAGGCCATGATCATGGCGCGTGAGATCAACTTGGCTAAACAAAAGTACCTGGAAGATGGCGACAAGACAGATGTGCTGAAGCACTTTACCGTCGACAGCCCAGTCCCCTTCTGCCTAGATTTTCTCATGGGCAGGTTGAATGACATCAACGTCGAGATGGTTCCCGGCGCTCGTGGTGAAAAGCAAGGCGATTTCAACGGTAAGCTTTCCCGCATGATCTCCCGCCTTGAGAACAAAATTTCTGATCGGCGCCTTGGCTTTATGTTCCATGGCGGCGTGGACGTTCTGGATTTCTCTTGGCTTGAGAAGTTCATCACCGCCGTGCTCGGCAGCTCTGGGGAGAATGGCAAAGCTGGTATCAAAATCATCAATTTTTCCGAAGTACCATCAGACGTTCTTCCTCTGATCGTTTCCCTTGTTGCGCGGGTTACCTTTTCCGTCCAACAGTGGACACCATCCGAGCTGCGCCATCCGATAGCGCTTCTGTGTGACGAAGCGCATCTCTACATGCCCCAACGAAACATGGCGGAGTCCGTCGACGATATCTCCCTAGATATTTTCGAGCGTATCGCCAAGGAAGGACGCAAGTACGGTGTCAGCCTTGTAGTTATAAGCCAGCGCCCATCCGAAGTGAATAAGACGATGCTCAGCCAATGTAGTAACTTCGTTTCCATGAGGCTGACCAACGCCGAGGATCAGGGCGTTATTAAGAGGCTACTTCCCGATAGCCTTGGCGGATTCAGCGACATCCTGCCGACCCTTGATACAGGCGAAGCTTTGGTTGTTGGGGATGCGAGCTTACTGCCAAGCAGAATTAGGATCGATGAACCCAAAAACAAGCCGAATAGCGGGACGGTGAATTTCTGGGATGAATGGCAGAAACCAGTCAAGGATAAGCGTTTGTCAATTGCCGTTGATAACTGGCGTAAGCAGAATATTCAATAATAGTCGGTTGTAATCATATTTCGCTCTAATAAATCGCTCCAGCGGACGCGCTAAAGTGCGCCGCTGAAGTCAAACGTTAGCTTAATGCTGTGTTTTATATCAGCTTCAAATAGTGGGTATTAATTGAATAAAATAATTTATGCCGTCCGCAGTGTGAGTTTGGATAAAATTAAGATTGGAGAATCGAATCTCCACTCGTTATTTAACCGAATTATATCTCATCAAACTGGCTCAGCTGATGAACTTGAGCTTGTTGGCGTGCATTTTGGTAAGTTTACAACGGATAAAAATATCCACCCACTTCTTCGATCAAGCCATTCACACTTAGAGTGGTTTGACAGTACAGAAGAGGTTAGACTTTTTATTAAGCAGTACTTTTTAGTTTTCCCTAAACCCTTGTCGTTACTAAATGATATTAGTTGGTCTATGCGTGAAACGATTTCACCAGAAACTATTGCTATAGATAAATATGTCAAAGGCCAAATAAAAAATGATGAGTTAGAAATTTGGTTAAAAGATTTTGATATGCTTCAATTTCTCAAGGATTCATTGTGTAATAATGTGCAAAATGAAAGCAATCAAATTTAATCGCCAGCAAAAAGCACTGGCTGTGACGTCAACCCGCTGCGCGGCTTTCCTTGCTAAATTTGGGCGTTAACCCATAGAAATTTTAATCCGAAATGTATCGATTAAAGTAAAAGCACTAACGCGTTTCTGTCCAAAAACGATTTAGCTTTTTATTATCCGATTGATACCCGAAAGGTTAAATCGAAGAGATCAAATAACCAAGTGTAGATGCGGCTGAGGGTATCGAAAACAGGGACGTTTTCGTTAAGCGGTCAGGGATGACGCATAGCGTCCCGAAGCAGTATCTGCACATAAGCGAGCCGCAGGCTTTTAACAACAATGAAGATTCGACTTTAAACACAAATCCCAATTCCAACTCAGCCAAATGTTATAAGCTCAAAATGCCAACGCCTTCATTCGAAGGCCTACACACTTTTGTCCAAAAGTGACCTAACTTTTGTTCTGATTTAGCTTTTTCCATATCCATCAATAAAGCTAAATCGAAGAGACAATAATTCAGGTGAAGATGAGCCTGCGAGTATCCAAAACCGGGCGAAGTTTCACTAAGTTAAACATTTTTGAGCGAGAGGTATGGATGCCGAACTGGCTGTTTAACATCAATGTTATTTGTTTTGGTTAAGCCCACATGGACGTGATTAAGGCGTCTCACGGTTGGAGTCGCCTGAAAATTTAACTGAGTTTAAATTTATTGGTTCAGGATAAACGCGATTATCTTGGTAAATTAAACACAAAAAATGCGCTTACCGTTAATACGATAAGCGCATTTTATTTGGCTATTTTGCTATTCTCATGGCGAGTGTTTTAGCAAAAAACGCTTTCAGTTTTAACCCTTAACTAACAGCGTTAAATCTGCTGGGCGATAATAAACTGATTTTAATACCTTGCCTTGGCGAACCACTTTTCCAGCCATTTCGACATCTTTAGCACATTTGGCAATGATGAATTCGCCTTTAGTGCTACCCACAATTTCCACACCTTGTTTAGCATAGTGGGCGATGGTTTCGTTTAGCTCTTGTTCATTACGACACACTTTACTCATATTACTTGAGTGCACTTCATCCCAGCATTGAATAAAATCTATTTCACGGTTTTTAGCCACATTTAGCAACAGATCTATCAGATAGCTAATTTCTAAACGATCGACTACCTGAGTGGCACCTAAGTGAACTAAACGGCCCATCAATACATAAACTGAATCGACGATGGCATCGGCTTGTTCAATGCGGCTGTCGGCTTCTGCAAGCTCGGTCATTTCTTCAATGATCAGCGAAGTGTGTAAAGCATCGGCTTGTGCATCTAAACTCGATTCGTCAGCAACCGGCAAATCAAAGGTGCTTCTAAACTCTAAAATATCGCGATAAAGATGATCGTAAATCGGTTGTGTTAATTGACTGAGTTGCATGTTAAACCTTTAAATTTATCCGAATGTATTTCTAAGGCCTTTGGCCTTTTCAGCTTGCTGCTGAATGGTGTTAGCGGCTAATCCTATCACAGATAAGTTATGAACATTACCTTGGCTCAATTCACTTATTTGATGAATATTTTCAGTCATCTCATTGGTGACAGCTCTTTGTTGTTCAGCTGCAACCGCGCTTTGTTGGGTAAACATATTCACTTCAATGATTTGTTGGTTGACTACCTCAAATTGCGTCGCAACATGGGCGATATCATCGACGCATAATTCAGCCTGTTGTTTGCTTTGTTGCATTTGTGCAGACCAGTTATGCAACATTGAATGCATTGACTGGACACTTTTTGAAATCAAATCTGTGGACAGCTGCGTGCGACTGGATAATGCTCTTACTTCATCTGCCACAACCGCAAAGCCTCGGCCCTGTTCGCCTGCACGTGCGGCTTCTATCGCAGCGTTTAACGCTAAAAGGTTAGTTTGTTCAGCTATGCCATTAATTTCTAGCATAGCTTGAGAGACATTTTCAGCCTCTTTATTTAAAAAGTGGGTGCTTTCAGCGGCTTCCGTTACGGATTGAGTCAGGGCATCAATATTTTTACGACTGTTTTTCATGGCCTTAAGGTTATCAAGACAGACGTTTTGTACTTGATCAACATTTGAGGATGTTGATAAGGCATGTTGAGCCATCTCAGCAACAGTGGCGTTCATTTCTTCAATCGCAGTCGCTATTTGGGTAATTTGATCTTTTTGCTTTTCAATACTTTGATTGGCGTGTTTTGCTGTTGTGACCAACTCATTGGCAATATGATCAAGGTTATTGCCTTGATCTTGGGCTCGACCAAGCACACCTTGCATTTTGGCTTGGTTCATTTTTAGCTGAAAGTCGAGCACTGAACTATGGTCATTACCGCAAAAGACTAAACGACTGACAGAGTCGTATTGTGCTTGATAACGACTGATGTGCGCAGGAATGGTAAATAACTCTTGTTTAAATATTCCTGCTAATAACGTGGTTAACAATATTAGTCCAATCGCGGCATAAATATTCGCGCTGAAGCCCATCGCCAGTGCACTTGCTAGGATAAGTACGGTTCCTATGAGTTGTTTTTGTTTGAAACTTAATGGTGAAGCTAATTTTTTACCCTGTTTGATTTGGGCGTAAAGCGAGGTCGCATTTTTTATGTATTCAGGCTTGGCTTTGATGCGAACAGATTGATAGCCAGTAATTCTGCCTTTTTCATACAAGGGTGATACAAAGGCATCTACCCAATAATAGCTACCATCTTTACATCGGTTTTTAACAATACCTCGCCATGATTCACCAGCTTTTAATTTGTCCCATAAATCTTTAAATGCTTCGGCGGGCATATCGGGATGGCGGACTAAATTATGGTTGTGGGTAATCAATTCAGCTTCACTGTAACCTGAAATGCGAATAAATGTAGGATTAGCATAGGTAATAATGCCACGGGTATCGGTTATTGAAACTAATTCATCTCCCGCTTTAAGCTCGACTTCTTTGTCTATCGTAGGCTTATTTCGCATTGTGGTTCCCTGAAAGGTTAACTAAGGTAGGGTAGAGGTTTCATCCTTGTTGCATGTGTCTCATTTTAGACGAAGATTTGATAACTATCACGATACAAAAGCTGAAACACAACATCTTGTTACACTTTGATACACTCTTTGAGGTATAAAAAAACCGACTGATTTAGTCGGTTTTTTTACATAATTATGATTATTTGATGAAAGCGAAGGCATCACCAAACAGGTGGTCTTCTTCTACACCTAAACTTCTAAACACTTCCCGAGCAGCGCCCACCATATCAAAACGGCCAGCGATATAAATGTCATATCCTTTAAGGCTAATAAAGTCATGTTTGATTTGCTCAAGTAAATTGGCGGTTTTACCATCCCAATCGCCATCGGCTTGCTCAATAACAGGAACAAAGTCTAACCATTTATGGTCAGCGTGCCATTGACGAGCGATGTTTTGGTAATACATGGCATCTTCGGTACGACAGCCCCAGTAAAATGTGGAGTGAACCGTTTGGCCGATTGCAATTTGATGCTCAATAATACTTTTAATATATGAAAACCCAGTACCACCAGCGATTAACACCCGTGGACGAGTACTGTCTTGACGTAAATAGGCATTACCTGCAGGCGCTTCAATATCAATATGAGTAGACGTTTTTAGGCGTTCAACCACTTGCATTGGGTAACTTTCACTCACTGCGGCACCGATATGCAGTTCAATTTTATCGGCATTAGGGGCGCTAGCGATGGAAAAAGGACGTTTGTCTTTCTCACCCATAACAACACTTAAATACTGACCCGCTTTAAATTCAAAAGCAGTGTCAGGTTTAAGGATGACTTGGAATACGGCATCATTAAACGGGGTGATTTTTTCTATCTGACAACGAATGGTTTTCATCTAACGTCCTTTAAGCCCTATCTTTTTAGGTTTTCAATCTTTGAATGATTATAACGTCTTTATGTGACCAAGGTCACTCTTTACAGTGTCGGTTGGCCATCAATACCTAATTGGTCCCACATTTGATCAACTTTTTCTTTTACTTCGTTGTCCATCACAATAGGCGTACCCCATTCTCGATTGGTTTCACCTTCCCATTTATTGGTGGCATCCAAGCCCATTTTTGACCCTAAGCCTGCGATTGGGGATGCAAAGTCTAAATAATCAATAGGTGTATTATCTATCATTACTGTGTCACGGGTTGGGTCCATTCTGGTGGTAATGGCCCAAATAACATCTTGCCAGTCGCGACAGTTCACATCGTCATCAACGACAACAATAAACTTGGTGTACATAAATTGACGTAAGAACGACCATGCCCCCATCATCACGCGCTTGGCATGTCCTGGATATTGCTTACGAATTGAGATTATCGCCATGCGGTATGAGCAACCCTCAGGCGGCAAATAGAAGTCGATAATTTCTGGATATTGTTTACGTAAAATAGGCACGAATACTTCATTTAATGCCACACCTAGCATTGCCGGTTCATCAGGTGGACGGCCGGTATAGGTGCTGTGGTAAATTGCATCTTTACGGTGAGTGATATGAGTCACGGTAAATACGGGAAAAGAATCGGTTTCATTATAGTAACCTGTGTGATCGCCATAGGGACCTTCTTCTGCCATTTCACCTGGGGCAATATAGCCTTCTAAGATTATTTCGCTGGTAGCGGGCACTTCTAAATCACAGCTTAATGCTTTACACACTTCGGTGCGCTCTCCGCGCAGTAATCCTGCAAAAGCGTATTCACTCATGGCATCGGGTACAGGCGTTACTGCGCCAAGAATGGTTACCGGATCACTCCCCAACGCCACCACAACAGGGTAGTTTTCACCTGGGTGTTTTTCTTTAAAGTCTTTAAAGTCTAATGCACCACCTCGGTGATCTAACCAGCGCATAATAAGCTTATTTTTACCCAGTAATTGCTGACGATAAATACCCAAATTTTGACGCTTTTGGCGTGGCCCTTTAGTAATGGTTAGTCCCCATGTGACTAACGGTGCGACGTCGCCAGGCCAGCAGTGTTGAATAGGAAGCGATGTTAAATCAACATCATCACCGGTTGTTACCACTTCCTGACATGGCGGATTGCGCACTGTTTTAGGCGGCATGTTTAATGCTTGCTTAAACATTGGAATTTTTGATATGGCATCTTTAAAACCACGTGGTGGCTCTGGTTCTTTTAAAAATGCTAATAGCTCACCCACTTCTCTAAGCGCTAATGGATCATCTTTGCCTAATGCCATCGCGACGCGCTTTGGTGTGCCAAATAAATTGACCAGTACTGGCATGCTATTATTTTTAGGATTCTCAAACAGCAAGGCTGGCCCACCAGAGCGTAATACTCTGTCGGCTATTTCTGTCATTTCAAGGTGAGGGTCAACCGGATGGCTAATGCGTTTTAGCTCACCATTGGCTTCTAGATGGTTTATGAAGCTACGTAAATCCTTGAAACTCATAACTACCGCCTGTTTGTGCAATTTGATGTGCCGCGCACTATAGCATTTTTCTAATATGGGGTTAAGCCATTTGAGTTATCACTCTGGGCGATTGATGTTTCAAGGTGTAAACTGACAAATGTTATGGATTAGGGTTGTGATTGACATAGCTCTTATGTCGTAAGATGAGGTCAGTGAGTATGAAGCTTAAAACGATAACGGTTCTGTCGCTATTTTGGGGGATCGGTGGTGTATGTCCTGCTGTAGCACAACAACCATTGAGTCTTGATCATCTTAATCAAGCCAGCGTTAACACTCATGTGGCTTCTAATCATCAGGGTAATCATAATCGAGATTATGTAAATCATGACCGTCATCGTCATCAATTTAACAATCGACATGGCTACCGCGATCCTTGGCGATGGGGTTCTGGATGGAATAATCATTGGGGGCCAAGTGTTGGTATTGGCTGGAGCAGTGGTTATCGATGGGGTAACGACTGGCGCTGGCGCGATCCTTGGTATAATAATGGCTATTCCCCTTATCGATATGACCGTGACAATTATGCTATTCGTCGTGATTTTGAGGTTGAGCCTACCGTAGTGGTGGCTCCTCCACAAAGAACCACAACGTCAATGCAATATGATCACGGAATTCGAACCTTGCCTGAAAATGCTAAAGTCATCCAAAAGGATGGGAAAATGGTTTATGAATGGCAAGGGGTCATTTATCAATATGATTGGTCTACTGAAACCTATGTCAAAGTGGCAAATCAATAAAACGTATTCGATAGTGTTTGATGTTGTTTAGCTGTTCGGTTTTGATGTAAGTCTAAGCAACTGCTTGCCTGATTGGATGATGTACTGTTGATGGGAAATATCAATACGTTTTTTATGAGTAAAACGTTTGAGTGCGAGTTGTTAGCCTGCACAGGTGAGGTTGGTTATTTTTATAAGTAACCTCAGCTCGGGATAATATTAACCCCCAACTAAACAGCCCTTTGTCTTGCTAACTGCGTTTCATTAACGTGCAATAGGCCAGCTATTGATGTGTTAACGTGCTTTGTTTTAAAAAATGACAAGTTTGCGACAAAATTAGCTAAATATTTTAAATTCAGCTTGTTGAGCGCATCACTTGATCTGAGTTGAGGTTAAGTAATCTGCTTTATCTAGGGTCACCTGCGTTTAAAGGTTTTTCTGAGTATGATTTTGCGCTTCTTAACACAAACAATCTTAAAAAAGATTAAAGCTAAGAGATTTCCTGGAATAAACAATAGTCTTGTGTTGAGTCATGTTTAGCAATATACATTGCTGCATCAGCAGCGGTGACCAGACAGTTACTATTTTTGCCATTTAGCGGATATTGGCTCACTCCAATACTTGCCCCCACGGTTAATGTATTACCATTAAGCTCAATAGTTTGGTTTATGACGGACAAAATGAGTTTAACTTTGGTAATGATGTCTTGCTCATTATTGATGTTGTCTAACCAAATAACAAACTCATCACCACCAAATCGCCCGACAAAGTCAGTACTTCGCAAATGCGCTTTTAATCTCAGCGCAATTTGTTTGAGTACCTCATCTCCGGTTTGATGGCCTAGGGTGTCATTGATTATTTTAAATTTATCTAAGTCGATAAAAAGTAATGCGGCTTGCTCATTTCGTCTCGAGTCACGGTCTATGGCGCTGTCAATTTGCTTGATAAAAGCACGGCGGTTATAAATAGAGGTGAGTTCATCGTGTTCGGCTAAATAGGTGAGCTTAACCTGCTGTTCTTGTAGTTTTTGGGTTTGCCTTGCCACTTCTAATTTCAGTTCTTCTTTTTTAATGGTTATTTTCTGCAAAGAGGCCTTCATATCATTAAAGTTGTCGCTCATTTCAGCAAACTCATCATTCATGTCATATTTAACGCGACTTTCTAAATCGCCGTTGGCAAGTGTTCTCATGCCATCATTGAGGGATTTCATGCCACGTTTGAAGCGGATCAATGTCATTGATGACCACATGGTAACCAGAATCGATAGCAATAAAACCACCAAAGAGGCAGATAGCAATAATGATTGCTGGGTTTGTTTTGCTTGGGCGATGGTCACTTTATGTAGTCGATACATGTCCTCAGTCATTTTTTCGATGTTCATACTGTATTTCGCTTTAAGTAAACGACTGGAAGTCAGCCGATCCTCTGAAAGTGAATGGTTGGAATTGCTGTACATTTGGGTATTAAATAAGGCGCGAATATTAGCATTTAGGCGATTTAAGTTATCGAGTACTTGATTTTGCTTGGGGTGCCATTGAATATCTTTAGATAATTGAATGGCAAGATTGGCTTGTCTATTATTCAGCTCGGATAAGCTCAGTTGGTCGCTATACTCTTCATAAAGCCATAATTGGCTTCTTAAGCTATCAATGCTTAATTGTATTTGCATCGAATGGTTAAGTTGCTTATAAATTTTTTGTTGGTAACTGTGGGCTTGGTACAAGGCTTGGCAAACGGCAATGGTTAATAGCGCGCACAGTATTGCAGTAAGTTTAAGACGAGTTGCAAGTGTCATTGATGCTCATCCGTATGCTCATTCATAGCAGACTCAAATAGCTGTCTATCTAGTATTTGCCTAATATCAATGCGATTGTCTTTTGGGACTAAGGCTCTGTCAATGGCCCATTGAGACTGTAATTGCAAATTTGATACTAAAGCATTACTAAGGGTTAATCTAAATGCATAATCCCGCCATAAATAACTCAGCTGTATTTTATCCATATTAAGAATTTGACTAATTAGTATCTGGCTGTCTTCAGGATTTTCATTGATGTAATTAATGGCATCGCTTAACGCTTGTAGAATACTTTGTTTATCTTTAGTTTTGATCGAACTGTTTTTTAAGCCGACTATGTTAAATGAGAGGTTATATAGGCCTTTCGTGCCAATGACTTGGCTTGCTTGTGGTGATTCTTTGATAAGTTGATAGGGAAAGGGCTCCCATGCAGAGATTAAATCTACTTCGCCTTGTTGAAGTGCTTGAACCATTTGATTTGGTTTTAAATAGACTCTTTCTATCTGGGTATCTTGTTGGTGATAAAGCATTAGTAAGCTGTCGAAGAAAAATTCACTGGCACTGCTTTTGACTATACCGACTTTAGCGTTAGAGATTGCTGCTAAATCATTAAACTTTTTAGACGACATGCTCAGAAGTTTTAAATCATTATCAGACTCCACAAAACTGGCTAACACAATAAAGTCGCTGCGATAAAAACTATTGAACATCACCACAGATTCAGATGTAGTGGCAAAATCAACATTGCCTTCCATAAGTTCGTTAAAACACTTAACTCCACCATCTTCTCTTACTAATTGGATATTCAGCCCATGCTGTTTAAAAAAACCTTTTTTGTCGGCAATGAAAATGGGGGAAGATAGCGGCGTGTTCGATACCGCTATTTTTATAATAGGCGATTTTTGCCCATCCCCTTTAACGCTGGCGTTAGGTTGGCAGGCAGATATAAGCATTAAAACTACAACAAAAATTGGCAGAGTTAAATTCATAGGCTTGGGGTAAAAGTCATCATAATTTAAGTGTAGTGGTTGAAATGCTATTTCGCTAAGAAGTTGATAAAAAACTTTTTTATGTAGAATTAACTCATTAAATTTGGTAGCAGTAACAGTGGAGTACAGTTTGCTAAATATGGCTAGTCTGACTTAATTTTAAACAGCATTTATAAACAGTCGCAAGCGTGTTTGTTCATCAGTATTTAGCTGTTTAGTCGTTGATATTATATGTGGTTGTTTGCATAGTTAGGTGCGATTAATGGATGGCACTCATCTATTTAAAACAAAACATGCCGAAAATGTTTACCACTTTATGGGTAATTCAAACGTAAACGGTTATTTTATATCGCAGTTTACTTTTATGCATATATAAAGTTATTGCGAGCTATGGTTTAAAAAAGTAGCAAGGATGCTTGTACATCACTATTAGGCTATTTAGCGCCATATTATTATATGTGGTTGTTTGCATTGTTATAGTCGATTACTGGGGGATAATCTCATATCACCAAACACCCTTGCTGAAAATGGTTATGCCATCATTTGCAATAAGTTGTTCAAACTATTTATCTGTAATTGCAAAGATGCAATTTGATTGGTTATTTCACTTTTTTTCAATTCACTAGGTTCGGTAGATGATTTAACCCATTGATAGACCGTTCTGGACGAAATCCCATAATTTTTAGCCACCTCTGAGAGTAACCGATTATGATTTTTAACTTGGTTAACCACTTCGCTGATCAGAGCTTGTGAATATTTGTGGCTTATGTGGTTGTGCATCGCAGTATTATGCATAGTCGTATTCACTTTTATTGAAATTGGCTTATTGGATTATCTATTTTCAACGTCCCACTGACTGACGCCAATATGAGCAATAAACTGATAATATTGGTGAATTTTTCTAGTAAATAAGCTACTAAATTGAAGTGTATGCACAAAAACATTGGATAACGTATTTAGGGGTAATGGTCTTATTTGCATAATAACTTCTCCTACAATTCAATCAGCATAAAAAACAAACTACCCAATTGTGGGTATACTTACTATATGAAAAGATTGTGCCAACTGTTGCAATTGTTTTTTTAGCAATAATATTAGTTAGTTATAATTTTATGGCTGAATTAAACTTATTTTACTTTGCAATGTATTGGTGCAATTGCACTAATTTGGTTTTAGCATCATTAGCCCGCAAGGGAGAAAGAACATCGCCAAATTCCGCTTAACTTTATCAATAAATGATCTTGAGGTAGTCTCAATGCCTTACTTCAAACTGACGCGTTACCTTGGGCCTCAACCTCTGGCAAATGGTGTGGAATTCAATTTCAATTTGTTAGCGAGTTTCTTAAGCGGAGTTTAGATTAAGCCGTTACGATGTTTTAGGTGTAAGGTCTAGCTTGATAGACATTGCTTTTCTCAAGTGTCATTGTAAAAAATGCCTGAAGATATAGAGGTTATATTGCCTTGAAATAGTTATGTTAACTTGGCTATGGTTTATTATTAGTGCAGTTAGTGCAGTTAGTGCAGTTAGTGCAGTTAGTGCAGTTAGTGCAGTTAGTGCAGTTGGGATTGTGGCAATTGGTATGTCGGTCAGATTGACACCACTAACGATGACAATTGTCGGTTGTTTGAGTGTTTAAAATAGTCTGAAGATCTACACTGGAAATTTGGCAGCAATAGTCAAAGAGATACCAATAAATGATAATTGTGGTTCAGTTAACACGTACCTTTAGGGTTAACAGCCTTCATCGAACTTAGCATTAATTAGCGCACATATTGCATCAAGCGCAGCTTGAGCATCTGGTCCATCAGCGGTGATATCAATTGTTTTACCTAGCCCACTTTCTAACATCAGTAAGCCTAAGACACTGGCTGCACTGGCCGTTTTGCTACCCTGAATCAAGGTGATATTGGCATCAAACTCATTGGCCAGTATCACCAGCTTGGTCGCGGCTCGAGCGTGTAACCCCAATTTATTTGAAATGGTGACTTGTCGTTGTAAAAGGCTCATAACACTGACTCCAATAATCGGCTAAATAACGTTATTTAACCTTATTTGCTAGTTCTCGGTGCCTTGCATGAACCGTATGCTTTTTATCATTCGAGAAACGTTTTGCCAGCTGATCAGCAATATACACAGAACGATGTTGTCCACCGGTACAGCCAATCGCGATGGTTAAGTAGCTGCGATTATTACGCTCAAGATGCGGCATCCAAGTTTCAAATAGATTTTCTATTTGCCAAATAAACTTATTGACTAAAGGCTGGTTGCCAAGGAATTCTTGTACTGGTTTATCGAGCCCTGTATAAGGCCGCAGTTCTATTTCCCAATGAGGATTAGGTAAAAAACGTACATCAAACATGAAGTCTGCTTCGGTTGGCATGCCATGTTTGAAGCCGAATGATTCAAAGTTAATGACTAACTCTTTATCAACACTGCCCATCAATATTTCACGTACTTGATCGCTCAATTCGTAAATGTTTAATGCTGAAGTATCAATATAATGGTCTACCACATTCGCGATAGGTTCTAATAACACCCCTTCTAATTTAATTGCTTCTTGAAGTGATATTTGATTCTTAGATAAAGGGTGTAACCGGCGGGTTTCGCTATAACGTTTAAGCAATACTTTGTCTGAAGAGTTTAAGAAAAAGCTACAGATTTCAGTATCGCTACCTAACTTAGCAAGTTGTTCTTGTAGTACTTTTCCTTGGTCGGCAATATTACGTACGTCGACACTAATCGCTATTTGATCGCGGCTGCCAGTAAGCTGGTCCAATAATGTTCCAATCAATGCCACAGGTAAATTATCGACACAGTAGTAACCAAGGTCTTCTAATACCCTTAGTGCGACAGACTTACCTGAACCAGAGCGGCCCGATACAATAACTAATTTCATGCAGTGATAACCTGATAGAGTTCAGTGGAGTTACTACTTTTACGTAACTGCTTGAGAATAAGTTTATCTGATAGCTTTTCTGCCATCGAAGATAAAGTGCTGAGGTGTTGTTGGCATTGTTCCGCTGGAACTAATAAGGCAAATAACAAATCAACGGGTTGTTTATCTATGGCATCAAATGGAATGGGTTCTTCACATTTAATAAAAATCGCAATGGGGTGTTCGATGGTCGTCAATCGACCATGAGGGATTGCAATGCCAGAGCCTATTCCTGTGCTACCCATTTTTTCTCTGGCCACTAGGCTTTCGAAAATCTCTTGCGAAGAAAGGGATGGGTACTGGGCAGCGACTAAATCGCTGATAAGTTCCAGTACCTTTTTCTTACTGCCCGGTGAGGCACAGGAGGTGCATTCCGGCTGCAGGATGGTACTAAGTTCCATCATTAATGCTTAGATAGTTTCTCTTTGTGTTTAATAACCTGACGATCGAGTTTGTCGATCAGGGCGTCTATAGCATGATACATGTCGGCATGCTCAGCAGCGGCAAATACTTCAGCGCCATTTAAGCTGACTTTTGCTTCTGCCTTTTGCTGTTGTTTTTCGACATTTAACACGACATGCACATTATGGATCTGATCGAAATGTCGTTCAAGCTTTGAAAATTTTGTAGTGACATATTCGCGTAATGATTCAGTAATTTCAACATGGTGACCTGTTAAATTTATTTGCATATTTATCCTCCAATTGCCTAGGTAGGTTATAAACTCTTACGTTGGTTTGAGGGAGGGATCATCATCGCTTCTCGGTATTTCGCGATAGTACGACGTGCAACATTAATCCCTTGTTCAGCCAAAAGATCAGCCATTTTGCTGTCGCTTAATGGTTTCTTTTGGTTTTCGGCAGCAACCAGTTTTTTTATAAAGGCTCTAATTGCTGTTGATGAGCACTCGCCGCCGTCGTCGGTACTGACGTGGCTAGAGAAAAAGTATTTTAATTCGAATAATCCACGTGGGGTATGCATGTACTTTTGGGTTGTTACCCTTGAAATCGTTGATTCATGCATTTCTACCGCTTCAGCTATGTCATTGAGTACCATAGGTTTCATGGCTTCTTCACCATACTCAAAAAAACCTTGTTGGAACTGGACAATGCAATTGGACACTTTTAATAAGGTGTCGTTGCGGCTTTCTAAACTTTTAATAAACCATTTAGCTTCTTGCAAGTGACCGCGAATAAATTGGCTGTCAGACTGACTTTTACTGCTTTTTGCCATCGCCGCATATTGCTGGTTTATACCAATTTTGGGCATATTGTCAGGATTTAATTCAACAACCCAACGACCATTCTTTTTCATCACCGAAACATCGGGGATAACATATTCATCATCCTGCGGGGTGATCATCGAACCAGGGCGTGGATTCAAAGATTGAATTAACTCAATAGCCTCACGAAGTTCATCTTCTTTTAACTTGGTTTTACGCATCAATGTGCGAAAGTCTCTGCCTGCAATTAAATCTAAATAATCTTTGATAAGCACTTTTGCGTTATCAATGTGAGGTGTATTGGGATCATATTGCATTAACTGGATCAGCAAACATTCACGGAGATCGCGAGAGGCAACGCCAATAGGATCAAAATGTTGGATACGTTTCAGTACCGCTTCAACTTCATCAAGCTCAACCGATTCGTCTCCCATTGCTTCTAAGATGTCTTCGGTGCTTTGGGTTAAATAACCTGTGTCGTCAATGGCATCGATGATGGCGGTGGCAATGGCTAGGTCGGTATCAGAAAAAGGAGTGAGATTCTTCTGCCATTCAAGGTGTTCGTACAAACCTTCTGAGGTTTCGCCTTGAAAAGGCATGTCATCGCTTGGCATGCTGCCCGATCCAGAACTGGCCATCGGAGATGCGGTGTACACTTCATCCCAGGTCGTATCCATAGGCAAATCATCAGACATTTGCTCTTTTGTCATCGATTCAGCTGTATCAACGCTTGAGGTGTCTTTTTCTATTGTTGGCGCGACTAGTTCACTAAAATCTGTTTCTGATTGGTTTTTTTGTTGGTCATTTTTGTTGTTAAATTCTGCAAATTCATCTTCCATTTCAAGCAAAGGGTTTGAGTCTAATGCTTGTTGAATTTCTTGCTGTAACTCCAAAGACGATAACTGCAGCAAACGAATCGCCTGTTGCAGTTGTGGGGTCATAGTCAGATGTTGACCCATTTTAAGTTGGAGTGACGCTTTCATTACTGCTGATCCCTAGAAGATTTCCGTTTGCTACACCGTTTCACACGAGTGTATTTCGCAAATGTTGTTTAAATACATTGTGAAACACCACAATAAAAGCTTACTGAAGTGTTGGTATTTTCAAAGCATCTATCTGTTGTGCTTACATTAACTATAGCTTGAATTGTTCGCCCAAGTATACTGCTCGTACTTGTTGATTGTTGAGTATTTCATCAGGTGTTCCCTCGGCAATGAGATTGCCTTGGCTGACAATATAAGCGCGCTCACAAACATCAAGGGTTTCGCGAACATTGTGGTCAGTAATGAGCACTCCAAGGCCACGACTTTTCAGTTGTTGAATAATTTTTTTAATATCAATAACTGAAATGGGGTCAACACCGGCAAAAGGTTCATCGAGTAAGATAAACTTAGGATTTGCGGCCAATGCACGTGCAATTTCAACTCGACGTCTTTCACCACCAGAAAGGGACATGCCTAAACTGTCTCGAATATGGGTGATATGAAATTCCTCTAAAAGACTTTCCAGCTCTTGAATTCGTTCATCCTGGCTTAATGATTTGCGCGTTTGCAGAACGGCCATAATGTTGTCATGAACGGTTAGCTTTCTAAAAATACTCGCTTCTTGTGGTAAATAGCCGATTCCTTTGCGAGCACGTAAATGCATTGGATCTGCAGTCAAATCATCATTATCAATTAAAATACGACCGTTATCACTTTTGACTAAACCTACCACCATATAAAAGGTGGTGGTTTTTCCGGCGCCATTAGGACCTAACAAGCCGACAATTTGGCCGGTTTTTACCGTTAAACTGACACTTTTTACAACTTGACGACTTTTATAGCTTTTAGCTAAATTTTCAGCGGTTAAGGTAATTTGGCTCATTGGTTACCTTGCTTTTTTAACGGAATTTCAGGAAGTTTTTGTTTCGGTACATCTTCGGTTTGGAAGTTTTCAGGCTGAATGATGGTAATAACACGGTCTTCTCCCTTACCGGTACTTTCTGCAATCAGCTCTTGGGCGGTGATATTGTAGCGAATAACATTTCCCGTCACTTTGCTACCGGCCTGATCTAACTTGGCATTGCCAGTTAATAATAAACCTGTCGTGGCTAGGTCGTAGCGGATCTCATTGGCACTGGCGGTGCCTATTCGACCATCATCTAATTCCTGCGAAAACGTTGCGGGATTACCAATAGCAATCAACGTTTTAGTTTGGCCATTTTCAGCTGAAAATGCGCGTAATTCATCGGCATTAATATTAATACTACCTTGGGTGATTTTTACTGGGCCATTAAAAATAATCTGGTTATTTTTAATGTCCGCACGTTGGCTTACCGCGGCAATTTTCAGCTCTTGTTGCAGATCGCCTTCTTTGGCCATGACGTTGTTCGCCAGTGCCGCGATAGCCAATGTTGCAAGAACACTGACCTTACAGAGTGATTTGGATAAAAACTTAATGTGGTTCATATGTTCCTTCTACCTCACTGAGCAAGGTAATTTCTTCTGCATTGAGATCGGCAAATAATCCTAAGCCATTAATTAAAAAACCATTACCTTTAATGATAACCGGATCTTCAGAGCGGCCAATCATGGTTTCTAAATCAAAGGTGACTTGCTGTGTTTCGAGCGATTGTAGCGGCTCTTCAATGTCAATGGCATTGATTATTACATCATTTTGTAAACTGACTTTATTTGTCTGTTGTTCAAGCGTGGCGTTTTTTGCGGTTATTTGCCATTGCGCTTTACCGTTTTGTGGATAAAGTAGCAATACGGGGTCAGTAAATAAAGTGGTATTAGTCATGGAGTAATGCTCCATGTGTGTAGCGCTCATTTTACTGTCGACTAAACCTAGCTTATTAAATTCTGTAGTATGCAGGTCATCAGCGACAAAATCAGGCCGCTCAATACGTGTGTCTACTACCAGTGCCATTTTGTTGCGTTTATCCTGTACCTGCCAGTACAAAGTTAACGCTAAGCCAAAGAATGCACAGATGGCGAGTGTGGTACGATTCATATACTCATACCGTGGGCATTTTCAAATTTGCCTTGGCTTAACAATAGTAAATCTGTGAGTTCACGCAATGCGCCATGACCGCCCTTGATGTGTGTTGTCATGTGGCAATGCATACGAACAAAGGGATGGCCATCAGCAACACAAACCGCTAAACCAACCACTTTCATAACTGGCAAATCAACCATGTCATCACCGATATAAGCGACTTCATCTGCAGCTACGTTATATTGCTTGATTAATGCTTCATACGGGACAAACTTATTATCAATACCTTGATAAATATCTTTTATACCCAGAGCGCTCATGCGGTTTTCGACGATTTGAGATTTACGTCCGGTAATAACGGCTACATTTATTCCACTTGTTAGTGCTGAACGAACACCGTAACCATCGCGGGTGTGAAAAGCTTTGGTTTCTTCACCACTGTTATTCAAATAAATGCGGCCATCAGAAAATACGCCGTCAACATCACAAATCAGCAGTTTAATTTTTTTCGCTCGCTGCCAAATATCATCGCTAATTGGGCCGTAAAAACCTTGATGGCTTGGCGTTTGAATTGTCATGTTTATATTACCCCTGCTTTAACCATATCGAGCATATTTAATGCGCCAATTGGTTGATGTTGTTCATTTACGACAATCAAACCATTGATGTTTTTCTCATCCATAATTTGCAGTGCTTGTGCAGCCAAGATGTTAGCCGGGCTTGTCACGCAGTGTTTGGTCATAACATGTGAAATAGGTGTGGTACGCAAGTTCACTTCAGCGTCAATCACCCGACGTAAATCACCATCGGTAAAAATACCGACTAATATATTGTTATCGTCGACAACGGCTGTCATGCCTAAGCCTTTATTGGATATTTCATACAGCGCTTCAGTAATACAGATATCCTGTTTAACCAAGGGTAAGTCGTTGCCCTGATGCATCACGTCATTTACTTTAAGCAGTAATTTTCGGCCCAAAGAGCCACCCGGATGGGATAAGGCAAAATCATCACGGGTAAAACCTTTTGCTTGTAATAAGGCTACCGCGAGCGCATCACCCATGACTAAAGTTGCTGTGGTACTTGATGTTGGTGCTAGCCCTAACGGACAAGCTTCTTCTGGCACTTCAATACACAAATGTAATTTGGCTAATTTTGCCATATTGGAGTCAGGTTTACCGGTAACGGCAATAACAGGTACTCCCATACGTTGTATTACTGGCATCAGTGTGAGTATTTCGCTTGATTCACCTGAGTTAGATATGGCCAGAATAATGTCATTTTTTGCCAAAGCCCCTAAATCACCGTGACTGGCTTCCCCAGGATGAACAAAAAATGCGGGTGTGCCAGTACTGGCAAAGGTTGCCGATATTTTATTGCCAATATGACCTGATTTTCCCATGCCCATGACAATGACTTTTCCTTTGCACTGCATGATTAATTCACATGCTTGTCCAAATGCTTCTGAATCAACAAATTGATAAAGATGTTCCAATGCTGCTTTTTCAATATCAATGACCTTGCGGCCCCATTGACGAAATTGAGTTTGGTTTGCCATGTTTGTCTCTCTTGGTAAAGTCCTTTACGCCCCTTTAATGAGCGGTGAAGACAACGTACTGGTACGCAATAAAGGTCAATAATAATAAAATGCCATGCCAACGAGTGAGTTGCTGCTTTGCGCCACTAGATAACACTAATACTGCTAATGCAATACTGGTGGCCAATACCATATAAAAATCTCTGTCGATTGCCGTTGCATCAACTTCACCTGGTGAGATTAGCCCTGGAATAGCGAGTACCGCAAGAATATTAAATAAATTCGAGCCAACTATGTTACCAATAGCTAAATCGTCTTCTTTTTTTAACACTCCGGCAATACATGCGGCAAGTTCAGGTAAACTGGTGCCAACAGCAATAATGGTTAATCCAATCACTAAATCAGATAATCCATAAATCTTTGCAATACCTACCGCACCATCTACCATCCAACCTGCTGATAACGGTAATAAAACCATACCGACGAGTATCCACATGATAGCACGAATTGTAGGGACATCCTTAGGGATCTCGGCATCCATTTCTTCGCCCATAATATCGGTGTCTTTATTGGTCATTGCTTGGTAAATAAACCAGCCCATGACAGACAAAAAGGCCACTAATAATATAATGCCTTCATAGCGGGCCAGCATGCCGTCGTGGATCAGATAACCGGCAAGCACTGTTGCCGCTAGCATCAATGGAATTTCTCGCTTCAGGGTTTTAGAACTTACGCTAATCGCCCCAAGCAAAGCAGTAAGACCAAGAATTAGGGTAATGTTTGCGATGTTAGAACCCAGCACATTACCGACGGCGGTATCATTCATGCCGTCCATTGATGCCGTTGCCGCAACAAACATTTCAGGTGCCGAGCTGCCCATTGCCACAATGGTTAAACCAATCAGCATTGGGGGTAAACCTAGGTTTCTTGCAAAGGCTGATGCCCCGTAAACAAATTTATCGGCACTAAATACCAGTACAGCTAGCCCAGCGCACAGCAACAAAATATTAACTAACATGTTATCCCTTTAATTTTCTAAACCCGTGTATTTTCGCTGCAAATGAGTCAAATTGAAAGCCACAAAAGGATGGAAGTGGTTTAATCATTAGCAAGTTAATCATTTATTAAGATTAAATTCATTTCAGATTAGCGGTTTTTAATCAGAGTAGGTTGTTAGGTAAGCAACATTCACGTAAAATTTAATCTTCATTTACATGCCAGGATGGCTGCTATCTCTTCGAATATCATGTCAGAGACACCGACAGTGCTGCAAAATCCGCTTGTTGAAATCAATCACCTTGCTTTTGGTTGGGGTAAGAAAGTCATTTATGATGACATTTCATTAACGATCCCCAGAGGTAAAGTTACCGCCATAATGGGGCCTAGCGGTATAGGGAAAACCACATTACTTAAGCTAATTGGTGCTCAGTTAACACCTGATAAAGGTGAAGTGCTATTTGACGGTCTGAATATGCACACCTTATCTCGAACTGAGCTATATCAAGTTCGCAAACGTATGAGTATGTTGTTTCAAAGTGGTGCGTTATTTACCGACATGAACGTGTTCGATAACGTGGCGTTTGCTTTGCGTGAGCATTCAAGTTTACCCGAATCGATTATCCGTTCCATTGTATTAATGAAGTTGCAAGCCGTTGGCCTGCGTGGTGCTGCTTTTATGATGCCAAGTGAGTTGTCTGGCGGGATGCAACGCCGCGCGGCATTAGCAAGAGCCATCGCATTAGAGCCTGAAATGGTGTTATATGATGAGCCTTTTGCAGGGCAAGACCCAATATCTATGGGTATGTTAGTTAAATTGATCCGTGAATTATCTGATTCGCTTAAGCTTACTTCTGTGGTGGTGTCTCACGATGTAAAAGAAGTATTGGGTATTGCGGATTATGTTTATGTGATTGCGAATAAAAAAGTGATTGCTGAGGGTACGCCGGAACAATTAAGGGCGTCCGATAACCCGCAATTAATCCAGTTTATTCAAGGTGCGCCAGATGGTCCGGTACCTTTTCATTATCCCGCAGCGGATTATCAACAGGAGTTGTTGAGTGAGTCCAATTAATTTAATTGCTGCTATTGGCCGTTATGCCATTGAGTTAGTAAGCAGTTATGGTAAAGCAGGGCTGATGTTATGGCGCGCTATTGCGCACATTCCCAATCCTAAAAAAGGCGTGCCTCTCGTCATTAAACAAATGTACGTACTGGGTGTGCGTTCAATGGTGATTATTTTAGTGTCGGGCTTATTTATTGGCATGGTTCTGGCCCTTCAAGGTTATAATATTTTAGTCGACTTTGGCACCGAAGACAGTCTCGGCCCTATGGTCGCGCTAAGCTTGCTACGAGAGTTAGGGCCCGTAGTCACAGCGTTGTTGTTTGCTGGGCGTGCCGGTTCTGCTTTAACTGCTGAAATCGGCTTAATGAAATCAACGGAGCAGCTATCAAGTTTAGAGATGATGGCAATTGACCCGCTTAGGCAAATTATTGCGCCTCGTTTTTGGGCTGGTGTGATCAGTATGCCGCTACTGGCGATGATGTTCAGCTTAGTGGGTATTTTCGGTGGCCACCTAGTGGGCGTTGAATGGAAAGGGATCGATACCGGTGCGTTTTGGTCGATATTACAAGCGTCTATTGAGTGGCGTGAAGATATCGTTAATTGCCTGATTAAAAGTACAGTTTTTGGCGTGGTAGTGACCTGGATTGCGTTATATCGCGGCTATGAAGTACAACCTAATCCAGAAGGTATCAGCCGTGCAACGACATCGACGGTAGTGCAAGCCAGTTTAGCTGTCCTCGCTTTGGACTTTTTGCTGACCGCATTAATGTTCGGAAATTAAGATAAATTCATTAACTATTTAAGTGGTTTAAGCGTATGTTGACACGGAAGATTGAGTTATTAGTAGGTCTGTTTTTGTTGTCAGGGGTATTGGCATTTTGTGTATTGGTTTTCAATGTTGCCAATGTAAAGGTGGATACCAAAGATAACCACTACACCTTAGTGGCCGAGTTTAATAATATTGGCGGTTTAAAAGTACGCGCCCCAGTTAAAGTGGGCGGTGTAGTAGTCGGGCGAGTGGCTGATATCACCTTAGATGATCGCAAACTTGTACCAATCGTGACCTTAACAATGGATAAGCGTTACGACCATTTCCCTGAAACCAGTAGCCTTTCAATTTTAACTTCTGGTTTATTGGGTGAGCAGTTTATTGGTTTAACCCCTGGCTTTGTCGATGATGACATTGAAATGCTGGGTAACGGTGATCGAGTTGAAGATACCCGTGGAGCGTTAATTTTAGAGGACCTTATTGGTCAATTGTTATATAGCATGTCTTCCAAAGATAAATAGGAGCGGTTCTATGCAAGCATTTTTAGTTCGTATTGTTAGCGCTGTGATATTGCTGGCCAGTACACAAGTTTGGGCTGAAGAAATTAACAACAAAGATCCATATGAGTTAATCAAACAAGTTGCTAACCAAACTTTCGATCGATTTAAACGCGATAAAGCCATTATTGATGAAGATCTTAGCCATTTGAAAGTGATCGTGGCTGAAGAACTTATGCCTTATGTTGACTACAAATATGCTGCTTATAAAGTGATGGGGCAGTATTTGCGCGAAACCACTGATGATCAACGTGCGCGTTTTGTTGAAGCATTTAAAGGTTATTTAATTGGCACCTATGCCCAAGCCTTAACGGAGTACACTGATCAAACAGTTGCCTTCGATCCCGCTCAAGATTTTAGCCAAGAAAAAATGGTAGATATCAGTGTGCAAATCATCGAACAAGGCCGCCCACCCATTAAAATTCAATTTAAAGCCCGTCGTCTTAAAGATGATTCTTGGAAAGCCTTTGATTTAGTCGCCGAGGGCGTAAGTTTGTTAGCCTCGAAGCAATCAGAAATATCCAATCTTATCCGCCAACAAGGTATTGAAGCTGTCATCACCATGCTACATGATAAAACTAAGCAGAAGATTGATCGCAAGGTTGAGCAAGAGGCAAAAGCAGCGTGATTGAATTCGAGCAACAAGGTAACACTTGCTTGGTCAAAGGTCGGTTAACCCAAGATGAGGTTATTGAATTATGGCCAAATCGACATCAACTGTTTACTGAATCTACTCAAGTGGTAGACTTGTCCGCTTTGACTTATGTTGATAGTGCAGGTGTTGCTATGCTGCTTGCACTTAAAGGGTTGAATATATCCGAGACTAACACAGCATCAACGCAGTATTCTCGCACGCTTATTCACCCTGCATCTCAATTACAAAAAATGATTGAGTTGTACGATTTAGACACTTTTTTTGCTGAGAATTCTCGTTAATCGTCTTAGCATTTTGTTAACTCTTCACGGTATCCTGACCATATAGGGTATTGAAATAAAGGTATATATTCATGGATTGCAAGGTTATTGAGCAAATTCTATCGGAAGCATTAGAGCTTACTGAAGTGCATGCTACGTCGGATGGAAGTCACTATAAAGTGGTGGCCGTTGGTGAATGTTTTGAAGGCATGAGCCGAGTCAAACAACAGCAAGCCATTTATGGTCCGTTAGCAGAAAATATTGCCAGTGGCGAGTTACACGCATTAACTATTAAGACATTTACGCCGACCCAGTGGAAGCGTGAAAAACTTTTCAATATGTAATTAGAGAGCCAAGTGGATAAATTAACCATAAAAGCAAGCCAGCCATTGTCTGGCAGTGTAGTTATTTCAGGTGCTAAAAATGCCGCCCTACCCATTTTGATGGCGGGTGTATTAGCTGAAACCGATTTTGTGCTATCTAATGTGCCTCATTTACGTGATGTCAGCACCAGCTGTAAGTTATTACGTTGTTTGGGAGCGGATGTTGATGAGCTGGGCCAAGGTAAAGTGCGGATCTCAACCACTAACCTGAATGAGTTTTGCGCGCCATATGACTTGGTGAAAACCATGCGTGCATCCATATTGATTTTAGGCCCATTACTTGCCCGTTACGGTACTGCAGATGTGTCATTGCCAGGTGGATGTGCTATCGGTGCTCGTCCAGTTAACCTTCATCTTCATGGCCTTGAGTTAATGGGCGCAAAGATTGAAGTTAAAGAAGGCTATATTAAGGCGCGTGTTGACGGCCGTTTAAAAGGTGCTCATATCTTTATGGATATGGTCAGCGTTGGCGCGACTGAAAACTTGCTTATGGCTGCTGCACTAGCAGACGGCACTACTGTTATCGAAAATGCTGCGCGCGAGCCTGAAGTATCTGATCTTGCACATTGTCTAGTGGCAATGGGTGCAAAAATTAGCGGTATTGGTTCAGCAACATTAACCATTGAAGGGGTCGAACGCCTTCAAGGTTGTGAATACCGTGTTATGCCAGATCGTATTGAAACAGGATCATTTTTAGTGGCCGCTGTGGTTACCCGTGGACATATTCGTTGCGAATCAGCCGATCCCGCGTCTCTTGAAGCCGTGCTTTCAAAGCTAGAAGATGCCGGTGCTAAAGTGACAACGGGTAAAGATTGGATTGAACTGGATATGCAAGGTAAACGCCCTAAAGCCGTGAATATTAAAACGGCGCCATATCCAGCGTTTCCTACCGATATGCAAGCTCAATTTTGTGTGCTTAACGCACTTGCTGAAGGGACTGGTCGTGTGACTGAAACAATTTTTGAAAATCGTTTTATGCATGTTCCAGAGCTTATTCGTATGGGCGCTAACATGGCCCTTGAAGGTAATACTTGTATTATTGAAGGAATTGAATCGTTAAACGGTGCGCAAGTGATGGCAACTGACTTACGGGCTTCTGCCAGTCTAGTTATTGCTGGCTTAATGGCTGAAGGTACGACAACGGTTGACCGTATCTATCATCTTGATCGCGGTTATGAGCATATTGAAGCGAAGTTTAAAGGATTGGGCGGCGAAGTTATCCGCGTGTCTTAATTAGAAAATGAGTCGCTATTAGTATTAAAAAAGCCATCAAAAGATAATTTTGATGGCTTTTTTATCAGATACAGTTGGCTTATTGTTCGAAAGAATTTTTCTCAACAACGAATACAGGTATTTGCTGTTTTTGTCCCTGGCGAATAACGGTTAATATAACTTTGGTACCTGGCGGGGTTTCAGCAATTTTATCCATCAACATTTCAACACCGGGTATTTCATCATCACCATAGGCAATAATCACATCTCTAGGCTGAATTTCTGCATTCGCTGCAGGTCCATCAGGATCAATACCTGTAACAAACACGCCTTTTAAATCAGGTAAATTCAGAATTTGAGCAACCACTGGGGTTAATGGCTCACCTGAAATGCCAATCGCGCCACGAATAACACGACCATCGGCAATCAGTTTGTCCATAATACTATGTGCTAGCTTAATGGGGATTGCAAAGCTGATGCCATTGCCACTATTATCTCCACCCACTTTAAATGCTGCGGTATTGATACCAATTAACTCCCCACCAGTATCAATTAATGCGCCGCCAGAGTTACCTGCATTGATGGCTGCATCCGTTTGTAAAAAATCCAGATAACCGGAGCTTAAACCACTGCGACCCGTTGCACTAATAATCCCTTGGGTGATTGTTTGGCCTAAGTTATACGGGTTACCAATCGCCAGCACCACATCACCCACTAAAGCCGGATTGGTTAAGTTAATTGGCACAACAGGTAAGTTATCACCTTCAATTTTCAACACGGCTAAATCAGTTTCAGGATCGCTACCAACAACTTCGGAGGTAAATCTACGTCCATCTTGTAATGCGATGACAATTTCATCAGCGCGCTTGATTACATGGTAGTTGGTAAGAATATATCCTTGTGGGCTCATGATCACACCAGACCCTAAGCCCTGCAGTGAGCTAGAGTTAAGTGGAGAGCGTTGATCTATACTTAAACTGTAAATATTGACAACCGCAGGGGCGGCACGGCGTACTGCTTTTGCAAATGATAATTCATTATTTGCACGGGTATTTTGCGAGAAACCACTCTTGAACGGACTGCCTTCAAAAGACGTTGCAATTAAAAAAACGGCAGCCATGATTAAACCAAACAAAGTGGCCTTGCCTAAGTAAATGCAAATGTCTTTAAAATTCATAGTCTGCTTGGTGTGGGGAAATTAGGCTTGATAGTAGCATAGGATAAATAATTAAGCATCGAGGATGATGGCTCGATGCTTAATTTACTGAATGCTAACATTGGGTTAAGTTGCCTTATTTCACATAAGGCATCAATCTTAACGAAGTATCAGATAGCTTAAATTATTATCACGTAATATTTTAAGGGCTACAGAGCCTTGCTGTTTTTCCAGTAATCCTTTGAAGGCTTTCAAATCTTTAATCGGCGTGCGGTTAATACCGACAATGAAATCACCTTTTTGTAAGCCTGACATAGCCGCCGGAGAACCTTGGGCAACGTCTGTTATTTCAACACCTTTACTACCAGTTTGCAGCGTCGCACCCTGAAGCATAGGGTGTAATGCCCCCGCAGCGGCTTCAACAGATTCGGCTTTGCCTAGGGTTGCTTTGATATTTTTGTTATCACCATCACGAATGATACCAAAATCGACTTTGACGCCAGCCCCCATCGTCGCAACTTTTGCACGCAGTTCTTGGAAGGATTTTATTTTACGGCCATTAACGCTAATAATAATGTCGCCCGCTTTAATCCCCGCTTTTGCTGCAGCACTATCAGGCACAACTTCATTTACAAAAGCACCATGTTGGGTTTCTAATCCAAAGGCTTTTGCCAGCTCTTTATCTAAATCGCGACCAGCAACGCCAAGCACTCCGCGTCTTACTTCACCATGTTCGATAATCTGGCTAACAAGGCTATTAACCATATTGGCTGGAATGGCAAAACCGATCCCTACGTTACCGCCATTTGGCGCCACAATTGCGGTATTGATCCCCATTAGTTCACCATTGAGGTTGACCAACGCTCCGCCAGAGTTACCACTGTTAATAGAAGCATCGGTTTGAATGAAGTTTTCTAGCATTTCAATGCCTAAACCACTGCGACCTAGTGCACTGACAATACCGGAAGTCACTGTTTGACCTAATCCAAATGGATTACCAATCGCCACGGCAAAATCGCCAACGCGGACTTCATCAGAATCAGTTTGTTTGATTGCCGTTAGATTTTTTGCCTCAATTTGTAATAAGGCAATGTCTGATTCTTTATCTGCACCAATTAACTTGGCTTCGACTTCGCGGCCATCACTTAAACCAATTTGAATATCATCAGCACCGTTAATGACGTGATTGTTCGTTACGATGTAACCTTTTTCGGCATCAATAATAACGCCTGAGCCTAAGCCTCTAAAGGGTCTTTCTTTTACTTGTTCTTGTGGAGCATTGGGTCCAAAGAAGTAGCGAAATACATCAGGTACTTGCTGCTTAGAAACCTGAGTGCCTGACACCGCGACAGATACTACAGCAGGTGTGGTGCGTTCTAACATGGGCGCTAAACTTGGTAACGTTTGACCATCGACCGACATGGGAATGGCTGCGTGAGATGCAACAGGCATCATGGTTAAAGAAGCGGTTAATAAGGTAGCTGAAAGTAAGCTAAGTTTCGTTTTCATTAATTATGGCTCCTGAGGATTCAAGCTAATGATAAAAATATGGTGCTTGAATTCATTAAATAAAAGTTAAATATCGTTAATCAAAAAATTGAGAGAAGCAGGTTTCATAAACCCGTGTCCAACTAGAATGTAGATAAATAAAGTAATCGATTAGTTACTGAGATACGTATGTGTTTCATTAGTTCATTAACTATTAACAAAGGTTAATTTAATCGGTTTTAGCGGTTACTTGCTGGTTAACTTTAATGCTATTATGCGGCATATCTATTGATGTAGTGAGTTTATAGTAGTGACACAGTTAACCCCTTGGCAGCATTACCAACAAGACCTCAGTCGTGATGACTTTTCCCATGATCCCGCGCAAGAACAAGCCGTTAAGTCATTGCAGCGTGTATATGACGAACTCATTACTGCTGAAAAGCCGGTTTCAGGTTTATCGAAAATGCTATCTGTATTTGCAAAAAAGCCTGCAAACTTAGTCACAGGTTTGTATTTGTGGGGCGGAGTAGGGCGAGGTAAAACCTACTTAATGGATACCTTCTATGATGCCTTACCAGGAGACAAAAAACTCAGAGCGCATTTTCATCGTTTTATGCATCAATTGCATCATGATTTAGGTGAGTTAAAAGGGGTACAAGATCCGTTACTCACAATTGCCAATAGAATGGCAAAACAATACAAGGTAATTTGCTTTGACGAGTTTTTTGTTTCTGACATTACCGATGCAATGTTATTAGGCACTCTGTTCCAGGCTTTATTTAAAGAGGGCGTCGCGCTGGTTGCAACCTCAAATATTATTCCCGATGAGTTATATAAAAATGGCCTACAACGTGCGCGTTTTTTGCCAGCTATTGCATTAATTAATCAGCATTGTGAAATTTTGAATGTGGA
This sequence comes from Shewanella holmiensis, assembly GCF_025370255.1. GTDB lineage: Bacteria > Pseudomonadota > Gammaproteobacteria > Enterobacterales > Shewanellaceae > Shewanella > Shewanella holmiensis. The sequence continues at coordinate 90,682 of NZ_JAMTCD010000010.1, forward strand.
TTCGGGAATTGATTATCGTTTAAGAACCCTAGAACAAGCTGAAATTTATCACTTTCCACTTGATGAACAAGCCGATTTGAATTTACAAACTTATTTCAAGCAGCTGGCGCCGGAGTCGGAAGTGTTTACCGCCGCGATTGAAGTCGATGGACGTGCTATTGCGATCCGAAAGCAATCTCAAGGGGTATTATTGGCTAACTTTAGAGACTTGTGTGATGGGCCTCGTTCTCAGCGAGACTATATGGAGATAGCGAGGTTATATCATACCGTTTTACTCAGTGGTCTAGAGCAAATGGGCGATCAACTCACAGGTGATGATATTGCTAGGCGTTTCTTGGCAATGGTGGATGAGTTTTACGAGCGCAATGTTAAATTAATCATCTCAGCACAAGTCCCATTGGAAGAAATATACACCCAAGGATTGCTGAATTTTGAATTTAGACGATGTCGCTCAAGATTAATTGAAATGCAATCGCATGATTATTTAGCACTAGAACATTTACCCTAAAGTTAGCTGGCAGTAATGCTGTGAGTATTTTGTATATAAAATACTCACAAAATTGCCGATAAAACGATCAAAATATTTATCGATTTTAATAAAAAGCAGGTGATTTTTGAGGATTCTTTGCGTATAATCCGCCACCTGCCCTCGTTACTCCGCCGAATTGGGCGGAAGTTTTAAGCCAATATTCATGCTCGAAGGGGCAAGAATCGGTTCATTTTGTGTTAATTGCGACCGCAATTGGCATGTGAGACAGAATATTAAACATTGGGTTTTTGTAAAAAATGAAGACTACATTTACTGCTACACCAGAAACAGTCACACGTGACTGGTTCGTCGTTGATGCCGAAGGTAAGACTTTAGGTCGTATCGCTACTGAAATTGCTACTCGTTTACGCGGTAAGCATAAGCCAGAGTATACTCCTCATGTTGACACTGGTGATTACATCATCGTTATTAACGCTGAGAAAGTTACTGTTACTGGTAACAAAGCTGCGGGCAAGATTTATTACTCGCACACTGGTTTCATCGGTGGCATTAAGCAGATTTCTTTTGAGAAGCTGCAAGCTCATAAGCCTGAGATGATTATCGAGAAAGCTGTTAAGGGTATGTTGCCAAAAGGTCCTTTGGGCCGTGCTATGTTCCGTAAACTTAAAGTTTACGCTGGCACTGAGCATAACCATGCCGCACAACAACCACAAGTTCTTGATATCTAAAACGGGAGTAAGCTAATGTCTGCAACTCAGTACTACGGCACTGGCCGTCGTAAAACATCTACTGCTCGCGTATTCGCTAAAGCAGGTAGTGGTGCAATCGTTGTTAACCAACGTCCACTAGATGTATATTTTGGTCGTGAAACTGCTCGTATGGTTGTTCGTCAACCTTTAGAGTTAGTTGAAATGACTGATAAACTTGACATCTATGTAACTGTTAAAGGCGGTGGAACCACTGGCCAAGCAGGTGCAATTCGTCACGGTATTACTCGTGCGTTAATGCAACTTGATGAAACATTACGTCCTGCTCTACGTACCGCTGGTTTTGTTACCCGTGATGCACGTAAAGTTGAACGTAAGAAAGTTGGTCTACGTAAAGCACGTCGTAAGCCACAGTTCTCAAAACGTTAATACGTTTTTGGAATGCAAAAAACCCAGCTTATGCTGGGTTTTTTATTGCCTAGCACTTTATGATTAATAGGGATTATTGAACTTTGTGGGTGGAATTTTATGCGAGGTAGAAACGAATTAAGCGCGATCAGTAGAGTACAACCTAGCAATCTCAGCAATATTCACTGTAAAAACGACCTTGATAGGTCAAAAGACCCTAATAAACTTGACTAAATTTGGGATAAAAACAAATGACACTACAGCTATTTGTGACAGCAATTGCCTTAGTATTAATCCTTGAGGGCCTCGGACCGTTACTCTTTCCACAAAAATGGAAAAAATATTTATTTGAGCTTTCTGGGCAAAACCAAAATGTTCTCAGACGCTTAGGTGGATCTTTAGTCACAGCCGGTGTTGTTTTGTTGATTATTTTTCAATAAAAAACTTGCCTATAACCCCCTAAAATCTGTTAAAATTCCACTTTATACCACAACCTTGCAGCAAATAATGGGCAAAAACGTAGTCGTACTCGGCACTCAATGGGGTGACGAAGGCAAAGGTAAGATTGTCGACCTTTTAACAGAACAGGCAAAATTCGTAGTTCGTTACCAAGGCGGCCATAATGCCGGTCATACCTTGGTTATCGATGGTGCAAAAACAGTTCTTCATCTTATTCCGTCAGGGATTCTACGTGATAACGTAAAATGTTTGATCGGTAATGGTGTTGTATTAGCTCCAGATGCGTTGATGAAAGAAATCAACATGCTGAAAGAGCGAGGCGTACCTGTCGAAGAGCGTTTACTTATTTCAGAAGCATGTCCGCTTATCTTACCTTTCCATTGTGCACTTGATATTGCTCGCGAAAAAGCGCGCGGTAATAAAGCTATTGGCACAACAGGTCGTGGTATTGGTCCTGCATACGAAGACAAGATTTCACGTCGTGGTCTTCGTGTTGGTGATTTATTCAATGCAGAGCTTTTTGCAACTAAGCTGCAAGAAGTCATGAAGTATCATAACTTCATGTTGACTGAATATTATCAAGCAGAAGCGGTTGATTACCAAACAACACTAGACGATGCATTAGCAATTGCTGATTATCTGAAGAGCATGTGTGTTGATGTTACAGAGCTATTAGATACTGCCCGTAAAGCAGGTGAGCCAATTCTATTTGAAGGTGCTCAAGGTACATTATTGGATATCGACCACGGTACATATCCATTTGTAACTTCTTCTAATACGACTGCCGGTGGCGTTGCGACAGGTTCTGGTTTTGGTCCTCGTCATATTGATTATGTATTAGGAATCATGAAAGCTTACACGACTCGTGTAGGTGCTGGTCCTTTCCCAACTGAATTAGCCAATGAAATTGGTGATTACATTGGTGAGAAAGGTCAGGAGTTTGGTGCTACTACAGGTCGTAAGCGTCGTCCAGGTTGGTTAGATGCAGTGGCAATGCGCCGTGCAGTTCAAATCAACAGCGTAAGCGGTTTCTGTTTAACTAAGCTTGACGTATTAGATGGTTTAGAAGAAGTGAAAATCTGTGTTGGTTACCAATACCCAGATGGCACTGTGTCTAAAATAACGCCATTAGCCGCAGAAGGTTATGAGCAAGTTACGCCTATCTATGAAAGTATGCCAGGTTGGAAAGAAACAACCTACGGTGCTACGTCTGTTGAGCAACTACCTGTTGCAGCAATTAACTACATCAAGCGTATTGAAGAGCTCTTAGAAACACCAATTGATATTATCTCTACCGGTCCAGACCGTAATGAGACAATGATTCTAGTTAATCCATTTAACTAAAATCAATATCAAAAAGGCCGCGTTAAGCGGCCTTTTTAATGAAACACGTTTACAAAGTATTGCTGAACGACTTAAGAAACCCATGGTTCGGCCGATGAATTAACTAATTACACTGTCATCGAGAATTGTTATGTTACGGCTTTCATTACTGCTTATATTAATGCTATTACTCGGTTCATCTGTTCAAGTTGCAAAGGCTGAATCTGGCGCCTTTGACATATACAGTGATGAACAACTTATTAAGCTTATCCGTAGTAATCAATATCTACAACGCGTTAAAGTTGATGAATGTCAGTTAGTTCAAGATATTGAAGCGAGAGCGGAAGTATTACAACAGCCTCTATATCAGTTTTTATGGGGCGAAATGCTAAATCACGGCGTATGTGTCAAAGTACATCCTGCTCGGGGTATAGCCATGTTACAAACCGCTGCAGCACAAGGCAGCGCAGAGGCGATGCTTAAGTTAGCTGACTATTATTACCAAGGTAAATTAGTCGTAAAAGATCGCAATCGCTCAGTGCAATACACATTACCCGCAGCAGCACATGGTGATGTTGGTGCACGTATGATGTTAGTCAAACTGTTTGCCGAAGGTTATGGCAGCCCACAAGACTATGAAATGGGTTATCATTGGTTGTATAACAGTATTTTTGATGATGAAAGTCAGCAAAAAAAAGCGACAGCATTATTACAACAACTTGCTGTGAAAATGCCCACAAGTATTGTTGAAAGGGCTCAACAGCAACAACTTTATATGCAATAAGGCATTTATATGCCAATGATTTGGAAATTGAATGATCAACGATCCTCATTTTGAGAGAGAGCAAGACAAGTACGACAATCCCATTCCTAGCCGTGAGTATATTTTAGAATACTTGCGCGCTCAAAAGTCACCTGTTACCCGTGACAAAATAGCAGAAGCATTAAACATTACCGCAGAAGAGCCATTAGAAGCCCTGCGTCGTCGTTTACGTGCAATGGAACGTGATGGTCAATTGGTATTTACCCGCGGACAGAGCTATGGCTTACCCGAAAAAATGGATTTACTTTCCGGCACAATTATCGGTCACCGTGATGGGTTTGGCTTTTTAAAGCTTGAAGAAGGCGGTGACGATTTATTTATTAATAATCGTGACATGCTGATGTATTTTCACGGGGATAAAGTATTGGCTCAAAAAGCGGGTACCGATCGCCGTGGACGCCGTGAGGCGAGGATTGTACGTTTAGTGCAAGAACGAAGTGCCGCACTAGTGGGCCGTTATCATGTTGATGGTGGAATGGCATTTGTGATTGCCGATGACCGCCGTATTACCCAAGAAATTTTAATTGCCAATGAAGATAAAAACGGTGCTCGCGCTGGTGATGTCGTGGTGGTTGAATTAACCAGAAGACCCGGCCGCTTTGTAAAAGCTGCGGGTAAAGTGACAGAAGTGCTAGGTAAAACCATGGCTCCGGGCATGGAAATTGAAATAGCATTGCGTAATTACGATCTTCCCCATACCTGGTCTGCAGTCATTGAGAAAAAACTTAAGCGCATTCCTGATGAAGTACCTGATTCAGATAAACAAGGTCGAGTTGATTTGCGCCATTTGCCATTAGTGACTATTGATGGTGAAGATGCACGTGATTTTGACGATGCTGTCTATGCGGAGAAAAAACCGGGTGGTGGTTGGCGTTTATGGGTTGCGATTGCTGATGTAAGTCATTATGTGCGTACCGATTCGGCATTGGATACCGAAGCTCGTGAACGCGGAAATTCTGTTTATTTTCCGTCACAAGTGATTCCAATGTTGCCAGAGAAAATATCTAATGGCCTGTGTTCATTAAATCCCCATGTCGATCGACTTTGTATGGTGGCTGAAATGACCATTGCTGCCAGTGGCAAGCTATCTGGGTACAAGTTTTATCCAGCGGTAATGCACTCGCATGCGCGCTTTACCTATACCCAAGTTGCCGACATGCTTGAGGGTGGAGTGATAGCGCCTGAGCATCAAGCATTGTTCCCGCATTTACAGTGCTTGCAATCTTTGTATTTAACCTTAGATGACCGCAGAGCTGAGCGTGGTGCGATAGCGTTTGAAACCCTAGAAACCCAGTTTATTTTCAATGAACAACGCAAGATTGATAAAATCGTGCCAAGAGGCCGTAATCAGGCGCATAAAATCATCGAAGAATGTATGATTTTAGCGAACGTAGCCTCTGCTAAATTTGTTAAAAAGCACAAAGGTGAAGTGTTATACCGCGTGCATGAAGCACCATCAGAACAAAAACTGGCTAACTTTAAAGAATTTTTGTCGGAGCGTGGATTATCAATGGACGGTGGGTTAGAGCCTACCCCGTCTGATTACCAAAATATCATGCTTAAAATAGCCGACAGACCGGACTCTGAGCTCATTCAGGTTATGTTGTTACGTTCAATGCGCCAAGCTATCTACAGCCCTGATAATGATGGTCATTTTGGTCTAGCATTAGAAGAATACTCGCATTTTACCTCGCCGATCCGTCGTTATCCCGATCTGATACTTCATCGTGTCATTAAATATTTATTGGCGAATGAACAAGGTGAAGTTAAAGATAAATGGACGCAAGATGGCGGCTTTAAGTACAGTCTTGAAGAACTTGATGCCTTAGGTGAAGAGTGCTCTATGACTGAGCGCCGAGCAGATGAAGCCACTAGAGATGTAAGCGATTGGCTAAAATGTGAATACATGCAGGATCATGTCGGTGATGATTTTGATGCCGTGATTGCCTCAGTCACTAACTTTGGTTTGTTCGTGCGTTTAAATGACCTCTTTATTGATGGTTTGGTGCATATCTCTAGTTTAGCCAGTGATTATTATCAATTTGATCAGATGCGCCAGCGACTCGTCGGTGAGAATACTCGTCAAGTCTACCAGGTAGGCGATGAGGTGAGTGTTAAAGTTGCTGCTGTCAATTTAGATGATCGTCAAATTGATTTGATCATGATTGGCGATAACAGTAAAGGCAAAGGTAAACGCCGTACCAGCGCGAAACCGTTAACTGCTCGTGAGCGTGTCAATTTAGAAGGTGCCAAATTAGCTCGTGGTACTAAAGATGCAGAAACACCGTCAAAAGGGCGAGCGAAGAAGGCCTCTGCAGATAAAAAACGTACTCCGGCGGCTAAAGGAACGGCTAAAAAAACTGCGGTTAAAAAGCCACGTGTAAAGAAAACTGGCCCGAAAAAAGCGACGGCTAAGTCATCAAATAATAGCGAGTCTGCCGCCAAAGCAGGCAGTGCAAAACGCAGTAAGAGAAAAAGCTAAATGAAAAAACAAGATATTATGTTTGGTATTCACGCCGTTGAAGCCTTATTAAAAAATAGCCCTGAACGTGTCATTGAACTGTGGTTATTACAAGGGCGTGATGATGAACGTTTAGCCCCAATTGTTGAGGCGGCTCAGGCTGCTGGTCTTAAGTCTCAGCGTGCAGCACGAAAAGTCTTAGACGAAAAAGCGGAAAGCACTCAGCATCAAGGTGTTGTTGCGCGTGTTACAGCGGCCAAAGTGCTTGCTGAAAACGAGCTAGACAGCTTACTGAATAAGCTTAATGCCGATGATAAAGTGCCCTTCTTTTTAATCTTAGATGGTGTAACCGATCCGCATAATTTAGGAGCCTGTTTACGTAATGCCGATGCGGCTGGTGTGCATGGCGTCATTGTACCTAAGGATAATTCGGTTGGCTTAACATCTGTTGTCAGCAAAGTTGCCTGTGGCGCGGCTGAAATTGTGCCATTATTCCAAGTAACTAATTTGGCTCGCACTATGCGTCATATTCAAGAAAAAGGTATATGGATTGTGGGCACAGCCGGTGAAGCCGATAGCAATGTTTATCAGGCTGACTTGAATGGCGCATTAGCCATTGCGATGGGGGCTGAAGGCAAAGGTTTGCGTCGTCTAACGCGTGAAAGTTGTGATTCGTTAATCTCAATTCCAATGGCAGGCAGTGTTTCAAGCTTGAATGTTTCGGTGGCAACTGGAGTATGTTTGTTTGAAGCCGTGCGTCAGCGTTTAGCTAACTAACCATAACTATGCGTACAAAAAAGCGAGCATCAGCTCGCTTTTTTGGGTCTATTGAAGCTAGATTTAGGCTTTAGGCTATTTATCGGTTGATTTAGTCGATGAATCTAATGGCTGCGCCACACTTTCCTCATCGTTATCAATATCAGTCACTTGAGTATAGTCAGGCTCGTCTTCTAGGGCGTCTTCTTTTCCTACCATATCAAATGCGTCATCTTCGGGGTTTATCATCTGGTTTTGTACTGATTGGACATTTACCCTAGGGTCAAAAGATGCCGCTAACGGTGATGACACTAAATCGCCCCCGGCCATCACATAATCGTTGCTAGAACCTTGTTCAGCTTTTTGCTTGTTATTGATAAACAATAAACGTATCACTAAAGTAAAAGCACAAATACTCATAAAGCCGTAAAGCATGTCATTGCCAATTTGTTGCATCAGTGCTGAAGCAATCAAAGGACCAATGCTTGCACCGAACCCGAAGGTGACCAAAATGGTTGCAGACAACCCTACACGTTCATGCTGTTCTACCCGCGAGTTTGCTAAGGCGGTTGCTAAAGGATAAAGGGTAAAAGCCAGTACACCAAAAATAGCTGTTAACACTAAAGAGATTTGGGCGTCAAAGGGGACTAACGCAATAATTAATACTAAGGTGCCCAATAACCCACAGTTAATGCGAATGAGGCGACTGCGAGGCATTAAATCAGAAAGCTTACCCATCGGCCATTGTGCAAGTAAACCAGCAAAAATGGTGCAGGTCATATAAAGCGCTACAGATTGAGGTTCAATCCCCTGGGCTGTTGCATAAGCAGGTGCAAGACCATAGAAACATCCCACAATCATGCTACCTAACGCTATGGTTGTTAGCGCTTGCGGTGCGCGCTTCCAGTAGTGCTTCATGTTAAGCGGTGCAGGTGTGAGAGGTTCTGGGTGAATACGACGAGTGATGGCGATGGGTACAATACAAAGAGCAAAACAAATGGCGATAAGTAACAGAGGTTCTAGGCCAAGATCGGGATATAAACTAATTGCGCCTTGTCCCGCCATTAACGCTAAGTACGAGACTATCATGTAACTGGCAAATACGGTGCCGCGCTGGCTAGGTTCAGATTGTTCGTTAAGCCAGCTTTCAAGTACCATATACTGGCACATCATGCCCATGCCGACTAATACACGTAATACTAGCCAAATGGTGAGATCTTCAATTAGGGCATGTCCTAATGCCGATGCAGTGACAATACCTGCACACGCTACAAATGCCCGAATATGGCCAACTTGTGCAATGAGTTTGTGACCCACTTTGGATCCACATACCAAACCAATATAGTAGGCAGACATCATGCCACCGACCCATATTTGTGGCACGTTCATCATGGTGAGTTTTAGGCCTAAATATGTAGTGAGTAGACCAGCAGCCAGTACCATCATAAAGGTCGTGCTGTATAACGAGGTGAAACTACGTAGTGGACTGGTCATCACACTGCCTCTATTGGTTTGGTTATCACTCAGTAGAAAGTGGTTCTTTACTGGAACGTGTACAGTAAGTTAAACGTGGTAACGGTGTCGGTTTTCTGGCTATCTTCAGGTACATCTGAAGTATATTTGATGTTAACCCCAATTTTAAATGCCCAATCTTGAATAAAGGTATTTCGGTAATTCATGTCTAGAGTTAAGGTATTATTATCACGGCCGGTTTCAGCGGTGACATCGGCATTTAAACTGGTATATTCTTGTAATTTGATTGAGTACTTGGCCGCAGAACGAACAATAATATCTTCGTTTGACACTGGGTTTGGTTCAGCAACAGAATCGGTTGGTAGGTCATATCGATAACCGGGACCTAATTCTAAACTCAGCTTAGTTTTATTATTGTTAATCAAATCAAAACCATAACCGCTAGAGATAGTGTAAATCTCGGTGTAGGAGCCGTATTCATCCCAAGTGAATTCACCACGACCGAATACATAACCGCGTTCTAATTTGTAGTTCGACTGTAAATACACTTCATATTTTTCGGCTGTCGCCTCTGTACCGTCGGCAGCGTAGTAAGCTTTAAAGGTGCCTTCTTGCTTAGTCTTTAGCGTGTCATAGGTAAGGTAAGTGCGGCCATTAAAGTTTTTGGTTTCATTGTTACCACTATTAAGTTGTAAACCCGCTTCGATTTCAGCATTAAAATCATTTTCTGGCTCTTGGTAATCGGGTGGTACCAATGCCCATGCAGAAGGGGACAAGGCAAGTAAACAGCAGATGGATAGCGCTTTTTTCATGAGGATCACTAATTATTTTTTATTTGACATAAGCTAAATTCAACTGGGGCTTATGATACCTGTATTCAATAACGCAGGAAAGAATACTTTATTACTTGAGTTTGGGTAAGAGTTTCTGTAATATCGCGCGCTCAAATCAGTCACTTTAATTCGTTCCTTGCCTCAAACTTGGTCTGACTGAGCCAAAACGAGGCTACTTAACCGTAAGGAGCAATAAATGCGTCATTATGAAATCGTATTTATGGTTCACCCAGATCAAAGTGAACAAGTCCCAGGTATGATTGAGCGTTACACTGGTGTTATCACCGCTGCAAACGGTTCAGTTACACGTTTAGAAGATTGGGGCCGCCGTCAATTGGCTTACCCGATTCAAGACCTACATAAAGCTCACTATGTTCTTATGAACGTAGAAGCAACTGCAGAGTCTATCGAAGAGTTAGAAACAGCTTTCCGTTTCAACGACGCTGTTCTGCGTAACATGGTAATGCGCACTAAAGTTGCCGTTACTGAAGCTTCTCCTATGGCAAAAGCAAGAGACGAGCGTGATTCACGTCGTTCACCTTCTGATGACCGTTTAGAAGAAGAAAGCGCTGAAGAAAACGCTGAATAATTTCTTTCTGTGAATAATCACTTAACTTTGTTTGGAACCATAACGCGTTCAAAACAAATGAGTAGCCCAAGCGGGATCAATCATACGATTATTACGCTAGAGCATAAGTCACAGAAGTATGATGCAGATTTATTACGAAACGTATACTGCCTTATACAAGTGGTGTTGAGTGGTCCACGCTTTAATAGCGTAGCAGATAAATTAAAAGCAGGTGTGCACGTTGAAGTAGAAGGGTTTCTTTCACTCCAACAAGGACGAAATGGTCAAAACCGTTTAGTACTGCATGCTGAAAATGTCGAATTGAAAACTTAGGAGACTGTCAACATGGCACGTTATTTCCGTCGTCGCAAGTTCTGTCGCTTCACATCTGAAGGCGTAACAGAAATTGATTACAAAGATATTGTAACATTAAAGAACTACATCACTGAAAGCGGCAAGATTGTTCCTAGCCGTATCACTGGTACTAGTGCTAAATATCAACGCCAACTAGCTCGCGCTATCAAGCGTGCTCGTTATCTTTCTCTACTGCCATACACTGATTTACATCAGTAATTGCAGTATTAATTCTTAATCGAATATAGAGGATTAGATAATGAACGTTATTCTGCTAGATAAAGTTGCAAACTTAGGTAGCCTAGGCGACCAAGTTTCTGTTAAAGCTGGTTATGCTCGTAACTTCCTTTTACCATACGGTAAAGCGGTTGTAGCAAACGCAGCAAACACTGAAGTATTTGAAGCTCGTCGTGCTGAATTAGAAGCTAAATTAGCTGCTGACTTAGCTACAGCGACTGCACGTGCTGAAAAATTAGCTGCATTAGAATCAGTTGTTATTGCTTCTAAAGCAGGTGATGAAGGTAAATTGTTCGGTTCAGTTGGCAACCGTGACATCGCTGATGCAGTAACTGCAGCTGGCGTTGAACTTGCTAAATCTGAAGTACGTTTACCTTTAGGTGCTTTACGCACTACTGGTGACTTCGAAGTTGAAGTACAAGTTCACACTGAAGTTAAAGCTATCGTTAAGATTTCTGTTGTTGCAGAAGCTTAATTATTGCTAGCGCTTTAAAAAAACACCGCCATTTGGCGGTGTTTTTTTATGGGCGAAATTAAATTGCGGCTATGTTTAGGTTTGTGTCCTGCTTAGGGCGAAATTCTGAATCCTCGTTACCTGTTTAACATCTTTTCGTTGTTTTATGTCTCCATTGAATGGTGATTTTTTGCCAATTTTGCATTGACTGCTACTTTGTTAACCTCCATCTAGAATGAATTTGCAGTATGATCTAATGCTGTAATGTCATTGCCATACATTGCGGTTTAATTTACCTTAAAGCCCATCTCTTACTTTATGTTTTGCGTTAACCTAAGCGGCTTTAGCTAAAGTGAATTGAATCGCTGGTTTTGTTTTATAAAGGACTCTCATGCCAAGTTTGATTAGAATCGTGCTTATTAATACTCACCTTCCTGGTGTAGTTGAATTAGCGTTAAACGGCCATACCAATATTTGTGGTACCAACGCCTCAGGTAAAACCACTTTACAACGTCTTGTTCCGGTTTTTTATGGTGAATACCCAAGTCGGGTAGTGCCATCAACCCGCGACAGTTTTGAACGATGGTATTTGCCGCACGATTCAAGTTACATCATTTATGAATATCAAAAAGATGATGGGTTACTTTATCAAGCCGTATTAGCATCTGCAGGCGATGGCAAAGGGGTGAATTATCGCTTTATTGCCCGTGGCTTTGAGCTTGAGGATTACGTTAAAAATCGTAATGGCGATACTATCATCTGTCATACCATGAGAGAATTGGGTATAGAGGCTAAACGCCAGGGTGTTGCCCATACTAATTTATTAAACACCCGTGAATTTAGAGCCATTATCCAAAATGATCGCAGTCTGTTAAACACGGGGGGCAATCGAAATGAGCTACGAACTTATGCTCGTCAATTTTCTTTGTGTGACAGTGAACACTCCCTACGTCACATCGAAAAATTAGCTAAAGCGGTGCACTCCAAAGAAGGCAAGATGGAGACGGTCAAGTCAATGATCGCCGCGATTTTGGAGGAAGATGGTGTTAACCCGCCTAGCTCTCGACTTAACCCACAAAGAGTGGAGTCTTGGATCCGCGAAAGCCAACTTGTGCAAGGTTTTGAGCAAATTCGGCCAGAATTTGAAAAGCTTGAACAAGAGTTTAACCAATTATTAAGTGCTGAATTACGATTATCGAGTTTATCCCGAGGTTATCGTCATGATGAAACCTTAGAAGCCGATCGCCAAGATGCTAATCAAACATTAGCGAAAGAGTTAAACCTTAAACTCAAAATGTTAGATGAAGAGTGGAAAGATATTCGTGATGAGTTGCATGAAGAGATCTCATCAGCAAAAGGTGATTCGCAAAAGTTTGAACATGAATTAGATGTCATTGAAGAACAACATGGTGCATTTTTAGATGCCGATATCGATCAAGCAAAAGCGGATCTAGATAGTTTGCCAAGCTGGCGTCAGGACATTGAAAACCTCAATGAACGCCATAAACTACAAACTGAAAAACACCAGGATATTGAAGCGGCTTTTAATGCTAGACGCTCAAAAATTGCCGAACAATTGCACCGCGAGCTAGAAAGTTTACATAAAGAGCAAGATAACCAGCGTGAAACCCGTGATGCGCAGCGTGAGCTAGCAAATGATGACTTAGCTAAGTTAGAGACATTTTGGCGCGAGCAAAGCGATGCAGGTAAAGCTAAATTTAGCGAGCAAGAATACCAGCTAAAATTAACCGCAGCCCAATTAAAGCATCAGGTTGATAGTGTTTCATATACTGAAGATGAAAAGCTGCGTTTAGCTATTTTTGATGAGCGCATTACCCTTGCCGATGAAGAACAAGAAAGCTGCAACCAAAAGGTAGAACGTCTTACTATTGAAGAGCGTAAGCAAAGAGCTAAGCGCGATCAAGCTAATGAGTCATTGCGCATTGCTAGCATACGGGTGAATGAGCGTGAACAAGTTAAAGATGAAATACATCATATGTTGTTTCCGCAATCTCATACTTTGCTTGAGTTTTTACGAAAAGAAGCCCAAGGCTGGGAGCAATCTTTTGGTAAAGTGATCGCCCCAGAGTTATTGCATCGAACCGATTTACACCCTAGTTTAGCGAATCAAGAAAGTGATGCGCTGTTTGGGGTTCGTATTGATTTAAAGGCGATTGATGTACCTGAATATGCTCAGTCTGAACAAGACTTACGCATTCGTTTAGCTAAAGCTGAAGAGGCTCTTAAAAGTGCCCAGGAACTGCAAGCTGAGCATGAAGATCAACTCGTTGCCATGAATGATGCGTTAGATAAACTCAATCGAGAGCTTACGTTTGCGCGAACTGCGTATAAAAATAGTCGTGAAGATTTACGTCGTTTATTTGATGAAAAACGCAGTGAACAGCAACGCATTGATCAGGCAGTCACAGACCGTAAAGCCGAGTCAAGTAAGCGCTTGGTGCAGTTGGATAGTGAGCTTAAACAGCTTAAAAACCAACATTTAGAATGGCTTAGTGAGCAAAAGTCACAAGCACTTGAAGCGCGCATGGAAAAAAATGCCTACTGGCAAGAAGTGGTAGGCGCGATTGATAATCAATTAGGCCAAATTAAAGCCAATATTGAACAACGTCGCAGCAATGCTAAAACCGAACAAAAAGCTTGTGAAACCTGGTACAAAAATGAACTAAAATCCCGTGGTGTTGATGAAGATGCCATTTTAGCGCTTAAGCGAGAAATTCGAGATTTAGAAAGTAAAATCAGCACTGCCGAGCAACGCCGTAGTGATGTATTACGCTATGACGATTGGTATCAACATACTTGGTTGGTGAGAAAGCCTAAGCTGCAAACTCAATTGGCCGATGTCAAACGTGCGGCATCAGCACTTGAGCAGCAATTAAAAAATAAAACTCAAGATATTAAGCATCGCCGAACTGAGCTAGAAACTCAACGTAAAGCGTCCGATGCCGCGCAGGTTGAGGCTTCTGAAAACCTCACTAAATTGCGTGCTGTCATGCGTAAGCTCGCAGATTTAAAGCTACCAGCTAATAACGAAGAAGCCAGTGGTGGTATAGGTGAGCGTTTACGCCAGGGTGAGGATTTATTATTAAAACGGGATTACTTACTTGGTTCAGTGAAACAATACATTGAGCATTTTGATAGCGTAATTGCCAGTAAATCAGGTTCAAGTCTTGCTGAGTTTTGGGAGCGTGCGCGCGAAGAATCCAGTTTTGTAAATGACAAAGGCATTCGCCTACTTGACTACCGTAAACTAGTACCGCAGTTAGAGCAGTTATTGAACGTGATGGTGCCGCAATCGTTAATGGCCATTCGTGAACAAGGGCGTATTTTTGGCGTCGATTTAACCGCATTTTATGATGTGCTGGCAGACATCGATCGCCGCATTGCTTCACAAAGTGCTCGTATCACCCGTGAAGTAGGCGAAGAGTTATTCCTAGATGGCGTTTCTGAATCTGCGGTACGTATTCGTTCGCGGATCAGCGAATTAGAGTTCTGGCCAGAGCTTGAAGTGTTTGTTAAAGCCTTTAAAGCTTGGAAAGCGGACAACTTCAGCACACTGCCTGATGAGCATTACACCAATAGTATGCGCCGAGCGTTAGATATTATTGGTCGTGCGGCATTAACCGGAGGGATCGCCAAACTATTAGAAATTGAGTTGCGCTTAAAAGAGGGCAACAGTGATTTGATTATCCGCACAGATCGCCAGTTAAATGAATCATCAAGCCATGGTATGGCTTACTTAATTTTATGTAAGTTCTTACTGGCATTTACCCGATTATTACGCGGTAAAGCCGATGTCACCATTCATTGGCCGATTGACGAGCTAGGTACTTTGCATCACACCAACGTGAAGAAGATATTTGATGCCTGTGAAAACAACAATATCAGTGTGCTAGGGGCATTTCCTAATCCGGAATCTGAAGTGCTTAATTTGTTTGCTAACCGCTATATCATCAACAAGCAAACTAAAAAATTACAGGTTGTTAAACCTAAAGCCAATCCATTGGCCGAACGTTTAAACCAGCATAACGCTAAAACAGAGGAGTTAGCATAATGTCGAGTGAAGTTTATGATAACGATACTGTATTAGTGGGCGCAGGGGCCATTATCGAGCAATTGCTGCGTGGTGAGTTTATTTGTCGTGTCACCAATGAAGAAGGTTGGCGTGCGCTAAAAAATAACAGCACCCGTGAACGGGTTGAAACCTACTTGAACCAAATTAATCGCACTATCGCCAGTGCAGGTGAAGGCGAAGTGTTTTTCTGCGGTTATCAGCAATTGGGTGAGGCCGAACGTAAGGTTGTTTCTAGCCAATTTAAAGAAATTTGTTCTGCGCTTATTCCATTAGTGGAATGGTTAGTGTTAGTGCAAGAGGCCAGCGGTCAGGATGCGCCATTAAGTGAAGGGGCGCCTATTCGCTTAACTGAGTTACAGGCTCGTATTGAAGATACACCAGCTTTTAGCGAACAGCTAACAAAACTAAGTCATTATCGTTTATTTGGCTCAAGCAGCAGTAATGTAGATGGGCAAATTAAATTGGTGTTTAAGCGCTTAGTTGAACTGGGGTACTTAACCAAGCCTAATGCAGAGAAGCAAATTTATATTGCCACAGGTAAGCTCGATTATTTGTATGAAGTGATCCGTTTTATTGATGAAACCGAAGGGCTCAGTCTTGAGGCACAAGCAGAAACAGCCACTCAGCGGGAGTTAATATGAGTAGCAACTTGCATCAAGCGGGGGTAAAGCTACTTAAGCAATTGGGTCGACACGCTGATGTGATCATGGATGCTTATCTTGCTGGCTCGGTGAGTGAGTCAAGCCACGATCCTGCGGTGATTGAAAAGCTTAAAAAAAGTGGTTTACTGTGGCGTCCAGAACCCGATCAAGCATTACGCTTAAAGCGATCTGTGCGTGCATTGCTAGAAGAAGGCTTAAGTGATGAGCGTAATCGTCAAATTGACTCTAACGTCGGCTCGGCGCTTGCTACAATTAAAACCTTAGCCGATCACTATAAAGAAGCGCGTTATAATGTCGATTATAGCGCGGCAGAAGCATACTTAGCCGACTTAAGTGAACACGTTTACAGCTTTACCGACAGTTTACGATATTCCATTCGTGTATTGTGGGGGCGAATTAATAACGAGTTTGGTTATGTGGGTACTGTGAATGCCAAAATTCGCGAGAACGAATTAGCCCAAAGCCAGGTCACTGAATTATTAAATGGTCTGGAAATGTTCCAGTTTAGTGAACTAGGTGAAATTGCTGGCGATATACGCGAGCTGCGCCGTTTATTAATGACCAGTCTGCAAGATACCTTAAGCTACTGCACTCAAGAGCTGAGTGTGGTTCAGGGCAGGTTGTTAGAGTTACTGGGTCGCTTTAGACAAATTCAAGGCCGTACACGTTTATTAAAAGGCTGGTTACTGCACACTGATTTACATCCTGACTATCAGCCCGAAAACCATGTGGCACATAACAAAATTCCCGCATTATTTAATTATGCCGAGGCCATTTTAAAGCCTGCTCACGTTGATATCAGCAATCCTCACCATGAGTTTGAATTGCTGCAAATGGTGGCACAAATTAAAGCCATTAGCCGTGATGAACGAATTGTTGTTCCGCGTGATACTCATGTCACCTTTGAAATGAGTGAAGCCGAGGATTTTGATATTCCAGACAACCCACTAAAAGTGGCAGTGGATGAATATTTCTGCGCCATTATTGATTCTGGGTTACGCCAATCCGCACTTGAGTACTTGCAACAACAGCAACTCGATTGGGATAGTGAAAGCTGGCTTTATCAGGTTATTGGTGGTTACGAAGCGCTACCTATGGAACACAAACAATATTTTGAATTGGAACCGATAGGTAAGCCTCACCCTGTTTACACCGGCAACTTTATTGTCACTGATGTTGAACTCTGGTTGGCCTAGCTTATGGCTAAGCTGAGCAAGACACAGTTTAATGCAATACAAACCGTGGTGATTAACCGATCGCCACGGACTAAGTTCACCCTAAATTGGCAGAACATATTTGATCTATTCGCCATCGGTGAGCCTGATGGTGCAAATAAATACCTGTATTTCAGTGGTAAAGACCACGATTTACTGCGTGAAATGGCACAGCTTGATACTGGCTTTGATGTGCAGAATGTCAATTTTAATCAACCAAGAAATACATTGGCTACTCAGGGTAAAAAAGAGAAGTACGCTAATATCCGTCCTGATGCTAATTATGTTTTAGTGCACCTCCCTCAAGATTGTTACCTCCCCTTATCCGAGCAATATAGCCTAAGAATGACGGTGGAGCAGGCTGTCACTATTTGCGCAGATGCTCAGTTACAGCATCTTATTGTGGTAGAAAATCTAGACAGCTTTGATGACATCACTCAGTTTTCATTGGATGAGAGCCTCGCCAGCGTGTTTGAGCAGGCTATGGTGGTGTATCGAGGTAGCGGGGCGCATTCACCAGCAGGCTGTAAACGTTTATTGGCTGAAATTGCACGGCATGAAGTACTGCAAACTAGGATTAAAGTTGGCGCGTTTACCGACTTAGACCCCGCAGGCATTCAAATTGCCCATTTATTGCAAGGCTGTGGTTATCTCATTGCGCCAGTATTGGCTTATGATTCTATTCGATCGTTACTGAAGTTCAATGATGCAGACGACTTTGACAAGCAATGGCGCCAGCAACGCTATCTCAACAAAGCCGAGTTACATCAATGGCATAATTTAGCAAACTGCTTGCAACAATATCGTATCAGCATCAAACAGCAACATATGTTAGCTCATAAACTTCCACTAACATTAATGCCTCTTCATTCGTCTTTTTAGCTGTCGTTGTGACGTTTAATTGAACCTAAGTAAATGATTATGCTGTAGGGTCTTGATTAACACAGTCATATTATCTTGTTATATTTTTTAGCGATTAAAAATCAATGGTTTAATTACTATTTCAGTATTTTTCGTGGCTAAATGGGATGTTTTATTCGATGATGCATTGAAATCTGACTTTTGATGGCTCAGTATCTTGGCACTAAAACAACAAGCCTGAGTGAATAAAAGGCAATAACAGGATAAACAAGCAAATGATGAAGTCGTTATCAGCTCGTATTTTTGCGGGACTTTTTTTGGGGGTTATTTTAGGCAGCATTGTACAATTTGCCTTAGCCGATGTGACATTTTTCTCTGACACATTGGTTAATATTGCTAGCGGCATTGGCACTATGTTCGTCAATATGATCATGATGCTAGTGGTACCTTTGGTGTTCGTGAGTATTGTATGCGGTGTGTGTGAGCTGCAGGATTTAAAAAGTTTTGGCCGTTTAGGGGGCAAAACCTTCGGTTTTTACATTATCAATACTGTTGTGGCTATCTTAGCTGCCTTTGCCGTTGCTATGCTTATCGAACCTGGCAAAGGGGTGGATATGACTAGCAGTGATACTGCGGTGATAACGGCCACCGAATTACCCAATCTGGTTAGCCTCATAGTTAGCATTGTGCCTAATAATCCATTCTCCGCCTTCACCTCTGGCAACATGCTTCAGGTGATTTTTATGGCTTTGCTATTGGGCGGCGTGATGAAGTCTATGGGATCTGTGGTCGATGGTGCGGTGAAGGGATTTCAAACTGCCAATAAAATTATGATGCGGTTAATTTCAGTGGTCATGAGCCTTGCTCCTATTGGTGTTTTTGCGCTGATGTTTAAGCTAGCTGCCACGTTAGCACCGGAAACTTTTGTCAGTGTTGTCGAGTATTTGGTTCTGATTTTAGGGTTGCTACTACTTTGGATTTTTGTGGTTTACCCTTATTCAGTCAGTTTATTTACCCAAGTATCGGCTAAAACTTTCCGTGAAAAAACCCAAGAGCAAATTCTATTTTCACTGTCTACAGCATCATCAAATGCTACCATCCCAGTCACCATGCGTACCTTGACTGATAAGCTTGGCGTGAGCAAAGCCGTAGCGGGTTTTGGTGTACCGTTAGGGGCAACCATGAACATGGGTGGGGTGTCAATTTACATTACCATCGCTATTTTCTTCG
Organism: Shewanella holmiensis; assembly: GCF_025370255.1. Classification (GTDB taxonomy): domain Bacteria; phylum Pseudomonadota; class Gammaproteobacteria; order Enterobacterales; family Shewanellaceae; genus Shewanella; species Shewanella holmiensis. The sequence goes on from NZ_JAMTCD010000010.1 coordinate 110,088, forward strand.
TGGCTAACGCATTTGGTGTACCGATCAGCGGCGATCAAATTCCTGCATTATTGTTCAGTGTGTTTTTATTGTCTGTTGGCGCAGGAGGTGTGCCTGGTGGTGGTATGGTGATGATTGGTGTGTTAATTCATCAAATGGGTTTACCCGTTGAAGCGTTTGCCATTGTGGCGGCACTAGACCGCATCATCGATATGGTACTGACTTCTTGTAATGTGGTGGGCGACACCGCGGTATTAACCATTGTTGATCAAACCGAAGCGCCACATCGAATTGACAAAAGCGCCTAATGGCATGATTTTATTAATTGGCTTTTATTTTTGAATAAAAAACCGCTAATAAATAGCGGTTTTTTGTTAATTAAAGCAGACTACATCGATACAATTAATCGATAGTTGGCTCTTCACTGTAATCCAGTCCATGGTAACTTAAGCACATATCCACTTCATTACGGCTGCCTAAAATGACGGCAACCCGTTGGTGAATTTCAGTTGGTTGAATATCCATAATGGTTTCATAACCGGTAGAAGCTTTGCCGCCAGCTTGCTCGACTAAAAATGCCATAGGATTGGCTTCATACATCAAGCGTAACTTGAACGGTTTTGCGGGATTTTTGTTGTCAGTAGGGTAAGTGAAAATACCACCGCGGCATAAAACACGATGCACGTCACCCACCATAGCGGCTATCCAACGCATATTGAATGATTGCTCGCGTGGGCCAATTTTACCCAGCAGTAAATCAGCAATGTAAGTTTGCATTGCGGCTTCCCAAAAACGCTGATTTGACATGTTAATGGCAAACTCTGCGGTATCAGGCGTAATGGCTACTTTGTCATTGGTCAATAAAAACTCGCCACTGTCAGGATCTAAAGTATAAAACTGTGTTCCTTTACCTGTGGTTAATGCCATCATGGTTGATGGGCCATATAACACATAACCCGCAGCAACTTGTTGGCGGCCTGCTTGTAAAAAACTTTGTTCGTTCAATTCACCATCTGTTGCTGGTAATACTGAAAAAATCGTCCCCACAAGTGAATTGATATCAATGTTTGATGAGCCATCTAGCGGGTCAAAACACACCAAGTATTCACCTTGTTTACTCACTTCTACGACATAGTCTTCTTCTTCAGATGCTAAACCGCGAACGTTACCGTCTGCTTTTAAAGCATCTTTAAGCATATCGTTGGTGATGACATCCAGTTTCTTTTGAGTTTCACCTTGTACGTTTTCTTGCTCGGTTGCACCTAATACGCCAGCTAGTGCGCCATGACGTACCGCACCACTAATTGCTTTAGAGGTATTAGCCAAGGTTAATAGTAATGCCGTAAGCGAGCTATTTACTGCTTGTGATGTAAGGGTTTGTGCCAAAGTCTGCATGGTTATTCCTATGACAAGTTTTGAGGTTAAGGTCGTTGATTTTTAGAATAATATAATTGCGGCTGATCATACCCTACAATGGCGCTAATTTCAGCGCCTGATGCGGCATTTTCGTTTTAAGATTAATTCAGGCAAAATGTCAGGATAAATAAATTCAGGAAAATAATAATGACCCCTACTTGGAAGCAACACGCTTATGCCGCTTTTTATGCGCTGCCTTTGTTGTTCACTCCCCCTGCACTTATGGCCACACAAATGACCTCAGTAAATTCAGCATCAACTACCAATAATTCTCCCTTTAATACCACTTTACCTCTTAAGGGATTAGCGGGAGGAAATCAGCCATTAACCATTGAACGTATTCATGCTTCACCTGCATTGGCAGGCGCAAGCCCAAGAGGGTTAAGTTTATCGCCAGATGGTAAAAGGGTAACTTATCTTGCAGGCAGAGACAGCGATCAAAGTTTTTATGACTTATGGCAAATGGACATTGCTAGCGGAAAACGCAGTCGCTTAATCGATGCCGATAAATTAGTGGCAGGTGAGCTGTCGGATGAAGAAAAAGCCCGCCGCGAACGTCAGCGTATTTATGGTCAGGGCATTATGGAATACTTTTGGGCTGATGATAGTCAATCCATTTTAATTCCTGCTTCGGGTCAGTTGTATTTATTCGATGTTAACACCGCCGCTGTCAATTTACTGGATACGGGTGAAGGGTTTGTCACTGATGCTCGCTTATCGCCAAAAGCGAATTATGTGTCGTTTGTGCGCGATCAAAACCTGTTTATCTTACAGTTAGCCACCAAACAACTCACCGCGTTAACCCTAGATGGCAAAGGACCGATCAAAAATGCCATGGCAGAGTTTGTGGCTCAAGAAGAAATGGATCGCATGACGGGTTACTGGTGGTCACCAGATGAGTCACATATTGCCTTTACCCGTATTGATGAGTCGGGTGTTGAGCTGGTGACTCGCAATGAAATCTATGCCGATGGCATTAAGCTTACCGAGCAACGCTATCCTTATGCAGGTAAGCCTAACGTAGTGATTGAACTTGGCGTAGTCAATGTCGCAGATAAACAAACGCGCTGGATTGATTTAGGAAAAGATAAAGATATCTATTTACCGCGCGTTAAATGGTTACCAGACAGCCAGCATTTGTCGTTTCAATGGCAAAGCCGCGACCAGCAAGCGTTAGATTTACGCGTAGTGGATATTAATAAGCTTACTAAAATTGACACCCTGGTAACAGAACGAAGCAAGGCTTGGGTTAACTTACATAATGATTTGCACTTTTTGAAGCTGCAGCCCGCTTTGGTTTGGGCATCAGAACGTGATGGTTTTAATCACCTTTACTTGTTTGATTTAACGGGTAAATTAGTGCGCCAGTTGACACAAGGCGATTGGGTGGTCGACAGTGTTGAATACATTGATGAACAACAAGGTTGGTTATATTTTTCTGGCCGAAAAGACAGCGTGGTTGAGCGTCATTTATATCGAGTTAATTTAGCATCGGGTAGCGACAGCATTGAACGTATTAGCCAACGCTCAGGTATGCATGACAGTGTGTTCGCGGAAAACAAACCTGTTTACTTAGATTACTTCAGTAGTTTACAACAGCCACCGCAAATCAGTTTGCATGATCAAAACGGTAAAAATCTTGCTTGGGTTGACCAAAATGAAGTTAAACGCTCACACCCACTACATGATTTTGCTGGTAAGTGGCAAATGCCTGAGTTTGGTCATATTAAAGCGGATGATGGCCAAACACTGCAATACCGTTTCTTTAAGCCTACACCCTTTGATAGCAATAAAAAATATCCTGTAGTAGTGCGAGTATATGGTGGCCCCCATGCTCAATTGGTGGTGAATGCTTGGAGCGAGGCTGACTATTTTACTCAGTATTTATTGCAGCAAGGTTATGCTGTATTTCAATTGGATAATCGCGGCAGTGCTCATCGCGGCACGCAGTTTGAACATGTGATTTATAAAAACATGGGTGATGCAGAAGTGCGCGATCAAAAGGCTGGAGTAGATTATCTGCGAAGTTTGCCCTTTATTGATGGTGATAATGTGGCGATTTATGGCCACAGTTATGGTGGTTACATGGCATTGATGAGCCAATTTAAAGCCCCGGACTACTTTAAAGCCGCAATATCGGGCGCACCTGTTACCGATTGGCGTTTATATGATAGCCATTATACCGAGCGTTACATGGGCAATCCTGAAACCAATAAGCAAGGTTATGATGCTGGCAGCGTTTTACCTTATGTCAAAAACTACCAATCGGGTTTGTTGATGTACCACGGTATGGCGGATGACAATGTGTTGTTTGAAAACAGCACTCGTGTGTATAAAGCACTTCAGGATGAAGGTAAGTTGTTTCAAATGATCGATTACCCAGGGTCAAAGCATTCTATGCGAGGTGAAAAAGTACGTAATCATTTGTACAAATCGCTAGCGGCTTTTTTGGATAGTCAATTGAAGTAATGAGTCGTTGATTTGATGCTTATTGAAAGCGAATGTGGTTTAGCCCCGTTCGCTTTTTTGTTTTAAATCATTGGCTAATTTGATATTAATTTAACTCATTGCCGGCAGTAGGAATGTTCAGGATGGATGAATTGTCGCGATCACATGGATGTGAAAGAGCGATCTTAAGTACATATGCATCCAAGACAATCCATGGGGGCTCTGCGAAAACATCCCTATTTTCGAAGGTCTCAGATGCATATGTACCCTATGATTTATCTCTTCGATTTGGCTTCATTGGTAATAAAGCCTTTAGATTTTTGGCTGTGATTCATAGCAATACTTGAAAGCAAATCGAAGAGACGAAATTTCAGGTGCAGATGAGCCCGCGTATATTCAAAACATGCTGAAGTTTCACTGTGTGAAATGATTTGAGTGAGAGAAATAGATGCTGAACTAATAGTATCACAAGGATTTTTTGTTTTAGTTAAAACACAAAAAAGTGCATGTGCCACCCTACTGGAGCTTCGGCATAAGGTTACTCTTTCAAATTCGCGACATTCCATATCTCCTGAATATCTCTGTGGCAGCAAATGGATAATAATGAATTATTGAGCTTCATTTATTTACCCGATATGATAATTTCGACTATTTTGGTTAATTTTATCTGGTAGATATTTAGGGGGGGGTGGTGACTTCAGGGAAGAATACATTTTTAATCTTGGGAGCAGTGTCCAGCGCACTCGCTGCTTTAGCTCATTTAGGTTGTATCGTTTTTGGTGGTAGTTGGTATCGTTTTTTGGGTGCTGGTGAGCAAATGGCTAAGATGGCTGAAAAGGGGGATTGGTATCCAACTGCGGTGACATCTTTTATTGTGTTAGTCTTAACTATCTGGTCTTTATATGGTTTGTCTGGTGCTAAAGTGATTCCTAAGTTGCCTTTTTTAAGGTTTGGATTACTGATTATCTCTTTTGTTTATTTAATTCGCGGTGTTGCATTTGTTGTGATAATGCCGATGTTTCCCGAAAATACTCTGACATTTTGGGTTGTCAGTTCAAGTATTTGTTTAGGTATCGGTGTGTTCTATTTTGTGGGCACTATTCAAAATTGGTCAAGGTTAAAGGCCAATGCAAATGTCTAAATCAAAATCGAACGAAGAGGGCTCTAATTTTGCTAGTGATGTGTCCACTTTGTTTGCTAGTGGGTTATCTGCTTAAATAATGAGTGGTATAGAACTGCCTTATGTGTACTTTATTGATTCATTTGATATTGTACAAATATTAACAAGTGCAGGGGTGTTTTGTTTATTTTTCTATCCATTTAGCCAGTTTGTTCGTTGGCTATATTCAGACTCAAAAACAGAGATTAAGTCTAATTTATAACATTCACGCACAGAACCTTCCAGAATGTATCGTTAAGCCCATTTAACGCTAATTAGTGTAAATGCGGTGTTAATGGCTCTAGGTAAGGTAAATTAACCTAAAATATAGTTGGCTTTTTCTGATTTTAAAAGCGACTTATATCAGCAAAAGTGTCAATTACACTTTATCTAATCAAGTCGCTAATTCACGCTCAACGCCATAGTTCTGAGAATTGTATTAAACCATTCAGCCTAATTTTCTAACGAATAAGGCAGTGCCTGCACTGATAAACTAGATTGTTCATCACCAGCAATACGCAAAGTCGCATCCGCTTCAGTGTCATTGGCTAACACAGCGGTTAGCAGCACTTGATCACCTTGTTGGACACACTCAATAATATTACCCACCTTACGAAAGCCATCTTCAAGCGCAATCTCAATGGCCGAGTCAATCGTCAACGTTTGATTGGTGTTGCCAGCCAAAATATACAAGGCGCGCTTGTTACCACCGCGATACTTCATACGGGCGATAGTTTCTTGCCCCATGTAGCAACCTTTGGTAAAGCTAATGCCATTAATGGCTTGAACATTACACATTTGCGGCACATATTGACTGGAGTGTGCTGCTGGTATATTAGGGTAACCGGCTTTAATTTCTTGAGCTTGCCAAGCTGTTGCATCAAACACTGGTTGATCTTGGCAAAGTGCCTGCGCTTTATCTGCCGACAACATCACGATATAGCGATTGTTATCTTTTAGTACCACGCCGCCATCAACTTGTGTGAGCTCTGCTTCAATGTTGCCAAAATGCTGCTCAACAAACGTGCAGGCTTCATTACCTGCAATACCGATGAGTTGCCAATTAGCTGATACATCAGCTAATTCAGCTTTGCTGAAAACGGCATATTTCTTTAACTGGGGTAATCCAACCGCTAACGTGTCAGTTGGCATCATCATATAAAGGGCATCATTGATGCTAAATGTACGGAAACTAGCAATCATTTTACCCTTAGGATCACAATGGGCACCCCAGCGCCATTGATCAGCATTTAGTGAGACAATTTCTGTGGTAACTTGACCATTAATGAAACTACGAGCTTGCTCTCCGGTCACTTCAATTAATCCTAAGTGATTTAGGTTAGCTAGCATCAGTGAGGGAGTTTCTTGGGTGAGGGCCCAATCGGGTTTAATTATTGAAAGGCTCATACGATTTCCTGTGAAACAGCAACATAATGCCAGCAGTGTAGCCCAAACTCTGATCACTCAAAAGGGGATAGACATAAAAAACGGCTACCTGAGTAGCCGTTTTATGAACATTATGAGCTAAGGTTTCGATTTTAAAACAATACGCGGGTACGAATAGTCCCGTCAATTTGCTTCAGTTCGACTAATGCTTCTTCAGCTTGGTCTGAATCGACTTCCATTACCACATAACCAATCTCTGCAGTCGTTTGCAGGTATTGAGCGGCAATGTTGATCCCTTTTGCTGAAAAAGCTTGGTTAATTTTGATCAACACACCAGGACGGTTGTGGTGAATGTGCAATAAGCGTGAGGCGCCAGCATGTTGTGCTAGAGATACTTCAGGGAAGTTAACGGCAGATACCGTTGAACCATTATCTGAGTATTTAGCCAGTTTACCTGCCACTTCAATACCAATGTTTTCCTGAGCTTCTGCTGTACTGCCACCAATATGAGGTGTCAGTAACACATTGTCTAAACCACGTAATGGACTAACAAACTCATCATCATTTGATATAGGCTCAACCGGGAATACATCAATAGCGGCACCAGCAATGTGCTCAGACTTAACCGCTTCAGCAAGGGCTTCAATGTCTACCACTGTGCCGCGTGACGCATTGATGAAGAAACTGCCTTGACGCATTTGGCTAAACTCTTTAGCACCAAACATATCTTTAGTTTGTGGTGTTTCAGGTACGTGTAAGCTGACCACATCTGCCGTGGCTAAAAGCGCTTCTAAACTGTGTACTTGAGAAGCATTACCAAGCGGTAATTTATCTTCAATATCGAAGAAAATCACTCGCATACCAAGTGTTTCAGCTAAGATACCTAACTGAGTACCTATGTGACCATAACCTATCACACCCAGTGTTTTACCGCGCACTTCGACACTGCCATTGGCACTTTTTAGCCAGCCACCACGGTGACATTGAGCATTACGCTGCGGAATGCCGCGCATTAGCATGATGATTTCACCAATCACTAATTCAGCGACGCTGCGAGTGTTAGAAAACGGCGCGTTAAAAACGGGTACACCGAGTTTTTCGGCAGCGGCTAAATCCACTTGATTTGTGCCAATACAAAAACAGCCAATAGCAACCAGTTTTTCAGCTTGGTTAAGCACTTCAGCAGTTAATTGAGTACGAGAGCGTAACCCTACAAAATGTGCATCTTTGATAGATTCAAGCAATTGGCTCTCATCTAATGAGGCTTTGTGATACTCAATGTTGGTATAGCCTGCTCTTTCTAGTACATCTACCGCACTTTGGTGGACGCCCTCCAACAGCAGGATTTTTATCTTATCCTTGTCAAGCGAATGTTTCGCCATGATATGGGTACCCTCTAATGTGTAATTGCTGATTTTAGTACCTAAAGTACTTATGCTTATGATATCAGTTAGTTTACTATTGATATCAGCTCCCAAGCGACGTCAAATTACCTACTTTTGTTGCAGTAGGTGAGGTCTGTTCTACTTTGGGAAAATATGCGACTTCCAACGCATAGCCAAAGTAGCACTTTTTTTGCTCATTGTGGAGGGCTAGATGGCTAAAGTTAATATTCTATTTTTAGAACAATATCGAATAAGAGGAATTTACATTGCATAATAAAATTATATGGATAGTCATTTATGCTGCGGTATTGCTTTGGTCGGTTAGTGATCCTAAAGATATGTTCACTTGGTGGTTAGAGGCGATCCCCGCACTTCTTGCTGTGGTACTTTTGTTGGCAACGCGTAATCGATTTCAATTTACCTCACTGGCTTACTGGTTGATCCTTGCTCACTGTATCGTGTTGTTTGTTGGAGCGAGGTACACTTATGCAGAAGTCCCTTTATTTGATTGGCTTGCACAAGTGATGGGCAGCGAGCGTAATAACTATGATAAAGTCGGTCATTTTGCCCAGGGATTTGTGCCAGTAATCCTTGCAAGAGAAATCATGTTACGTAATGGTGTGTTAAAGGTAGGCGCATGGTGTCAGTTTTTGTCTGTGTGTTTTGTGCTTGCATTCTCTGCTTTTTATGAGCTTATAGAGTGGTGGGTTGCAGCCGCAACCGGTGAAGATGCAGAAGCCTTTTTAGGCACGCAAGGTTATGTATGGGATACTCAATCAGATATGTTTTTAGCATTAATTGGCGGCATTTGTGGATTACTGTTGTTAACTCGTCTGCATAATCGCCAAATGAGTCGCATAAAGTAAATCGTATGAAGGCGGTAAAAATGAATTTTCGTCAGTCAAAATGCTTATTCATACTTTTTACTGATCAAAAACACCTACTCTCTAGTTAATTTCTACTATGCTTGTTGCTTAATTTACAACGTTTACACCTTTTGCCTTAATTTTAGGCAATTGTATCTGGTGTCGTTACATTCTTTGGGTATAAAATAAATTCAGGACAATGTTTGAGTGCTAATACTTTAGCCTATTAAATATTCATGAAGTTGAAACCAACGTGTGATAAATAGTGTGCTTGAACGGAATAAAACTTTTCAGGGAGAAGAGTAATGAGCTCAACTACGTATGAGTTGGTGTTTTTACATCAATTATCAGCCCCATGCCACCTAGCAATTCTTGCTGAGTCTATTGGATTGAAGACCCGCATTGTTAAGCATGCTGGTGAATTAGAATTAGAAAAAAAATCCAATAGCTTTTATCTGGTCGCTCAAAAAGGAGCCGCGCTAGATAATAAAGGCATTCCTTTGCTTGTCTCTCGTATTGTTAACCATGTTCCTGTCGCTTTGTATCAAGTGGAGCGGGGCTCATTAGACCAAGAGTCGGCTTTGCTTTTAGGTGTGCGTGGATTATTGTATGCCGATCAACGAATGGATTTAATGTTAACGGGTTTACGTAAGATGGTATCAGATGAACTTTGGTACGACAGACCTTTAATCAGCAAGATGTTTAGACGATTGGTGCAAAAGCTCGATAATAACAACGAAATTCCTGAAGACACTGTCGCAATGCTACAAATGCTTACCAATAGAGAAAGAACTATTATTCAATTGGTTTCCAGTGGTGCGCGTAACAAAGAAATTGCCCATCGTTTATGTATCAGTGAACACACGGTTAAAGCGCATATTTCGTCTATTTTCCGTAAAACCCAATCTCGAAATAGGGTCGAATTATTACGTTGGGCGCAGACGTATCAAACTCATTTTGAGTTAGTCAATTAATCACGAATTAAACAGGTTAAAAAAGGGAGCAATAGCTCCCTTTTGGTTTATATCGTGAGTGTTATTTAGTTTTGAATAACAGTCGCACTATTGAAGTCACCGACTTGCGTCACACTAATTGTATTGTCTGCACCTGATTGTGAACCAGTTACGATGTTATCGTTGCCCGTTTGAGATACGATAAAGCTATTATTGTCACCTGTAATGGCAAATGCACCATCCATTTCACCGCCAACCCAGTTACCATCACCTGATTGCATGATATCAACGAGATTTTCGTTACCAGCAACAAGTAAATCAACCAAGTTTAAGTCACCAGACTGGGTCACATCTATTTGAGTATTTGATTCACCTATCACCGAAACTAATGCTTCATTGCTATTACCATCTTGTTCAACATCAACTTCATTATCGCTTCCTATGGTTTCAACTAATGCAAAGTTCATATCGCCTTCTTGGTCAATTTCGATATCATTATCATCGCCAAGTGAGAGTGCAAAAATTGTATTATCGTTACCATCTGATAGTAAATTAAAATCGTTGTCATTACCGTAAGTCACAAATCCGGCATAGTTAGCATTGCCTTCTTGGTCAAGATCGACATCATTATCATCGCCCATGACTTCAAATTCAGCCTTGTTAACATCACCTTCTTGCTCTATATCGATATTGTTATCATTACCTTCAACGACAGCAATCAAAGTGTCACCAACTGAATTCGATTGGCCTTCTTGGTCAATTTCAACATCATTGTCATCACCAGTAGTAAACTCTAAAACAGCAACGTTTCCATCACCTTCTTGTTCAATACTAATATCATTATCTGAACCTTCAAGTGCGTAAATAAAGCCTGTGTTCAAATTTCCAATTTGTTCAATGTCGACGGTATTGTTGTCACCAGCTATACCGCGAACACCTGCAATATTACTGCTGCCTTCTTGGTATGTCGTAACATCGTTGTTGTTACCAATATTAGGCGTAAAATCCAGGGCGATTAAACCGGCTTGGTTTCCATTACCTAATTGAGTGATGTCACCATCATTATCATTTCCTTGAACTCGGAAAACAGCAAAGTTATCGTCACCCACTTGTGAAACGGTGGCAGTGTTTGCGTCGCCAATCAGTTCAATATTGCTTTCGTTAAGACCACCGCTTTGCTCAACATCAACCATATTGACATTGCCAACAACCTCTACATCACTTTGGTTGAAGAAACCATCTTGAGTCACGATAGTCGAGTTCTCATTTCCTTCTAAAGCAACATTAGAAATATGCCAGTCAGCAGTTTGAGTCACTTCGACGTCATTTTCATCACCAGTTGATGTCACGTAAGATTCTAGCCATACACCATTTTGAGAAATGGTCGCGGTTTGATCATTACCAGTTTGGTTGGCGATTGATTGATTTAAAATCCCCGTTTGTTCTGATTTTACATCTTGGCCAACACCTTCTTGCATAATTGATATATTGCTTTCTTCACTCGCAAAAGCTGTTGAAGATAAGCCTGCTGCAATGGCTAATGCTAATAACGTTTTAGTTGCTTGCGATTTCATGTGACGCTCCCTGTTTAATATTGCGTTATTGTGATTGCAGCACCATCTGCAATCTGTTCAATTGAAAAACTTGCACTTCCTAGTTGACTTAATTGCGCTTGATTATCATTTCCTGTTTGGATTATCGACGCATTATTTTGCTCGCCTGCTTGTAACAGCTCTATTTCATTATTCACGCCATATTGCGCAATGTGTGCCTGATTGTTGTCCCCAAGCTGCAATACAGAGGCGTGATTTAGCTCTCCATCTTGCAAAATGCTTGCTTGGTTTAACATGCCGAGTTGGATGATATTAATCATGTCTCCACGATTATTATTCTCTAACAAGGCTTGCAATGTGATAGGTAAATCAGCATCAACAAGTGGATCATTTTTACCTTCCTGTGCATAGGCCGACACTGCAAAGCTGGACAGCAGGAGAGTGATGGATAACGTTTGTTTCATCGAAATCAGCATGAACACTCCTTTGCATTACGTGAAACGTAGCGGCGATGACTCACTAGAACGAGTCAAATTACTCGACCAACTTACGGGCTCTGCACACGCATATCAATTAAACGAATGGGTATTTATTTTTAAGCATAATTTAGACTTTTAAAGATGGTTTTTTAAATTTTATCTATTATTTACAACAGCTTGTTGTTTATTTTTTTGGTGGGTAGCTCTTATGGGCTAGGTCAATTCGGTTAGTAGTTAAGTCGTATTTATCTAACTCATACTTTCCAAATAACCTTGTATGTGGCAACAATCTTGGTGCAAAAATATTGCCGGATAAATCGCGTACCCTGAGTCTATAGAGACATTTGTAACGTATTTAGCTTTACCGGTTCTGGAATCAATAAGGACGATAGGAAACCAGTATATGTCGATTAAAATAACACCCGTTGCTTTAGCTATCGCATCAGCAATGGCAATGACATCTGCAGTGCCAGTGATGGCTAAGCAAGCAGTAACTTACCAGCAAGATACGATCTTGGTGGTCTATAAAGACAACGCAACAAAATTTGAGCGTTCAACAGCACAAAAGTTGGTTGGTGCAACGATTAAAGATGTTAACGCTGATGGTGTAGATGATAAATTCAGTCATTTACTCAACGGAAAATTAGCTCGGTTAAGTTTAAAAAATGGTGCTGACATTCAAAAAGCGATCAAAATGATCAGCAAGCACCCTGCGGTTAAATATGCCGAGCCTAACTATATTGTTCGGGCAATAGGGGTGCCGGATGACCCAAGTTTTGTTGACCTTTGGGGGTTACATAACACAGGTCAAAGCGGTGGTGTATCGGGAGCCGATATTGATGCTGTGGCGGCATGGGATATTTCTACAGGTGACAGTAATGTTGTAGTCGGTGTGATTGATACTGGTGTGGATTATAACCATCCAGACTTGCAAGCCAATATGTGGGTCAACCCAGGCGAAATAGCAGGAAACGGCATTGATGATGATGGTAATGGAGTTATCGATGATATTCACGGTTATAACGCAAATGCGAATAATGGTGACCCAATGGACGGTAATGGCCATGGAACACATGTGTCAGGCACTATTGGGGCTAAAGGGAATAATGGGGTCGGTGTAGTTGGTGTCAATTGGGATGTCAGTATTATTGGTTGTCAGTTCTTGGATGAAAATGGCTCAGGTTCAACCGCTGGTGCAATTGCATGTATTGACTACATGACTAACCTAAAACTAAATCATGGTATTGATGTTAAAGCGACTAATAACTCTTGGGGCGGTGGCGGTTTCAGTCAGGCATTAAAAGATGCTATCGAGAGTGCTGGAGATGCAGGTATTTTATTTGTCGCTGCCGCAGGTAACGACGCATATGATAACGACGTCACTCCAAGTTACCCAGCAAGTTATGATTCAGATGCCGTTATGGCCATTGCCAGTACCGATCGTAATGACAATATGTCAAGTTTCTCTCAGTGGGGGCCAACCAGTGTCGATATGGGGGCTCCAGGGTCGGCTATTTTATCTACCGTTCCAGGAGGTGGTTATGATACCTATTCTGGCACATCTATGGCTACGCCGCATGTAACAGGTGCTGCAGCATTAGTGTGGTCGCTTAATCCAGATCTTACTCCAATCGAAATGAAAGAGTTACTTATGGTGTCGGGTGATGCTAATGCCGCTTTAACTGGGCTTACCGTTGCTGGAACTCGATTAAATGTAGCTTCTGCACTAGATGCTGCTAACCCAGCTCCAGGATTTCGTTTCACCGTTTCCCCAGCTTCACAACAAGTTGAAGCAGGCAGTGCCGTTAGCTATGACTTTAACCTAGGCAGCATTGCAGGATGGGATGCAACAGTAGCATTAACTGTTGATGTTACTCCTAGCTTAAATGGTGTGAGTTTATCAAGTAATAGTGTTGGTGCAGGTGATGATTTTAGTGTTGATGTTAGCACTGACTCAAATGCAGCATGGGGTGATTATGTTATCACTGTCACAGGTGATGATGGTGCCTCTGTTAAAACTAAATCTGTAGCTTTAGCCGTTTATCCACAAGGGTTAACTGACTTCCCATATAGAAATGACAATGCGGTCGCGATTCCGGATAATGATTCTGCTGGTATTTCGAGCACGATTAATGTACCAGATGATATCGCTGTATTTGGTTTAACAGCAAGTGTTGACATTTCTCATACTTGGATCGGTGATTTAGTGGTCACTTTAACTTCACCAACGGGTACTGAATCAGTTTTACATAACCGTGAAGGTGGCAGTGCAGATGATATTGTTAAATCTTGGGATTTAAGTGCTTTCAATGGTGAAATGGCCATGGGTGATTGGACATTATCCGTGTCTGACAATGTTGGGGCTGATGTCGGGACATTAAACAACTGGGGATTAACAATATCAGGACTAGGCGATGCAGCTCCTGCGGCACCTATAGCTGGTTTTGATTATGTTGTTGATGGCTTGAATGTTACATTCACAGATACAAGTTCAGATGCTAATGATGATATTACCACTTACGCTTGGGACTTTGGTGATGGCTCAACTTCTGCGGATGTCAGTCCAACTTATACTTATTCTGCAGCAGGTGTTTACTCAGTTAGCTTAACAGTAACGGATGCAGAAGGTAATGAAAATGCCATTAGTACTGATGTCGAAGTGTTTGAGCATGTTATTGAAGCGGACGTGATTCGAACTATGGTGTCAAGACGTGGCAGTGCGTTAGTTGATCTAACCTGGAATGGTGCATTAGGTGAAAGTGTGGATATTTATCGTGATGGTGAGATGATTGCCACTACAGATAATGATGGACGCTACCGTGATCGCTTTAGTGTATCAGCAAGTTCAGTCACTTATAAAATCTGTCAAACATCTAGTACTTTGTGCTCAGATCCATTAGTAGCGCAGTTTTAATTCATTGATTTAATATCAGTGTTTTTCAAAGGGAGCTAAGTGCTCCCTTTTTGCTTTTCTATATCTAACGCATGTTACTAAGTTCATTTTGCAAATTAATGATGTTGATCAACCAGTATAGATTTCACCGTGATCATCGCTCGGGTCCTAGATATATGTAATCAACCTTATTATTAAAATTATTATGAGTGTCAAATTGAGTTGCAAAGAACCTTTTTGGTCATAATGCCCGTTACACTATTTTTAGCAGTTTCTTCTTACTTCATCTCACAGTACACTGGAAGCATAATTGTTAACTGGATGTATTCAATGAGTATTTGGTTTAGAGAAGTCACACTGGAAGATTGTGAGCGCTTAGACGCAGGGATGAACGGTAAAGGCACCCTTATGCGAACGCTGGGCATTAAGATCACCGAAATAGGTGATGATTATATGAAAGCAACTATGCCAGCGGATCCCAGTGTTCATAATCCATTAGGAATTGTCCATGGTGGCGCAAATGTGGCATTAGCAGAAACCGTAGCGAGTTATGCTGCTAACTTTGTTGTCGATTTCACTAAATTCTATTGTGTAGGCCAAGAGATAAACGCTAATCACTTAAAAGCTTCACGTAATGGCACTTTAACAGCAACGGCTAGACCCGTTCATATTGGCAAGCGAAGCTCGGTATGGGAAATTTTAGTGCATAACAGTGCTAATGATTTGTGTTGTATTTCACGGATGACTGCGGCGGTTGTTGAACGTTAATTTTTGCGTATTGGAATAAGCTATACTCAATCAATGAACGTTTTTTTGGAGTAACTATGGATACCGCAACAATTTGGGAATGGGTGGGATATCTTGCCTCTGTTGTAGTTGCCATTTCTTTAATGATGGCTAATATCAAAAAACTTCGCTGGTGGAATTTAGTCGGTGCAGTTTTGTTTGTTGCTTATGGCCTAGCTATTGATGCTATTCCTGTGGCATTAGTCAATTTTTTCATTGTGTTAATTGATGCTTATTATTTAGTGAAATTATATCGCGATCCAATCGTGGAACCGCCTTCAAAATAACCTCATTATTTTACCCAAACGCCGAAGCATGCTTCGGCTTTTTATTACACTTCAAATCGATTTTTACTTTAAATCATCAAATCCTGATTACTTTAGACGATTGCTATTATCGTTTTTAATCGCTTTTTATGTTTGGCTGGTTGCTCTATTATCGCTTTATACGATAACGACAGCCGAGGTAAGCAACATGGCAACCGTTTATGACTTAATTGAACAATGGTTACTTGAAAGTAATTAGGAGAGAAAATATGAACAATTCACATTATTTAACAAGCCAAAATGGCGCACCCATTGCAGATGATCAAAACTCGCTTTCTGCCGGTGAAAGAGGCCCTTTGTTACTTCAGGATTGGCATCTTATCGAAAAGCTAGCCCACTTTAATCGTGAGCGCATTCCTGAGCGTGTTGTACATGCAAAAGGTACTGGTGTATATGGTACTTTTACACTGACTAAAGATTTAAGTGAATATACGATTGCAGATCATTTTAATGGCGTAGGTAAGCAAACAGAAACATTTATCCGTTTCTCTACAGTAGGTGGGGAGATGGGATCGGCTGATGCAGAGCGAGATCCACGCGGTTTTGGCTTACGTTTTTATACTACTCGTGGTAATCACGATATTGTGGGTAATAATACCCCGACGTTTTTTTTACGCGATGGGATAAAGTTTCCAGATTTTATTCATACCCAAAAGCGTCATCCGCAAACTAATTTAAAAGATCCACAGGCCATGTGGGATTTTTGGGCACAAAACCCAGAAGCGATGCATCAAGTGACGATTTTAATGTCAGATCGTGGTATCCCTGCGAATTACCGTCAAATGCACGGTTATGGTTCACACACATTTTCACTTTGGAATGCCAAAGGCGAACGTTTTTGGGTGAAGTTTCATTTTAAATCGCAGCAAGGTGTGGTCAATTTAACCAATGAACAGGCTGATAAGTTAAAAGGAATTGATCCAGACTCTTCACAACGTGACATGGTGATTGCTATTACCGATAAAAACTTTCCTAAATGGACGGTAAACGTGCAAATTATGCCTGAAGCTGAGGCAAATACTTATCACATCAACCCGTTTGATTTAACCAAAGTGTGGCCACATGCTGATTATCCACTGATTGAAATTGGTGAGCTTGAGCTTAATCGTATGCCAAGTAACTATTTTGCAGAGGTTGAGCAGGTCGCACTAGCACCCAGTAACTTAGTGCCTGGCGTGGGAGCATCACCGGATAAAATGTTACAAGCACGGTTATTTTCTTATGCTGATGCACAGCGTTACCGTATTGGCACAAATTACAATCAGCTGCCGGTGAATTGTCCACATGCCGCTAAAGCAAACCATCACCAACGTGCAGGTGCAATGGCGGGAACTCATTGTCCTTACCAAGGTAGCCAAACGGGCGGCGATGCCAGTGCGAATTATGGTCCCAATACTGCAGCGGACTCATTACAAGAAGCGGCTCAATTTGCTGAGCCGCCACTGCGTTTAGATGGCGAAGCTGCTCGTTATAGCCGCTATAATCAAGATGATTTCAGTCAAGCGGGTAATTTATACCGCATGTTTTCAGAAGATGAAAAGCAACGTTTGGTAGCGACCATTAGTGGCTCTTTAAGCCAGGCCAGCTTAGATGTGCAACAAAAAATGCTTGCTCATTTTAGTCAGGCTGATGTTGATTATGGCCAACGTATTGCTAAAGCATTAGGACTATAACTTGGCTAGCTATCAATTTTAGCTTGAAATCAATGATTATCGTTGACCGTTAAATATTCACAAAATCACTGTCATTGAGCTTATAAACAAAGGGACTGATTAATTATCAGTCCCTTGTTGTTTGATATTGTTAAATGACATTTTGTTATTG
>NZ_JAMTCD010000011.1 GCF_025370255.1 Shewanella holmiensis
TTAACCGTAAAAGGTTAATAAAACCAAGATGGGTCGTTAGCTCAGTCGGTAGAGCAGTTGGCTTTTAACCAATTGGTCGAAGGTTCGAATCCTTCACGACCCACCACTTTTTTAAATCGTGGCTAAAGAATTTAAATCAATCACTGCAGTTAATATTTCATCAAGTCGTTACCGTCTTAATATTTTAATACCCATTCCTAAATTCAAATCAATATCTCTTAATAAGTTTTAGTCCTCAATACTACAAAACCGATAAACTTCAAATAACTCCTTTCATTCTTTAATTATTCAACTATCTAATTTTCTAAGATTAAATTCGTTTCACCACTGGTTAACAATCTGAATGACTTTAGACGTCGATATTCAAGATTTTAGATTTAACCTTAAATTTTACGCTGTTAATTAAGTTGAAGTTACGTATCAATAGCAAAGTTCACCTAGGTGAATTTTGTTTTTGGCATAAGTTTATGTTTTATAATGCTTTATATATTTGATTGCGTTGGTTGTGCATTCTGTATATTCGTTGCTGCTTTACCAAGCTCCCAGCTTTGCTTAATGGCAAATCGACATTCCTACCGAACCAGCATCAGGCTGGTTAAGATTACGTTTGTTGAAAAATAAATGGCTAATTACAATTGATAGCTATTTTTATTGATTTGCGTATTTTGTCCTAGTTTAGTGTTTACTTCTCTACTTTTGTCTTATAGACCTATTGCTAATGTTTCATTTTTGTTAATTAAGACATATTGCTCAAGATTAAAACAATAATTTGGAGAGCACGGATGAAACATCTTAAACTTGCAGCATTGATTTCTGGGGCGATGCTGGCTATGACAGGTACTGCGTATGCTAAAACTGACATGACCTTTGGTGGCTATATTAAAGCGGACGTTATGTTCAGTGATTACGGTAATGGTGCACCGGATTCAGGCAGTTTATCTCGCCAGTTTTATGTCCCAGGTACTATTTACGGTGAAAAAGGTAATGGCAAACAGGTTGTCGACTTTCAAGCTCGCGAATCACGCTTTAATTTTAAAACCGTCACGGATTTGGAAGGTGGTCACTCGTTAACGGGTTTTATTGAGTTAGACTTTATGACTCATACCGATGGTAACGAACGTGTATCAAATAGTTATTCTCCTCGGATCCGCCATGCTTTTGTGACGTATGACAATTGGACCATAGGCCAAACCTGGACCACATTCCAAAATCCGGGTGCTTTGCCTGAAAACTTAGATTTTGTTGGCGCAGCTGATGGTACGCCTTTTGTTCGCCAAGCATTGATTAAATACACTAGCGGTAATTTCCAAATCGCATTAGAAAACCCCGAAACTACACTGACCCCTAATAATACAGGTGGTGCACGTATTACCAGTGGTAGTGGCGTTGTTCCTGATGTGATCGCCCGTTATAACTTTTCTCAAGAAGGTGGCGCTGCGTATTCATTAGCGGCTATTGTGCGCCAATTGAATGTTGAAGAACTTCAAGGCACAACACAGTTAGATTCTACTGATGTGGGTTATGGTGTTAGCTTTGCAGGTGTGATCCCCGTAGGTAAAGATGATTTTAAATTTACCGCGACTTATGGTGAAGGCTTAGGCCGTTACATGGCCTTAAACTACGCTAACGCGGGTGTGCTAGACAGTAATAATGAAATCCAAACCATTACTTCATATGGTGGTTTTGTTTCTTATCGTCACTGGTGGAGCGAACAATGGCGTTCAAGCTTTACTCTATCAGGTTTCTCTGCCGATAATGATGTCAACTTAACTGGTGGCAGTGTTAACAAAGAAGCGTATTCTGGATATGTAAACTTACTGTACTCTCCGTCTAAGCCATTAACCTTTGGTGTTGAATACATGCACGCATTAAATGAAAGAGAAGATGGTGTTGATGGCGATTTGAATCGCATTATGTTCTCGGCTAAATATGTTCTTTAATCCCTTCAGGGGAACTCTTTAAAGCGATAAAAAAAGGACCCTAACACTGTTAGAGTCCTTTTTTATTATCAATAAGTCTTAATCAAGCAAGCCATTTTGACGAACATATTGATCAAAATCCGTGTATCCGCCAATTGGAACTTCATCAACAAAAATCTGTGGCACGGTTTCAACCGTTTTGCCGACACTTTTAGATAAATCTGCTTTAGAAATCCCTTCTGCGTGAATATCCACATACTTAAATTTAAAATCTTCACGGTGTGCAGTTAATTTTTCAGATAATTCAACTGCACGAACACAGTATGGACAGCCAGGGCGACCAAAAATAACAACAAACATAATAACTCCTACTTTTCGATTTGTTGTGTTTATAGCACAACTATTTTCCAATTCATAACCTGATGAAGTGAATTTGGCTTAACCTTCGTCTAGGCAGATCAAATGTGGATGCAAAAACAGCAATTAAGCGTAATAGAGATTGCTTGGCTACGCACATACGTTGATTTTTAGAAACGGATTGGTGCGAGTCATTAATTGTCATTTTTAGCCAATCACTCTAGGCCAAGGGGCATTACCGTTAACTAAAATCGGTTTTATATTTACCTTGATAGTCAAAAAAGAGATCAACTAATTTCCAATGCTGCTTTTGTTTTTTCAGTAATAATAAATCAGGCTGTCTGAATCTAAGTTGATCGGCTAAAACTTGTCCAACATTATCATATTTAGGATGGGGCATCCCAGGCGTACGAGTATGACTAAGCACAAATGCAGCATAAAAAGCTTTCTTTTGTGGTGATGTGTCAAACTTGAAATGTTGCTTAAAATCATTACCTTCAATATCAATGTATTGAATGACTAGGCAATTCTTATCTTGGGTAAACAGCATTTGCTGACACTTAAATAAGTGATGGTGTTGTGATTGTAAAACTTGCTTAAGTCGCTTATCTGGATCGATTAAGGTTGAGTTACAGTTTTGGCATATTCTGGCGGCAATATCATTTTCAGCACCGCAATCTGGACAAGCTTTTGAACGAAAGCGAAAGTCGCATTGTATTGCAATGTTGGCTTCATCAGTCATTAATCCCTGACAACGTCGTCCAAAATGTTCAATGATATCGCCATCGTTATCTACCAGTCCCCAAAAAGTGTTGGCAAATTGGCAGACTGGACAATGCACCTGCACTGGCACGGATTTACTATTGGGTTTTATCTGGCCCACCTCAGGAAAATATAAATCGAAACCATTAGCCGCATAATCAATTACCAGGCAATCAGCTTTATCTGGTGCTAAACGAAGCCCACGCCCCACCATTTGCTGAAATAAGCTAACTGATGCTGTCGGTCTTAAAATAGCAATTAAGTCCACATGGGGCGCATCAAAGCCTGTGGTGAGAACGGCGACATTGACTATGTATTTAATCTGCTGCGCTTTAAAGGCATCAATAATGGTGTCGCGTTCATTATGGGGAGTGTCGGCCGTTATTAAAGCCGCACAACCTGGTGCAACTAATGCCGTTGAGCTTAAGTCAGTTGATTCATTCAATACCGCGACGCTGCTAAGCAGTTTATTCAATAAGCCAATAATTTCATGCGCGTGGCGTACGGTTGCAGCAAAAATAATCACCCCTTTACGAACATTTGCCAGTTGGACGATTTGTTTGACTATCGCGGTTGTGGCACGACCTTGATGGTTGAGTATCGATTCCACTTCTTGCTGATTAAACTCGCCGCTTTCTGTCGGTTTAAGTTGACTAAAATCGTACTGGGCACTGAGGCCATCAAATAACTTAGGCGCAGTTAAAAAGCCTTGCTTGATAAGCGGGCGCATGGGTAATTCAAAGATACATTTATCGAACACAGCATTGTCAGTGTTGCCAACTTTACCGTGGTAATGGTGATGATATATCCAGCCAATGCCCAAACGATAAGGGGTCGCGGTGAGCCCTAGAATTTTAATCGCAGGGTTTTGCTTTTTTAGGTGTTGTAGAATTTGCTGATACTGGCTGGTTTTTTCATTACTGACACGATGGCATTCATCAATAATCACTAGCGAAAAAGGCTGATTAAATTTATCTAATGATCGCGCTGCTGACTGTATGCTGGCGACGACGGTTTTCCCGTTAGCTTTTTTCTGGTTTAACCCGGCGGAGTAAATACTGGCATCTTGGGTGAGTAAACCGACTTTTTCAGCATTTTGTGCGACTAATTCTTTTACATGGGTTAGCACTAATACATTACCGTTGGCAATACGAGCAAGTTCAGCAATAACAATGCTTTTACCTGCACCCGTTGGCAAAACCAATACGGCAGATTGTTGGCTGCTGCGAAAGTGCTTGATCGCAGCGTTTACCGAATCTTGTTGGTAATCGCGCAGTTGCAAAGTAGGTGTGTCAGTAGAAGCTTTCAAATATTAGGTTCAACATACATTGGGTTAGTTATGGCCAGATAATATCATGGTTATAGGGCCAGGTTAGCTTTAACGGCTTCAACAAAAGTGCGAGAAACTGGCACTTCAAGGTGATTGGTTAACAGCAATGACATTTTTCTATTTTCTTTATTGACCGACACCACTGCATGGTTTGCTACCCACCAGGAACGATGTGTTTGCAAGCCAGGAAACCCTTCTAGCTGC
Organism: Shewanella holmiensis; assembly: GCF_025370255.1. Taxonomy (GTDB): domain Bacteria; phylum Pseudomonadota; class Gammaproteobacteria; order Enterobacterales; family Shewanellaceae; genus Shewanella; species Shewanella holmiensis. The sequence continues at coordinate 4,573 of NZ_JAMTCD010000011.1, forward strand.
ATTAAGGCATCTTTTAAGCGCATTAACAGCATATGTTGGCCTTTGTCTGTGTGTACTTTTAAATAGTGATCATCCATTTCTAAACACAATAATTTTCCGCGTTTTTCTAACGGTAACAACGCCATAAACTGCTCAATTTGAAGGGCATTGATATCATTGTTTTGTTGATGCCGCTCAATGACCTTTTTCGATTGCTCAATGACGTGTTGTGACTGTTCAAGCTGCTGTTTTTGATGATCAACATGATTTTGTAACATGCTAATAAAGGTAATGATACTGCCAATAACCAGGGTATTAGGCAGTGCGAGTAGAAAATTATCAGCTAAATGTAATGTTTGTTCAAAAAACAGCCAGCCAATAAAAGGCACAATTAGGCTCATTATTAGGCTGGCTAACAGTGATGAAATGGCTACCCGTTGCCAGAGCGTAGTGACGCTTTTTGCTAAGTATTTATGGCCTAAGTTAATCAGTGGCATATAAATTAAATAGCCACAAACACAGGTAAACACCCAATAACTCATTGACAATAATAGGGTGAATTGATCCATACCGAAGGGGCGCATAAAGCCAATAAATAACCCAATAGACACCACAATAAGCAGTTGCTGCAGTAATTTGTTTTTAGTGGGCTCAGATTTTAGTTGTTGATTATTTGAGGGTATTTCACGATTCGTCAAAGGTACACATTCCTTTTTAGTTACATTTTACGAAGTTTTTGGGTCACTTTACGAAAAGCGACTTTGATTTTTTATCGCACCATTCTATCGTCTTTTCAACACGAAGCAATGGCGAGGTTGGCTCGGTTTATGTCGAGGCTAACGGCCATTTGAAATAGCACATTTATCACAGACGATAGGAATATAACAATGCCGATATTCGCGACTAAACTGGCTCGACCATTGACACATAATGAAGTGACGTTATTGACTCAAACCAAGGGGGGCAAAATGGGTAAATCATCCTTATTAGCGCTTTCGGTGTTATTTGCATCTATGTGGGTTAATTCCTCCACTTTTGCCGCAGATATTAAGCTTGAGATTGCAGGGGTAAATGCCCAGCAAAGTAAGATTTATGTGCAGCTGTTTAAGGGTGAAGATAATTACTTAAATGACAATGCGCTAACTGCGACTTACATTCAGGCTAAAGCGGGGCTTAATTTTGTGTCTTTTACCGATGTTCCGGCTGGGGAGTATGTGGTGCGCTTTTATCAGGACGAGAATAATAACGGCACGTTAGACACCAATTTATTTGGCATGCCATCTGAAGGGTATGGTTTTTCCAACAATGCTAAACCTAATTATGGCCCTGTTGCTTATACGGACGCTGCTTTTACGGTCACTGAAGACCCATCAACCCAGATTAACCACACACAGATCATTTATTAAGCCACTCATTTTGAAGATGACAATTTTGCAGATGGTAATTTTGAAGGTGACAATTTTGGAGATGAGCATGCAACGCAGACAATTTTTAAAAGGGATGAGTGTAATAGGGGCATCAAGCATGTTGCCCGGTGCAATGAATGCGCTGGCATCATCTGCCCCTGTTGTGGTGAATATTAAGCAGCAATTTAATCAGGCGCTGGCACAGCACCCTGAGTTAATTGGTTTTGCTAATGTTGAAGCCAATTTTGAGCCGCAACCGCTGACGATTGAAGGGCGTATACCTGCCGACTTACAAGGTGTTTTTTATCGTAACGGCCCTGGCAAATATGAGCGTGGCGACATTCGTTATTTACATGCCTTTGAAGGCGACGGTATGTTGCAGCGCTTTGAGATTAGCGACCAAAAAATAGTCCACCGTGGCCAATTTATTAACACGCCTAAGTTTGCTAAAGAGCAGCAGGCACAGCGGTTTGTTTACTCGGGTCCTGATACTAAAATTGCCCATGCTTTGCCTGTGACCAACGCTGATATGGTTAATACCGCGAATACTAATATTATTGCTGTGGGGGATGATCTTTGGGCGCTGTGGGAGGGAGGATCACCGTCTCAAATTGACCGAGATACCATGCAATATACTCAACAGGTTAATTTAGGCGCGGGGTCAAAATATGAAAACAGCTTAAAAGGACTGCCTTTTTCAGCGCACCCTAAAATTGACCCTAATGGGGATATTTGGAATTTTGGGTTGCATCCATCAGGTCAGGTGGTGATTTATCAATTAGCGGCTAATGGCAAAGTTAAAAATGTAGGGCTAATTAACAGCCAATACCGTGGCGGTATGCTGCATGATTTTTTGATTACCGATAAAAGTGTGCTAATTATTTTACCGTCATTGTTTGTTGATAAGGCGATTGAAGGCAATTTTGCCCGCACTCAATATAATCGCGATATGTCAATGAGTGTATTGGTGATCAATAAGCAGTCTCTTAAGGTGACTAAACGCTTTGAGTTACCCGCAGGTTTTGCATTTCATTATGGTAATGCGTGGGAAGAAGCCAATGGCACCATTCACTTTGACGCTAGCTTGTATCCTAATGTTGATGTGCTGCATAAGTTGGCGAATGTGATGCAAGGTATGATGTCGCAGGCAAGTGTTAAGGCGCAAACAGCGCTGTTTAGTTTATATATTGATGGCACTTATGATATGCAAACCGTGGGCGATAGCAGTGAGTTCCCGCGGGTATGCGACCATCTTGTGGGGCTTAAAAATCAGTATTTGTATCACTTGTCAGCTAAATCTAGCAGCTTATGGAGCGATACCTTGTCGTCTTTGCACATTGATACCGGTGCAACGCAGCATTATCATTTTGGCGATGATTATTTAGTTGAAGAGCATGTTAGTGTGTGCCCAAAAGGGGTTGAAGGCAGCGGCTACTTAATGGGCACCGCATTGCATGTGCCGAGCAAACGCACTTGCTTGAATATTTTTGCGGCGAATGACTTAGCATCCGGTCCTTTAGCTCGTGCCTGGCTTTCTCATCATCTGCCACTGGGCTTTCATGGTAATTTTGTCGCGGGTTAACAAAACTAACTCATATCTAACTGATTAAAACATAGCTGGGCAGGTGTGCTGTCAGGTTTGTGCAGGTTATCAATTTGCAGAATCAAATAAGCACTAGCCAAAAAAAGCCCCTCATAATGAGGGGCGAAAAAGAGAAACTGGTTAGTATTTCTCTAGGGTGGATGGAAATAACAAATGGAAATAAGCCGCTCGTGTTTATGCGAGCAAAAGGGTTGAACAGTGGGTTTCTGTTCAACTCAGTTTGTTGCTACTCAGTTTTGTTTAAACGCGTTTCAATTAAGGTATCAATAACCGCTGGATCGGCCAGTGTTGAAGAATCACCTAAATTGGTTACCTCGTTAGCGGCAATTTTACGTAAGAAACGACGCATAATTTTGCCTGAACGGGTTTTAGGTAATCCTGTTGCCCACTGAATTAAATCCGGTGTAGCTAACGCGCCAATTTCTTTACGAACCCATAAACGCAACTCTTGACGTAACTCTTCAGTAGGTTCCACATCACGCGTTAAAGTGACGTAGGCATAAATACCCTGACCTTTAATGTCATGTGGGTATCCCACTACCGCGGCTTCTGCTACTAGTTCATGTGCAACTAAAGCGCTTTCAACCTCAGCGGTACCTAAACGGTGACCTGATACGTTAATGACGTCATCCACACGACCAGTAATCCAGTAATACCCGTCCTCGTCACGGCGAGCACCGTCACCAGTGAAGTACATACCACGGAAGGTTTTAAAGTAAGTTAGAGCAAAACGATCGTGGTCGCCATAAATGGTACGCATTTGTCCTGGCCATGAATCTAAAATAACTAAATTGCCTTCTGTTGCACCGTCAACAATGTTACCCATGTTATCGACTAGGGCAGGTTGCACACCAAAGAAAGGACGTGTTGCGGAACCAGGCTTAGTATCAGTCGCACCCGGTAATGGGCTAATCAAAATGCCGCCGGTTTCAGTTTGCCACCAAGTGTCTACAATTGGGCATTGCTCATGTCCAATCACTTCATGGTACCAACGCCATGCTTCAGGGTTAATTGGTTCACCAACTGAGCCCATAATGCGCAGTGAATCACCTTTATAATCACTGAATTGCTCTTTACCTTCAGCCATTAACGCACGAATTAACGTGGGTGCAGTATAAAGAATATTCACTTTATGACGGTCAATCATTTCACCTAAACGAGAAGGTGTAGGTGAATTAGGCACGCCCTCATGTATTAGCACAGTGGCGCCATTAGCGAGGGGACCATAAACCATATAGGAGTGGCCCGTAATCCAACCCACATCGGCAGTACACCAGTAAACTTCACCCGGTTTATAATCAAACACATATTCATGGGTCATTGATGCATAAACCATGTAACCACCAGTGGTGTGTAACACACCTTTAGGATTACCGGTTGAGCCAGAGGTATACAGCAAGAATAGTGGGTCTTCTGCACCCATTTCTTCATATTGGCAATGTTCTGATGCAACATCCATCAATGCATTCCACCAGATGTCACGGCCTTCAACCCAATCGATGTCGCCACCAGTACGGTTAAGGACAATGACCTTTTCAACACAGTTCACATCTGGGTGTGCAATTGCTTCATCGACACTGCGTTTTAGTGGGATTTTACGTCCACCACGAATACCTTCATCGGCAGTGATAATAACTTTTGATTTACCGTCAATCACGCGAGAGGCGATCGAGTCTGGGGAAAAACCACCAAACACGACAGAGTGAATGGCACCAATACGGGCACAGGCCAGCATTGCTACAGCAGCTTCAGGTACCATAGGCATGTACATGGTAACCACATCACCTTTAGTCACGCCTTGGCTTCGCAGGGCGTTGGCAAACTTACATACATCAGCATGCAGTTCAGCATAGGTGATTTTGCGTTGCTCACTGGCGTCATCGCCTTCCCAAATAATTGCAACAGTGTCACCATTTTTTTCAAGGTGACGGTCTAAACAGTTGGCTGAGGCGTTTAATGTGCCATCATAAAACCAATTGATTGATAAATTGTGATCGTCAAACGAGGTTTTTTTCACTTTAGTGTAAGGCTTGATCCAATCAATGCGCTTACCATGTTCTCTCCAGAAACCTTCTGGATTAACAATGGACTCCTGGTACATTTTTTTATATTGATCATTATCGACCAGTGCATTTTCAGCGATAGCGCTAGGCACTTTGTAGAGAGACTGCGAGCTCATAGGGGCTTCCCTTTCTATAAATGGCGTGGTGAAAGTATCATCTGCAACAGGCTTAGAACACTATTAGACCTTGGTCTAGTTTAATAAAGTCCTTATTATTTAACCTGTTGCACGTGCTAAACTGTTGTACTTTTAGACATGTATGTTGTGAATTCTATTGCGCAACATGATATTGCTTGTTTAATGGACAATCATTGAAGGCTTTGAAAAGATAACCAAATAACAACAAGAATGATATCGGATGACTCATTCAATAATTCAAGGTAATAAATCGCGTTATGAATTTAACTCTTTTTGTGGCAATTATTGCCGTGTGTTATGTGTCGCTGCTGTTTATTTTGGCGTGGGGGGCAGAACGTTGGTTCACTAAAATCACCCAAAAAGTGCAAGTGTGGATTTATGGTTTGAGCCTAGCGGTTTATTGCTCATCTTGGAGCTTTCTTGGCACTGTTGGCCAGTCTGCCAATAATTTGTGGTCTTTTTTACCGATTTTTATTGGCCCGATCATCATTTTTACCTTTGGTTTTGGGTTGCTTCGCAAAATGGTGGTAGTGTCTAAAGCGCAAAATATTACCTCAGTGGCTGACTTTATTGCTGCTCGATATGGTAAGTCCCAGTTGCTTGCGGCGTTAGTCACTTTGATTGCTTTATTTGGCATCATGCCGTACATCGCTTTGCAGCTCAAAGCCATGGTGTTTTCGCTGAATTTATTTCAACCCGCAGATGCGCCTTTAAACCAGCAGGGCGTGCCTTTACTGATCACCTTTATTTTGGCTGTATTTGCCATTTTATTTGGTACTCGCAAGTTAGATGCCACCGAACACAATCCTGGCATGATGGTCGCTATTGCCTTTGAGTCATTGGTGAAGTTAACCGCATTTTTGCTGGTGGGGGTGGTAATCAGTTTTGGTTTTTTTGATGGCTTTGATGATATTTGGCAGCAGGCAAATGAGCGTGATTTAATTGAATTTGGCCAGTTAAGAATTGAGTCGCTCTTGCCCGAGCTAGTGGTTGGTATGGCAGCTTTTTTGTGTATGCCAAGACAGTTTCATGTGATGGTAGTTGAGTGTGGCGGAGAATCTATTCTCAAAAAAGCCCGCTGGATATTCCCAATTTATCTAGCATTATTTGGTATTTTTGTCGCGCCTTTAGCGCTTGCAGGTAAAATATTATTAGGTGATAGCGTCGCTGCCGATACTTATGTGATTAATTTACCGCTGGCGTTAGACCAGCCCATATTGGCGGTCATTGCGCTATTGGGTACCTTATCAGCCGCAACTGGCATGGTGATTGTGGCTGTGGTCACTATCAGCGTAATGATCAGTAATGAATGGCTAGTACCAATCATGCTGAGAACTGGGCAAATCAGGCAGAAAAATTTCAGTCAATTTTCGCAGTTACTCCTTAATGCCAGACGTTTGGCTATTGTCATTATTCTTGGATTTGGCTATATCAGCTACTTAACCTTTGTTGACAGTGATTCACTGTCACACTTAGGGATGTTGTCCTTTGGCGCCTTCGCCCAGCTTGCGCCAGCCTTAATTGGTGGTTTGTATTGGAAATACGGTAACCGAAATGGGGTTTACTTAGGCTTAAGTGTGGGCTTTAGTTTGTGGTGTTACATTCTGTTTTTCAGTGATAATGATGTTAGCGCACTGGCTCATTTTGGCGCCAATCAGGGCATATTAGACACCATCAAACCCAATGTCAGTGATATTCTAACTGCGCTATTAGCCAATATAGTTTGTTATGTCTTAGGGTCTTTATGGTTCAGAGCTGGTGTTGCTGAGCGAATTCAAGCCAGTAACTTTGTTAAACCCTGGCATTTAAAACAAAATGACAATAAGCGTCAGGGGCCGATTGCCCAGCAGGATTTACTGATCCTCGCCAGCCGCTTTGTTAGCCCAACCCGCGCCTATGAAAGCTTTAGCCGTTTTTCAGCCGACGCAGTTAAAAGTGACAGTTGGCATAAAGCTGCGCCCGATGAACTTATCGCCCATACAGAACACATGTTGGCTGGGGTACTAGGTGCATCCAGTGCTAAGTTGGTGATGGACTCTGTCATGCAGGGACGTGACTTGGCACTAGATGAAGTCTTTAGCTTAGTGGATGAAGCCTCATCAAAAATCATTTTAAGTCAGGACATGTTACGCGGTGCAATTGAACATGCTTATGAGGGCATGAGTGTTGTTGATAAAGATCTTAATTTGATGGCGTGGAATTTCAAATATGCCGAGCTTTATCAATATCCTGAAGGCTTTTTGAAACAAGGTATGCCTATTAGTGAAGTGGTGAGATTTAATGCTGCTAGGGGCTTTTGTGGCGCGGGGGATATTGACCATCAAGTCGAGGTGCGTGTACAGCACATGCGCAATGGCACGCCTCATATTTCAGAGCGTGAACGCAAAGACGGCAAGGTCATTAAAATTCAAGGCAATCCTATGCCTGATGGAGGCTTTGTCATGACCTTTACTGATATTACTCAGTATCGTTTACAGGAAAAAGCCTTAAAAGAAGCCAATGAAACGTTAGAAGAAAGGGTTAAAGAGCGCACTTATGAGTTAGCGCTACTTAACAGTGAATTGCTTGAAGCTAAAGCCCAAGAAGAACTGGCTAATGCTTCTAAAACCCGCTTTTTAGCGGCCGTCGGTCATGATTTAATGCAACCTCTTAATGCGGCAAGGTTATTTACCGCGTCTTTATCTCAATATCCAAATTTAGATTTAGAAGCCCGAACCACGCTTACTCATGTTAACAGCTCATTAAAAACGGCTGGTGAATTGCTAACGGATTTGTTGGATATTTCTAAGCTGGATTCTGGCATGGTTGAGGTTAACCGCCGAGACTTTGCTGTGGGCGAGGTGCTTAATGCCTTAGCAATCGAATTTGATGCTATGGCGCAAGATAGCCAAATTAAGTTTACTTTAATCCCCTCAAAATTAACCGTTAACTCAGATCCCGCATTACTCAGACGTATTTTACAAAACTTCCTCACTAATGCTTATCGTTATGCAAGAGGCGGCAGGGTGTTAATGGGTTGTCGCCGCCGCGGTGATCATATTGAAATTCAAGTGTTCGATACAGGATGTGGCATTGGTGCCGATGACATTAAAGAAATATTTCGTGAGTTTAAACGCTTAAACCATCCAAGTAGTCGCAATGTTAGCGGCCTAGGTTTAGGATTAGCTATTGCCGATAGGATCAGCAAAGTGCTTGAACATGACATTAATGTCACATCACAATTAGGTGATGGCTCAATGTTTTCAGTCTTGGTGCCATTAGGTAAAACCGTGCATGAGCTTGAAACCAAACCCCATTCCAGTTTGTTGCAGCCGTTAGCGGGTGTAAAAGTATTATGTATTGATAATGAAGAAGCTATTTTAGCGGGGTTAGAATCATTATTAACTCGTTGGCAATGTGAGGTGGTTTGTGCCAAAGATTTGGCCGATGCACGAATTAAACTCGGTTTGAAAGGGATTGCGCCTGATATCGTACTGGCAGATTATCACCTTGACGATGACCAAAACGGTGTGGATGCAATGGATGGTATTCGAGCCCGCTATGGGCAACATTTACCGGGTATTTTGATCACCGCAAATACCAATAAACAGTTAGTTGAAGATGTTGAAAAACGTGGTTATCACTATATGGCTAAAATGGTTAAGCCTGCGGCATTAAGAGCGCTTATTTCCAGTCTGGTGAAAAACTGATCGAGCTTATAACCCCTTTAGTGGCATAAAAATGTATGGAGTAAAGGCAAAATATGTTAACAGTATATGGTGATATCAAGTCCGGAAATTGCTACAAGGTCAAACTGGTATTAAGTCTGCTTGGCATACCGCATCACTGGCATGATATGGATATTTTACAGGGTGATACACAGGACGATTGGTACTTGCAAAAGCACCCATTTGGCAAAATTCCATTAATTGAAACCGCAAACGGCCAAATATTGTCTGAATCTAATGCCATTATGGGTTATTTAGCTGAAAACTCTGCACTGATCCCCAATGATCCTTTTGATAAAGCCAAAATGTATCAATGGATGTTTTTTGAACAATACAGCCATGAGCCATACATCGCCGTCGCCCGCTTCATTCAGTATTATTTGGGGATGCCAGAAGACAGGCTAGATGAATATAAAGCGATTCATAAAAAAGGTTATAAAGCATTAGACTTAATGGAGCTCACCCTCAAAAACTCAGCTTTTCTAGTGGGGGAACAATTCACTTTAGCTGATATTGCTTTGTTTGCTTATACCCATGTAGCTCACCAAGGTGGATTTGATTTAAAAAATTATCCATCAATTAAACAATGGCTTACCAATGTTGAGCAGCAAAGTGGGTTTGTTGGGATGATAGCGTAATGTTAGCCACGTACGATATTGTTGACATAAATTGCCACTAGAACTGGCAGAATTCAGCACAGTAGCCACACTTTGTGAGTTCATTCCTAAAAGCTTGTCTATATCTGCCATAGAGGTTCACCGCATTTCTGATTGTTGATGTTGCAGATTAACAATATGATTGGCAATAGATTTTACTTAACAGACTTACAGTGTTTATTGCTAAGTGTATTAGCCCAAAGCTTGCCCAAATTCGTTGAAAGTTGTAACTAGAACACATTACTGTAATCTATGAAAGTAGACTAAGCGAACTTACAGGTGATGGTCGATTTTATTCACTGGAACATGTAAAAAACTAATTCATTTCGTTTTAAGTGATGATGTTACGCGATAAGCTATGCTGGATGAAAAAGCAATTTAGAGTGATTGCTATCTTCCCCCCAAAGACTTAATGATTACAATCAGCTCTTGGCTTTCAGAAATCAGTAATAGCTAAATAGATGATATAAAAAGTGTTAGTCACACAAACGGAAAAGGAAAAGGAATATCATGGACGAATTAATTCGTGATTTGCAGCTGCACAACCTTCGAGTTGAGCGAAAAAAAACGAAACTTCTAATTAGGCTAAATGGATTAGCTAATCCAATCTATATTTCTAAAGATATCCCTACAAATACTTATATGCTGAATACGTACGATTGGATTTCAGTTTTGAGTTCATCCGCCCTGATGTTCGGTGGGATTGTTTCTTCGCAGTCAGAAAGTCTATCAGGAGCATTGATTGTGGCGATGGCAATGTTTGGCTATATATCCGTAATTCTTACTGAACTTAAATCGAAAGCGGTAAGAGATGTGCTATATAAATACAACCACCAAGGTGCCTCACAAAGCGATTAATTTTGTTGCCCTAGCATAAATACGCTCGGATCACGGTACGTGAAAAAACCACGACAATTAATTTCGCACTAGGTGCCCAATTAAACAATGTATATTGGTGAATTTGCAAAATTAACCGGAACAACACCTAAAACAATTAGATTTTACGAGTCTTTTGGTTTGATACCAGAGCCTTTGAGAAAAGGAAAGTATCGGGTATACGACCATACATACATCGAAACTGTTAAGCAGATTAAAAGGGCTCAAGATTCAGATTCAAATAGCGTTAAAAATCTACAAATAGTGCTAATTCTTAATTTGATTTCCGCCTCAATATTATCTTCTTAATCCCCCTAAGAGATGATAGGTCTTCTTTTATATTTGTAAAAATACGTTTTAACTCCTAATGTTAACTGGGTTTAGTTTTTTGGGTATATAAACTTTTTACAAATGCGGTCGGTTAACTTAAATAATTATAAAATGAATATGTTGATTATTTGAAAAGGACATTTATGAACATAAGACGAAAATTAGTACTTGGTGCAACTGTCATTGGTTTTGTTCCAGTATTAGTGGCAGCTCTTGTGCTTTCTTGGGAGGCGAATATTACAGGAAAAGTACTACTTGAAGCGCAAGCAAACAATCAGCTGATATCCGTTAGAGATGTGACCTTGGAAAATGTTGAAACCTATTTTGACTTAGTGAAAAAAAACATCAATTCAATAACAACGAGTCAAACAACAATTGAAGCCATGGCAGACTTTAGTGGCAGTTTTTCATCGCATGCCCAAAAAGCAGATTTACCTGTCGTGAAAACAACTTCTGCAGTCTTTCAATTTTATCAGCAAAAGTTTGCGCCATTATTTAAAAAATATAATGCAGAAGACCCACCTATCTCGACTAGTTTTAATAAAATGAATGCAAATGCTATGGCATTACAATATAGCTATATTAGTCAAAATGATGCTGATTTAGATAAAAAACATGCCTTAGTTTATTCTCCAGATTACTCTGCTTACTCTGAGTCCCATGGTTTTTATCATGTTAACTTCCGTGAATTAATTGCAAACTTTGGTTATAAAGACTTAATACTTATTGATCCTAAAACCTCTGATATCGTCTACTCAGTATCAAAGAATATTGATTTTGCGACAAACTTGAAAAACGGGCCATTTGCTAATACTGGTTTAGCACAAGCTTACAATGCCATTGTGGCAAACCCGGTAAAAGGTGAGGTATCAATTACGGACTTCTCAAGTTATGAACCCAGTCTGGGTTTTCCTATAATGTTTATCGCCGCACCTATTTTTGATATGGATAACTTCATTGGCGTGATAGTTGTTAAGTCTTCAATCAAACAATTAAATGATATTTTTACGCATCATCAATCATGGCAAAATATTGGTCTTGGTGGAACTGGCGAAACATATGTCGTAGGACAGGACTCAAAACTGAGAAGTGTCAGTCGTTTGTTTATTGAGAATCCGGATAAATACCTATCTGTTCTAGAGAGCCAAGGAATGTCTAAGCTTGATTTGAATAGAATTAAATTGAGTGGATCGCTTGTTGGGGTTGTACCGGTAAATACTGACGCTGTCCAACTTGGATTAAAAGGTGAAATTGGTTCGACTCGATATCAAAATTTGGCGGGAGATGGAGTGTTATCTGCATATCGTCCGTTTAAAATTGGTGATGCGAATTGGGTTTTAGTGAGCGAAATTAATGAAAATGAAGCTTTTGCAGCAACGGTTGAGCTGCAAAATGCTATTTTGAAAATTTCGATAGTGGTTATTTGTATTGCTTTAATTATGTCTGCGTTAGCGGGTTATATTTTCTCGAAATCCATGACAAGCCCAATCATGACAACGATCAATACGCTTAAGAATATCGCTGAGGGCGACGGCGATTTGACTCAACGTTTAGATGACAAACGTCAAGATGAAATGGGTGAGCTATCAAGGGAGTTTAATCGTTTTATTTCTAATGTGCACAATATCGTACTTCAAGTAGCTTCGAACTCTGCCAGTATTAAAAGCAATATTGATAAGTTAAATGAAATTAGCCATACAACCACACTTGCCATGGTTGAGCAACGTAAACAAACTGATAATGTTGCAATTTCATTTGGTAATTTGAATACCACTTCGCAAGATACTGCTGAGGTGACATCTCAAGTGATGCTTTCGGCAAAAGAAGCGGCTTTAGTGACTGATGATGGACGGCAAGTTGTTAAAAATAATCAAGAAACGATTCTTAGTTTAGCCACAAGCCTTCGGGAAAGTTGTGGCACTATTGAGGCGTTGGGTAAAGAGGTTGAGAATATAGGTAGCGTACTTGCGGTAATACAAAGTATTGCAGAGCAAACCAATTTATTAGCTTTGAATGCCGCAATTGAAGCTGCAAGAGCTGGAGAGCAAGGAAGGGGGTTTGCAGTTGTGGCCGATGAAGTCCGCACCTTGGCTGCTAAAACCCAAGATAGCACAGCTGATATTCAAGAAACGATAAACAAATTAAAATCTACAGCAAGTATGGCGACTAGAATGATGCACCAAAGTGAACAAATTGGACTAGACACTGTTAAGCAAAGTAGTCATGTTGAAAATGCGTTAAATGATATCTCAACTTTAATTAACCAAGTGTCTGATGCACTAGAAAGAGCTGCAGCAAATACAAAAGTACAATCCGGCTTGGTGTTTGAAATGGATAATAACATTCAATCTATCGCTATTTCAGCAGAAAGTGTTTCGTCGCAGGCACTCAAATCTGAAAACTTAAATGCAAATATTCAACAAAATTCAGATCGATTATTTGAATTAGTCGGTCGTTTTAAAACATAACTTAAAATATGTATTAAACTGAACATTGGATTGTAAATACTTATTAAACAGCCACTTGCCAGGTGGCTTTGTTGTGTTTACTTCTCATAACTCGTTAATGTCACGTCATTTGGCCTTGTTACCAGTGGGAAATTCAAGTTTGAATGTAACATATTGAACTTAGGCAGCTTCAAACCTCATGTACTTATCTGTTAACCAAAGCAGAGATAAAATGTTCATCATCAATTAACATAACTATTTATTGGATAATTAGTGATTTTCACCTCACTTAATTGGATGTATATACTATTGCAGCATTGTAAAAATACAGGTGACATAAGAGGTTAAATTTAGCTCACCAGTAGCATGATGGTACAAGTCTGTTAATGAGGGAAAAGATAAAGGGCTTTACAAACTATGTTATTACAAACACACTTGTGCTCATTATCAGTAATTCAGTGTGTTAGATAATATTAACTAGATTAACGACTTAATTCTCTATATTCACTATGACACTTGTTCAAATTGAGATGTAATGATGATCCAACCACACGTTTATTTTATCCCGTTAAATAATCAGTTTAGTCGAATTCAGTTTCAACAAGGGTTGGCTTTAGGTTGGTTAACTGAGGATGAAATAAATAAGGTACATCGTTATAAAGCTGAGCAGGCTCAGCATAATGCACTACAGGTTCGCTTAGCATTGCGGGCTGTTTTATCTATGCACAGTGATGTGCTTCCGCAGCAGTGGCAATTTGAATATGGTGAGAAAGGTAAGCCTAGTCTGTCAGTGGAGCTATTTACGCAAACGGGGCTGCATTTTAACTTAAGCCACAGTGGTGACTGGTTGATGATTGGCGTGTTATCGTGCGCAAATTTAAGTCGCACTTATGCTGCAGATAACGCGGTTTTATTTGGTCTTGATATCGAGCGTCTGCGAGCCAGCACCAATATTCAGCCCATTCTAAATCACTACTTTACTGCCAATGAAGTGGCTGATTTAGTCGCATTACCTGAAGTATTGCAGCGGCAGCGTTTTTTTGATTTATGGGCATTAAAAGAAGCTTACATTAAAGCGACCGGAAAGGGATTGGCGCAATCATTAAGTTCATTTTCGTTTTCATTTACAGATAATCATGTGTTTCAAATAGACAGCTTTTCAGTATCGCCACCGTTACCCAGATTATGCCGCCATGATGAGATCCACTTCACCGCTCCGGTTACCGATAACTGCCGATGGGTTTGCCGCTTTGGGCGTTTGACTGACACCTATCGCTTCAGTTTTTGTATCGGAATTAATGATTTAGCAAATGAAGTGAATATCGCTGAGCCAAAAATGGTATTAACATCATTGGCTCAGCTGTTAGTGGCTTAATATTTAGCCGCTTGCTCAGGATTAGGTAAACTGGAAAGAATAAATTCGCGTAAATCTTGATTAGATTGCTTTAAATCCTCATAGCGTAAATACATCATATGGCCACTTCGATAGCCTTTAAACGATAGTCTGTTTTTCATATGACCGCTGCGGTCTAACTGCCACATGGTGTATTTGGCATCAAAATAGTTGGTGGCGCCATCATAATATCCTGATTGGATCATAACATTCAGGTAGGGATTTTGTGCCATCGCTAAACGCAAGTTCTCACCAGAATGATCATTACTTCTATCCCACGGATGAACTGGACCAAACATGTTGTATTTGATATCCGTTTGGTAATTTAATTCGGTGCGAAGATAATCATTAATTGCCGGTGTAAAGCTATGCAACCACGATGTTAGCTCAGCGTTGTAATCAGGGCGCGCACCGACGGTCTTTTCATCAATCCCTAAGTAACGAGAGTCTAATCGTCCAACCGTTTGCTGGCGATCACGCAGTAAGGCTTTCCAAAAGTAGTCGGTATCAATATCTAGATTACTTTGCAGTACTTCAGTCACACTCAGACCTGAATAATGGGCCACTTGTTGGGCAATACGCTGTTTTTCGGCATCATCAATAAAACTACCCTTGGCTAATGCTGGCAAATACTGGTTAATGGTAAAGTTTTCTACCTCGGCTAATAGCGGGGTTAAATCTTGTTGCTGTAGACCCTCTTCTAGTGCTTTATGGTACCAGGCGGTTGCGGCAAAATAGGGGAGACGATTAGCGGCTTTTACCGGACCATTACGTTCAATACCTATGTCGGTAGGTGACACAAGGATGACGCCATTAGGGTACATCCACTGGTTTTTTTGTAGCTCTAGTGCTAAGCCCGATACCCTTGTGGTGCCATAGCTTTCACCAATTAAAAACTTAGGTGAACGCCAGCGCTCGTTTCGTGACACAAAGGTGGTGATCCATTCTGCTAAATAACTCACATCGGCATTCACACCAAAAAACATTTTTTGTTGTTCATCTTTTGAAGGCATTTTGCCTTCAGCATCGGGCAGAACGCGCGAGTAACCAGTATTCACCGGATTAACAAAAACAATGTCGGCCACATCTAAAATAGAATAATCATTACTTTTTACTCCATATGGTTGTAGTGGGTAGCCTTCATTATCAACATTGAGCACCCGCGGCCCGGTATAGGCTACATGCATCCACACCGACGCCGAACCTGGGCCACCGTTAAAAGAGATAACTAGAGGGCGGTTGCTATTATCTTTAATATCAGTGCGTTGGTAGTAAGTATAAAATAGGGTGGCTGTAGGATTACCCAGCTCATCCCAAATCGGTTGCGTCCCTGTAGTGGCGCTATAAGCAATTTTTTTATCTAATATCGTGGTTTTATGCTGAGTGATAACGTACTGATCTATTGGGATTTGACGTTTTATTCTGTTGACGAGGTGATTGCTGTTGCTAGGGGTGTTATTAGCGCCACTATTATTGCTGTTGTCGGCAGCATGACTGACAAAAGTGAATAAACTAAATTGCAGGCAAAATAGCACTGTGCAGAATGTGATCAGAAGTTTGCGCATGGTAACGTCTCATTTTTATTAGGATTTGACTGAAGATTATCATGTAACTGAGCAAAGTTAGTTTAGTCTGTATCAGCAATTTGTAACACTTTATACCCAATCAACTTGAAGATGCTCGATTTCAGATTGTTTGGGTGTATATAACAAAAAGCCGTCATCAAGATAAATTGATAACGGCTGTTTATTCGGCGCAGAGCTTGTTGGCTAAAGTTCTATCAAGATAAAGCTAGCCAATTGTTAAGTGAGCTTACCATCGCCAGTATGACAACATCATTTGATTAATGGCTAATGCAGCCGCTAAGTAAATGATTAACATTTATTCTGGTTTATCAATCAGTATTTAAAGCGGTTTTTTACAATAAAGTTGCTGATAGTAGACTGCTACGACGCAGAAACCTTATCGCCACAGATTAACCGTGCCTAGTTTATTGCCTCGCTAAGCGATTTGATTCCGGTGGGTGTTCAAAATCACTGCGGTAAGGATTGATGTCTAAACCGCCTCTGCGGGTATAGCGAGCATAAACCGTCAATTTTGAACAACCACAATACTTTTTCAAATCAACAAAAATGCGTTCAATGCATTGTTCGTGGAATTCATTGTGTTGACGGAATGAAATTAAATAGCGAAGTAAACTTTCGCGGTTTATTTTCGCTCCTTGATAGCGGATCATCACGCTACCCCAATCTGGCTGCGACGTAATTAAACAATTTGATTTTAACAAATTTGAATTTAAGGTTTCTGCTACGTTCTTTTCTTCAGTGCTATGAAGTAAATAATCGGGATTAAATCCATAGTCATCCACTTCGATATCTAAGTCATCTATGCAAGTACCTGGTAATTCAACAATGCGTTCAAGATTAAACTGCTTCGGCTCAATTACTTTGACTGAAACCTCACCTTGGGCGCAATCCGACAGGTCCTTCTTCAGGGTTTCTTCAACCACATCGACACTGTCAAATTTGGTTTGATTGAAGCTATTTAGGTACAATTTAAATGACTTAGATTCAATTAAATTGATGCTATTGATGTCTAATTGCACTTCAGCTATCGCCACCATAGGTTTACCTTTGCTATTCAGCCAAGATAATTCATAAGCCGTCCAAATATCGGTGCCATGAAAGGGCAGTTCACCGGTTAATTCAATTGCGTCACGGTTAAGTTTACGCGGGACCCCTTGCAGCAGTGATGCATCATATTCAGCTTGATATGCAGTAGATTGCCCTAAAGTTAAGCCTTTAAGCGCTTCTGCATCACTATAAGGATCGTGATTTTGTGTCATCTAATCGGTTTCCATGTCAAAATATGGCTTTATTATAAACCACGAGAAGCACTAGTGTCTTGTTCAAACGCACTTGAAATTTTTATAAATAAGTATCTTATTGCCTATCAAGATGCTTTATCAGAGTTGCCCCGTTATTATGCCATGGGAGAAGATTCAGCCTGTGTTCAAGGTCAGATAAGTGATGACCATGACAAGGCTGTATTTTTTACGCCATTTAAGCGCAAAGCGTGTGCAGATTTTCATAATGTTGAACATGCACTCACATTATCGCTTCATACTGATATTCATGCGTTTTACGGGCAGTTTTATAGCGCACCGTTGATGTTCACTTCTGAATGGGGTGAGGGCGAATTACTACAAGCATGGAACCAGCAAGACTTTGAGTATTTACAGCAAAATATGATTGGTCATTTGATGATGAAGAAAAAGCTGAAACAGCCACCGACCTGGTTTATTGGTGTGTTAGGTGATGGCGATCAAATGCTGACGGTGGATAATGAAAGCGGAGCCGTTTACATTGAATTTCCTGGTGAGAAACCCGCGGACAAATTAGCCGATTCGCTTGAGGTTTTTTTAACGACTATTACTCCAAGAATAACGCCGCCAGTTAAGCCAGACACCTCGGAAGATGCACAATGGCAACATCCGGGTATTTGGCAACGTATCAAATTAATGTGGCAATATTTATTACGTAAAAAGTAATCCGCGGATATTATTGATGATCCCACGATAGGTTAGAAATAATCCTGCAGGGTTCACAACGAAACTGGAACATATCGAGTAAAGGGCTGTCCAGTTTCCATTCTGCACTGCCACATTTAGGGCAAGGTCTATATAATTCACTTTGAAGGCTTTGCCCACCCACACGGTACAAATAATAATATGTTGGAATTTGGGTCAAATATTCAATTCTGCCTCGTATGTCCCAACCCCGTCTAAACATATCGCTGTCGACTGAGCTGATCTCATCCAGTGCAGCAAACTCTGCTTTTGTGGCCGCCGCCATTTGTAATTCATCGCATGCTTGCCATTCACTTTGCCATTTAATAATGCGTTTATGGTCGCCATTAAACGTCGCGGGGATCTGGTAGAGGGGAATAGGCAGTAAATTGTCACCGCTTCTGAGGGGGGAGCACATATGTACGTAACTGGTATAAAGCAGTTGCCAACTGGCGGGCTCTGTATTACTGACTTCTGAGTTGATGTCCTGGCCTATAAACTTTTCTCTTGGCGCGAGCAGTTTAGCTTCTGTTAAGCCGCTTAATGTTGCTTTAACCCAAGGGCTATTATGCCTATGCGCTAAACTGGTTTTTTCTGGCATCATTAAGCGTACTTTAAACTCGCCATCATTGTATGCCACAGCAAATTCACGTCCTAGAATTTGTCCGTTAGCCCTTAATGCCTCTAAGTATTGATTAATGGCTTTTTCTGCCAAACTAATCGTGGTATCGGCAAAAGGTTCAAAACGTAATTCAATTACAAACATTATAAGGCCTTGTCTTTCAGCTGTTGCTCTAGAAGTGCAACTCGTTGAAGTAATTCATTCAATTGTTGCTGCATGACTTGTTGTTGCGATGCAATAACCTCAAGGCTAGGGTGTTCATTTGCTGTAACCCCAAGTTGTTCTGGTGCAACAAAGTCAGCAATGGTTTGCCATTCTGATTTTGGTAATGCTTTAAATTGCTGAAGTCCTTGAACAATGATTGGCATGGGGATTTTTCCCACTCGCCCTTTGATTAGCGCAACACTGGGTGTGTGACCATTGATGGCGATAGATTTCGCCGCCGAAATAACGTGTTCAATTGGACTCATAAATGGTGAAAAACCTCAGTTGTGGGTGGTGTAAATAACTAACTTTGTAGCCTGTTCAATATTAGCCCTTTAAAATCAATTGTTTAAAGTTGGCATGAAAATCGCATTCCGATAAGTCACACATTGAGTCAGATACGACTTAAACATGATTCGTTTATTCTAACAAAAAGGACATCACATGAAATCAAATTTGATTAACGCAGCATTGATCACCGCTATATCTTTAGGCTTGAGTGGTTGTGTATTAAACGTGGGCGACCATGAATCAGGTAAGAGTCACGATTACTGGGAAGTACAACAAGAAAAAAATCGTACTAGTTTGACCAAGCTATCCTTGGGGATGACGTTTGAACAAGTTCAGATAATTATGGGCACGGCTGATTTCAGTGAAGCATTTGTCAGTCAAAATAATGCTCAGTCAGATCAAGAACAAGTGAAAGTGTTATTTTATCGTACACAATGGGCTAAAGGCGATGGTAAAACGACCAAAGATGAATGCACACCGATTGTATTTAAAAATAATGAGTTAATTGGTTGGGGCGACGCCGCTTACAAGCAAATTTAATCCATTTAAGGTTTTTTATTTCTCAACATAACGTCCAATTGGTCTATCACTTCAGACCATTGGGCGTCTTCATTTAATGCTTCCAATAAAAACGTTTTTTGGGCAGACGTCCAAAATGGCGCTTCCGTTAAATGTGTTTCTGCTGGCAATTGATGTACCTCGATAAAATGGGCTATATCAGCAGATTTATTTGATAAACCCAGTTGTTTAAATAAATGTGTTAAATCAGTTTTTGTCGTATCCATGATGCTTTCCTTGCCCCTTGAAGTTTAGTGCACTTTGTTACTATAGAGTATTATTTACTATTCAGCTTGTACTAACTTAATTTGGTGATTGTTTCAATCTTGTTAACTTGCTAAGTTAGTTTTGAACGTAAAATAGTCAAGGAACAAACAATAATGGAAAATCAGACCTTGGAACACTACAAAGCAGTTTATTTAACAGCAGAGGATTTACGTGTCGCGGCTTCAATTATTTACAATGCATATTATGATGATCCTTTTTTTCTAGAAGTATTTGGGCGAGAAGATAGCAGTGTTTATGAGCAGAAGTTAAGAGCGGCAATCCGTGAAGAGTTAAACACTTTATGGCAACAAGATCAGCCATTAATTGGCTTATTTGACGGTGAAAGGTTGATTGGCGTTGCGTGTGTTATTACCCAGCAAAT
The DNA here is from genome assembly GCF_025370255.1 of Shewanella holmiensis. Classification (GTDB taxonomy): domain Bacteria; phylum Pseudomonadota; class Gammaproteobacteria; order Enterobacterales; family Shewanellaceae; genus Shewanella; species Shewanella holmiensis. The sequence continues at coordinate 25,062 of NZ_JAMTCD010000011.1, forward strand.
ACCTATTGGACAGTCGCGATACTGGCATTGGCGTTTAAAAATGGTGTTAGGTACTGGCTGGAAATCAACCCAGGGTTTAATGGAAAAAGAAACCTGTTTATTGAGCCATCTTCCTTCTGAAAAATGCGGTATTTTGCAGTTTATTGCGTTAACACCAACGGAACAAAAAAAGGGTAATGGGGCTAAGTTAGTTGAAGCCGTATTAAGTTGGTGTGATGAGCAGCCGAATTTAGAGGGTATTGGCGTATTTGTTAATGATCCAAAGCATCATAAAGTTTTCTCCGCTCAAGGTTTTAATAGTTTAGCCAATGTAACTATTGGGCACGTTAAAGGCGAAATTTTGTTTTATGCCAAATGAGGCTGGTGGAATGAATAAACGATATCAAAGCTTTAAAGAATTTTACCCCTTTTATTTATCCCAGCACCAAGATCCTATATGTCGGCGATTACATTATCTCGGCAGCACGATAATTGTGGTGGTGTTAATTAACACATTCATTAACCAACATTGGTGGCAATTAGTCTGGTTACCTTTTATCGGCTATGGTTTTGCTTGGTTAGGGCACTTCGTGTTTGAAAAAAATCGTCCCGCAACATTCACTTATCCGCTATATAGCCTAATGGCCGATTGGGTCATGTACTGGAAAATGTTAAAAAACACCCTGGTGAGTGTCTTTGCTAAAGAGAATAACTCGTAAGTTGAGATGTTGTAGCCTTTAAAGCATTTAATGTTAGCGACGGTGAAATGCTGGCCACGGTTAAGTTAAACTCTATGACTTAATAATAAAGTGTTATCGTTATCCGTAATGTTGATAATCTTTCAGAATATATCCAAGTGAGAATCAATAGATGCTAAATCAACAATGGCTAACCACATTTATCACGTTAGTGGAGCTCGGGCACTTTACACAAACAGCTGAAAAGCTTTTTATGACTCAGCCTGGTGTCAGTCAGCATATAAAAAAGCTTGAGCATCAGGTGGGGTGCGCCTTAATCAACCGCATTGGTAAGCGATTTGAGTTAACCGAGGCCGGTATTGCTATCTACAAATATGCATGTGATCTACAACGTCAACAACTGGAGTTATTAAGCCTTTTAAATGTGGATGAGCCTTTTGCTGGTGAGTGTAAAATGGGTTGTTCAGGCTCAATGGCAGCGCTTTTATACCCTTATTTGATTAAAGAGCAGCAACGTTATCCTGGGTTAATCATGCAGCTTGAGGCTGGCCCGAATAAACGTACTCTGGATGGCATTTTATCGAATCAGTTAGATTTAGGGATTGTGACCCAGCAAGTACAGCAACCTGAATTGGTCAGTATTGATATTGGCAAACAGTCTTTGTGTTTGGTTATCCCCAAATGTGTATCGGGAAAAGCTATTGATGCTAAGGTTAATTTTGAATTACTCAGCCAACTAGGGATGATTGATCACCCTGATGCAACTTTTTACTGGCAGCAAATAAGTTCAGCGTATTTTAGTTCTGAGTCCGGAAAAAATATCAGAAAATCAGGATATGTTAATCAGTTGAATCAAATTTTATTGCCAGTGGCAATGGGGTTAGGTTTTACAGTACTACCTGAGTTTGCTGTGAGGTGTTTTACACAATATGAGGACATTCAAATAGCTTCTATCGATAATGATAAACCGATAATATTATTTGAGCCTCTATATTTAGTACATAAGCAGCACCGTAAATTAGCCAAACGATATCACGGTATTATTCAGCTCATTCAATCACTGGTTAACCCAGATTAACACGTTAAACAACGCTTTTTAATGCTTCATCCACGTTAGTAAATTGAAATGTAAACCCTTGTTCAAGTGCGCGAGTAGGCAATACGAATTGACCTTCTGTCAGTAATTCAGACATCTCACCCATTGCTAATCTTAAGGCTAGAGGAGGGGTAATGATTCTTGCGGGACGGTTTAAGGCTTTGCCTAAGGCCTGTGAAAATACGGCATTGCTCACCGGATTTGGCGCAGTGGCATTATATATTCCTTGAGCACTTGGTGTATTAAGCATCCAGATAATCAACGCGATTAAATCGTCTTGATGTACCCAGCTCATCCCCTGTTTACCTTTACCTATTGGGCCACCTAATCCAAGTTTAAAAGGAGGTAACATTTTGGCTAAAGCCCCGCCATTTTTGCCTAAGACAATGCCAATGCGTGGAATGCACACTCTGGTGCTAGCGGATTGAGCATCTAGTGCCAATTGTTCCCATTTATGGCAAATATCATGGCTAAACTCATCATGAAAAGGACTATTTTCATCTACAGGCTCATTACCTTGTCTTCCATAGAAGCCGATAGCTGATGCACTGATAAATGTTGTTGGAGGGGTTTGGCTAGATTTGATCAGTTGGCTTAATTGTTGAGTGATATTCCAACGACTGTCACAGATAGACTGTTTTTGTTTTTTACTCCAGCGCTTAGCGACGATGGGTTCTCCGGCTAAATTAATAACAGCATCAAATTCGTTTAAATTACTCAGCTGTGTAAGGTCTTCAATATAGACGTGCTGCTTACCCAATGACTTTACTGCGTTGTCAATATTACGAGAGAGAATGGTTAACGTGTGCAGGGAAAGTTTGGCAACTAAATGTTTGCCAACAAAGCCTGTTGCACCAGTAATTAATATATTCATACATCCTCTCTTGTCATTAACTTGGCAAATATAACTATTATTTACATACGTTTTAGTTATCTATTTTGATCAAATTCAGCTAGGTGATTTTTGATAACTCAGCTCCATTGAAACAGAATCAGCAAACCTTAGGGCGTGGGGTTTATCTATTTCGACACTGGCGAATTCAACCCAATCGTGCTCGCTGGCAATCGCCAGGGTTTGATTGGTTAAGTTTTCCAGCAGTGAGAAGCGATTGTTTTCAATTAAAGCAATGATTTTTTTCGTTATAGTGCGATAATTAAGTGCATCAGCCACATTGTCGCTGTTTCGTGCTTTATCTGCACAATAATGAATCACGACATTGATAATGACATCTTGTTGATTTTGAATTTCATCTTCTTTGATCCCAATATAGGTGCGTAAACGAAGATTTTTTATGCGTATAATAGCGGTTTCTGGTTTCATAGCGTCTTCTATTATTAAATATTGTTTTCAATAGGTAAGCTTAACATAACTAATTTGGGTCTTAGGTAGCAATAAGGATTTTTCTTCTATGAAGGGTATACATCAATCGTCTATGGCGGTGCGTAGTTTTATTGTAATGGCGTGTGTTGTCATTGTGCTTGCAGGTATAAAAGCGGCCAGTCCGATTGTGGTACCTTTTGTACTGTCAGCATTTTTAGCGATGATTTGTAATCCAGCCATTAGGTTAATGAGTCGTTTTAAAATACCGAAAGCGTTATCTGTATTGTTGTTGATGTTATTTATTGTATTGCTAGGGCTTTGGTTGGCCAGCCTTGTGGGGAGTTCAATTAATGAATTTTCAAAGCAGTTACCCGTTTATCGAGCGCAACTGATTGAACAATTTGCATGGATGCTCGATAAGTTACAATCGTTCAATATTCATATTTCTCGCCAAAAAGTTTTAGAGTATTTCGACCCTGGTATGGCACTGAGCATGACAACGAATATGTTATCAGGCGTTGGCAGTGTGATGGCGAACCTGTTTTTGATTATTTTGACTATCGTATTTATGCTATTTGAAGCACAGGATATGCCGAAAAAACTGCATTTGGCACTTGATGATCCTGATATGCGTCTAAAGCAGATTGATAAGTTTTTACATTCTGTTAATCAATACATGATGATTAAAACCCTAGTCAGCTTAGCAACTGGTGTGATTGTGGGTATCGGCCTGTCTATCATAGGTATTGATTATGCTTTGCTGTGGGCTGTCATTGCATTTTTGTTTAATTACATCCCCAATATTGGTTCTATTATTGCTGCAATTCCTGCTGTTTTACTGGCTTTTATTCAATTTGGCCCCGGGGCAGCAGGTGCAACAGGTTTGTTATATTTAGGCACCAATATGGTTATGGGCAATGTGATCGAACCTAAGTTTATGGGTAAGGGGTTAGGCCTTTCTACCCTAGTGGTGTTCTTATCATTAATTTTTTGGGGGTGGTTATTAGGTTCTGTCGGCATGTTATTGTCTGTTCCACTGACGATGGTGGTTAAAATTGGTATGGAGTCAAGCCAGTCAGGCATGTGGCTGGCGATATTATTAGCTGATAATGTTGAGGAGGCTGAAGATAAAATGTCGGCGTTAGATGCTAATCCTTTGCCTGAAGCAACATTATTAACCAATGAAAATGATGTAAAAAAAGACAATGGCCCAGAGTAAAATAACCCAAGCAATAAACACAATAAAATTAGCCTGAAAAAGATAAATACTTCTAGCTAATTGATATTTAAGAGAATAAAACATATTTATGTCGGGACTAATTTCAGCGCTAAAAGAGTTTACTTTTAATAACGAAGTACAACGCATTTTTCATGGCCGTGGTGGCTTATTTAAAGGAGAGGAGCACCTGTGTTTAGACTGGTATCCTCCCGTACTTTTACTGACAAGCTTTAAATCATTAGATGAAACACAACAGCAGTCGTTGTTCAGCGCAATTACCACTCAAGTTCAAACCTTAGTGCCTGAACAAGCTATAAATTTGGTTTTTCAACATCGTAGTGGCGGCCAAACCGTTACGGATTTAATCAGTGGTGAAGTGCCTGATCATCATGTGGTAAACGAAAACGGAGCATTGTTTAATGTTCATATTTTACGTGGCCAAAATCATGGCTTGTTCTTGGATATGGCTAACGGACGTAAGTGGGTAAAACAGCACGCAAAACACAAAAATGTGCTCAATTTATTTGCGTATACTTGTGGGTTTTCGGTTGTGGCACTTCAGGGCGGTGCTGATGAAGTCGTCAATATGGATATGAGTAAAGGCTCGCTGAGTATCGGAAAGCAAAATCATGTGTTAAATGATCTCCCCCATGGTGCACGGTACTTAGGCCACGATATTTTTAAATCTTGGGGTAAATTAACTAAGTTGGGCCCTTATGATTTAATTATTGCGGATCCGCCAAGTAACCAAAAAGGCAGTTTTGTTGCCACCAAAGATTATGAGCGTTTGTTAAAACGTTTACCGAGTTTATTGGCCGAGGGTGGGGAAGTACTGTTATGTTTAAATGCCCCAGAATTGAGTAGTGATTTTTTAATGCAGCAAGTAGAAATCACTGCTCCACAATTGCAGTTTGTCGAACGAATTGCTAATCCACAGGTTTTTGCTGATATTGATGAGCAAAAATCGTTAAAAGTATTACGCTATTCTCTTGCTTAACTTTGCTCTCCCTTTGGTATTTTTACCAGGGGGGACCTTTTGTTTTCAAAACCCATCTTAGAATTCCACGCATCTCACCGATTATTCCTGATATAGATCACGCTTTTATCGAAATTTGAACTTATCTCACCATTATTTGTGAAATTATTGTTAATTAGCGCTATGCTTGAAGGCGTAAAATTTTTATTAAAGTGATTCAATTTAATCGATTTTTACTGTCATAAATTGAGAGTTAAGTAATAGTTTGTGAATTTTGATGATCTAGATCAACTAAACACCTGTTTACCAATTTGTGAGTATATAGATCACAATTTGTTTAACGATAGAATTCACGTAAATCGAACAAATGACAAAAACCAATAGTTTATGTCGTCATTCTAACCACTCTTGGAGGCTCCATGAGTAATGAGACCGCAAGTGAGAAAAGTCTAGAATTGAAGATCTTCATCTTCTTGACTGTATTTCTAGCCCCCATTTTATCTGTACTGCTTGTTAGTGCCTTAGGATTTAGCATCTGGTTTAGCCAAATTTTAACGGGTCCTCCAGGCGTAAGTTAATATAAAAATAAATAATAAATTGATGTGAGTGTGATTAATGAGCAATGAACTTCACGTAACCAGTTTAATTGTCCAAGTTCAGCCAGACAAAATGGCAGATGTAAGACAACAAATAATGGCAATCGAAAACGCAGAGCTTTCAGCAAACAACGAAGTTAAATTAGTTGTTGTTATTGAAGGACCTAACCAAAAATCATTATTGGATGATATATCGACCATTAATGCATTACCTGGTGTGTTATCTGCAACCATGGTTTACCACCAAAGTGAAGAGCTTGAAGAAGGTGAGATATGAAAATGAATAGACGTGATTTTATGAAAGCCAATGCCGCAATGGCAGCGGCGAGTGTTGCCGGGTTAGCGTTACCCGCAGCAGCAAGTAACTTGATTACAAGCTCTGAACAAACCAAATTAGAATGGAACAAGGCGCCTTGTCGTTTTTGTGGTACAGGTTGTTCAGTCATCGTGGCTACACGTGATGGTAAAGTGGTTGCAACCCATGGTGATGCAAAGTCTGAAGTTAACAAGGGCCTAAATTGTATTAAAGGCTACTTCCTGTCCAAAATTATGTATGGTCGTGATCGCATCCAAACGCCGATGTTACGTATGACCGATGGTAAGTATGACAAACATGGTGAATTTACGCCTATTAGCTGGGATCAAGCATTTGATACCATGGCTGAAAAATGGAAAGCGACCATAAAGGCTAAAGGCCCAACAGCTGTTGGTATGTTTGGTTCTGGCCAGTGGACAGTATTTGAAGGCTATGCGGCTCTCAAATTAATGAAAGCCGGTTTTGGTTCAAATAACATCGATCCAAATGCTCGCCACTGCATGGCTTCGGCTGTTGTTGGTTTTATGCGTACTTTTGGTATGGATGAGCCAATGGGCTGTTACGATGATATGGAAGCGGCTGACGCTTTCGTATTATGGGGCTCAAACATGGCAGAAATGCATCCAATTCTTTGGACCCGTGTGACCGACCGCCGTTTAAGCGCACCACATGTTAAAGTTGCCGTGTTATCAACCTTTGAACATCGTTCATTTGATTTAGCGGATTTACCGATTATATTTACACCGCAAACTGACCTTGCCATCCTAAACTTCATTGCTAACTACATTATTCAAAACGATAAGGTTAACAAAGACTTTATTAGCAAGCACGTTAACTTCCGCAAAGGCACAACCGACATCGGTTATGGTTTACGCCCGACTCATCCACTAGAACAGCAAGCTAAAAACGTTGCAACTGCGGGTGATTCAACTCCGATTGATTTTGAGCAGTTTAAGAAGTTTGTTGCTGATTATGATGTTAAATCTGTTAGTAAATTATCAGGTGTGCCAGAACATAAATTGATTGAATTAGCAGAGCTTTATGCTGATCCTAATCGTAAAGTAACTTCTTTCTGGACCATGGGCTTCAACCAGCACACTCGCGGTGTATGGTGTAATAATCTTATTTATAACATCCATTTATTAGTGGGTAAGATTTCAACTCCTGGTAACAGCCCGTTCTCGCTAACAGGTCAACCATCTGCTTGTGGTACAGCTCGTGAAGTGGGTACTTTCTCACATCGCTTACCTGCAGATATGGTTGTAACAAACCCAGAACACAGAGCAACTGCTGAAAAAATTTGGAAGATTCCAAGTGGGATCATTCCACCAAAACCAGGTTATCACGCAGTAGAGCAAAACCGTCGTTTAAAAGATGGTGATTTAAACTGTTATTGGGTGCAAGTGAACAACAACATGCAAGCAGCCCCTAACATGAATGAAGAGGGGTTACCGGGTTACCGTAATCCTGAAAACTTCATTGTCGTGTCGGATGCTTATCCAACGGTGACAACGCAAGCCGCTGACTTAATTTTACCTGCGGCAATGTGGGTTGAAAAAGAAGGTGCTTACGGTAATGCCGAGCGTCGTACTCAGTTCTGGCATCAGTTAGTTAAAGCGCCAGGTGAGTCAAAGTCAGATATGTGGCAGTTGATGGAGTTTGCTAAACGTTTTACTACTGATGAAGTGTGGCCTGCTGATGTGTTAAAAGCGAACCCACAATTTAAAGGTAAAACCTTATACCAAGTCTTGTATCAAAACGGCAATGTTGACAAGTTCCCAATGTCAGATTCAGATCCTAAGCATTTGAATGATGATGGTGAACATTTTGGATTCTACGTGCAAAAAGGCTTATTCGAAGAATATGCAACCTTTGGCCGTGGCCATGCCCATGATTTAGCAGACTTTGATGTATATCATAAAGAACACGGTTTACGTTGGCCTGTTGTTAATGGTGTCGAGACTAAATGGCGTTACCGTGAAGGTTCAGACCCATATGTGAAACCAGGTAAAGGTTTCGAGTTTTATGGTAAGCCAGATGGTAAAGCCGTTATTTTTGCTCTGCCTTATGAGCCACCAGCAGAAGCACCTGATGAAGAGTTTGATATTTGGTTATCAACAGGTCGAGTATTAGAGCATTGGCATTCAGGTTCAATGACTCAGCGTGTTCCTGAGCTTTATAAAGCATTCCCTGATGCAGTGTGTTTTATGCACCCAGATGATGCTAAAAAGCGTGGTTTGCGTCGTGGTGATGAAGTGAAAGTGATATCTCGTCGTGGTGAAATTAAAACCCGTGTTGAAACACGTGGTCGTAATAAGCCGCCTGTAGGATTGGTATTCGTACCTTGGTTTGATGCTAGCCAGCTCATTAATAAAGTGACGTTAGATGCGACAGATCCTTTGTCGAAGCAAACAGACTTTAAAAAATGTGCGGTTAAGATTGTTAAGGCCTAAGGAGAATAACCATGAATGCTCGTAAATTGATATCAATGGTAGCGCTGTTAGGTTTGTCCTTTGGGATAATGGCTGCCAGCGTACCTGAAGACAAAATTGCTACGTTACGTTTAGCACCGTTAAATGTTGAGCCAACACCTCCTGCAATGCAGCAAGTGATCAACACTGATGTGAAACAAGTGCGAAACTACCCAATGCAGCCACCAGTGATTCCACATAAGATTGATGGTTATCAGATTGATCTTAAAGTGAATAAATGTATGCAGTGTCATGCTCGTACTAGTACTGGTCATTCACAAGCTCCTATGGTGAGTGTGACTCACTATATGGATCGTGATAATAACTTCTTGGCAGATCTTTCTCCGCGTCGTTATTTCTGTACCCAATGTCATGCACCGCAATTAGATGCGAAACTACTGGTTGAAAATGACTTCGTAGATATTGACCATCTCATTAAAGCGACAAAACCTGCTAAGCATTAGGAGAGATTATGTTGGCTAAATTGTTTGAAAAGCTGAAGTTAGTTTGGACGGTCGTTAACCGCCCAAGCGTTCACTACAGTCTGGGGTTTCTGACATTAGGTGGATTCGTGGCAGGGGTTATCTTTTGGGGTGGATTTAACACCGCTTTAGAAGTCACTAACCAAGAGAAATTCTGTATTGGTTGTCATGAGATGGAAAACAATGTCTATCAGGAACTGCAAAGTACAATTCACTTTACTAACCGAAGTGGTGTACGTGCAACATGTCCTGATTGCCATGTTCCACATAACTGGACTGATAAAATTGCCCGTAAAATGCAAGCTTCTAAAGAAGTATGGGGCAAGGTTTTCGGTACGATTAGTACTCGTGAAAAGTTTGAAGCTAAGCGCCGTGAATTGGCAGAACACGAGTGGGACCGTTTAAAAGCGAATGATTCACTCGAGTGTCGTAACTGTCATAACTTCGATTATATGGACTTCACTCGCCAATCTAAGCGTGCATCACAAATGCATTCTACGTCACTGGCAAGTGGTGAGAAAACCTGTATCGACTGTCATAAAGGTATCGCACATCAATTACCCGATATGGCTGGTGTTGAAGGTTTCTAACTAAAGCTTCACAGAGTGATATAAAAAGACCAGCTTGCTGGTCTTTTTTTGTTTAATAAAAATGTACTTATTCCTTCGTCTTATTATTTTTCAACTATCATTAACATGCCTTAGGTGGTTATTTAATATCGACTTCTCTGTTCGAACAAGACGAGGGATTTAATCAGCGTGAAATTATCTTTATTGAAAAAATTTAAACTTTGTCCACCCATATTTGGGGTGATAATTTCGCTTTCGGCGCAGGCTCAAATAAACACCCCCGCCCCTAAAATTAGTCAAGTCATTGACCACAAGCTAACGTCAGTTGCAGATAATACCGCCATCCCAAAGTGGATCATCCAAGAGCTACAACCCAGCACATTATCATCAGATGAACAGCAACAAGAATTGCAGTGGTTTAAATCTCAAGCAGAACCTTTTGCAGGATTAACTATTCGGGTGGTGTCAGAGCACATTGATACGCACGTTTATGAGTCTGAAGTGTTGGCCAAGGCATTTTATGATTTAACCGGAATTCATGTAATTCATGAATTAACTGGAGAAGATGATGTCATAAAAAAGTTATCAGCACAGATGGTAACTGGCTTAAACTTATATGATGCCTACATAAACGATAGCGATCTTGTTGGTAGCCATTTTCGAAGTGGTGCGATAACCACTATATCTGAACTTCTCACATTCAAGTCTGGTCAATACACTCTGCCTACACTGGATTTAAATGATTTTATTGGTTTGCAGTTTACCCGCGATCCGTTCGGGGTTATTTATCAATTACCCGATCAACAATTTGCCAATTTATACTGGTATCGTAGTGATTGGTTTGAAAACCCTAGCTATAAAGCGCAATTTAAACAGCAATATGGTTATGAATTAGGCGTGCCTCAAAATTGGCAGGCGTATGAAGATATCGCCCGTTTTTTTAGTGATGATATCAATACTATTGAGGGGGTTAGAGTGTACGGGCATATGGACTATGCCGCGATAGACCCTTCTTTAGGGTGGCGAATTTCAGATGCCTGGTTGTCGATGGCAGGTGTTGGTGATGCAGGGTTACCGAATGGTTTACCGGTTGATGAATGGGGCATTAGAGTTGAAAATTGCCATCCTGTTGGCGCGAGTGTGAGCAGGGGAGGCGCATTAAATAGTCCTGCTGCGGTATATGCACTAGAGAAGTATGTGGACTGGCTGGAATATGCCCCTGATGAAGCTAAGTCGTTAACTTTTTCTGAAGCGGGAAAATGGCTAGCCACGGGAAAAATAGCCCAGCAAATATTCTGGTATTCCGCTTTTGTTGGTGACTTAACCCAACCTAACTTGCCCGTTGTCGATGACCAAGGTATTCCTAAGTGGAAAGTGGCTCCGTCACCTGTAGGAAAATATTGGCAAAAGGGCATGAAATCAGGATATCAAGATGCAGGCTCATGGACATTTTTAAAGAACACCCCAAAAGATAGACAAATCGCGGCCTGGCTATATGCGCAATTTTTGGTGTCTAAATCTGTTTCACTTAAAAAGACCTTAGTTGGATTTACGCCGATCCGTTTGTCAGATCTTGAATCCGATGTTATGACTAAAAAATCACCTTACCTTGGAGGGTTAGTGGAGTTTTATCGCAGCAATGCTAGAAATGTATGGACCCCAACAGGCAGTAATGTGCCAGATTATCCCAACATGGCTGGCTTTTGGTGGCTTTATGTCAGCAAAATCGTTGATGGAACTTATAGCCCTAAGCAAGGTTTAGATGCTTTTGCCGCCCGTGTTGATGCCCATTTAGCACAACTTGAACAGACTATGGTGAACAGTCAGTGTGCCCCCAAAATGAATCCTATAAAAGATGAGTCATTTTGGTTATCTCAGCCAGGCTCACCTAAACCTCTGAATCAACAGGTGATAAAGGGTCAGACATTGCCTTATGAGGAGGCTATTCGTGTTTGGAATTAAATTTCTGTTAATTGGCTTATTATCAATGTATTCACTGGCGGTATGTTCAGCCGATAAATTGACTTTAATCACTTACTCCGAAGTGCCATTTGCGGCTCAGGCTGGCAATACAAAACAAGGGCTGGTTATTGAATTCATTGATGCGTTATTCAAGCAAGCAGGTTTAGAATACGAGATTTTGTTTTTCCCACTAAAACGTGGCATGTCTATGGCTGAATCGTCAGTTAATACTTGTGTTTTACCAATAGAGCGAAATCAACATCGAGAGGTACATTACACTTGGATTGGCCCTGTGATGGTGTCTCGATATGGAATATTCAGTGCTAGTCCATCTCAGCCACCTTTAGTCAGTTTAAATGATGCTAAGTTTGCCAGCATTGGCAGTTTTCTGGGAAGTGGTATTGGTGAGTATCTCACCCAATTTGGTTATCAAGTTGATTTAACCAACAATGACACCTTAAATGTTAAGAAACTACAGCGTGGGCGAATAGACTTTTGGGCTGCCGATCTTGTGAGTGCCAAAGCGATAATGCGCGATAATGACATTCATTTTGGAGAGCCTAAAATTGTATTTTTTACATCGATTAGAGCCATGGCTTGTCATATCGATTTACCGATGGCAACCCAAAAAAGATTAAACGATGCGCTACAAGCACTCTATAAAAGTGGCTATATGGCGCAATTGCACCAAAAATACGGCTTATCATTATAAGGCAGTCCGCAGACAGCCTTATAATGATGATTATAGTGACTTATCTTAGTTGTGATTCAATAATTTGAGTTAAATAGACACTGAAATCATGCCCGTGATGCTCTAACATTTTTGGAAACATTGAAATGGGTGTTAACCCTGGAAAGGTATTAATTTCATTTAACAAAATTTGATTATCTGCGGTTAAGAAGAAATCAATTCTCGATAGGTGGCGTAACTTTAAACCTTTAAACGCTTTGATCGCATAAGCGCGAATTTGATTACTGATGTCATCAGAAATATTAATGGCTTCAATGTAGGTTTTAGCCTTACTGTTGGTGGCATACTTTTCATCAAATGTATAAAAGTTATTGGTATCACACACAATTTCACCCGGCTTGGTAGCAACCACTTCACCTTGGTATTCATACACGGCAACTTCCAACTCTCGTGCCACTATGGTTTGTTCAACTATCACATAGGGAGAATAGCTGAATGCCTCTTGCAAAATGTTAGCTATGTCGGCTTTGTTGTCGACCTTATAACAACCCACAGAAGAGCCCTGAGAAGCGGCTTTGATAAACAATGAACCCCATTGTTCAAATGCAGCCTTAGTTTGCGCTATGGCTTCATCATCAAATTGATGCAAGAAAATATAGGGCGTATTGGGTACACCTAATGCACTAAACCACATTTTTGCAGTGATTTTATTAAAGCAGTTACTGGATGCTTCAGACTCACAGCCGAAGTATGGCAGTTGAATTAAATTAAAATAAGATTGAATGTCACCGGTTTCTGCTGGGTAACCATGAATACAGGGGATCACATAATCCACTGGCCATGCAGCAATAGCATCATCTTCAAAGCGGACTTCACGACGGTTAGTTAACTCACATACTTTGCCGTCTTGGGTTTTATAATGTCCTTGTTTATCAAGTTCTAAGCGTAATACCGAGAATTTATCTGACTTTGCTAGCGATGATTCAAAAAACTTAACTGACATTAATGAAATGTCGTGCTCTGCACCACCACCGCCACATAAAAGTAGCAGATTTATTTTTGGCATGATTGCTCCTAAAAAGAATAAAGTTGGGCAGAATGAATGCGCCCGAAAATGACCTGCTTATGATAAAGAGCCTAACTAGGTTCTGGCAAGTGAGGGTTAACAATATTTCAGTGATTTACCTCAACTGACTAGGTGAATTGTGGTTAGCGGCATCACCGTTTGGAATATCGCTTCATAGCCAGCAGATAATGGCTTCAAATATTGTCTAATCACCAATAGCGTCCGTTAACATTAGTTCACCATGACTTAATTTAGTGCCACAATCGCAATGCTAATCCCGATGCTCGGGTGGTCACTTGTTTTGCTGCCCGCTCAAACACCGGAGCACTGCCTAAACAGTAGAAATGATTTTTAGCACGGGTGATGGCGGTATAAACTAATTCTTTGGTTAGTAATTGCCACTGCGCAATACTGGGGCGAGGTGGCAGTACAAAGCTGACTTGATCAAACTCACTGCCTTGCGATTTATGTACTGTCATGGCGAAGCAAGTGTCGTGTTTAGGCAATCTTGCAGGTAACACTTTTAATAAACTGCCGTCAGCTTGAATAAAATGCGCCATAAGGCGTTTGGGATTGTGTTGATCCTGTAAAATTAAGCCGATATCCCCGTTGAATAAACCTAAGTTGTAATCATTATTTTGGATAATAATGGGACGACCAAGATAAAATTCCTGCTTAGGTTCGATAAGCTGCGCCTGACGTAAACTATCGGTGATGGCAATGTTCATGCCTTCAACACCGTATTCAGAAGCACGCGTTGCGCATAACATACGATATTGATTATATTGCTCAATAATCTGCTCGGCACCATAAACGGCGGTATTGGGTAGATTGTCGGCAAATACGCCCTGATTGAAGTGGATCATCTGCAAATAGGGTTGATAAGCACTCACCGATAAGGCTAATAATTGTTGCTTACCTAAGTTGTCTTGGTTGGCATTGATTTGATGCTCAAACCAATTCAGTTCATTATAACCATGCTGCCAAACCTGACGTATTTTCATTATGTCGGTGCCATTTACGGCATGGGCCAATTGACCAATTCCCGCATCTCCTTTAAAACGGTGGCTATGCATTAAAATACATAAGCTGTCACCAAATAGGCTCTTATTATCAATATACTGACTGACATCTTGTTGGGTTAAGCGTTGGATGTTGTCTGCTTGTTGTGGGCTATAACGCATACGCCAGGGTGAAGCGTCGCTCGTTTTTTCAATTGATGTTGAAACCTGTAAGCCTTGACAAATATCGGCTAGCACAGCACCTGCCTCAACAGATGCAAGCTGGTCTTGATCGCCTAATAAAATTAATCTTGCATGACTAGGTAAAGCACTCAGTAGTTTATACATCATAGGTAAATCGACCATAGATGCTTCATCTATCACCAGTAAGTCAAGGCGTAAAGGGTTATCTTTGTTATGCCGAAAATGATGAGAATGTGGAATAACCCCTAATAATCTGTGCAGCGTTGCAGCTTCTTCGGGGATCGCTTCTAATGCTGCTAATAAGGCTTGGGGTTGGTTGTTTGCAACAAGACTTTGTCTTAGACGGTTTTTAGAGGCTTTAATCGACTCACTTAATCTCGCCGCCGCTTTACCCGTCGGTGCGACTAACCTGATGGTCATATTCTGCTGCGTCAGTAACAGCAGCAATAATTTGGTTACCGTGGTAGTTTTACCTGTTCCAGGGCCACCCGTAATCACCGCAAGGGCTTTGGTTAATGCGGTTGCCGTTGCAATTTTTTGCCAATCAAATTGGCCGAGATTATGAGGTTCTGGTGGAAATAAAGCATCCAAATAACCGGGCAATAATGGATTGTCGACAGTAATATTTACTTGGGTTAACTGCAGTAGTTTGTGCGCGACCTGGGTTTCAAAAAAATAGTATTTATTCAGATAGAGCCTATCAAACTCAATAATCATTGGGGTATTGTCCCCAGGCTGCCCAATGGCATTAAATGTTCTGATCTGAGTAATCAACTCAGCATGACTTTGCTGAATTTGGCAGGAGGAAACCGTGGCTATTGCAAAAGGATGTGTGCCAATATCTTCAGCCATAGGGTTGTCTAGCACAATATTGTTCAATACTAGGCAACTGTGTTGGCTGGATAATTGCTGGCTGAGTAAAGTGCAAATTAATAAGAATAAAGGGTAGCGTTCATCTACTGGATTAATATGCTCAATTGCGGCTAGCTCAAGGGCAAAATGCCTATCTAATGCGGTGATTAATTTTGCGTCTTGCCATTTTTTCAGTAAAAATTGCATTGGATGAGTCGTGGTTAACATATTATGCCTGCTCCATTTCAACGTCTAGGGCATGCTCATCACTAACAGCTTGTGAGAATAGCGCATCAAGTTGTTCAATTAATTGTGCATCAGGCTTATCAAAAAACACCCCAGCACCGACAGCCTCAGGGCTCATGCCACGCAAGAATAAATAAAAACATCCACCAATGTGCTGATGGTAATCATAATTAGGCATACGCAGTCTTAAATAACGGTGTAATGCTAAGGTGTAAAGTATGTACTGTAAATTATATCTATGGCTGTTAATGGCTTGGGCCATGGCATTATGGTTGTAATCTTGCAGCTGATGCCCTAAATGGTTTGATTTATAATCGGCGATAAAGAATTGCCCCTGATGTTCGAAGGTTAAATCGATAAAGCCTTTTAACATGCCTTTGAGGGTGTCAAAACTAAAATCATTAACATAGCCATATTGGCCTAATAAATTATTAAGCTTTGCGGCGTGTAGTTGATTAATTGGCAGATAAAACTCCATTTCAACTAAGGTGTGTTGCGGTGATAATTGTTGTAAACACACCTGAGATTGATCAGGCTTTATTAACGGTGTCGCAAGAATTTCCTGATACCAACGCATTAATGGCGCTAACCAAAGTTGTGGATCAAATCCGTATTGCTGCATGGCTTTAATTAATGCAGGCTGTAATTCGGTTTCAGCTTGAGTGAAATCAAACAGTTCCAGCACTAAATGCATAAAACTACCCGCGTTTGCACCGCGCTCAAAACTAAATCGGTCTAATATTTGAGTTGTGTTGGGGTCAATTTCAGCCAGTATCTCTTCACTAAAATCTTCATCGTCAGCACCTGGAACGGTTTTTTCATGGGGAAGGCGCTTGACCAACCCAGAATAACTGCCGACTCGCCAAGGTAAGCCTAATTTTCTGTTGCTGTTTTTTGCCACAAAGGTTTGCAGGGGGTCTTGATTATCACTTAATGCCTTAGTGTCAATATTCTCGGCGACTGTTTCAACGCTAATCGCATTCATTGTGGCAAGTTGAGCCACTTTTGTAGCCATGTGTTCGCCATCGCAACTTTTGTCAGTGATCCCCAATAAATAGCCGATGCCAGTTTCATGTAATTGAGAACTGATCCCAGCTTTTAACATGCGTGATTGATTGGCAATGTATAAGTAACACGCATAAACCGGACGGGTTAGGGCCACATAAAGTAGGCGTAAATCTTCAGCCAGAGCTTCACGCTTGTATTGTTCCCAGCCCTCGTCACTGCCATGAATATCCCAAATTAATTGGCCATTATTGTGATACAGCATAGGTTCAGGGCGACGATTTGAACCACGGGCTAAACTAATAAATGGCACAAAACAAATAGGATACTCAAGTCCTTTAGATTTATGAATGGTGACGATTTGCACCAGGTTTTGCTCGCTTTCTAAACGTAGCTGTTGCTCGTCTTGACCTTGATTACCCAGTAGTTGTTGTTCAAACCAGTTTATTAATGCGCTGCTGCCATCCAGTTCGGTGGCTTTTTGTTGTAATAACTCACCAAGGTGGCGAAAATCAGTTAAGCGGCGCTCACCCGAGGCACTGATGCTGATAAATTCATCTTCATCGGCAGAGCCAGCAGCCAACTCAGCCAGTGGTGGTGCAGTATTGCTGCTATCGTTAACCTTGTTGGTGGGTTTTGCAAGCAGTCGATGCACTAAACGGGTGTCATTCGCTAAGCAAAGTAAAGCGGGCATAATGCCGCTTGATAGCCAAAACTGATGCCAATGATTAAATAAATCCAGCACTTTTTGGCGCAGGGCTTCATCTTGATTAAATTGGTGAATATGATTGGCGTTATATCCCATCAGTTCCGTAGCAAGTGCCGCGCGAATAGCTCGCTCATCTTTAGGGTTGGCAAGTGCTCGTAAAATGAGGGCCATTTCTCGGGCTTCTATTGTATCAAATACGCTGTCTCGGCTGAGAAATACCGCGCCAATATTTCGGGCACTCAATGCCGCTTTCACCACTGCTGCTTCGTTACGATCACGGACTAATACTGCAATGTTTTTAGCGATTAAGGCCTCACCATTAATACGACAAAGACCTGATTGTGCTTCGGTCAGTAGTCTGGTGATTTCAGCAGCTGTATCATTGGCAAGAATTTGCCTTGCGGTGGCTTTATTAAGACCGTTTTCTGGTGACTCTTTGAGTAACTTTATTCTCAATGCGGCAGTCTGCTCAGTGGCTTCAAGTAATACTTTATTGCGCGCTGACTCAGGGGTTTTTACTGCATCATAGGGAATGGCATCGCTGATAAAAGGATCATCGTGTTGCTTGAATAATTGATTAACACCATCGACTAATTGCGCTGATGAACGATAATTCGTATCAAGATGATAATGTGCTTGGGTGTGCTTGCGGGCGTTAATATAAGTGAAGATATCCGCGCCACGAAAAGCATAAATTGCTTGTTTAGGATCGCCAATCATCAACATACCTAATGCCGATTGATGCTCTGATTGTTCAATCACGTTTTGTGCATCACGCCCCGTTATCGCCGATAAGTCGGGCGTTTGATAGACGCTGCTGAAAATTTGAAATTGTAATGGGTCGGTATCTTGAAACTCATCAATTAATGCAATGGGGAAACGCTTTGCGATAGCGGTTGGCAGTGTATCGGCATTGTTTTCAAGAGCCTTTGCAAGACTTGTTAATAGATCGTCCGGCGTCATCAAATTACGTTGCTGTTTTTGCGCCATAAAACGCTGTTTAATCCCCGCTTGAGCCCTGACTAAAAATGCGGGGATCACCTCATCGATTAAGGTCGCCAATCGTTCAATATGATCGAGTAATGGGGCATCGGTTGCCGATGGGATTTCGCCACCTTTATTGAGTTTTAGTGCTGATAATGCCAGACATTCCATCGGTTTTTGCGGCGGTAGGCCCTGGCCATAACTTACCCAGTTGCTTAATTCATCAAACAATTGTTGTAGCTTGGGATAACCATCGGTTTTTTTGCCGAATCGCTGGCCATTCAATGGCAGTTCATTCAATAGGGCAAAGGTGGCCTCTTGCTCGGCAGGCCAGCGCAGCTTAAAGCGCTGTAAACTTTGAATTAACGACTCAGACAGGCTGATAAATTCTTGTGGTGTATCAGAAGGTGTTGCCTGGCTTGCTCCCAGCAGTACGCGTACCTTTTGGGCTAATTTTTCGGGCTCACCAAAGGTATTACTGATTTGTTGGGCTAGCAACAAGGGGAGTGGGTAACAGGCTTCACGCCAAAAATCACGCACCGCGTGGTGCAAGTATTCGCTGTCATCTAAAGTAAATTCTGATTCAAATAGCAGTGATGATTCGAATGCCATATCGGCAAGAATACGCTGACAAAATCCATGAATAGTAAAAATGGCACCTTCATCTAGGGATTTAAGTGCCAAATCAAGGCGTTTCAACCCAATGGCGCGCTCACTTGGTGGGATATCAGCATAAAGTTGCTCAACAAAATGGTCTTGCGTTGCGACGCCTAAAAAACGTTTGTAAGCAATCTGAATACGTTTACGGATCCTATCACGCAATTCTTCGGTCGCGGCATTGGTAAAGGTGACCACTAATATTTGTTCACAGAGTAGGGGGGGCTGACCACCATGACCTAACAATAAACGTAAATATAAGCCTGATATAGTGTAGGTTTTTCCTGTACCGGCACTGGCTTCTATTAAGCTGGTTCCGCTAAATGGCAAATGAAGCGCATCCAGTGCTGAAACGGTTATATTAGCTGGTTTGGCATTATTCATAAGCAGTGCGTTTTGCTCCAATACAGGGTAATGGCCATTGGCAAAATGTTAGATTAGTCGATAAAGCAGCGAAGTATGCCATTATAAATCCATCGTTTTTGCGATTTCAGTGGCATGCTGGTTAACGGCATCATCACTGACAAAGTCATCTAATTCACTGAGTTTGCCTTTGTGGTATAAGCTCACCATTGGTTGCAGTAGGCTTTGAACTAATACACCAAATGTTTGCTCGCTAAAATCATCGGGAAACGTAAACAAGCGTTGATGATGAGGCTCAAACCCTTCACCTAATTGAGTTTGTTCATCACGCCATTGTTTTTGCGCGCCAAATAATTTCTCATTGTGGCAGCCATCCGTTTGGGCATACATCCAGGCGGTGCGGGGCGCAAAGCATAAAGGTTGCTGTTGACCATTAACAAACGCTTGAACAAATTGGCAGAGCTTTTCGAGGGCATGATTGGCGTTGATAGGCGCAAAACAATGAAAATGTCCCATATCAAGCAGGTAACTGTGTTTCATTACTCCCTGCGCATTTAAACACAAATGACGGATATAACATTGAATTAAATCTCTGCCGTGTGCGGTACCAGGGCGATAATTTACCAGTCCTTTTGGGCTAACATCATCGATACGACCGACAAGGTTTATTTCTCTTTCGTCCAATTCACTTAGGTTAACTTCGTGCTTATTAGTTCGCTTAGGTATGCTAAACCTAACCGTTAAATCAATATTCACAGAATCGCTTTGTTGATCATTTTGTAAAAAATGCAGTCGGTTTATTAAAGGCGCAATATCACGTTGATATTGAGATAGTAAAATATCATCAAAAGGGGCCATAGGTAGGCCGCCACTGGCTTTTAGCTCAGTTAATAATTCAATATCTACATCATTATTCGTTTGATTAAGCGCGGAATCTATTAGGCTAGATTGCAACTTATAACGCCCTAGGCCATCAAGATTAAATGGTTCGTCGTTATCATCCGCTTGCAGATTTAGGTTTAAATCGACTTTTAAACTGCGATTAAAGAAAAACTGTGCTGGGTTGCGGAAAAATCGGATCAAGGCCGATAATTCAAGCTCAGTATTATCTTCAATAGGTGTGCTGGTAGCATTGTCTGCTTGCTCAACAAATAGTGGCTTTTGCGGATTAAAAAAGCGCTTATCATAAACCTGATCTAATGCGGGAGGGCACCATTGCTGATGGTAACTTTGCATCGGATTGTTTGGGGTAAATAGTTTATGGTCAAATGGTTGCAAGGGGTGTGCTTGGATCAACTGTTCACTGACGGCTTGCTCGATAAGTTCAATGTCATCAAAGGTTAACGATTTCACTTCCAAGTGGGCGGGTAAGTAGCTCATTTGACAAAACTCGACTAATTCAGCAATGAGCATTGAAGGGATACGCTCGGCATTATCGCGTTCGCTATGGCCAATATAGCTAATATAAAGTTGTTCGCGAGCAGACAAAAGAGCTTCTAAAAAAAGGTATCTGTCATCTAATCTGCGTGAACGGTCGCCTTTTTGGGCGCCAAAGTGAGCCATTAAGTCAAAGCCAACTGGGTGCTGTACTCTGGGGTAAACACCATCGTTCATGCCTAATAAGCACACTACTTTGAAAGGGATTGAGCGCATTGGCATCAGAGTACAAAAATTAATGCTGCCGGCAAGATAGCGCTGACCCACACGGGAATCATTCAAGGTTTGGTTAAACCATTGTTTCAATACTTCTATATTCAGCTGACCTTGATGGCCTGCTTCGGTGAGTTCTTCTGATAAGGATGCAAGCGCATTTCTGATGGTTAATATTTGGCTTTGCTCGTCGTCGTTAGTTTTATAAAAGTCTTCTATTAATTGATTAATTTGTTGCAAGCGCTCTGTGGTTGAGCAGGCATTTATAAAGCCTTGAGTATGTTCATCAATGGCTTCTAAAAAATTAAGCAACTTGCCTAATGCTTGTGCTGATTGGCCTTCAACGCCGCTGACGGGAAGGGTGCCTTGGTACATTGGCGACTCATCATTCAGTGCGTAACCCAGTATTAGTCGCTTAACACCAAAAGCCCAGGAGTTTTGGTTAAATGCTGGCAATCCTAACTGGCTGCGGCTATGTTCATCCCGTCCCCAGCGAACATTGGCATGATCGAGCCAGCGCTTTATAATTTCAAAGTCATCTTCATCTAATTCAAAACGCCTTAAAATTGCTGGCACCTCTAAAATAGACAACACTTCCGTTAACCCAAACCGACTTTGGTTAATGTTCAATAAGGTTAAAAAGCTATTAATTAATGGTGATTCTTGTGCTGCGCCGCGATCGGCAATGGCATAGGGAATAGGCTGTTGCTGTGGGCCTTTATTGGCCCGCTGAAAACTTGAATAATATTGGCTGTTAACCGTGCCAAATACCGCATCGATATAAGGCGCGTATGCTGCAACATCCGGCATCATCACAACAATGTCTTTGGGTGTTAATTCTGGGTGAGCATCAAATAAACTTGCGAGGTGATCATGTAGGGTTTCCACTTCTCGCAATGGACTGTGGCAACTGCGAAGCGTAATTGAATCATCTGTAGGCTCTAGGGGGCGACGTAGGTCTATTTGTTGGTATAGCTCAGCATCAGGCCCCAAAGCTTGGCCTAGGGTTTCCATTTGTAAAATGTCGTATTGCACGCCGTGTAAAAGGTTATCGGGCGTTGGCTCAACATAACAATCGTAATTAAAATTGGTGTTTTCGGGGGGTAAACTGAGCAGTAAATCTAATAACTCACGCCCCATTTTGCCATTATTGGCTAATAATGGGTTACCTACCTCTAGTTTATCTTCCCAATTTTCGGCTAACTGTTTTTTATGAGTGTATTTGAGTGCCATTCTTGCTCTGACTTTTGGGTCAATGATATCCCCCCAGTAGTGCTGACAAGGACTTAAGGCAAGCATTACCACTTCAATACGTTGTGCCAGCGCATTAATCACTTCTAATGTTTGGGGCGGCATTGACGAAATACCAAATACAAACAAACGGCTAGGTAGCATGCTGATATCGGTAGCTGGCTCGGCAAGCGCATCGAGTAATGATTGATGTAAATTAGCCCTGTGGTATTGGCTTGCCTGTAAGGTATGGTGGTTGTAATCCACTAATGCTCGCCAGAGTTTGGGTTGCCATAACTGATTGGGGTCTAATTGAAGTTGCGCATTTAGCTCAGACAAAGGTTGGTTGTTTTCCCATGCCTGGATCCAATCGGGTCGATAAACAAGATATTGGTCAAAAATATCGGCGATTCGATTACAAAGCTGGTAGAGCTTAATCGCATCATGTTGGTTTGATACATGATCTTCGCTGTGCTGGGCGTTACCATTGAATAAATAATGCTGCAAAGGCGCGTAATCAATATCACTGAGTAAGCTTGGTAATAAATCCATCAACTTCCATGTCATCGCTGCTTTGGTAAACGCGTTTTCTTTGGGCACGTTGGGCAGTAATTGATGGCAAAGCTGCCAAATAAAACTTGATGGTAATGGAAAGGTCAGTGCTGCTGCGATTTGATTATGTTTCGCCACTTCAAGTCGAAGCCAGGTCGACATCCCCGGACTTTGTACTAACACTTGTTCAGTGGTTAATAGATGGGCGTTACTCAAAGGGGTTGCCAACATTTTTGCCAGTTGTTCAGACAACACTTCCATTTGATTAGATTGAATTAATGACAGCATAGGGCACTCACAATTGAACATCTGTAGCCATTCTATGGGGTTAATCGGCTGGCATCAATGACAAAGCTGTTTATGGGGACATAATCGAACATAAATAGGGCGTATTTCAAAAAAATATAGGGTAAAAGTGATCATTAAACAGTTGCTTATTATTTGGGGCTGGTGACATTTAGTCGCGGTTTAATCACGATTGAATTTGTTGGGTGTTAGCGACCATGTTAAACGCTGATAAACAGCTTACTTTATCGGTTTACTGGCGAATAACGCTAGGTATAAGGTCCAATATAAACGATTAAATTGGCGTAAATGCTGAGTGTGCTGCTCAGTGGTTAACGGCTGATATTTCAGAGCAACAAACTCGTCGGTAAATTGATTAAAACACGGCAACCATTGGGGGGCAGAACTCGGCCATTGGGATAATAGTGCCTGAGCATAAGCTTTGGGTGGCAGCTGTGCTTGATCTAGTGCTCCTTTTAACATCATTTTTTGAACGATCGCTTGGTAACGGCGACTCACGCGATCAGGCTTCGGCTTACGTTCAAATAAACCGGCAAAGTAAGCAATAAACAATAAGATAATAGTGATACAAATCAGCATAGCAATGGCAATTTTACTGGTGCTAACATCACCCAGTATTTTTTTTAATACGGCTTGTTTACGTTGTTCGTCAAAGCCCAATACCCATACACTCCAATAGTAATCCATGCTGGCGATCTGGTTACGAATGTTGTTTAACCAAGGATATTGTTTAAGACGTAAGGTACTAAATGGGCTGTCTATTAGGTAACTTGATTGGCTATCAAACGTTGCATCAAAGCCATCTAAAATTCGTTCGGGGGCAATCATTGCTGTGGGGTCAAATCGTTGCCAGCCTTCACCTTCAAACCATACTTCTGTCCACGCATGAGCCATATATTGATAAACACTATAATAACCCGCTTTGGGATTGTATTCGCCGCCTTGGTAGCCGGTTACCATTCGTGCGGGTATGCCACTTGCGCGAGCTAAATAAACTAAGGCTGATGCATAATGTGCACAAAACCCAGCGCGATTTTCAAATAAGAAGTCGTCAATTTGCTCACTTCCAATTGCAGGGGGGCTTAAGGTGTAGTAATAAGCTTGCTCGCTAAAATAATTCATCATTGCGTTAATACGCGCTTTGGGCTGCGGGTACTGCCGGGTAAATTGTTGTGCTAATTGCCTGGTTTGTGGATTAGCGTTTTCGGGCAAGGTTAAATTAATATCACGGATATTGGCGGTTAATTTTGTATCCATTTGACTATTAGGATAAGACACTACGCGATAGCTTTGGCGTTGATCTAACGGACGCATTGCATAAAGAGTGTAATCAGGTAATTCGACAATGCTGTTATCCTGACTGAAGGCTTGATCTAATCCATACAACCACCGCTGGTGGCTAGGTTCACTGATCACCACATAGTCGAGTTTACTATTTTGTAGATGGGCTTGTTTATCATCAGGTTGAGTGACTAATGGCTCTATTTGAGGCAATGGTCTTTTGCTTGGCTGGTAAAAAGACTGGCGCTGCATCTCTTTGATGCTTGGGTGCTGACGCCATGTTTTGCCGTCATAGTTCTCCATGACTAAAGTTCGCCAATATAAATCAGCGTTTGCCGGACCTAATGTACTGCCGTCGCTATTTTCAAAGCCAACCCGAAACGCCAGTTCATCTGAACGAGTTAACTTGCTGATATCCCCGAACGACATTTCATCGGACAACCCTGTTTTGGCAGACTTCATACTAGGGACAAGCCATAGTGGGCCGAGGCGCGGAAATACCACAAATAGTACTATTGCGAGCGGTAAACTGTGCAGCATAATTTTGAAGCTGAAACGCAGATTAGCGCTCGGTTTACGGTTATCCTGATATACACTAACCAGCACGCAGGTATTGATAATGGCCACTAAGGTTAAGTGCACCGTATTCATAATGGCTTGTTGGTCAAGCAACGTCAGCGCAATAATAAAGTAGCCGACGAGCACCACTGTTTTAACATCTCTTAACTTGCGCATTTCAATGTACTTTAACGCATAGCCTAACAACAAAAGGTTGATTAACGCATTGAGTAAGCCAATTTGCGACGATACTAATGCTAGGGTGGTAGCTGCGCCGATGGCTAATGAAGTCACTAATAATTTAGGGGGAGCTGCAACTTTGCCGTAATAAATGCCCATACGCCAAACAAAGCAAATTGCACAAATGGCTGTAGTCCAGGGGGTAGCGTGTTCAAATTGAGGTGAGAGTACTGCCACATTGGTTATCAATAACCAAAATAAGGTATTACGGCTAATGATACTATCAAAGTTATCCTGCATTTTGACCTCCTAAGTGGTTATCACTTTGGAGATTAAAACTTGGCCGATATAACGCCAGCGCCTTTTGGCAGGCGATACGATGTGCTTCTCCCGAACTTTGATTGAGGGTGTGATTATCAATGATCAAACCAAAAATCTGGTTTTTGCGAGCCAGAGAATTAACTTGCCAGCTAAGTTTACTCAGACGTTGTTCAAGATCATGACCTTGGGTGTCAGCAAGCGATAACCAAACAGGTGCGCCCTCGGGTTCGTTAAACTCTTTAGTGAGCATGCCTTTATTCTGCGCCCATTGTTTCCAAGCGACCTGTTTTAACGATTCACCAGCCACATAGCTGCGAAGTCCCGTGTAATCATCAACTCCCGGACGAATTTTACCGTGGCTGATATCGCTATTGTCTTCTGCAGCTTGGCTGGTTAAATGAATATCGCATTCAAGTGGCGCGGCAAAAACCACTTGATGTAAATCTAAATCAACATATGACCAGGCTTTAAATAAGCCTAAGGGAAAGTGTGACCACACTTTAATTCGCCCAGGAGTCAATAAACCGCGTTGTGGATTGTCATATTGGACGGTTGCAATCGTTTGTTCTTCTGTCTGTTGTAACCTGACATGGCGCTGCCCACTAAATTGCATACAGATTTGTTGATGTGTGGTGTCGGCGCGTTTTTGATTAGCATGTCCGGTCAGCATTATCGGAAAAGTATGGGGTTGTTCAGCATAGGCATCGGCAGGTGCGACTGCATTAAATGTCAGCCCTGCTAGATTTTTATAACTGTAAATAATACAGGTGTGGAACACACTGGCGAGTAACAGGCTAAGGCCGATGACTAAGTTATTTTGATAATTGGTGCCAAACAGATACAGCAAAATAATTAATGCTAACCACGCCAAACCAAAGGCACTAGGTAAGATAAAAATACCTTTGTGGCTTAAGGTGACTTTCTCTTGAGGAGGCAAACGACGTCCTATCCAGCGCGACCACTTTTGCTTGGCTGTGGCAGGAATAAGCCTCATTAACCAACTCGTTTGGTTAGCTGGCTTAGTCTTTGCTTTACGACTAAACACAGTGCATCACCATTAACGGATGGGGTTAACGCTGGCGAGTAGGGTGTCAGATAAAGCTTTACCTTGAAAAATACTGTGGGCGCTAATTCTATGCTCAGCCACTGCATGAAATACTGCTTGAATATCCTCTGGCACCAGATAGTTGCGCTGATCAATGACAGCCCAGGCTTTAGCCGCTTGTAATAAGGCCAAACTGGCTCTAGGCGATAAACCGGTAGCTTGTTTCTGTTCGCGTGACATTTCCACTAACGCCAGTAAATACTTAAGTACCGCATCTGAAGTGGACACTTGGTTGACTTCGGCTTGTAGTGTTAACAAATCACTAGGACTAATACATTGTTGAATGGGTGCTTGCTTGTGGCCATGCTGCTGGTTTTTCAGCATGGTCATTTCTGCTTCTGGGCTTGGGTAACCAATAGAGATGCGCATCATAAACCGGTCTAATTGTGATTCAGGCAAGGCAAATGTGCCAGATTGATCCTGTGGGTTTTGAGTCGCGATCACAAAAAATGGGTTGGGTAATGGATAGGTGGTGCCATCTTGAGTGATTTGCTGTTCCGCCATCGCCTCTAATAAAGCACTTTGGGTTTTAGGGCTGGCACGGTTAATTTCATCAGCCAATAACATTTGATTAAACACAGGCCCTTTGTGAAAGGTAAATTGCTGCTGAGTTTTATCATAAATCGACACCCCCAAAATATCAGCGGGTAGCATGTCGCTGGTAAACTGGATTCGTTGATAACTCATGCCCAAACTAGTGGCGATGGCATGGGATAAACTGGTTTTTCCCATGCCGGGTAAATCTTCGATTAACAAATGCCCCTTTGCCAAAATACACGCCACAGCTAACTTTATCTGCAAAGGTTTACCGAGCAAGATGTGTTCAAGTTGGTTTATTAGCTGTGTGATAACGGTATGCGACACTGGCACTCCTTTGTTATTATTTTATTCAATCGTTTTAATAAATGTAATTTAGCTCTTTGTCAGTAAACATGCTGGCATTAGGATTATCTTGCTGTTGGTAAATCATCCTATAACTCAACACAGCTTGAACATATTCACGGGTTTCAGTAAACGGAATGGTTTCAATAAAGCTGATAGCATCTAATGAGCCATTTGATACTTTTAACCAACGTCTAACACTTCCTGGACCTGCGTTATATGCCGCAGTTGCCAGTACGCGGTTATTATCAAATTGCTTTAATAATTCAGCATAGTAAGCACTGCCTAACATGACGTTAACCTGAGGCTTGTATAAGTCTTGTACGTCATTAAAGCGAATTTTGTTCTTTTTAGCCGTTTGTTTTGCCGTGGCGGGCATTAATTGCATTAAACCACGCGCACCTACACCCGAGGTGGCGTAGTGGTTAAAGGCGCTTTCGCGACGTGAAATTGCACGGATCTCATTAATATCGACTTTGTATTTTTTACTGGCACTCACAAATTCAGCATCGGCAGCTTTAGGAAAACGTAAGTTAAGCGCATCCCACTGTTTACCTTGAATACTGGATTCAACACTTAAATCATACCAACCCTGTTCCAGCGCATATAAACCATATTCA
Organism: Shewanella holmiensis; assembly: GCF_025370255.1. GTDB lineage: Bacteria > Pseudomonadota > Gammaproteobacteria > Enterobacterales > Shewanellaceae > Shewanella > Shewanella holmiensis. Next base: position 53,210 of record NZ_JAMTCD010000011.1, read on the forward strand.
GCGGTCATTGGGCCATCATGACGGCGCATGAGGTAAATCCACTCGCTGCGAGAATCTAAGAATTTATCCAGCGCTCTTAATTCAACCACTCGAGCCAAGCCAGCATCATCAAAGAGTTTAGCTCGAAGATTTTTATCAGACACTAGATTAGCATCGTTAAGCGACAAAGGTTTTTTGATTTGTTTAGCTGCGTTAAAGCCGTAAAAATCACGTTGCTGAGCCAATGATAAAAATTGATTTTCTGACTGTTGCTTGTCGGCATTCATTTTAGCTTGCCAATACTGCCAGCGTGAATTGGTCATTGCCTGATCACTCAGTAAAGGGAGGTAGGTATTGAGAGTGGCAAGATCTTGCTGACGAATGGCCCAGCGCATGCGCATTTCAAACAGTTCGTCCGATGCTAATGACACTAGAGAGCCATCAATATGACTTTTAAGGTTATCGTCTTGGTTGATTAATGCACGTCTGACCAAATAATGATTTAACTGTTTGCTTTGGGCATCCTTAAAACGATTTGCTTTGTCATATTTTACATAGAGTTTGATTGCTTGCTTAAGATCTTTTCTGGCTAGTTTCCTTAGCCCAGCATCGACAATATCGGCCACGATAGGCTGCGAGCTACTAAAGCGTTTAGTGTGTCTTAAGGTGTTAGGATCTTTATATACTTTTAGCAATAATTCAGCATCGTCGCGGTGCTTAGTTATTTTGTTGCTTAAATAGCTGAGAAGACTAGATTGCCCGGCATTAAAGCTCAGTAACATGCGTCCCCAGATAAGTTCTTGAGTGCGATAACCCTCTTTTGCCCATTGGCTAAATAAAGGGTCACATTCTTTAGGGCGTGAATAGCCATGAAGCCAGAGTTTATCCGCGCCTTTATAGGCTGCTTTTTTATCACCTGTGGCTAACTGGGCCCTCAGGTAATAACACTGCAGGCGCATATCGTTGGGGGAGTTAGGCGACACAGCTAAAAAATCTTGCCAACGCGACTGACTGCCAGTTTTCATCAAATAGCGATATCTTGCCGAATTATAGAGCGGCATGGTATTGAATTCTTCGATAGCCGGCCTGGCTTTTGCCCCCGGCATATTAAGGATTTGGTCAATTTTGATAGGGTAATCTAGATAAATGGCTAAAGGATAATCGCCGAGTTGAGTTCTTAATTGTTGATAGCGAACCATTTGTTTTGAATCTAAAGCTTTTTTTGTATCCAAATAAAGTTGTTGTTCGGGGGTATAAGCGTTGGCAGTGTTAGTCAATAACGCAGGTAAAACCAAAACAACTAGGGTAGTTGTTAGCATTTTTGATAAACATGCATGGATCCATGTAGTACGCATTTAAATGAGAATCTCCGCCTCAATACATCGTTTGCGATTAATTTTTTTAATTAGATTTTTTTACACTAAACATTCATACCGTAACACCATTAAATATTGATTAAATCCGCGTCATTATCCTTCTGGTTTATCCAGTGACTCATCTAGGGCACGATTGAGTAACTGTTTATCTAATTGTTTACTGGTATCTACACCTAAACGCTGCAAGGTATGTGCCTGACGAATCAAGTTACCTTTACCCGAGGATAATTTACCCATAGCTTGCTGGTAACTTTTATCTGCGGTTTCAAGCGCCCGACCTAGTTTTTCCATGTCATCAACATGGCTGCATAATTTGTCATAAATTTTAGCCGCTTGCTTCGCAATCGTTTGCGCATGTTGATTTTGATATTCATAGCGCCAAATATTGTTAATGGTGCGTAATGCTACAAGTAAATTGGTTGGGCTAACTAACATTATATTCTGCTCTAATGCAAAATTTATCAAGCTGGGATCATATTCAATTGCCAGTAAAAAAGCGGGCTCGACAGGAATAAACATTAGCACATAATCTAAGCTTTTTAGTCCATGTAATTTATGATAATCCTTTTGACTGAGCCCTTTAATATGTTGGCGCATTGATAAGGCATGATCTTTAAGTGCTTGTTCACGAATGTCTTCATCATCACTGTTAAAATAGCGCTCGTAAGCGATTAAAGACATTTTGGCATCAATGACTACATCTTTGCTTTCAGGTAAGTGGACAATCACATCGGGCTTAAAGCGTTTACCGTCATCGTTTTTTAAATCTTGTTGGGTGTCGTACTCATGGCCTTCTCGTAAGCCACTTTCTTGCAATACTCTTTCTAAGATCACCTCGCCCCAATTACCTTGCTGCTTATTGTCACCTTTAAGGGCTTTGGTAAGGTTGATGGCATCTTGGCTCATTTTCAAATTGAGCTCGCGCAAATGATTCAACTGGTGCTTTAACGCACTGCGCTCAGATTGTTCATGATTGTATGACTGTTGTATTTGCTGTCTAAAACCATCTAATTGCTGTTTTAACGGCCCAAGAACGCCATCAATTTGAGTGACATTTTGCTGCTTAAAGTTTTCACTTTTTTCATCAAATATTCGATTGGCTAGGTTTTCAAATTGAATTTTTAACCTTTCTTCAGCGGTTTCAAGTAAGCTGATTTTATCTTCAAGTGCCTGATGTTCAGCCGTACTTTTCGCTATGATGGTTTGTTGCATAGCATTTGATTTTGAAAGGTTTAACTGCGACTCCAACACTTTGCGGTTGCTGTCTTCGAGTTGTTGCTCTAAATGAGGAATACGCTCAACTTGCGCCTGTGCTCTGGCCAGTTGGCTAATGTAAGATTCAAGCTTTGATTGTAGATGGTTCAAATTATCAATTTTATCATCTAACACATCTTGAATTTGGGTCACTAAACGCTGTTGTTCAATAATCGTTTGTGTGGTTTCAGCTTCATATTGTTGTTTTAATTGTTCCCAGCGCCGACGGGTTAATCTTTGGTTTAATAGTGCGCCAATCAGCAAGCCTAAAAATGCAATTGCTACCATAGCGGCAATTTGAGGTGGGGTGAAATCAACAACGAATGGCATAACCTAACCTTTTGAAATAGAAACTGGATAAGGTTCGCATGACAATGTTTACCCTGCAAGTATTATGATTAACAAATTAGTTTTTTTTGATTGATTAGCTTATTTTTAAATCGAAATGAAATTTTATTGCGTATTAACCTGTCTTATGAATAACTTGCCAAATTAACCGAGGGAATAACATGACGCATAACACACGCTTTACCAAAGGGATCAAACGTCAGTCAGCCTGGGATTTAGCAGATAATCAGGTGACCCCAGAAGCGGTATTTAAAGACCGTCGTAATATTGTTAAAGCTTTAGGGCTCGGAGCTTTAGGTGCCAGTATTCCTGGTTATGTGCAAGCTGGTTTATTTGATTTTGGCAATAAATCTCCCTCTACATTTACTACTTCGCCATTGAAATTTGCGCAACCTACAGCCTTCGCTATCCCAGATCCCTTAACGCCTGAAAGTAAAGTCACTCGTCATAACAATTTTTATGAATTTGGCACCAGCAAACAGGATCCATTCGACAATGCCCAAGGGTTTAATGTTAATCCTTGGTCTTTGCAAATAGATGGGTTGGTTGATAAACCCATTACCTTAGATTTGGATGACCTAACCAAGCGCTTTGCATTAGAAGAGCGCCGTTATCGTTTACGCTGTGTTGAAGCTTGGTCTATGGTTGTACCCTGGGTAGGTTTTTCATTAGCCAGTTTATTAAAGGAAGCGGGAGTAAAGTCATCTGCAACGCATGTGGCATTTGAAACGCTATTTGATCCTGACCAAATGCCAGGGCAAAAAAATCGTCTTATGGGCGGCGGTATTCATTATCCTTATGTAGAAGGATTAACTTTGGAAGAGGCTATGAATCCATTGGCATTTCTTGCCATTGGTTTGTATGGTAAAACCTTACCACCGCAAAATGGTGCGCCTATTCGTTTAGTTGTACCGTGGAAATACGGTTTTAAAAGTATCAAATCAATTGTCAAAATTCGCGTGATGGATAAGCAACCGCCAACTAGCTGGAATCAACTTGCGTCGCATGAATATGGGTTTTACGCCAACGTTAATCCTGAGGTGGATCATCCAAGATGGTCTCAGGCATCGGAACGCAGTATAGGTGAGGGCGGCTTGTTTTCAGCTAAACGCATTCCAACGCAAATGTTCAATGGCTATGGTGAGCAGGTAGCTGGGCTATATAAAAACCTTGATTTAAGGAAGTACTATTAATGCGAATCTCTCCACGGGGATTGTGGTGGTTAAAAGGCGGTTTACACATCGCCTTTATTTTACCGATATTGTATTTGGCCTATTTAGTGTTAAGTGACAATGCTGGTGGCGATCCTGTGCAGTATATTATTCATTTTACTGGTATGGGGGCTTTAAATAGCCTGCTGGCGGCGTTGCTGGTTTCACCTTTGGCAAAATACTTCAAACAAGGGCTGTTATTGCAAACACGGCGGCTGATAGGCTTATATGTATTTGCATACGCCACTTTGCATATCACAGCATTTATCAGCTTAGATTTATTGTTTGCGTGGGCCTTTTTGCTCGAAGAAGTGATCAAGCGGCCTTATATACTGGTGGGCGCAGTGGCGTATAGTATTTTGCTTTTGCTCAGCGTAACGTCATTTATGATGGTTAGAAAGAAGATGGGTAAGCGTTGGCAACAACTGCATAATTGGGTTTACCTAGTGGCTTTATTGGCACCCATTCATTTTTATTGGTCAGTAAAATCTGAAATTATTGAGCCCAGTATTTATATAGTGATTTGTGTGGTGCTGGTATATTTACGCAAACAAAAGCTAGCAAAATACTTACCGCAGGGCTAACTGTTGTTAAATAAGTCGCTTCATCTTTAGTGTTGCGGCTTAATAATATAAATGTAATCCTTTGTTGCGTTTTGTTAAGCCATTGCAGCAATAGGCTGCAAATAAAGTAAAAGTCATCACGCCACCCATAATACACGCCAGTCTAATCCAGGGCGCATCCATTGCCATACGCATTTGCACAAAATCAACCGTTGATACTCCCCAAACAAAAATACAGCTTAAAACTAAACCTAACTGTAACAATCTGGTCACAACGATATGTTTTATAAACATCAAGCTCGGTAACATTGCCGCAGTAATGGCTAATTCAATCTGGTTGAATCGAAGAAAATGCGCACCAATTAATAAATAGGCGATTGAAATAATCAACACTCTCCACCACATAAATCCCCTCCGCAATCAATTTTTGGTTATTCTACGCCCGATTAAAGCAGTATTATGTTTGCTTGTTCACAATTAATGGTTTTACTTCAATTATTGCAATAAAAAATATTGATGATTTTTTGTAAAAATATTTAAAATCAGTAATTTATGTGTTGGTGGTGCTGTTTTTTTAGGTGTGTTTAATCGTAAATGCTACGAATGAATTGTGTAGTTAACAATGAAAACAAAGGCGAGGGGAACTTTGAAAAGTCAAACCAACAATGAAAAACAGGTTCGCTTTATCATGAACCTGTTGTGATCAGTTGTCGTAAGTGCGTTAAGCTAAAATTGTGCCGTTAAGCTCGGGTAAACTATTCTGGCTTACAGTATGCCTCAACATTGCTTTGATTATGTTCAAAACCCGCTTGTTCAGCTAGCTCCCATGGTCGTTCACACTTATTGGTTTTCGCACACCACATATAACCTGCCGAGGCGATACACCCATGTTCATCTTTATCTGCCCCAACGGCAGCTTGTCCTGTGGTTTCAGCATTTTCACTGCATCCAATTAAAGATGTCATTAATATTAAGCTTAGTAGGCTGATTTTTTTCATTTGTATGATCTCCTTAGTCCATTAGGGGGAAATAAATGCTTTTTATAATACATTTCAATAGAACAACTAAATCATAATATCGTGTTAAATATTTATGGTAATTCTTACTGCACTGATATCGATTATTTTAATGTTTTGATCGTTAACCCTGTTGATCGTGTGGCGCATTATTTAAATACTGATTAATGTCCACATCATCTATCTGACTTGGGGCTAAAAACTTTTTGGCGTACTCAAGATAGACGCCGCTAGTGAGAAACAACTTAAACACCTCATAATCGATATGCTGATCTAATGCCATCTTGTGTAAAATATTAATGGCGACACTCATCGGCTTAGCTTTTTTATAAGGTCTATCAGCTGCGGTAAGGGCTTCAAATATATCCGCTAATACTAGAATTCGCTCTGGAATTGATAGATCTTCGGCACTCAGTTTTCGCGGATATCCTGTTCCCTTAAGGGTTTCATGGTGAGTGGATGCATAACGCGGAACCTTAGCAAGCTCTGGCGGAAACGGTAAGTTCTCTAACATTTTAATCGTACTGGTGATGTGCTCATTAATCTTAAATCTGTCTTCGGCGGTGAGTGTACCTCGCCCGATGGATAAGTTGTGCAGCTCACCTTGGTTATAAAGGTGTTCGGGGATCTCCATTTTTATGCCAAATTTTTCATCAAAATGCACCGGAAAATCGCGCTTAATAATGTGTTGTGGTTTATTACTCAATAAAGACTCAGTCACAGGGAGCGATTTTTCGCCTTTAGGGTAATTGAGTTCTTCGACAGGTGAAAGGCCTAGCTTGTCACTGAAATGCCTAACCCAAGGTATTTTTGCTAGCTGATTTAATTTATCGATATGTGCCTGATCCATAAATTCACCGCCTACATTGGCATTGGCTATAAAGGTAAAATCTTCTGTCAGCTTGATAAAGGCTACATCTAGCTCTAATTTATGTACTTCTTGTTCATTGGGACTGGCAATGCATTGGCTGTAGTAATGGATTTGTGCGTCACGCCAAAGCACTTCAAAGCGCATTCTAATCTCATGAATACGGTTATAAATGACCTCTAATTTAGTGCCTTTATCGACAATATGTTCCGGTGTAGTAATTTTACCGCAATCATGTAGCCAGGCAGCAATTCTAAATTCTCGTTGTTCATCTTCATTTTTAAATCTAAAATCTTTAAATGCTGGTGACTTAGACTTTGAGGCTTGTTCAGCCAGCATTAACCCTAGTTCTGGCACCCGGTTACAGTGACCTGCGGTATAAGGGGATTTATCATCAATGGCCTGTGCAATGAGCTTAATAAAGGCTTCCATCAGCTCTTTTTGATTTTGCTCGTGTACTTTTATTGATTCAGACATGTCCACCATAGAGTATGCTAAGTCATCAATCTCTTTAATGAAAGATTCAACTCTCACTACATCATCATATTGACGATGCTTAATTTTATTATTTTCTAGCGCTAACAAATTGATTGGCTTGATAATAGGTGAAGCAAATAGCCAAGACAGTGGCAATACCAACAGTAAACAAACTCCAGTCACTAAAATCGATTTTTTTACCTTGTCATGTGTCGATGCTAGTAACACATTGGTTGGCACTACAATAGCAAAATACTCGTTTTGTGATGCGGCATGCCCCAAGGGAGTAACGTAGACAAATCGTTCAACGCCATCAATTTTTTGTACGTTTAATTTTTTTTGCAAGTTCGGGGTAGCCGCTATTTCGATAAGCTGCTTGTAAGGAACGGTTCCTTGAACTATTTCTGGCGCACTTTTTTTGCCATGAGAAAACCACTTATCACGAAGAGCTTGAAACTGCGCAGGAGTAATATTTTTGATTGCTAAATTTATTATTTCAACCAACGGTGCATTTTTAGGTTGCATAACAATGCTAAGGCCGGATTCTATTTGGACTGGCGAGTAATCAATGGTTTCATGAAATTGTAAATTCTCAATAAAATAATGTTTTGCCGTGTAGTGCAGCACAATACTGTTGTCTAAGGTGGCAAACACCTGTTTTTCTTTAACGGCCTTTAAAGTATCTAAAGTCGATAGATACTCGACCACCTCAATTCGGGGAAAGTGCTGCTGAATCATTTTTGTGATTGACCAGCCCTTTGGGATTGCGACTCTTTTGTTGTTAAGTTCACTTATGTTGGTAATAGGGCCGACACCATCTTGAGTGACGACCGCAAAAGGCAAACTCAAAAAAGGATCACTAAACACACCTAAATTGGCATTTTCTTCAATTTTCATCATGGAATGCAAGATATCTATCTCACCCTTTTTGAACTTCTCAACAAACTCAACCCAAGTAAAACCATTATTGTATTTGATGGTCAATCCGGTCATTTGCGCCACAATATTGAGCAGGTCTATGCTGTAACCTTGGGGCTTACCTGCAATAGTAAAATCAATCGGTGGCCAGTTGGTCTCGTTTGATGCAATCAATGGCAAAGTATTCGCTATGAGTGACTGTTGCGCTTCAGTTAGTTGTAATGGTACTGAGGGAGGGATCTCCATGTCATTAATGGGTTCAATATTTGAGGCAATAAGATCACCGCTAGCCTCAAAGATAAATACTTCTTTGGTTTTGTCGCCTTCCGTGTTTTTACCTAATCTATTTAAATAATCTGACAGGCTAGATAAGGCAATATCCACTCCTAATACTGCATTACCTTGGGATACTGGGATCGAATAGGTTATACCTGGGGACTGTAAATTTTGAAAAAGGTAAGGCTCGGTTTTAGTGACAGTATCTGCAACCGCATTGATGTACCAAGGACGAAGTGTTGCATTAAATTCGGCATGTTCGCTGTTCATTGTTCTTAGAGTAAACTTATGATCATAAAAGCGCTTATTACGCACTTTTTTACCTTGTTCATTTTTAATATCAATAATGACCCAACGATCTGAATGAGATGCGCCAAGTTGATCTCGTACAATTGGGTGCGCATTGAGGTTAACTAATTCAAATAGATCACCATTGTTAGAACCAATATAAATGGCGTAAATAAATGGGATTGAGCCCATCACATCGGCAAATATATTCAATGATTCCAGCGTTAAACCATTGTCGTCATATAAGGTATTATAATGCGCCAAAAGACGTGTCGTATTAATGGCTTGGTTATCGACTTGCACGAGGAATGAGCCAGTGCTGTTGGCACTGTGGTCATACAACTTTAGTGCAGCCTCAGTTGCTAGGCGTTGGCTAAAATAAAACTGTAATCCGATAGCAATAGTGGCTGTAAATAGGGTGGCAATAATAAAAATGCTCACAACAGTAAACCGTATCGTTAACCGTTTGTATTTTCCTGCTGTCCCTGCGTTCATCAGCTATTCCTATATGCTTGCAATCTAAACTCGTTCAAATAGTATAACAAGTTGACAACAAGTCAATGAATTATGTAAAATAAAACAATAAAATCAATAGCTAAATGGGTATGTAGTTATCCATGCCATAAAGGTTTATAGGGGCGTGAGATGGCTGTTAAACCGAATAATTTGAAATATTGGTGTTTATTGACACTTTGCATAGATAGCTGAAATTGATTGTTATTTGATGGATAAAAAGCCGCCAAATAATTAAGATTTGGTTATTGATAGGTTTAGCCACAGTGTTTCAACCAACAACCTGACGACCCAGAGCTGCATGATGAATTCAGTAAAGACATCGCTCTTGTTATTCCATTGATACTTACCTTAGAAATGAACATTATCGCCATTTGATATGGCGTCAATTCTAGACGCTAAATTCATATTATGAGCAATAATTAGCGGGGAGCTGAGGTGAAGATAAATGTGGCCTCTAACTTAGATATGTTCTAGTTCGCATTTGAGTAAATTCAATGTAGCTCTTAACTAGAAATTCGCTGTTAATGCTGTCAATTTGAAGAAATATGTAGCTATAGTTAAAGGTATCAAGAATAGTGATGTGGTAGTTAAGCGGGTAAGGATGATTTAAAGGGGTCTTATGTAATATGCTCACGTCAGGCTGTACAAAGCATTAGCTCCATGAAGGTAAATGTTCAAAACAATGTTCCTTTTGGTTCATGCAAAGTGACAGTGGTGAAGCAGTATTTTTTGAATGAATTATTAGCTTTGTTTTAGCGGTATATCGCGCAGCCTTGTCGCCAGATCATATGTCTTGCGAAAAAGGGGGGGCCGAATCTGTCATGTTAGAAAAGCAAAAAGCCAGCTATTAAGCTGGCTTCTTTAATTTGGTCGGTATGAGAGGATTCGAACCTCCGACCCCTTCACCCCCAGCGAAGTGCGCTACCGAGCTGCGCTACATACCGAATTTTGTTGCATTACTAAGTTTCAAATTAATGGGGTAAACCTAGCGAGAAAGCACTTTAGCAATTGCCAGAGCTTGACGCAAGTACTTCGTTAATCAGTAATTATTGACTGATTATTATCTATGCAACTGACTAGCAAAAGATAACAAAAACAACCTAAATTGCCCTTGAAAACAATTAGTTTTGGTACAGCCGTCTGCCTTCGCGCATCACTTGAATCAGTTCTGGAGCACTCATTTTTTTGTCTAAACGCTTATTAAAATCTAGATTGTAAATGCGATATTTACCGTAACGACTAAGCACAGTGATCTCGTCTTTTTGGTAAATGGCAAACTCACGGCTATTTCCTATATATATCCAAGATTCACTATTGGGCTCTAAAAGACTTCTGCCTGAACTGTATTCTTCACTAGGAGTGGTACAGCCTAATACTTTGCTTAAAATGGTTGGCGCGATACCGTAATGGCTTGTACGGTAGTTTATTTCGCCGTTTTGCATTTTTGACCAATGAATTATCAACGGTACCTTCACATTACTTGGAGATAAGTCGCGTCGTGCATCTTCAATATCACTGGTGAATACTTGTCCGTGGGTACCAGTAATCAAGACTATAGTATCTTGGGGCAGGGTAGGTAAAAGTTCACTGAGTTGGTTATCAATAAATTTTAACGACTGGCGATACTGATTAAACAACACTTTTTGCGCAGGCTTTAGGGGCACTGGTGATTTAACTGTTTCAATCCCTAAAAATCCCACTGGCGTATCGTAATCTTGTGGTGCGCTTAAATTAATAAGGCTAAACCAGGGCGAGGTTTGAGTTTGTTGCCATTGGTTAAACGCGGCAATATTTTTGAGATCGGTTGTTGCTGTACCATCATCACTTTCACTAATTGTGGGAGTAAAACCGTTAAATATGGCTCCCATTGAGGCTAATTCAGTTGCTGTGCGTCCAGTAAACAAACCTAACTGGTAGCCCTGACGTGTGAGCTCTTGGTTCATTACGGGAGCGATAATATTAAAATCTTTTTTATCGCTATAGTTGCCCTGTAGTCCATACATCAAAGTAAACATACTGCTGTCAAACTGAGTTCCACCACTATAATGCTGAGTGAATTTGAGTGATTTATCAGCATATTGGCTTAAAAACGGCATAGTGACATCATCAACCATGTCGGCACGTAGACTATCAATGGTCAGTAAAAGGATATTGGGTTGGGCTTTTTCAGCTTTACATTGTAATGGCACAATTGGGTATTGTAAGTTTGATGTTTTGTGCACCTCAGTTTCATCCATGTCGGCTTGGCTGTCTACGCCATGGTTTTCCATAAAGCTTCTTGCAGTGGCTGGATAAGAAACCGGATAGGCATCATCAAAACGGGTTATGTCAGTTACGTTGGCTGCATCGGCCCAAATGTGCACCAAATGACTACTCACAAAACATATGCCGACAAACAGTACAACTTTATTACCCCATTGTTTCTTTTGGATTTTATCGATTCTCTTCCAAATAAAGTTAGCTGCGGTGAGTTCGATTACGATAATTGCAAGTGGGGTAATGATGTAAGACGTGCTGTGTAATAAGGCGTTTAAATCTTGCCAGGCAAGGTCAAATGCAAATGGACTAAGGTGGATACCGTAATCGTCATAAATGATGGTGTCGTATAACAGAATATACAAACCCATCGAGGCAATGAAAGCGGCATAACCGCGCAGGATTTTTGAATAGGGCAAAAGTAGGCTGATTGGAAAAACAAACAGCACATAAACAATAAATGCTAAAAAGGTGAAGTGGCCAATAGTGCTGAGGGCAAGATACCCCCAGCTAATTAGCGAGTCTGGTTGACCTACACTACTGATGTAACGCGAGCCGATGATCATGGCGAGTAAACCATTAAAGAAGGCAAACCAGTGCCCCCAATTAATCAGACGCGAGACTTTGTCTCGAGTCATCTGTTTTCTGCGCTCGATCATGGGTTAAATCATCCCTAAATTATCAACAGTAGAATAAGGCAAATAAAAATTCACAATCAATTCGTTACTTAAGTGATTGGGTTAACGCTTTAGCAAATTGTTCTGCTACCACTTTACGAGACTCTGCTGGTACTTTCTTTTCTAAAAGATGCGTTACGCAATTGCCTAAAACCATTAAGCTTAAATCGGTTGGGGCTTGATGCTTGTTAAGTAGCGCTAACATTTCGGTGATTAGGGCTTCTACTTGGGTGTTACTGTATTTTGATTGAATGGCCATAATATTTACTAGTGTGAATGAGTTATCAATTAATCCATATGATAACGGATTTCAATCAAGCTCGCCTCATGTTTTCTATACCGTCGTGGCTAAAATCGTTATATCATAGCCGACTTCCTTAACAATATCTTGGTCACTAAAGGTTAGCGGATTTATGACGATTAGTATCGAACAAGCCATTATTCATGAAATTTCACTCGACAGTCAGGGGCAAATGGCCTGCCGATTACGTCCACAACCTTTACTAAATAGTCAGGCTGTTGAGGCTATGCTTGAAGAGTTACATCAAACATACTCAAGCAAAGCGGGTAAAGGTTTTGGCTATTTTGGTGTGCCGAATGAAGATGGTGATGCTAATGATGCCTTTGCTAATGCGTTAAAGGCGTATCGTGATGGGCAATCCGGTTTTGTTGACTTTACTGTTGCCGCCAGTCAATTGCTGCAAGCCGAATTAGCTAAGTATGATTTCTCGCAGGGCGGATTTTTGCTGATGTCTTGTTATTCAGCTATGGCAAGTGATTATCTTTTTGTTGCCTTGTTAAGTGCTAAATCATCGATGACGGTGTTAGATGATATGGAGCTATCGCAAAATAACCACCTTGATTTGAATAATATTCAGCTTGCTGCACGTATTGATTTAACTGAACTACAGGCAGATAAAGCTTCGAAAAAATACATTTCGTTTATTCGTGGTAGAGCAGGGCGCAAAGTTGCCGACTTCTTTTTAGATTTTATGGGCTGTGTTGAAGGGGTAAATACCAAAGCACAAAATAAAACCCTTATTCATGCCGTTGAAGATTTTGTCGCAGGAAGTGAGTTAACCAAAGATGAAAGACAGCAATGCCGTGACAGAGTATTTGAATATTGCTCAGAGCGTGCTGAAGTGGGTGCTGATATTGAAGTAAAAGATTTAGGTGACACCCTAGCTGATCAAGGAATGGACTCATTTTATGATTTTGCCTGTGGTGGCAACTATGAGTTAGATGATGAGTTTCCTGCAGATAAAGCCAGTCTCCGTAGTTTGAAAAAGTTTTCGGGTACGGGGGGCGGAGTAACACTCAGCTTTGATGGCGGCCACTTAGGCGAACGAGTGATTTACGACCCTATCTCAGACACTATCTTAATTAAAGGTGTTCCGGCAAACCTTAAAGACCAATTAGATCGTCGTTTAAAAGGTGAGTAAGCCTCAACGGTCTGTACAGTGAATAAAGCAGTGAACAAAAAAACATCTTTTTTAAATTAAGCACCGACTAAAGGTGCTTTTTCTTGTCGATAAAGTGGCAAAATACTGCTTTGAGGCTAAATTTAGGCATAAATCGATTTAATTCACGCTTTTTACTTTTCATTGCATTCAAAATTAGTAAACTAGCGCCAGTTTTTACCAACACCTTTGTGTTATACATTTGTGTGCACCACATGTATATGGGGAACTTCTATGATCACCGCTTACGCCTATCAAGACCGCAAACTCACAATCACTGAGCTGTCTGTTCAAGACATTTTGCCAGATAACACTCTATGGCTAGACTTATACAAGCCCAATGATGAAGAGCGTAATTGGTTACGTCGATTTTCTGCAGAGGAAGTTCCCGACGAAGAAGATATCAAAGAGATTGAAGCATCTGCGCGTTTTTTCCAAAATGAAGATGGCTTGCATATTAACTCATTATTTCCGCAAAGAGCCGGTTCTGATGTACGTGCTGTCAACGTGTCGTTTAACTTGCGTGAACATTTTTTACTGACCATGCGTGAAGAAGACATTGGTCTTATTCGCTTGTTACGTAACTATATGCGCTTAGGCCGCCTTGAGACCGAAACGCCTGAAGGATTATTGTTAGAACTGTTTACACTAAAGGTAGATTACTTATCTGACTTAATTGAAGATGTTTACACAGTGCTGGATAATGTAAGTGAGCAGGTATTTAGCGACGAAGAGCTTGATGCTGTGTTTAAGCAAATTACTTTGCAGGAAGACTCAAACGGTAAAATTCGTTTAAGTTTGCTGGATACCCAGCGCTCGTTAAGGCATTTACAGCGTTATTATCGCAAACATTTGTCTGATGAAAACTTAAAAGACATTCGTGAAATGCTGTCTGACATTGAGTCACTTATGCCCCATAGTCAGTTTATTTTTGATAAGTTGAAGTTTTTATTGGATGCGGCAATGGGTTTCAGTGGCTTGCAACAGAACAAGATTATTAAAATTTTCTCGGTTTCTGCTGTGGTATTTTTACCGCCAACGTTAATTGCGAGCAGCTATGGGATGAACTTTGCGTTTATGCCTGAACTTGCCTGGCAATATGGCTACCCATTAGCGGTAGGATTGATGTTTGCCAGTGCTGCGGGGACATATTTATTCTTCCGTCAAAAGGGCTGGTTGTAACTTCACCGGTTGTTATAGCCCCAGCATAGAAAAACGGACACTGTTAAGTGTCCGTTTTTTGTTAGGCTAACCTTTGCCAAAGGCATAGCTAATATTGTCTCGTGGACTTAAATATTTATGGATTTTTTCAGGCAATGCAGCTGCAGGCAAGCTACGAACAATACTCATGCCTTCTTTTTCTAGTTCAACTATTGGTGCTTGTGCAACGGGGACGATAGGGTCATAAGCTATGATGGCAGGGTAGAGAATATTTTTTAGATTGACAGACATTACCATACCAAAATGACCGTTAGATAATTCAACGACACTGCCGGGAGGATAGATCCCCAGTAACTTAATTAGTTTTTGAACGTATTCTAAATTGAGTTTCTTTTGATAATTTTTATACAGTAGCCCAAGCGCCACGCTAGGTGTTTTGGCTTTTATTAGCAAACTGCCATTACACAGGTTGTCATATTCATTTACTACGGCAAGTAGCTGAGAAAACTTATCTAACTGTTCAGCCTTTAACCCTTGAGGCGTGCCACTACCATCTAAAAACTCATGGTGGTTGGCTATCATAGGCTTGGCTTCTTCTGGGAAGGTATCGGCCAATTTTAAAAAGTTCAGGCTCATTAAAGGATGCTGCTTAACCAGATTTTCTTCTGGTGTTGATAATGGCACCACTTTATTCAAAATACTCGATGGAATTTTGAGCTTGCCGATGTCATGAAATAGACACCCAATACCGATCAATTCAATTTCTTCTCGGGTCCAATTTAATTCTTTGGCCATTAACATGCACATCATCGACACATTCAACGAGTGGTGATGAATAACATCGGATGAATTGGCATCACTCATTAAGTGTAAGGCAAGGTTGTCTTCATCAAGTAGCATATTAGTCAAGCTACTGATTAAATCTTTGGCATCATTAATAGCATTAAGAGGGCGACTAGACACTTTGCTGACCATTGAGCGCATCATTGAAATAGAGCGTTCAAATTGTTTTTCGGTTTTTTTAATATTGCGCTTTAGTTGTTGTTGTTTTTCAATTCGCTCTGATTTGTAATCGAGCATTTCTTGCCTGATACCCTCTAGCGATGTTGTATCAACAGGTGCTGAAGCATTTTGGTTTTCAGTTGTCGTTGGCGAAATGTCGCTACGTTGTGGGTCGTAAAGTACTTCTTTTACGCCTAATGATTTTATTAATTCAATTTGTGTTTGTGAGGTAATTTTGAACTTACTAAAAAGAAAAGGATGATCTTTCCACGATACTGGCAGGCTGACATAAACCCCAACTTTGAGTTCTGAGACGGCGATTTTTACATTTTTTTTCATAAAGATGGGTGATTAGGCTCAGGTCAAATACATTCAAAAATTGGGTTTAACTTCAACTTAGTATAAAACTTCGTCTGACTTTACAAATTGGTCACTTACATGCAGCATATTAACATTAACTTTGGAAATTAAGCAGTGAAATATGGACTTTATTGAAGTATACCCGAATGCAATCAGCGATGAACTATGTAACAAGTTAATTGATGCAGTAAAACATCACCCAAGTGTTATTCAAGGTGTAACAGGCAGTGGTGTTGATGTTACTAAAAAGTTGAGCCGAGATTTAATGTTAGATCAACACCCTGATTTAGCAGATCTTAAAAATGAATTACTGCAACTGACACTTGCGAACAGTGTGGAATATTTTAAAAAGTACGCCTTAGCTTTAATGGGGGCGGTATCAGTATCGGTTAATGATGAAAATGGCCAGGCAGTTGCATTGCAACCTGATAATTTCGATAAATTTGGGGCGGATAAAGTCAATGCCATTGTACGTTATCTATTTCGCAGTGGCACAATTAACGTACAGCATTATCAGCAGGGTAAAGGTGGATATCCGCATTGGCATTCAGAACAGTTCCCTCAGCAAGGGCACAATGAAGCTTTACACCGCGTAGTTCTGTATATGTTTTACTTAAATGATGTGGAAGAGGGCGGCGAAACCGAGTTTTATTATCAACAACGTAAAATAAGCCCGAAAAAGGGCACAATGGTGATAGCGCCTGCAGGTTTTACCCACAGCCATCGTGGTAATGTGCCTGTTAGTGGCGATAAGTTTATTGCGACCTCCTGGATTATGTTTAACCGAGCAGAGCAGCTATATGCAGCGATTTCACCCAGTAAGTAAGGCCCTGTGAATAAATGCCAATTACCCCTTATAAGGCAGCTGAATAATAAAGGCTGCTCCTTGTAAATGGCTGGTTTTAATTTCAAATGAGCCGCCGTAACTGCTGACAAGTTCCACACACACAGCTAAACCTATGCCTTGCCCTGCGTACTGTGTATCTGCACGAACACCTCTTTGGGTGACTTTTTTACGATAGTGTTCATCAACACCCGGGCCGTCATCGTCTACCTGTAACTTAAGTAAGCCATTTGTTTGTTGCTGCGCCGTGATCTCAATGGTACTTATGCAAAATTTGGCGGCATTTTCTATCAAATTTCCACAAAGCTCCATTAAATCGCCTTTACTGACAGGAAAAGCCAAATCGTCAGGGCAATGTATGATGAAGTTGATATTTTTATTCTGATACAACTTAGACAACATTTGGATAAGCTGGTCAAGAACAGGCCTAATGTCGGTATACTCTTTTAATAATCCTTGTCTACCCATCATGGCTCGTTTCAATTGATACTTAACAAGGTGGTCCATATCTTGAATCTGTTGCTGTATTTGTTGGTCTTTGTCTTGTTGTGTTAGAGATGAATCATCAATTAATGCGATACTTGCCGCCAAGCGTGTTTTCAAGCTATGGGCAAGATCATTCATGGCATCCTGGTAACGACTTTGTCGTTGCTGACTTTGAATAATCAATTGGTTGAGTGCCTGCGTGATCTCTTGTAATTCAACGGGGTAATCATCGGACAAACTTTGCTGTTTGCCTTGCTTTAGTTTAAGTAACTCTTGCTTAAGTTGCTTTAGCGGTAGCATTCCCCAATAAGCGGCACTGATTAACAAAAAGAGGGCTGCACCTAGCACAATGGCAAGACGAAAATAGGTTAATCGATTGAACTTTTTTAATTCAGAGGTGATGTTTGCCGCATCTTTTAGGATTAATAAATGAAATGCTTTACCATCGATAACCGTGCTGAGTTTAAATACCAGATAAGAGGGTAACCCATCAAAATCAAGATAGTAGGCTTGGTAATCATCTTTGATGTCTGAATATTTTTCGCAAATTTCAGTAAGCTGTAAATCTTTTGCCAGCTGTGAACGCCATAGGCTGTTAAAATGGTTATTACAGGTGGCCATGATGTAACTGGTTTCAATGTTGTCATTATCTTCGGCTTCGGTGATGGGGATTAAGTTGTTTTCACGAAATTCAGCAGCAATAACGGGTAGTTCTGCGATATATTCGGCGGTAATTTGGGCGTAGCGATTTTGGGCATGCAATACCGTTACCGACCACGCAAAGCCAAAGCCCACAAGCGCGATAATGCTAAGTGATGTCACAAACATTCTTGTTAAAAGACGTTTTTTCGGCTTGTAAATTAATTGCATGGTAAGTTGAATTTATATCCTTGGCCACGAATGGTCATAATGGCATCTTCAATACCCCCATTGGCTAGTTTTTTACGTAAACGACTGACCATCACCTCAATCGTATTTGGGTCGCCTTCTTTGTCACCGTAAACCACATCTAATAATCGTTGTTTTGCAACCACTTCATTACAGTGACGCATTAGGTATTCCAATATGTTGTATTCAAAGGCTGTAATGTCTAAATGCGCTTCATTTAGACTCACCTGTTTACTCGCCAAATCAACAGATAAAGTGCCGCAGCTGATCATAGGTTTTACAAACCCCGCGCTTCTGCGTACCAATGCGTCTAGCCTGGCAATCAACTCTTCTTTTTGAAAAGGTTTCACTAAATAGTCATCCGCGCCAGCGTTTAGGCCTTCTACTTTATCCTGCCAGTTAATTCTTGCCGTTAGAATCAGCATAGGAGCGGTCACTTTGGCTTCTCGTAGTGACTTAATCAGGCTGATGCCGTCTTGATCTGGTAATCCTAAATCGACAATCGCAATATCAATAGGATAATTGGTTGCTTGAAAGAAGCCCTCTTTGGCGGTAGAGGCAACCTGTACCTGATTGCCAAGTTTAGTAAGTTGTACGTTTAAATGATGAGATAAAATGGCATCGTCTTCGATCACTAAAATTCGCATGTGCAACTCCTTGTACTGAAATATGGTAACTGTAGATAAAATAACGTGTGGCTTAAAAACTGCTTATTAAGCTGATGGCAATAGTGAATGACACACCGATAAAAATGATCCCAACTAACGCATCAATAATATGACTAACG
Source organism: Shewanella holmiensis (assembly GCF_025370255.1). GTDB lineage: Bacteria > Pseudomonadota > Gammaproteobacteria > Enterobacterales > Shewanellaceae > Shewanella > Shewanella holmiensis. The sequence continues at coordinate 72,221 of NZ_JAMTCD010000011.1, forward strand.
TTGAGTAACTTTACTTGAATGCTGGGCTTGGATAATACCATGGCTAACAGACTAAACCATATCAGCGATAAGGAAAACAACAGTACAGTTGCCGCTGTTTTGGTTATAAGGTTGACTTCAGGAGTAATCAGCACAGTAAATAACGTGATAAAGAAAATTAATGCTTTAGGGTTAAGTAAATTGGTTAACAAACCGACTTTAAATCCGTTAAATACTGACTTTTGTGGAGCATCAGGAACAACTGATGTAACAGTTTGAACTGGCGCGTGTGTAGAGGCTGCAATAGCTTTGAAGCGTCCTATAGCTGATTTCAGTGCTTGAAAGCCCATCCAGGCCAAATAACTCACACCAATACATTGAACTAAGGTGTAAGCAAGAGGAGATTGACGGATCATTAAACTGATCCCCACAAGCGATAATAGCGTGTGGATTAAGATAGCTATTGAAATACCCAATGCGCATGCTAATGCGGTTTTACGATGTTGTTGTGTGGCCATTTTTACAATAATGGCGAAATCAGGCCCTGGACTTATTAATGCGATGCAATGAATAACAGCCAAGCTGGCTAATAGGGTAAAGTCCATTTATGTTCCTGATTGTAATAAAATTGTTTTATTCTTTATAAAGTAAAAATAAAAAAGGCGCAACCAGTGCGCCTTTTAAGAGTGCCTAACTGTGTTAGGTTTTTGAATTTGCTTTTGCATTCAAGACTTGTTCTTCAAAACTTGTCGCAGCTTTACCTGCTTGTGAGTCATTGAACACCTCTTCGTTGAAAGCACCTTCTGATTTAGCAATAATAACTGTTGCGACGGTATCACCAGTAACGTTGACAGCGGTTCTTAACATATCAAGTAAACGGTCTACACCAATGATCAAGGCAATACCTTCTACAGGCAGTCCGACCTGGTTTAATACCATTGCTAGCATAATCAAGCCTACGCCTGGCACACCAGCGGTACCAATTGATGCTAAGGTTGCAGTTACAACGACCATAGCATAATCAGTTAAACTCAGCTCGATACCAAATACTTGAGCGATAAATACGGTCGCCACCCCTTGCATAATCGCCGTGCCATCCATATTGATGGTTGCGCCAAGTGGCAATGTAAACGAAGCAATTTTGTTATCTACACCCATACGATGCTCAGATGCTTCGATCGTTACGGGTAACGTGGCATTCGAACTTGCGGTGCTGAAAGCGAACAGTTGTACGTCACGTATTTTACGTAAAAACATTAATGGGTTTAATCCCGAGAACACTTTTAGCAGTATTGGATAAACCACAAGCGCTTGAATTAACAGCACCGCGACGACCAATAAAAAGTACTTCACAACACTGCCGAAGGTTTCCATTCCTAACGTTAAACTCAGTTTCGCCATTAACGCGAACACACCATAAGGTGCTAACTGCATCACTAAGGTGACAACGCGCATGATGATTTCGTTTAAATCGTTGAAGAACAGAGCCACTCGTTCGCCACGTTCACCAATATGGGAAATAGCAAAACCAAAAATGACAGCAAATAAGATAATTTGCAGCATGTTACCTTGTGTCATCGCTTGAATGGGGTTGTCAGGGACGATATTGATGATCACTTCAGATAAGCTTGGAGCCTCTTTTACCGTGAACTCCATAGTTGAACTCACTAAGCTAGCATTGCCAGGATGAATCAAAATGGCGGCCACAATCGATATGGTTAATGCAATAGCCGTAGTAAACAGGTAAAACGAAATGGTTTTACCGCCTAAGCGACCAAGCTTAGAAGGGTCACTTAATGAGCAGGTACCACAGACTAAAGAGACAAACACTAACGGTACAACTAACATCTTTAAACTTGAAATAAATATTGCGCCGATAACGTGCAATAATCCTTCAGTGATGTAATCTTTAACAAATAAACTGTCAGGTAAAAGGTTTCGTAGAAGCAAGCCAAGTAAAATACCTGAAGCCATGCCAATTAAAATTTTACTCGTAAGTCCGAGCTGTTTTTTATTGCTCACAATCGATCCTTCCAATTATTTTTCTAAGTATTTGGGGGCTAACCCGCTAAAGCCTAGCAGGAAAGGGTAACTTATGAAATGGTATAAAAGTTAAAGTTTATGTCTAAATGTGCCGATTAAAGTGTTCAGGTTGTGGCATAGTTATCAGATATTTGTGTATTATTGTCTAATAGGTAACTATTATAAATCATAAGTATTATTCTAATGTAACAGGGAGCCTGACAATGAGGTCAGCAATTAAAGTTTATTTAGCACTAATTTGTTCTTTTTTACTCGTCGCCTGTGGTGGCGGCGGCAGTATTACCGATGACGGTAGTGGTGTGACACCTACGCCTGTCACCATTTCTGTTGCGTTATCTATCGATAACACTCAAGTTTCAGTTGCTGAACCCGCAACAATTACCGCGACAGTTGTCGATTCGACAGGTAGCCCGGTAAGCACTCTGGTCAGTTTTGAATTAAATGATGACAGTTATGGTACTTTTTCTCCTGGAACGGGTCAGGTATCAACCAATGCTGATGGTGTAGCAACGGTTACCTTGAATACAGCCTCAGTCAATACTGGTGCGACGGTTACCGCCACTATTACTTCTGGTGAAACTGCCTCGTTAAACCTCACCATGGTTGGTGACGGCGGTGAAGCGGGTGGGGGAGCTCAAGTTTCTTTAGTGTTAACAGATACTGCAGGCACACCGGTACAGACTATTAGTACATTATCTCCTGGTAAATTAACGGCTACCGTTACGGGTATCACTAAGCCTACGATTGTCACTTTCGAGTCAGATATTGGTGATTTACCCATTAAAACAGCAGTGACTAACTCAGCAGGTAAAGCTGTTGTTGATATCTATGCTGGTAGCGCTTTAGGTGCAGGAGAAGTCAGAGCGACCTTACCTACCAATGAAGTAGGTAAAACTATTGTAGTAGTAGGTGCTACCAATGTAGTAATGGGCAGTGGTTCTGGTACTTCTTTTGTTGTAGGTCAAGCAGAAGTCAGTACAACTAATTTATCTGCAGGTGGTACGGCAACCATTACGGTACGTATTCAGGATGATCAAGGGCAACCTTTTAATCAGCCTGTAGATGTTAACTTTTCTTCAACCTGCGCGACTAAAAATCCAGCACAAGCCGAGTTGAGTTCTCCGGTTTCATCAAGCAATGGTGTGGCCACTTCAACATATCTTGCTCAAGGCTGTGTCGGTGAAGACCAAATCAATGTGACCGCAAATGCGGGTGGCATTAGTTTGTCAGCAGTCGGTACTATTAATGTTTTACAAGCCGACGTTGGCAGTATTTCATTTGAATCAGCTGTGCCTGAAAATATCAGTATTTTAGGAACTGGTGGTGTTGAATCATCTACGGTTAAATTTAAAGTATTAGATAAAAATGGCAACCCTGTTAGTAATCAATCAGTATCGTTTAAATTAAATACCGTCGTAGGCGGCGTGGCAATTACCCCAACAATAGCCACAACCAATAATCTAGGTATTGTACAAACGGTAGTCACAACCGGTACCGTGGCAACATCTTTACGAGTTACCGCCACTGTTGAAAACGGCTCTACACCGGTAATTTCAAGTCAATCTAAGCAATTAATTGTATCAACGGGTATTCCTGATCAAGACAGTTTCTCTTTATCCGCTGAAGTTGTTAATGCAGAAGGTTGGAACATTGATGGTACAAAAGTAGTTGTGACAGCTCGCATGGCTGATGCGTTTAATAACCCTGTGCCAGATGGAACCACTGTTTCATTTACCACTGAAGGTGGCTCGATTGAAGATGCCTGTCAAACCATTAAAGGTGAGTGTTCAGTAAATTGGACCAGCCAACTACCTCGTCCAGAAGGCGCAGTTTTAATTGATGGTACCGGTGCTATGGTACGTAATCCGATGTCGGCATTGTCTTATGATGCAACATTAGGTTTGTATGGCAACTTTTATGGCCAAAAATACGGCGGACGTGCAACCATTACCGCGACAGCAATTGGTGAAGAATCTTTCCCTGACTTAAATGGTAATGGTCGTTTCGACGCCAGTGAACTCAGTGAGTTTAGAAATGGTGTTGATGTAACGGGGCAAGCGTTCGATTTAAATGATGCATTTAATGACTATAACGAAGATAGACTATTTAACCCACAGCAAGCGGGTGGCCAGAGTGGTGGTACATTAGAAGAGTTAATTGACTTTAATTCAAACGGCACCTTCGACGTCAAGGATGGTTTATATAACGGTGTACTATGTTCATCACCTGCTCATGCTGGCTGTGCAGATGGCAGCAATAATTCTAAATCGTTATATGTTCGTCGTAGCTTAGTGATGGTGATGTCAGGCAGTACAGCCTACGCAACAGAGTCAAGCCAGATATTAATCGATGATAGAGATGGTCAGCATTTAGGTGGCAACATTACGATTGTTGGTAAAGGTTCTGCTTCTGTGTTCTTCACTATTTCAGACTTACACAATCAGCAAATGCCAGCAGGCACAATTGTAAGATTTAAAACCTCAGCAGGCTCGGTGGTCAGTGCGAGTGAATATGTATGGCCAAGCACTAACTATAATGGTGGCCGAGACTTTGGTGTAACCATTAAAGGTGAAGATGAACCAAACTCTGGGGTGTTTTTAGTTGAAGTAGAAACACCTGGTGGCACTGTTACTGAAGTTGTCGCAATTGGCGTAACTATTTTATAGAACAAATTTAGCTATACCATGATTAAAAAGGGCGCATTATGCGCCCTTTTTAATGTCTATCTTGAAAGTTATACCCGTAAAAAAGCCGCTGTTATTAACAGCGGCATTTCATTTATAGGTAAACCATTACTTTTGGAACTGATACACGCTGCCCAGTTTCAATATTTGAGTTAGCTCATCTAACGCGGTGCGTGACTCCGTAATTAATTGTGGGTCGGCTAAATCTGCTACCGTTAACCTGTCACGGTAATGTTTTTCTACCCATGTATTTAATCGGCCAAATAGCATGTCATTCATTAACGTGTTTTGATTTACTGCGGCCACTTCAAGCTCATTCATTGCCACGCGTAAACGTAAACACGCTGGGCCTCCACCGTTTTGCATACTTTGTTTTACATCAAAGTACTTCACTTGCTTGATTGGTGTACCCAATGTGGTTAGCTCATTCAAATAAGCAAATACAGCGGGGTTTTCCTGACAATCAGTTGGTGCCACTATAGCCATTTCACCGTTTGGTAAGGTAATAATTTGCGTATTGAACAAGTAACTTCTTACGGCATCATCAATCGATACTTGCGCTGTAGAGACTTTTATAAAATGCATTTCGGCGTTCATTTTTCGGCGGATCTCTGCAAATTTTGACTCGGTGTCTAAAAATGCTTGTTCATGATAAAACAACACATTTTGGTTACCGACAGCAATCACATCGTTATGAAACACGCCTTGATCAATCACGTCAGGGTTTTGTTGCATAAACACGCAGCTTTCATCTTCCAATTGATGTAATCGAGCAACAGCTTGCGAGGCCTCTAATGTTTGACGGGCAGGATATTTAACAGGCTTTGGTGCATTAGGGTTGGTTGCACTTTGACCGTATACAAATAACTCCACACCGGCTTTACCATAGTCACTGCATAAACGTGTATGGTTTGCTGCCCCCTCATCACCAAAGTTGGCATGCTCAGGTAGATGTAAGTGATGTTTGAAATGACGATCATTATTAAATGTGGCTTTTAAAATATTACCGGTAGTCAGAGGTTCAATACTTCTGTGCAATTTATCAACCAGGTTGGCTGGAGTGAAATGCACTTTGCCATCTCGGGTGTCAGCGGAAGGTGACACTGTTGCCGCATTCGCGGTCCACATGCTTGAGGCGCTACAACAAGCGTTGAGTAACGCAGGAGCCTGCTTAGCGGCTTTTTGTAACACTTCTGCGTCAGATCCACTAAATCCAATTCTACGCAAAGTACAAAGGTCTGGTCGCTCTTGAGGAGCAAGCACACCTTGCACCATACCTAAATCCGCAAGCGCTTTGGCTTTTTGCAATCCTTGTTTGGCTGCAGCCTTGGGGTTAGAGGCTTGGGCAGCATTAGAATAAGACGCCACATTACCAAAAGATAAACCGGCATAATTGTGCGTGGGTCCTACAAGGCCGTCAAAGTTTGCTTCAAATTGCTTCATGGCTAATCCTTCTTGATTATAGTTATTGTGATTTCGACATGGAAATAACACTCAATTTGCATGTAAGAAATGACTAAATTACCGCAAGTATACGCAAGCTAAGCAGGTTAACAAACTGTTGGTTTTTTGTGCTCAGCCCCATTTTTGACTAAAAATGCACTCAATCAGCTTTCAAAAGTGTTTTATTGAGAAATTAGTTTTAAAAATCGCATATTATTTTTTCCATTTTTTTATTTTGGTAGAAAAATCACTCACAAATGCACATAAAAAGCAGATTTACTTGAAACTCTTGTCCTAACACTCTATATATGGAATCAATTTTGTTACTTTCTGAGACTATTTGGCGCAAATCAAACTATGGGTAAATCGTTAGTTATTGTCGAATCGCCGGCCAAAGCCAAGACTATTAATAAATATCTTGGTAAAGAATTCATCGTTAAGTCGAGCGTAGGTCACATCCGTGACTTACCGACTTCGTCCACTTCTGATGGCACTCCACCAGCTAAAACAGCTGCTGAAGTGCGTAAGATGTCACCTGAAGCTAAAGCTATATATAAGCAGGCAAGAGATAAACAAGCGCTAGTTGGCCGTATGGGGATTGACCCTGAAAACGGCTGGGCTGCGAAATATGCCGTATTACCCGGTAAAGAAAAAGTGGTCAAAGAATTAAAGACCCTTGCAGAATCCGCTGACCAAATCTATCTCGCAACCGATTTGGACCGTGAAGGAGAAGCTATCGCCTGGCATTTACAGGAAATTATCGGTGGTGACGCTTCACGGTATCAACGAGTGGTATTTAATGAAATTACTAAAACTGCAATTCAAGATGCTTTTAGTAAACCGGCAACATTAGACACTAACATGGTAAACGCGCAGCAGGCTCGTCGATTCCTCGACCGCGTTGTTGGCTTTATGGTGTCGCCGCTACTTTGGAAAAAAGTGGCGAGGGGATTATCGGCAGGTCGTGTGCAATCGGTTGCCGTTAGGTTAGTGGTTGAACGTGAAAGTGAAATTAAAGCGTTTGTGCCAGAAGAGTTCTGGGACATACATGCGGATTTAAATACCAGCAAAGCTGAACAGCTTAAAATGCAGGTAATGAAATTTCAATCAGCTGCTTTTGAACCCATTAACGAGGCCCAAGCTAAGGTTGCTGTGGATGCGTTAAAAGGAGCGTCTTTCAAAGTTGCAAATCGTGAAGATAAAGCAACCTCAAGCAAACCTTCAGCCCCTTTTATTACCTCTACTTTGCAGCAGGCAGCCAGTACGCGCTTAGGTTTTGGGGTGAAGAAAACCATGATGATGGCGCAACGTTTGTATGAAGCAGGGCATATCACTTATATGCGTACTGACTCAACAAATTTGAGCCAAGAAGCGCTTGATAATGTCCGTGAGATGATTACTAACGAGTTTGGCGATAAGTATTTACCTGCTGAACCAATCCGTTATGGCAGTAAAGAAGGTGCCCAAGAAGCGCATGAAGCTATTCGCCCATCCAATGTTGCCATTCAATCGGCAACATTAACGGATATGGAGCGTGACGCTCAACGTCTTTATGAGCTGATTTGGCGTCAATTTGTAGCGTGTCAGATGACACCTGCGCAATACGATGCAACTCGATTGACTGTAGTTGCTGGTGATTACGAATTAAAAGCCAGTGGACGTACATTACGCTTTGATGGTTGGACACGCGTTCAGCCACCTATGAGTAAGAAAAATGACGACACCAGCACCTTACCTGTGGTTGAGATCGGTGACAGCTTAAGTCTTGAACAATTACTGCCTAAACAACATTTTACTAAACCGCCAGCGCGTTATGGTGAAGCGTCATTAGTAAAAGAGTTAGAAAAGCGTGGTATTGGGCGCCCATCTACTTATGCGACCATCATTTCAACCATTCAAGACCGAGGTTATGTACGGGTTGATAACCGTCGTTTCTTTGCTGAAAAAATGGGTGAAATTGTCAGCGAGCGTTTAGTTGAAAGCTTTAAAGATTTAATGAGCTATGACTTTACAGCTAGTATGGAGCAGACATTAGATGATGTTGCCCATGGAAAGCTGGATTGGAAAAAAGTACTTGATGGTTTCTATGGTGATTTTACCAAGCAATTATTAATGGCTGAATTGGATCCTACTGAAGGCGGAATGCGTCTGAACGATCCGGTTTTGACAGACATCGAATGTCCAACATGCCAACGTAAAATGGGTATTCGTACCGGTTCTACTGGTGTGTTTTTAGGCTGTAGTGGTTATGCATTACCGCCAAAAGAGCGCTGCAAAACAACGGTGAATTTAACCTCTGGTGATGAAGCTATCAGTGACAATGAAGATGCTGAAACCGATGCTCTTCGTGCTAAACATCGTTGTGGAAAATGTGGCACCGCAATGGACAGCTACCTAATTGACGAATCGCGTAAATTGCATGTCTGTGGTAATAACCCAAGCTGCGATGGCTACGAGATTGAAAAAGGTCAATTTAAGATCAAAGGTTATGAAGGCCCGCTCATTGAGTGTGATCGTTGTGGCAATGATATGGAATTGAAAAACGGCCGTTTTGGTAAATATTTTGGTTGTACCAATAGCGAATGTAAAAATACTCGTAAACTGCTGAAAAATGGAGAAGCTGCGCCACCAAAAGAAGATCCTATCTTCTTACCCGAGCTTAAGTGCTCCAAGTCAGATGCACACTTTGTGTTACGTGATGGTGCAGCAGGGATATTTTTAGCGGCCAGTACTTTCCCTAAATCGCGCGAAACCCGTGCTCCTTTAGTGGAAGAGTTAGTTAAATATCGTGATCTACTTTGGGATAAGTATGCATTTTTAGCCGATGCCCCCGTTGAAGATGATGACGGTAATAAAACCGCTGTTAAATTTAGCCGTAAAACTAAAGAGCAATATGTTGCTACTGAAGTAGATGGTAAAGCGACGGGGTGGTCTGCCAAATTTGTTGGTGGAAAGTGGGTCAGTGAATCGACTAAAACACCAAAGAAAAAAGCAAAAAAGTAAGTTAATATTTTTCGCATAACAAAAACGCCATCATTTTGATGGCGTTTTTGTTTCAGCCCAAAAACTTAATCATTGACAAGCCAACGATTGAACTACAATGAGAATATGTACTAATAGCCTAATAGTTGTTTATTGTGATCTATCGTATTGTTGCGTTGCTTACATTTTTGCTTTTATCTGAGTTTGCTGCTGGGCAAGACTCCTTCACTAATGACAGCGTGAATACGGTGCAGCCTGTTGGTGATTTTGAGGTGATTGCTGTTGAATATCCTCCCTTTACGACCATGGAAGAACCCGAACATGGTGTTAACTTTTTGTTGCTCGATGAGTTAATTATTCGGCATGATATGCATAAACTGACACCATTATTTTTGCCTCCTGCTAGAGCACAACTGCAAGTACAATCAGGGAGATGGTGCTTAAGTTTTTTTCCTCCACCGGAATATTTACCTAGTACATTTTTACCATTAAGCGATCAAAAAGTAATTTTGGGTTTATTTAGACGAACTGAATCATCAATGTTTGACTGGCAACATCTTTCAGAGCTAAAAGGTCAGAAACTCGGCATCATGCGATATAAGCGTGAAGGTGCATTTCAGAAACAGTTTATTGATGCGGGGATTGAAATTGTGCAAGTCGAGTCGTTAGCTCAAGGCTTTAAAATGCTGCAGTACAATAGAATCGATTTGGTTTTTTCAAATCAGTTTCCTGAGTTTTTAAAGCACTTATCTGAGTCAGAAAGAGCGCTATTTCAGTTTTCAAACACGTCGATAATGGAAGTTAATGTTGGTGTTTATATAAACAATAAATGTCTAGAGCAGTTTCGATCATTGCTTCCTAGCACACAGTGATGTCGTAAAAAACATCAGTTGACCCTGATTAATCCTCATAAATTATCCTTTTAATCCCTTGATGTGGTAATTTGTTCGTTTGATTTTTTTAATGGTAGATTTCATGATTGTTGGTTTTGATTACGGTAGTGCTAATTGCTCAGTGGGAATATGGGAAAATGAACAAGTTAAACTACTTCCACTGAGTGTTGATTCTAACTATCTACCATCAACACTGTATGCAATGGACCGAGAGCTGATAGCTGAAGCGGTTTACGCTGGGTTACCCGATAAGTTAAAGGCTGAATATTCTCATTTACGCAGTTCACAATTAATGCGCGCTAAACAAATTCGCCATGAACTTGATCTACTCACCGATGAACAAGTCGTGTTTGTTGGCCAATCGGCAATCGAAGCCTATCTAGAGATGCCCGAAGAGGGTTTTTATGTTCGTTCCCCCAAGTCATTTTTAGGGGCAACAGGTTTACGCCCAGAGCAAGTCGCCTTATTTGAAGACATTGTGACCCTGATGATGATGCACGTGAAGCAATTGCTTGACCAGCAGCTGATTGCTAAGGGGTTGCCATGTGCAACTCACGCCATGATAGGTCGTCCGGTTAACTTTCAAGGCATTGGCGGAGAACAAAGTAATCAGCAAGCTGAAGCCATATTGACCCTAGCAGCAAAACGCGCTGGTTTTAGTGACGTTGGTTTTTTATTTGAACCATTAGCTGCCGGAATGGATTTTGAATCAACCTTAGTTGATGCAGCTAATGTGCTTGTTGTGGATGTTGGCGGGGGCACCACCGATTGCTCTTTAGTTAAAATGGGTCCCGACTTAATGGTAGCTGGCCAACGAGATAAAGATTGTTTAGGCCATAGCGGCCAGCGTATTGGGGGGAATGATTTAGATATTGCCTTAGCCATGCAAGGATTTATGCCAAGCTTTGGCAGTGGCAGTAAAATGCTTGACGGTAAGCCGATGCCGTCAAATCTATTTTGGAATGCAGTCGCAGTTAATGACATTAGTGCCCAGCGTGATTTTTACCAATTAGCGAGTAAAAAGTTAATTGAAGTGTTGATTAAAGAGTCGCAGACACCTCATATGATTAATCGGTTGCTCATATTGCAACAAAACCAAATGAGTTTTCAATTAGTGCGTCAAGCAGAGTTAGCCAAAATCGCCTTGACTCAAGCCCCCCAGCATCAGACCTATTTAGACTTTATCGAAGATGATTTTTCGGTAGAGGTCAGTGCTAAACAGTTTGAGCAAGCCATTACACCCTCGTTGGACAAAGTGAGTCAATTAATGCAACAGGCAATGACCTGTGTTGATATTGACGGCAAACGTTTTAATAGTCCTGATATTGTGTATATTACCGGAGGGACGGCACGCAGTCCGGCTATCTATAATCAAATTGCCAACGTTTATCCTGATGCAAAAGTGGTTGTTGGTGACCATTTTGGATCTGTCACTGCGGGATTAACCCGTTGGGCACAACAATATTTTAAGGTAACTTAATGAACATGAAACTAACGTTAATATCCGTTCTTACACTTAGCAGTATGTTAATGGGGTGCAGTGATGATGTGGGCAAAGTCAGTTTAGGATTGTTTACCACGAAAGATGTGATTATTGATGCGAAACATGATCCTAAAATTCCAGGTGTGACTTGCCATATAAGTCGAATTAAAGCTGATTTAGATTTTGCTGACCCATCCGATATGGGGATCAGTTGTCGCCAAACAGGGCCTATTAGTGCCAATGATCTTGCTGATATTGACATGAGTAAAGGCGGCGAAATTGTCTTTCAAGAATCGTTAAGTATTTTGTTTAAAAGCTTAAAAGTAAGACGTATTTTAGACAAAGAAAATCAAACTTTATTGTATTTGTCATATTCTACTAAAGAAACCAATGGCAGTCATAAGCATGCACTTTCAACAGTACCTTTATATGGCACCGAAGCTTGGAATGCGTTAAACCTTGATGTTAAAAATTAATCGCATAAGCATTTGATCATCAAATGAAAAACAAAGAGTTCAACACAGGGTGATATGAGCATTTTTCAATAGTATTTTCGGATTGTTTATGATGTTTGTGCTTGATTAACCGTCTGCAGTTGTCACTAAACAGAATAGTAAATAAATCGTCCAGATTTGCATATCAAAAGGCTACGATTAACGTAGCCTTTTTGACTTGTTTGACGTTAGTTTTTAAAGTCTGTTACTTTAAAATCTGATGATAGCGCTCAAATCCTCGTTCAAGATCGGCAATTAAGTCCTGGGTATCCTCTAAACCAATATGTAATCTGATAAGCGGTTTTGAACTGTCCCATTGGGTCGCGCTACGAATTTTATCAATACCAAACACGCCCAGAATTAAGCTTTCATATCCTCCCCAAGAAAAGCCCATTTTGAAGTGCTGCATGTTTTCAACAAAGGCTGTGACACTGCGTAAATCACCTTGCTTCAATACAAACGAAAACAAGCCATTTGCAGAAGTGAAATCTCGTTCAAAAAACTCATGTCCTGGGCAGGTATCAAATGCCGGATGACGAACATGATCAACTTCTGGCCGTTGTGCTAACCATTTCGCCACGGCTAAGCCATTTTTATGGTGTTGTGCCATTCGCACACCTAAGGTTCGTAAACCTCTAGCGGCTAGAAATACATCGTCAGGAGAAGTTGTTTGGCCCATCAAGTAGCTGTTTTCACGCAGTTGTGGCCAGTAAGTCTCATTTGCTGTTGCGGTACCCATCATCACATCTGAATGGCCAACGATGTATTTTGTCGCTGCTTGAATAGAAATATCGACCCCCATTTCAAAGGGGCGTGAGTTGATAGGAGATGCCCAGGTATTATCCAACATTACAATAATATTGCTTTCGTGTGCTATACGACAAAGCGTGGGTACATCTTGAACTTCCATGGTAATCGACCCAGGGGACTCTAGAAATAGCACTTTTGTATTTGGACGAATTAGCTCGCGAATGCCTTCACCTATCATAGGGTCATAATAGGTCGTTTCAATACCAAAACCTGCAAGCATTTTGTCACACAAATCTCGGGTCGGCTCATAGGCGGTATCGACCATCAACAGATGATCTCCCGATTTTAAAAATGACAATAAAGCGGCACTTATCGCGCCAGCGCCGGATGGGTACAAGGCTGTACCAGCACCGCCTTCAAGTTCAGCTATCGCTTCTTGGAATGAAAAATGGGTTGGGGTGCCACGGCGACCATAAAAAAGCTCACCATTAGTTTTGTTTTTAATGGCAAAACGCATGTCATCCATAGTGTCAAACACCACAGTCGATGCTCTAAACACAGGGGGATTAATGATGCCCTTGGTGTATTTCTTGTCTCTGCCTAAACTTACAATTTGAGTCGCTTGCTTACCATGTTTTGCCATAATGACTTCATCCCTTTTAACTTTATTTGGCCATCCTACCATCTATACGGCTAAATGAAAGGGGCAACTGTTGGATTTAATATTTTTACTTTGATTGAATCAGGTGCTTTCGATAATGGGCAAGGTTAAACACAGCTCAACGCCATACAGGGATGAACGGGAAACTTGATCACTTTCGGTAAAGGAAGATACATTAGTCGCTTTTATCGTACCTTGGTGAAAATCTGTAATTAACCGTGCAATATACAAACCCAAGCCAAGATGAGGTTTATTCGACGGCGCTTGTGGTCTAATAGACACCATGGATTCAAAAATTTGTTCGCTCATATCTTGTGGCAAACTAGAGCCCCAATTGGTGACTTTAACGATGGCCTGCTTATTATGTTGATGTAAACTCACAATAATTGGACTGTCAGGCAAGCTAAATTCAATGGCGTTACAGATTAATTTGTCCATCAATTGGGCTATGTATTCAGGCACACCATCACACAGCATGCTTTTCTCTTCAATGGCTACGCTAAATATCTGTTCAGGGTAGGTCATTTGATAACCTTGCATACATCCGCTGATGACTTTATTAAGTGGGAACACACTGCGCTCGGCATGGCCTAAGCTTGCTTCAAGGTTGGTTGCTTCCGTTAAATTATTCAAAATAAGGTGAAGTTGATTGACACCATCTTGAGCTCTATCAACATATTTTTTACTCGACTTTTCTAAAGATTGGTTGCCTAGATGCTCCAAAGAACTGCGAACAACGGCCACTGGAGTACGTAACTCATGTGACAGACGAGATGACATGTTTTCTAAGTAATGCGTGTATTGTCCTAGCCTACCGACAATATTGGCAAAGCTGCGTGATAAATCACCGATTTCATCGCGGTTTCTTGAGGGGGTAATTTGTTGTCTTACACGTCCTTGACTATCAATCGCCAATTCAGCTTGATCGCGTAAGCGTCTAATGCGACTAGATATACTTGAAGCAAAAATAAACAAAGCTAAAGTGCCCATACTCATAATGGTGAGAATAACATTAAATAGCTTTTCTAACGCTCGGTTACGTAAGCTTCGAATACCGTGGGTCGTTTCTTCGGCGATAACAACCCCCATCACTTTGTCATCAATCCAAATGGGACTGGCTGCAGCTAATACCACCGCTTTGCTGTCTGGCGTTAATCGCCAAGTTGAAGCGGGTTTACCTGCTAGCGCATTTTCAATATGGCTGCCACTTAATTCAGTCGAATCTTGTAATGAGTCAATAAAGTCCTGTGGCGGGCGAGTAAGAATTTTATAATATAACGGCAATAAGTATTGTTTATGAAAATGCGACCAGGTGCTTTCGGTTTGGATATCATCTAAATCAGAGTCCCAGGCGTTATTTGATGCGCGAATATCACCAGAACGGGCTAATACTCTGCCATGGTTATCAACCACCCAAATACGTGAGCTATTGTGCCCCATGCCTTTAACAATACTTTCAATTTCAGGAGAGGGAACTAACACTGTGCCTAACTCCGCAACTGAATTGGTTGCAGAGGTACCGACAATATTTGCTAGATTGCGTGTTTCGATGTCATCTACATTATGAATGGCAAACCCAAGCTTACTGCCGATCATGTCTAACGGTACCCTGAATTCGATGATGTAACCATTGGGTGTTTTTTGCCATTGCCCTTGAATGCGATTCTCTGGAGTAACGGGCATCGATTGCGTTGGGTCGTCAGGGAGTTTAAATGCACTTAACCAACCATCTTGAGTATTGGCAATCACGTATCGGGTGAACTGATTATTCGGCGCTAACGTTGCAATCACTAAGTGATCGTTTCTGTCTACCCTTAAGCTGTTTTTACCTCGGTAGATAACCTTGTCATCATTCACTTCAAAAAAACCATACAAATAGCCGGCATATTTACCCACCATATGGGTAAAATTTAGATTTACGACTTGTTCCTCATTTTGTTGGTAAACCACGTGTTCATTACCATATTGCAACATGCGGTGACGATAAAGTTGCCAGTCATCTAATTTTCCGTCCAGTCGGATAGGGCCGGATAAAGGGTAAGCGTATAGATCTCGACCTTTTTGAACTTGAGTTAAAAAGCTTGCCTGATTATCAAATAGTTTTGGGCGCTCATGTAATGCTGTCGCTAAAGCCTGAGTAGTACCTTCAAGGGTTTTTTCTTGGCCATGGCGTAAGTATTTTTCCATTTCCCATACATATTCATACCCTAACCAAGGAAGGCAGAGTAAAAATAATGACAAGACAATGACTTTGGCCCTAAGCCCTAACGGCAAATACATAGTGAATTGCTTTCCTTACAGACTGTCCCAGCGATAACCCATTCCATAAACGGTATCGATGCAATTAAACTCGCTGTCGATGGCAATAAACTTTTTCCTGATCCGTTTGACATGCGATGTGATGGTGCTGTCGTCGACAAAAATTTTAGCTTCTTGCATCAAGTCCTGACGACTGCGTACATGCCCTGGGTGTTTAGCCATGGCATGAACCATCCAAAACTCAGTCACGGTTAATTCTATGGGATGCTGTTTCCAAGTAACCTGAATACGGTTACCGTCAATTTGTAAATGATTGCGTACCATCAAGTTGTCTTCAATCGGGCTTGAGCCTATTAATTCTGAACGACGAAATAGCGCGGCGATACGAGCTAACAAATGTGGAAAACTCACATCTTTAGAAAGGTAGTCATCAGCGCCAAGACGTAAACCACAAACGGTATCAAAATCACTACTGCGCGCGGTCAAGAAAATAATTGGTATGCTACTCGACATGGCCCTTAGGGATTGGCACAGGGTAAAGCCGCCATCAATCTCACCTTCAAGGCCGATATCAATAATGGCTAAATCGGGTAGGCGAGCATTAAAGGCCAGCATCGCTGTTGGGCGATTAGGGTAGGCTTGAACGCTGTAACCTTGTTGCTGTAACACTTCTTTATAGTTGTCACGAATAGCCGCTTCATCTTCCACAATGGCAATACGTTTCATCAATCAATTACTTCCCGTCGGCTGTTTATTGTTGTGACTATACAGCAATTTATTGCCGGTTAAAGTGTGCTAAAGCAATTGCCATATTGTTGCCACAATTGACCTTTAGATTGCCATATTTGCTCCCATAAAAAGCCATTTATTTGTTGTTTAATGATTCCATCGAATCGATAGCGACAGATATCCATCGATTTTTAACATCAAGTAACAGGACACAATTATGAAAAAGCATATTATTAACGCCGCAATTATCTCATCTTTACTGATGAACAATGTAAGTTATGCCGCCTCGGCTGAGACTGCTGAAACGCTAAAAGATCGCGAACACACTGAAGAACTTGTTGGCCTGAGTTCAGGAGCTATTCTAGGCGCCGTGATTGGTGGGCCAGTTGGGGCATTTATTGGCGCATTAACTGGAACCTTTATTGGAAAATCTGTCGGAGATGAATCTGAAATCAATGCTCAAAAATCTATATTAGATCAACAGCAATTTGCCCTAAATGAAAAAAATGCCAAACTGGCCGAGATGGATAAACAGCAACAAACACTCTTTGAGGTACAAACCGAATTAGCCCGAATTCAAGCCCATCAAGAACAAACTTTAACGGAACTGAGCATTGGCATGAATGTGCAGTTTAAAACTGGGTCAGCTCAAATTGAACCTTTGTTTCAGCAACAGCTTGATAACGTCGCTTACATGATGGCATCCATGCCAGATTTGCATGTCAACTTAATGGGCTACGCCGACCGTCGAGGCAATGATGCCTTTAATCAAGCCTTATCTGAGCAACGTTTGCTGGAAGTCATCAATTATTTGGCTGCCCAAGGAATAGATAAAACAAGATTAACAGGCCAAGCCTATGGTGCTAGCGCGCCTATGCATGAGGAACAAAATTTTGAGAATGATTTCTTTGACCGCCGAGTCACATTAAAGCTCCTTTCTGAAACAGAACAACTTGCTGCCAATTAAGCATCCGTAAACTCATTTAATGAATGGAATAAACCAAAGGCATCCGAGCATGCCTTTAAGGAGCGGTTATGTTTGCAAAATTGCCATTTTTGTTTGGTTTAATTGGGTTGTTGTTACCAATTGTGACCAACGTGAGTGAAGCCTCACAAAATAGATATGTAGATGCTAGCAAGCTATCAGATGAGATAACCCAAGGCGTGGTAAGTTATCGCATTAATGGCCAAAGTAAGCAGATATTAGCTTTAGATACTCAGGTTGAAATGACAGTATCGGGATTAATCAATCGGGTTACCGTGAAACAAATTTTCAATAATATTGAAGACGGTTGGATTAATGCAAAATATGTATTTCCATTGCCAGATAATGCAGCAGTGGACGGCATGAATCTGTTGATTGGTGAGAGGGCAATTAAAGGCGTTATCAAACCTAAACATGAAGCGAAAAAAGAGTTTGAGCTTGCCAAACAACAGGGAAAACAAGCCAGCCTTATTAGCCAACAGCGCAGTAATATTTTCACTACTCAATTAGCCAATATTGGGCCGCAGCAGCAAGTCGTGGTTGAAATTACTTATCTAGAAACGCTTAGCTATCAAGATAGTATGTTTAATTTACGATTTCCTTTGGTGGTAGCGCCGCGGTATCGGCCTGATTTTCAGCGTAATGAGTATTCTGAAACACAGCAGCTAGTCGCGCCTATCCTTAATCAAGTTCAACAACCGTCACCAAGCCATAAAGTGTCGATGAATATTAACATTGATAGCGGGTTTGGTCAGATACAGTTATCAAGTCTTTATCATGATATTCAACAACATCATCAAGGCCGACTCACTAATGTTGTGCTACAAGGAAATATACCGCTAGATCGAGACTTTGTGCTGCAATGGCATACGGATGTCGGTGAGGAAGTTGCAGCTGCAGTCTTCTATCAAACAGGTCAAACCCATCAGCTTAGTTTGGGAGAAAAGGTTGAAGTTTCTGATCATATTTATGCCATGGCATTGCTATTGCCTCCCAGCTTAGTGCGTAAACCGCAGCATCAAATCAACCGAGAATTAATATTAGTGATTGATACTTCTGGCTCAATGGCTGGAGAGTCAATCAAGCAAGCTAAGCTGGCCTTGAACTTAGCGTTAACCACACTTAACCCCAAGGATAGTTTTAACATAATTGATTTTAATTCAAGTGCTCAATCCTTATTTGCTCAGGCACAAGTTGCAAATAACGCTAACTTAGTAAAAGCTAGCCGATACATTGCGGCTTTACATGCTGACGGTGGGACTGAAATCGCCCCAGCCTTGGATAAAGCTTTGGCATCCACAATCAATATTGATCAGCAACAGCCGAAATTAAGACAGGTTATTTTTATAACTGATGGCGCAGTGTCAAACGAAGCGCAATTATTCGAACAAATATCCCATCAATTACACGACGCACGTTTGTTCACCGTGGGTATTGGCTCTGCACCTAATTCACATTTTATGGAAAGAGCGGCAACGATCGGCAGAGGCACTTTTACTTACATTGGTAAGTTAGAAGAAGTTGAACAGCAAATGACTCAGCTGATTGAAAAAATAAGCCAGCCCGTGCTAACCGATGTTGAGTTATATCATCTCGATGGCAGTATTCCTGATTATTGGCCTGCTGATATTAAAGATGTTTATCAACAGTCTCCTGTAGCGATAAGTTTTAAACTTCCAGCAGATCAATTACAGCCGGTGATTATCTCAGGACAAATTAATGGTCAATATTGGCAAACCCAACTGGATTTCAATACCGCTGAAGCCGCCGTTGGTCTTGATTTGGTTTGGGCAAATGCAAAAATTACCTCGTTAGAAATGAGTCAAGACTCAGTTAATCGTTCACGTGTCGAGAAACAAATTGAAGCATTGGCATTGCAGTATCATCTAGTGAGCAGCGCCACCAGTTTATTGGCCGTGGATGTCACGCCAATAAATCCTCACCATGTAGATAAAGGCGAGCATCAGCTGGGACAATTAATGCCCGCAGGTTGGCAAATTAACTCTATTCAACAAGGATTTTTACCGCAAACCGCAACGGCCAGCAAATTATGGTTACTGGCTGGGTTAAGTTTATTGGCCTTAACCTTGCTGTTTGGTTTGTGGTTAAAAGGCAAGTTACCCGGACAATTATTTATTATTCAGTCTTTGGATGCAGACCATGTTTAATTTGCATTTAAAACAGTTGTTTAGCATGAAAGGTGAAAGGGGCAATACATTACAATGGCTAGCTTTTGGCATTTTGTTATTGCTTGCTTCGATAATGATAATTAAAGGCGGTTATATGCAGGCTAAAGCACATTTTGCTCAATATTTAATTGAACGAGCATTTATACAAACATTAGTTGATAACAAACCCCATAAACCTTGGTCTTGGGCTGATACACACCCTGTGGCTAAAATGCGTTTTATGAACCCTAAGCTCAAGTCTGTTGAAAATGATCTTTATATATTGGCAGGAATGTCAGGACGCACCCTAGCTTTTGGCCCAGGTTTGTTTTTAGGTGGTGCGGGAGCTGGTGAGCAAGGCAATACCATCATTGCAGGCCATAGAGACAGTCATTTTTCTAGACTTAAATATTTGCAACTGGGAGATGTCATCGAACTGCAAAACACCCAAGGCAATTTAACTCAATATCGCGTGACAGATCTACGAGTGGTACACGAGTCGCAAGTAGAGGAAATGGCAAAAACAGAGGATAGCCGATTAACATTAATTACCTGCTATCCATTTGAGTCTTTATCCGCTAATGCAAACCTTCGTTATATTGTTGAAGCCAAGGCTATGCCTGCAGGACCTAAAAGTTGGATCTAAAGGATAGATTTAACTAGAAATGGGCATCACACGATTACGGCCAAGACGTTTTGCTTCATATAGCAGTTTGTCAGTGGCTTCAATCAGTTGACCGGCATCTTGTTTTGGTTGCCACTGTGCAACGCCAAAAGAGGCAGTGATAGAGTCAATGACTTTGTCGCTGCGTCTATCTTTTACACTGAGTTTTTCCAGAGCTCTTCGAACGGCTTCTGCAAGGTGACGGGCGACTCTTAATTGGCTTTTAGGGACGATAATAGCAAATTCTTCACCACCAAATCGATATAACTTTATGCCATCGCGACAAGCTTCTTGAACACGTTTAGCAACCGTTTTTAATACTAAGTCGCCCAGCTGGTGGCCAAAGTTATCATTAAATTTTTTGAAATGGTCGATATCAATCAAAATTAGGCAACAGCCCTCAGGAGCCAGGTCTATTTGAGCATTAATATCTTCATCAAAAGCACGCCGATTAAGTACATTGGTAAGCGCATCATATAATACATCTTTTTCAGACTCAGCGAGGCGGGTTTTAAGTGAATCAATTTCAGATTGTGCTTTTTGTAATTGCTGGGTAAAGCTTACCGTACTAGAGCGAATGTTAGCTGACTCTTTAACGATATTACGGACAACACCAATCACCTGTTCCAATGAAAAACCTTGATTTTCAAGATCGGCTAAACGCGTAAAGTCCTTATCAATTTGTGCTTGGAATGTCGCTGTATCTGAATTGGTATCTTTAAGTGATTGAGATAAATCACATACCATAGCATCAAGATTTTTACGCATATCACGAACGTCAAGCTCAACAGGGTCGGCAACATGCTTACGGAACAATAACTCACTTGTTACAGGCGAACAGCTTTGATTTTGTTTAATGGTGGCATCAAGTTCAGCATTTAATTGGGGGTTTTGCTCACTGACATAAGCATACCAAAGGGCATAGTTAGTGGGTGTGGTAGGAATTTGATATTTCAGCATTAAAGGAACTGCTTTTTTTAAGTTCGCAGCTGCAAGCTGTAAAAGCGAAGTTGACATATTGATTCTCTAATTGCTTATATAAAACATATTAAAAATATAGCAGTAAAACAGTCAGTTGTAACGGCAAAAAAAAAGCATCCCATGATGCTTTTTATAAAAATAATGGCTTAGAATGTGTATTGCACTGAAATCATTGGCCCTGTGAAGCTGTAATTAATATTGTAGTCTGCAATATTCACATCTTGTTCCAATACCGATAACGTTTGTTCATAATCAACATCAACTTCATAGTAGTTAAAGCCTGCCGTTAATGACCACTCATCAGATATTTTTGTTTCGACAATGGCGCGTACATCAATGAGTGATCCTTTCACTTTATTATATTTTAATGCGAAATATTGAGCATGGGCTTTAAATACCCAGCCTGGTGAAAACTCATAAATGCCATACAAGCCAATATCAGGCAAAGGTGCCGTAACACTGTTATCTACAACACGAGGCGTGCTAATGACTTCATCACAATATTTTGCTAATTCGCTATTAGGGACACATATACCTATGTTGCCTTCAAATGCTGTTTTCACAAACATGGTATGCAAGCCAATGCTTGCGCCTACAATATAATTACTACCTTGAATAAAATCATAGCCATAACCTAAACGCAAAATATCGAGGTCTAATGTTGTACGTAAACTGATACCCGCTTCTACATCATAAACAGTGTCATCAATAGTGACTTGAAAATCTTTTTCAATAGAGGGTGATTGAGCGGTACGATGCAGTGATTTCCAATCGAGATAGATATTATGTCTTTGATTAAATGAATAGGTGAATTCAAAAAAGGGTAAAAACTGTTTTTCTTTGAGGTTTAAATCATCCTCAAAATCTAATGGGAAAGTACCGCCATTTTTAGGATTAGTGACGACCATGTAAGAGTCAGAATTGGCGTAAAAACCACCGATATTAAATGTGTACTGATCAGGTAATTTGGCCGGTTCAACTTTGGCCTGTTCAGAACTGTTATCTGCACTTGCCCATACCAATGACGGTAAGATGAGTAAGAGACAGGACATCAGAGGTTTGAACATAAATAAACTCCGCATTTTTATTATTATGGTTATTGCTCTTTGGACAATAATCTTTTTGTTTACTTGCCGAGTGTTTCGAACTAAGTCGAAAGTGCATTAAATAATGCAAAACTCTAAAAATGTAACTGCAAGGTAGTAATTGTTAAAGCAGATGATGATTAAAACATCACTAGAACACGCTAATCATATTAGCATCATGTAAGGAAGTGTAAATGGTTTGTTGCGATAAGATTGCTTTAAATCAATGTTTTTGAGTATTTAATCATCAAATGGTGACGTGTTAAGCATTTTTTAATAAAAAGCGCTATCTGCAAAGTACAATATAGCCTAGTTTATTCGTCTTGAAGGATTTCATAGCAATAAAAAAGAGCTCTAAAGCTCTTTTTTGTAGGTAAATTTTAAACATCATATGAAGTCGTTAATCGTTACTATCGGTAACTTCTTCATCGTCTGCAGCATCATCAGAAATATCATCAAAATCAAGATCAATCTCTACTTTAGAAGACTGCGCTGGTGCATGAATTGTACCTACAACTGCATAAAAAGGTTTCCCTTTAGCAAGTTTGGTGTATTTTGCCCACAATAACTCTAAAGGTGTTGTTGGTAGAAGTTGCCCTTGTGCTACTTGAACAAATTGATCTTCGTCAGCTGTACAAGGTAGCTGGGTTCCTTCCATTAAGTTCTTCAATGCTTGTCCATGTTGCTCAAGCAATTCAGCCTCTTTATTGGTAAAGTCTCCACAACGCTTAAAACCTTTAGGGAAATTAGCATCATCGTAAAAACGTTTGTTGCTGGTAAAACTAGCACTGCCATTGGCTATAGCGTCAATACTGGCAGCGATATTGGTATATGATTGCTGTGACATGGCATTTACCTATAAGATTGAGTGAACAAGGATTTCAATTGGATTATTGGTCAGGTTGGAATTTTTTTAAATCAAAATATTTTGACCATTTCGGTGAAGAATTTTTATGGATACGGATTTATTAAAGACCTTTCTTGAGGTGTCAAGAACACGCCACTTTGGTAAGGCTGCTGAGAATTTATTTCTTACCCGCAGCGCTGTGAGTTTTAGGATAAAACAATTAGAAAGCATTCTAGGTGTCGAGTTGTTTGAACGCTTGCGTAACAATATTCAACCCACTCCGGCAGGAGAAAGAATGCTTGGTCATGCAGAGGCTGTGCTTACCGCCTGGGAAAGAGCTAAACAAGATGTTAGCTTGCATCAAAGTCATTCTTCACAGCTTTCGTTAAGTGCTGGACATAATATTTGGGATAGCTATTTACAGCATTTTTTTCAGCCTTTGCATCAAGGTCTACCTGGTATATCACTAAGAACTGAGGTCATCACTGCGCAAGCTATGACTCGTCAACTATTAGAGCGAAGTGTTGATATAGCGATTAGTTTTGACCCTCCAAAACTAGAAGATGTTGAGATTATTAAGTTAATGGATGTGAGTTTGTGCCTTGTGTGTCATCAACCGAACATGTCCCTTAATGATATTGAAACCCTCAATTATATAAAGGTTGATTGGGGAACTGCATTTAATATTACCCATGCGCAGAGTTTTTCAATGTTACCTGTTCCAGCACTGCATACTACCTCTGCCAGAATTGCGCTAGATTTTTTGTTGAATAACGGTGGCAGTGCTTTTTTACCGAGTAACTTTGTTGCGCCTTATTTGGCGTCTAAGCAATTATATGAAGTGAAAGATACCATCAGCATTGAGCGTAATGTTTATGGTGCATTTTGGATTGGGAATGAACGTCGCGTTGCAATTGAAAAGGCTTTATTAATATTAAAAGGGGCGATTTAAAATGGATTACGCCTGCTAGGACAACTTTACCGAATGAAACAAAAACCGTTAAGGTAATTTTTGGGTTTCATTCATAAAAAGTATTAAAAAAATACTGGTCCTAAAATAGCAATCCAGCTAATCGCACAAAAAACTAAACTTAAGAAAACGGCAGCAGAGGCGATGTCTTTAGCTTGGCCACTTAATGGATGAATTTCACCACCAAATCTGTCAACAACCGCTTCTACGGCTGAGTTGAGTAACTCAACAATTAACACTAAAAAAAGCCCTAAGATCAGCATTAAACGTTCAACGGTGCTGACATCGACTAACAAGGCTACAGGCAGCATAATCACGGCTAATGCCAACTCTTGCCTAAATGCTGCTTCACATTTAAATGCAGATTTTAACCCCTGTATTGAAAAGCCCGTCGCTCTGATTATTCGTTTAATTCCATGATTATTCTGAGGTTTCATTTAAGCCTACATAATGTACTACACTAAATTATTGGCAAGTATGCCATCATTACTAATAATTGTTAACTAGGGACTCATCCTTGTTAGATTTTGTTAATAACTACAATAAAGCAAAGGACTGCTAATGACTATTTTATTCATAAAGCGACTGCTAGGTTTTAGGATCCTACTTTGTAAATTTCAATTGTTAAATCTTGCCATTTTATTACCTGTATTTTGTGTAATACCAAGTTTTACTTTTGCACAAACATCAATAGTTGAAGCATCTTCAAAGCCATCAATTCAATTAGCAAAATCGGTCGAAGGAACATTGAATATCACTGACTATTTAGTCAGTGAGAAACTCGATGGCGTAAGAGGTTATTGGGATGGGCAACGTTTATTGACCAAAAGTGGCAAGCAAATAAATGCACCACTGTGGTTTACGGCAGATTTCCCTGATGTGGTACTTGAAGGAGAGTTATGGATTGGTCGTGGACAGTTTGAATTGGTTTCTGGTCTAGTTAGACGTAAAGTTGCAGATGATAACCTTTGGAGCAAGGTACGTTTTATGCTATTTGATTTACCTCAATCCCCGTTACCGTTTGAGCAACGTTATGCCGTTTTACAACAACTCGCTAAGCAATCATCTTCTTTAAAGGTAATCACTCAAATCAGCTTATCCTCAGAAATTGAATTGTATCAGCATTTGAACAGAATTGTTTCAGAGGGAGCTGAAGGCCTTATGCTGCACCGGAAATTAGCTATTTATACTGTTGGTAGAACAGATAATATTTTGAAATTGAAACTTAAAAGCGATGCTGATGCAATTGTTATTGGTTACAGTGAAGGTAAGGGTAAATATAAAGGGGCGATGGGGGCGTTAAAAGTCAAAATGGCCGATGGTGTGATATTTGAAATTGGCAGTGGTTTTACTGATATCCAGCGCCAGCACCCACCTCAAATTGGCTCGTTAATCAGTTTTTATCACATAGGTTTTACTAGTAATGGGTTGCCAAGGTTTGCAAGCTTTTGGCGAGTAAGAGATGACGAACCATTGCAATAGATATTCAAAAATAGTGAAAGAGGTGATTTTAAAAAATGAGCATCATTAACTCTGTATTATTTGTCTGCATGGGCAATATTTGCCGTTCTCCAACAGCTGAGGCGGTTTTTAAGCAAAAAGCACAGCAATATAAGTTAGATATTTTTATTGATTCAGCAGGCACCATAGCTTATCACCAGGGCAATCCACCAGATCCTCGCAGTGTTAAAGCGGGCGAGGCGCGTGGGCTAAATTTTACGGGCATGACTGCTAGACAGATAATAGATAAAGATTTTAGTCAGTTCGACCTTATTTTGGCCGCAGATCATGCAAATATGAAGGAGCTTATCGCGCGCTGTCCACCTGAATACAAGCATAAGCTGAATATGATCTTAGCATTTGGTAATACAGGTATCGAGGAAGTACCCGATCCCTATTATGGTGGTGAACGCGGTTTTGAGACCGTTATTGATTTACTTGAAAATAGTTTGACAGCATTAGCTGAAAAATGTCAGCGAACTAACTCATCTTGATGCATAGAGTAACGTTTTGATTGCAAGATTTTGAGTTAAAATCAAAGATTATCAATGGATGTTTCTAAACTCTCTGGTTAGCAGGGTTAGCAGGGTTAGCAGGGTTAGCAGGGTTAGCAGGGTTAGCAGGGTTAGCAGGGTTAGCAGGGGTATGATAATAGCGTTTCACAAGCTAAATTAGAAAATATTGATATCGGCATCGCTAGGGTCTGTTGATCTTTCAAGGTTGTTTTTGCAGCGAATTGTTGGCCATTTATACAAGGCAGAGGCTTTGCTGTGTAGTTATTCTACATAATAAGCCGATAACGTAGTAAAAATGGCCAACAAACGCTGTCCGAAGGATTCGGCTAAAAACGAATTACGCTTTGTTGAGTGAACTTTGCTTAGATTGCTAGGCTACACTCCACTCGCCGCGCTTAATTCGTTTTTATCTCGAAGAAAATTCCACCAACAAAGATCAACAGACCCTAGG
This sequence comes from Shewanella holmiensis, assembly GCF_025370255.1. GTDB lineage: Bacteria > Pseudomonadota > Gammaproteobacteria > Enterobacterales > Shewanellaceae > Shewanella > Shewanella holmiensis. The sequence goes on from NZ_JAMTCD010000011.1 coordinate 98,787, forward strand.
GTCTGTTGATCTTTCAAGGTTGTTCTTGTAGCGAATTATTAGTCATTTGTACAAGGCAGAGAGTTTGTTGTGTAGTTATTCTACATAAGAAGTCGATAACGCAGTACAAATGACCCACAAACGCTGCCTGAAGGGTTCGGCTAAAAATGTTTTACTTTTTGTTGAATGAACGTTTGCGAACAAAGAGTGCTTAGATGACTAGGCATCAATCCATTCGCCTCAATTAAAACGTTTTAACTCGAACAAAACTCAACCAGCAAAGTTCGACAGGCCCTAGTCAATCTCACTTGCTTTGCATCTTCTTAAGCATGCATCGCAAGTGAACCGCTGTTTAGTCATCAAAATTAACCTTGATGGCGTTTACCTGACTGTTTTAGCTTACTTAATTCAAGTTTTTTCAATCTTGCCTGTTCTTTTTCAGCCATGATCCGTTCAACTTCAATCTTTTCGATTTCAGCCATAGCTGGCGTTTCCAAGCTCAATTGGCCAATTTTACCCGAACGAAATTCGTGTAGTAATAGTTCAGAAGCTTTATGTAAATCAATACGACCACCAGGTCTTAACGCACCACGTTTGCGCCCAATTTCTTCAAGTAATTCAAAATCTGAGTTGGGTAAATTATCGATTTTATATCGCTCGCAGATCATTTCAGGATAGGCTTTTAAAAAATACTCAGCGGCAAACATAGCTACATCCTCATATTCCATCGCCGTATCTTTAATTGCGCCTGTTACAGCTAATCGATAGCTACTTGCTTCGTTGTCTACTTTGGGCCATAAAATACCTGGGGTATCTGATAACACAATACCATTGCGTAAATTAATACGTTGCTGGGTTTTGGTTACAGCAGGCTCGTTGCCTGTTTTGGCGATGACACGTCCAGCTAAGGTGTTGATGATGGTTGATTTACCTACATTCGGGATACCCATAATCATGGTGCGAATATCTTTTTCAATCACATCACGATGGGGAACTAACTTACGGCATAAATCAGGGATCATTCTGACCATTGCAGGTTGTAGCGTGGTAATTGCAGAAGCTTTTACACCTTGTTCACGTTCTAAATACTCAATCCATTGCTCGGTGACTTTAGGGTCTGCTAAATCAGATTTATTCAGCAGTTTAATACAAGGTTTGTCACCACGTAATTGAGCAACCATGGGATTTTCACTGCTGTACGGAATACGTGCATCTAGCACTTCTATCACCAAATCGACTTGAGGCATGACCTCTTCAATCTCTTTGCGTGCCTTATGCATGTGTCCTGGATACCATTGAATTGCCATGATCTTGCCTTTTACTACTGTTAACAATGGTAATATTGTACCTTGAACCATAGTGAAAAGCATAAAAAAAGCGCCCTAAGGCGCTTTGTTTGGCTTAATCGTTTAAATAACACCTAACTCACGTAGGCGTTCCATCAAGTAACTGTCGGCTGTATGGCGCTCTGACAATACCACCTCAGGGTTTGGGTGAAGGAACAAAGGTAATGAAATACGTGATTTGGTTTTATCTGTGCCTTCAGGATTGATGACGCGATGAGAAGTTGATGGGAAATAACCGCCAGAGGCTTCCTGTAACATATCGCCGATATTAATGATGATATTACCAAAATCGCTTGGCACATCCATCCATTCGCCAGATTTGTTTTTTACTTGTAAACCTGGTTCATTAGCGGCAGGTAGAATTGTGATAAGGTTAATATCTTCATGTGCAGCCGCGCGAATGGCACCTAACTCTTCGTTGCCACTCATTGGAGGATAATGAAGAATACGCAGTAATGTTTTTTGGCTGTTATTGATCATTTCAGATAATTGAATCGAATATTTTTCAGCAACCTCTTGAGGTGAGTACTGTTCTATCCAACCAAGTAATTCAGCCGCAAAAGCATTAGCTTGTTGATAGTAGGCTAAAATATTGTCGCGAAGTGAATCAGGAATCCGGCCCCAAGGATAAACGTGAAAATATTCTTTGATATCTTTTACGCTATGGCCTTTTGCTGTTTCCGAAATTGACGCAGGGAAAAAACCATCCTGAGTTTCTGGCTTGAAGAGGTAAGCTTGTTTTTCGTCGCTATTAAAAAACGCATACCATTCTTGGTATATTTTTTCGACTAATGCCTGTTCTATAGGATGATTTGATAACACCCCAAAACCGGTTTCGTGCAATGAAGTTACAAATTGTTGTGCGCTGTCAGCAGCTCGATAATCAATGGTTTCTAGTTTCATCTTAGTTTCTTATTGGTTTGTTATTTGTTTTGACCCTGTGCAATGGTAACGCTTGCTATCAAATGCTGCAATTTTTTGCATGTTTTAACGGTCTTTAAAGTGAACGAATTGATTTTAACTAGCGTAGAATAGCTTTAGCAGAAACAGGTTTGACGAGAGTAAATTAAAAGATGAAAACATTAACTGAATTCGAAAAGTTTGTTATTGAGCAAAAAGGCACAGAAAGGCCTTTTTCTGGTGAATATGTCGATCACGATGCTGCAGGATTATATCGTTGCAAGAAATGTTTAGCACCCTTGTATAAAAGTGAGCATAAATTCAATGCACACTGTGGTTGGCCAGCATTTGATAATGAAATACCTGGCGCGGTCGATAGAACACTTGATGCCGATGGTCAAAGAGTCGAAATTACCTGTCATCAATGTGGCGGCCACTTAGGGCATGTTTTTGAGGGCGAAAGACTCACGCCAAATAATATACGCCATTGTGTTAATTCTGTTTCTATGGTGTTTGAAGCAACACCAAGTGAGCCAAATACTGCAGATGAATATGAAAGTACCCAGTTAGAGCAAGCTACATTTGGTGCAGGATGTTTTTGGTGCGTAGAAGCCATATTTGCGGCACTAAATGGCGTTGTAAAAGTGCAATCGGGATATGCCGGTGGTGAACAAAAACACGCAAACTATGATGCGGTTTGTTCAGGTAGAACGGGTCATGCTGAAGTTGTTCACATCACATTTGATCCTGCGGTAGTTACATTTGACGAACTGTTAGAAGTGCTATTTAAAAGCCATAATCCTACTACGCTAAATCAGCAAGGTAATGACAAAGGTCCGCAGTATCGCTCGGTTGTATTTGCACATACGGCTGAACAAGTAGACAAAACCAATAAGATGATTTCATCCTTGCAAGAGGCAAAAGTATGGAATGATCCTATCGTAACGGAAGTCTCTGCTTTTGAAACGTTTTACCCCGCTGAGAATTATCATAATGATTATTTTGCAAAGCATGGGGAGCAGCCATATTGTCAAATGGTGGTGAAACCTAAATTTGAAAAATTTAAAAGCCTATTTGCTGATAAGTTAAAGCGGTAATTGGGGCATTTTGAAGCGATAAAAAAGGGCGGCAGTTTCAATACTGTCGCCCTTTCTGTTGAATATTCACCTTACTTACATTTGATATACCAATTCAAATGCTAATCGAGTTTGTCGTCAGCCACTTTGTAGTGTGGATCTTCAATCAAATTCACTTCAACTAAGTCACCCGCTTTATGTAATAAAGCCACACAATCTTGACTCAAATGACGAAGGTGTAATCGTTTGCCTGCATTAACGTAACGTTCAGCTAAAGTATCTATTGCATCTAAAGCAGAGTGATCAGCAACGCGAGAGTTTTGGAAATCAACAATCACATCTTGAGTATCGTTTTGTGCATCAAACAACTCTAGAAAATGAGCAACGGAGCCAAAAAATAATGGACCGTTTAAGCGATAAACCTTCCAGCCATTTTCATCTTCACTGATATCAACATTGATGTGTTTTGCATGCTCCCATGCAAAGACTAATGCTGAAACAATAACACCGACAAATACAGCAAAGGCTAAGTCAGTAAACACGGTAACAGTGGTAACCAGTACAATCACAAAAGCATCATGTTTAGGTACTTTGCGCATCACTTTAAAACTCGCCCATTCAAATGTGCCCAACACCACAATGAACATCACGCCAACCAAAGCGGCAAGAGGAATGATTTCAATAAATGCTGAACCAAATAGAATAAAGGCCAATAGAGCAAGAGCCGCTGTAATCCCAGATAAACGACCACGCCCACCAGAATTAATGTTGATCATAGATTGACCAATCATGGCACAACCACCCATAGCACCGAAGAAACCACTAGTAATGTTACCTACACCTTGACCAACACATTCTTTGTTACCTCGACCACGAGTATTGGTCATTTCATCAATCACAGTTAATGTCAGTAATGATTCAATGAGTCCAACAGCAGCCAAAATACAGGCATAGGGCAAAATAATGTATAAGGTGTCAAAGTTGAATGGCACGCTTGGAATCGAAAAACTTGGTAAAGAGCCAGCTATCGTTGCTGCGTCGTTACCACTCATGGTTTTTAAGAAGTCCAATACATTACGAGTATCCATATCTAACCCGACAACAATGGCTGTCACGGTTAAGATGGCTACCAAGGAGGAAGGAATGGCAGTAGTGATTTTCGGTAAAAAATGAATAATTGCCATGGTCAGAAGAATTAAACCAAGCATGATCATCAAGGGTTCCTGCGCCATCCACACCATATTCCCAGCAGCATCTTTGACTTTGAACTGCCCTAATTGGGCTAAAAAGATCACAATAGCTAAACCGTTAACAAACCCAATCATCACAGGGTAGGGAACAATACGGATAAATTTACCGAGTTTAAATACACCTGCTAATATTTGAATAATACCGGCAAGCACGACGGCAGCGAACAAATATTGCACTCCGTGCTCAACCACAAGCGATACCATGACAACCGCCATAGCTCCTGTTGCGCCAGAAATCATCCCCGGGCGTCCGCCAATCACAGCGGTAATTAAGCCCATGATAAACGCAGCATATAGCCCGACCATTGGTTCAACATGTGCAACAAATGCGAATGCAACAGCTTCTGGGATCAGTGCGAGTGCAACAGTTAAGCCGGATAAAATATCTGCCTTACTACTGGCAGTTTTATGACGAATGATATCGAACATTTAGCCTCTATTAAGTTTATTTTAATGATAATTAGGGGCGCGATCTTAACAAAAATCATACCAGTTCTAAACCAAAAAACTGACATGTGTGGCAATTAATAACAAAGCGTTTGCATGTTGAGCCGTTTAAAGACGATTAAAAATAAAAAAGCCATGCATCAGCATGGCTTTTTGATTCTAGCGAGAGAGCTGATTACTGAGGTTTAGTCATTTCAGCACTTGCACTATTGGTAAAGCTTGATTTTACCGCAACGGATTTTTCTGCGTCGGCATAGCTTTTACCCTGCGGTACAGCTTGCTGTTCACGTACTTCAACTGTTGGTTTAGTGGTTGTAGAACTCACCATAGAACCGAAACGACTGTTACCAGAAGGTTTTACAGGCGCAGCTTGTTCTACTTTAGGCTCAACTGACGCTTCAACTTTCGGTTCAGATGTTTTTTCAACAACTTTACGAGCAATTGCTGCCGGTTTGGCCATAGGGGCATTAACGACAGTTTTAGCGGGTTTAACTTCAGCCTTAACTTCAACCACTGCTTCCACTGGTTTCATCGGCGCAGGCTCTGCAACGGGTAATTCAACCTCAGCCGTTACTGTCGATGGCTTAGTTTCCACTTTATCGACAACGGGTGCACTTTCAATGATTTCAGCTGCAACAGGAGTGGTTTCTACTGCGACTTTAGCCTCTGTTTGAACTTCAACAACAGCTGCAGAAACAGTTTCAACTTTGGCTTCAACTGCAACAGCTTTAGTTTCAACGTCAGCGGCAACAACTTCTGCTTGAGGTTTAACCGTTTCTGCTACAGGCGCAGATGCAACATCGCTTTCAGTTGCTATCGCGGCTTTAGTTTCTGGTGCGGATTGAGCTAGCTCTTCTGTTAACTGTCTATCGAGCTCATCAACAGGGGTGAACACTGGCGCTGCATCAGATGCTGTGCCATCTTCATCGCGGCGACGGCGCTGACCAGCAGCACGTAGGTGACGAGGACTACGGCGGCTACGACGTTGACCTTCACGTTTATCATCATCAGATTCATCTGGATCCGCAGTTGTATCAGTGGTATTCACGCTATCTTCTACTGATACCTGAGTGGGAGTTTCTGTAGTAGATGCAACCGTCGTTGACGCATCGACGTCAGCCTTAACAGCTTGTTCCGTCGTTTCTACTGCATTACTTTCATCAGTTGGCTCGGCATTATCAGTCGTTTTAGTTTCAGACACTTTTTCTTTACGTGGCTGACGTTTGCGTGCTGGTTTAGCCTCTTTTGTTTCAACATCATTTTTATCAGTTGTTTTTGCTTCAACGATAGCGTTAGTTTCAACTTCTTTGGCTTTAACCTCTGTACGAGTGTCTTTTGCCGGTGTTGTTGATTTGGCAACCTTAGCATCGTTATTTTGAGTTACATCTAACGCTGCCGCATCTTGGGTCTGTTCGTTTTCGATACGCACTTTTCTGCGCATGTTACGACGTTGACGACGCTCACGAGCGGCTTCCTGCTTTGGTGTTTTCTCTGCAGTTGCTGGCGCATTGCGTTTATCGTTATTATCGACCTTTACTGGTTGTTCAGTTTTGTTACTTTGCTTAGCATCATCCTGATCACGATTGCGTTTATTACGGCTGCGTGGGTTTTTGCTCTCAGTACTAGATGCATCTTTATCCGTGCGTTTACGGCGGTTATCGTTACGGCCTTCATTGCGATTGTCGCTACTGTCATTACGACGGTTATTACGACGTGCATTGTTTCTATCCTGTGGCGCTTTTTTCTCAACCGGCTTTTCATTTGTTTCAGTCGCTTCGCTACTAAAGAATGCGCTGATAGCTGAAACGATACGGCTGAAGAATCCTGGTGCCGTTGCTGCAGGTGCTGCAGGTGCACTGTTTACGGCTTGTGGCGCTTCAACTGTTTTTTGTGGTGCTGCAAAACCTTTTAACGCGGGCTCGGTAACGGCTGTGCGTTCTAGTTTGCGAGGCTCATACAATTCTGACTTAGGGGCTTCAACACGCTTAAAGCTTGATTCGGTGATTTCATCATCGTTTTTACGACGGATAACACGGTACTCAGGCGTTTGCATGTGTGCATCAGGAATAATGTACACTTCAACTTCGTGACGTTCTTCTGTAATGCGAATGGCTTTGCGTTTTTCGTTAAGTAAAAATGCGGCAACATCAACAGGAACGATAGCTTCGATTTGAGTGGTATGCTCTTTAATGGCTTCTTCTTCCATTAAACGCAAAATAGATAACGCTAAAGACTCTGTGCTGCGGATGGTGCCTTGACCATGACAACGAGGACATAAGTGCGCGGCAGACTCTTCTAATGATGGACGTAGACGTTGACGTGACATTTCCATCAAACCAAAACGTGAAATACGGCCTAATTGAACGCGTGCACGGTCATGATGCACAGCATCACGCATGCGATTTTCAACTTCACGTTGATGGCGCACTGGAGTCATATCGATGAAGTCGATAACCACTAAACCGCCTAAATCACGTAAACGTAATTGACGTGCAATTTCGTCTGCGGCTTCAAGGTTGGTGTTTAATGCCGTTTCTTCAATATCACCACCTTTGGTAGCACGGGCAGAGTTGATATCGATAGACGTTAATGCTTCTGTTGGGTCAATTACGATTGAACCACCTGAAGGTAGGCGCACTTCGCGTTGGAAAGCTGACTCAATTTGAGATTCAATTTGGAAGTGTGTAAATAACGGCACTTCAGACTGGTACATTTTAACGCGTTCAACGAAATCTGGGCGAACTAAACCAATATGCAGCTTAGCATCTTCGTATATACGAGGATGGTCGATTAGGATCTCACCCACATCACGGCGTAAATAGTCACGAATAGCACGAACAATGACGTTGCTTTCCTGATGAATTAAGAAGGGTGCAGGTTTACTTTGTGCCGCTTCTTGAATCGCATCCCAATGATGTTGTAGAACTTTTAAGTCCCATTTTAATTCAGTTGCTTCTTTGCCAACACCTGCGGTACGAACGATTAGGCCCATTCCGTGGGGGACTTCTAGCTCAGAGATCGCTTCTTTTAATTCTGTGCGCTCATCACCTTCGATACGGCGAGAAATACCGCCAGCACGCGGGTTATTTGGCATTAACACCAAATAAGATCCAGCAAGGCTAATAAAAGTGGTTAATGCTGCGCCTTTGTTGCCACGTTCTTCTTTGTCGATTTGAACGATAACTTCCTGACCTTCAGATACCACTTCTTTGATATTTGGGCGACCTTGGAACGAGTAACCTTTTGGGAAGTACTCACGGGCAATTTCTTTTAAAGGAAGGAAACCATGGCGATCTGCACCATAATCAACAAAAGCTGCTTCTAAAGAGGGTTCTACGCGGGTGATTTTACCTTTGTAAATATTTGATTTTTTCTGTTCGTGGCCTGGGCTTTCAATATCCAGATCATACAGTTGTTGTCCATCTACAAGGGCAACACGCAACTCTTCTGATTGAGTTGCATTAATTAACATACGTTTCATGATGACATCATTCTTCTATAAAGGTCATCAAACAACAATTATTTGCATTACGGGCCTGCGAATAATTAGCAGCCTCACGGCTTGTTACAGGCAATTTAGGCGCGCAGTACGACTGTTAGACGCATTCTCTGCGTGTCGCGGCCTAATTTATGGCTTATTTTCTAGTGTTTACAAAAACAAGGAATCCGTTGCTGAGCAACCAACCCCATAAATATCAGTCTTTTTCCAGTAATGCCTTATCGAATCGGTTGTTTGATAACAAGCTAAAATATTGTTCGAATTTGGCGGTGAAATCAGGCAGTTTTTACATTTTTTTAAGATGAAACTTACGGTTTAATTATAAACACGTACTTTTGACGTTTTCAAAAGTTTATAATTTGCAAATCAATGGTTTGCTACCGATAAAGTTCATGTGTAAATTGCGCTGAGTCTCATTAATGCATGAGGTTGTGAACACTTTATCCACTGTTTGTCCTCATCCAATGCGCAAATATAGCAACATTAGCTAAGTTCAGCAATAAAAAGCCATTAATCTTTTAAATTGGGGTCATTTTTTATCGCGCTTGTACCGCGATAAAAATTACCGTCACTAGGGATAGCTTTAATAGCCAATTTTTATTGAAATAAGTTACAATAGCCACGTTCTCACAAATTGGCGCATCATGAATACTGAAACTACTCCCCAAGTTCAACTCGTCACGATTGACGAAGATAACGTTGAACAACGCATCGATAATTTTTTATTAACTAAACTCAAAGGCGTTCCTAAAAGCATGATTTATAGAATTGTGCGCAAAGGAGAGGTGCGAGTGAATAAAAAACGCATCAAGCCAGAATATAAACTGCAAATTGATGACGTTGTTCGTATTCCTCCTGTCAGAGTGGCGGAAAAGGATTATCGCACTGCTCCTTCGCCTAATTTATCGCGGGTCTCGCAGTTAGAAGATCGCATTATTCACGAAGACAAGCACCTTATTGTATTAAATAAGCCTGCAGGTATTGCTGTTCATGGCGGTAGTGGTGTCGATTATGGCGTGATTGAAGGGTTAAGATCTTTACGACCACAACAGAAGTTTTTAGAGTTAGTTCACCGTCTGGATAAAGATACCTCTGGTGTGTTACTCGTGGCTAAAAAAAGAAGTGCATTAAAACATTTGCATGAGCAACTACGCAGTAAAACAATGCAAAAAGATTATATGGCATTAGTAAGGGGCGATTGGCAGGCTAAAGATAAAGTCATAAAAGCGCCGTTATTAAAGATCACTCTAAAATCGGGTGAACGCATTGTCAGAGTTAACGCAGAAGGCAAAGAGTCTGAAACTCGTTACAAGATTATGCAGCGTTTTGATGGTGCGACTTTAGTGAAAGCAAGCCCCGTGACGGGCCGTACTCATCAAATTCGTGTACATTGTCAATTTGCAGGGCATGCTATTGCCTGTGATGACAAGTACAGCGAGCAAAAGTTTGATGACAGCATGCGCGCAATTGGTTTAGACCGTTTATTTTTGCATGCGGCTGAGTTGAAGTTTACTCACCCAGAAACAAACACCACGATGCAAGTGAGTGCGCCACTTGATGATGTTCTTATTAATACATTAGATAGACTTAAAAAAGTGTAATGATTTAGCTACAAATTTAACCAGCAATTTAAGAGTGAGTAGATGGCATTACAAAACAAATATGATTTAGTCATTTTTGATTGGGATGGCACTTTAATGGATTCCATTGGTGCCATAGTCAGTTGTATGCAGGCCGCTGCACGTGATTTGGCTATTAACATTCCAAGTGAACGTGCGATCAGAGATTTGATTGGTTTGTCATTGCCCAAAATCTTGCATCTTTTGTTTGGTGATATTTCCCATCGGCACGATGAGATTGTTGAGCGGTATCGGCAGCACTTTTTGTCGTCAAAGGCTATAAGTCCGTTATTTGATGGCAGCGAGCATCTTCTGCGGCAGCTTTCAAGCCATGGCTACATTTTAGCTATAGCCACTGGCAAGGGACGTCAAGGGCTAGATCGCGTCTTGAGCGAAAGTGGAATGGGGCATTATTTTGCGGCGAGTCGTTGTGCTGATGAAACAAAAAGTAAACCAGACCCATTAATGATCCATTCATTATTAGCTGAGTTTAATGTACCGGCCCATCGCGCGGTGATGATTGGCGACTCAGTACATGACTTGAATATGGCCAATAATGCCGGTATTGCTGCTATTGGTGTTAGCTATGGGGCAAACCTGCTTGAGCAGTTACAAACCGCGAATCCATTAGCAATTATTGATGATGTCAATAAACTCGCTTCTCACCTTTAACATATCGTCTCAAAATAAAGACGTATGCTATCTGGTAGCAGATTAATCCTCCGCTAATATCTCAACCTCATGCAAAGCCAATAGATCAATAAGCTTAATCAATGGCAGACCTATCAAAGTGTTAGGATCTTCACCTTCAAGCTTGTCAAATAAAGCAATACCTAAACCTTCACTTTTAAAACTCCCTGCGCAATAGAGTGGTTGTTCTGTCTTTACGTAATAATGAATTTGTTTCTCAGTTAATTGCCTAAAATGAACTGTAAAAGGCTCGACACAGCTTTGCATGGATTTTGTTGTCGGACAATAAACGGCAAGACCGGTATAAAAGGTAATCGCCTGTCCGGAGGCTAACTGTAATTGCTTAATGGCATTAGCTTCAGTATGTGGTTTGCCAACAATCTCACCGTTTATCATGGCAACTTGATCAGAGCCAATAACAACACATTGGCCGTCTTCATCACTATTTTCTTTAATTAATTGACTACCCGCTAATGCTTTTAATTGGGCAAGGCGCTCGACAAGTTGGATTGCCGTTTCACCATTTATAGGCGATTCATCGATATTGGGATTTACCGATATAAAAGGGCGGTTTAATTTCGCTAATAATTGTTGGCGATAAATAGATGTAGAGGCAAGTACTAAGGATTTTGACATGAATTAGTCTCTAACAAGTCTTTGATGACGCAAAGTTTAACATTAATCGCTTAAATGGGCTAAATAAGCACTGCAAATGCTTGTGTCTATTAGGACTGTTCGGTAAAATTTGCCATCATTCAAATTCAATGTTGGCAGTAATTGAGAACTTAGACACACCCTAGGGTTGGTTTAACTGCATTTTGCAGAAATTTTCTTTGACTCCAGCGTTTTCAAACTATAATATGCGCGCCTTATGCAAACAGTAAAGATACCGGTTTCACTTGATCCTTTTCGTGCTGCGAGTAGCGGTCTTCGTTATGAAGGCATTGTTCCTAGTGGCAACAATAAGCGATTAAATGAGTTATGTGCCGGCGACTGTTCCGACGTAGTTGTGTCGTTGGAATGTGGTGTCGACTTACAGGGGATAGTCTACCTTCGCGGGAAGGCTGTGACGGAGCTCACTCTGCTATGTCAACGTTGCATGACACAATATGCTACTGAGGTTACGGTCGACTTTTGTTTCAGTCCTTGTAAGAATGAAACAGAAATCGATGAGCTCCCGGATGCGTATGATCCAATTGAGTGTAATGAAATTGGTGAAGTACGTCTGCATCAATTGATTGAAGATGAATTGATAGTCGCTATGCCGATTATCCCTATGCATGAAGATACTGATTGCAGTTCGGGATCAAAAGACATAGTTGTAGGCGAGATCGACCCCGCTCATGAGGAGCGTCCAAATCCGTTTGCAGTGTTAGAAAAACTGAAGAGCAAGTAATCGTAGGAGACAAGTCAAATGGCTGTACAACAGAATAAAAAATCTCGTTCAAAGCGCGGAATGCGCCGTTCACATGATTCATTGAGCACTGCTCAATTATCAGTAGACGCAACTAGCGGTGAATTACATCTACGTCACAACGTGACTGCTGATGGTTTCTACCGCGGTAAAAAGGTTATCAACAAGTAATTTGTTGACAACCTGATGACGAATCTGACGCTTGCGTTAGATGCGATGGGGGGTGATCATGGTCCCCACGTCACAGTGCCTGCAGCCTTGCAGGCACTGAAATCTAATCCTTCAATTCAAATTATCCTTATCGGCAATCAAGCTGATATCGAACCTTTGCTTTTATTTGCTGAACCTTCCATTTTAAAACGCATAGAGCGGATCCATACCACAGAAGTGGTTACCATGGGCGACAGGCCTGTACACGCTTTACGTACGCGTAAAAATAGTTCCATGCGTATTGCATTGGAACAAGTGCGAGATGGAAAAGCCGCTGCATGTATCAGTGCTGGAAATACTGGTGCCTTAATGGCCATGGCCAAAGTGTTACTTAAAACCTTGCCCGGTATTGACCGTCCTGCATTAGTGACCTGTTTACCTACTGTCACGGGCAAACCAGTTTATTTATTAGATCTGGGTGCCAACGTTGCTTGTGATTCTGAAACCTTGTTTCAGTTTGCGGTAATGGGCTCGGTATTATGCGAAGCTGTACATAAAAAAGCACGTCCCAAAGTGGCATTACTCAATGTCGGGATTGAAGAGATAAAAGGTAATGATCAAGTTCAGCAGGCTGGCCAAATATTACAGCACACCGAACAGGTCAATTATGTCGGTTTTGTCGAAGGTGACGAAATCTACACCGGTAATTTAGATGTTATCGTTTGCGATGGTTTTGTTGGTAACATAACCTTAAAAACCTCAGAAGGTATCGCTAAGCTTTTGGTTCACCAATTGAAACGGGGTTTAAATAGTGGTCTATTTGTCCGTTTACTGTCCAAACTCATCGCGCCACGCATTCAAGCTGTACTCAGTAAGATGAACCCCGACCACTATAACGGTGCAAGTCTGATAGGATTGCGCGGAATAGTAGTAAAGAGTCATGGAAACGCTGATGAAGCTGCCTATCTACAAGCCATTAATTTAGCTGCAACTGAAGCGAAACGTCGTCTTCCTGAAATGATCAATGATCGTTTGGAGTCGATTCTTTTAGACATCAATAGCTGATCTCATTATATGCATACAAAAATTCTCGGAACAGGCAGTTATCTGCCTGTGCAAGTGCGCAGCAATCAAGATTTAGAAAAAATGGTCGAAACCACTGACCAATGGATTAAGGACCGTACTGGTATTTCAGAGCGCCGTATTGCGGCCACAGACGAATCTGTATCCACTATGGGCTATCAAGCCGCGCTAAAAGCTATCGAAATGGCCGGTATTGATCCATCTGAGCTGGATATGATTGTGTGCGGTACCACTAGTGCACCGAATGCATTTCCTGCAGCGGCATGTGAAATTCAAGCCATGTTAGGCATTAAACAAATTCCAGCTTTTGATATTGCAGCAGCATGTTCTGGCTTTGTTTATGCGTTGTCGGTCGCGGATCAATTTGTTAAAACTGGCGCGGCAAAGAAAGTACTGGTTGTCGGCGCCGATGTATTATCTCGTTTATGTGAACCTGATGACCGTTCGACAGTGATTTTATTTGGTGACGGCGCGGGAGCTGTTGTCATTGGCGTAAGTGATACGCCTGGCATTATTAATACCCATATATATGCAGACGGTAGTCAGGGGGATTTACTGAAATGTTCATTTCCGCCTCGTGCCAATGAATCTTCAGAAGCCGTGGGTTATATGACCATGAAAGGCAATGATGTATTTAAAGTTGCGGTGACACAATTATCAAACGTTGTCACAGAAACACTCAGAATCAATAACGTTGATAAATCTGAAATTGATTGGCTAGTACCACATCAAGCCAACTTTAGAATTATTAATGCCACAGCTAAAAAGCTCGATATGAGCTTAGATAAAGTGGTATTAACCTTAGCCAGACATGGCAACACTTCCGCTGCATCTGTGCCAATAGCATTAGATGAGGCTGTTCGTGATGGCCGAATTCAACGTGGTCAATTATTACTTTTAGAAGCCTTTGGAGCAGGATTTGCTTGGGGCAGTGCGTTAGTGCGTTTCTAATTCATTTTATTTAATAACAGGTAATTAATAATGGAAAATGTGGCTTTTGTATTTCCCGGTCAAGGTTCTCAAGCGGTTGGCATGTTGGCTGATTTAGCACAAGAGCATACTGTGGTTTCACAAACGTTCGCCGAAGCCTCTGAAGTGCTTGGCTATGATTTATGGGCCCTTATACAAGATGGTCCAGTTGAATCGTTAAATGAAACAGATAAAACCCAACCCGCTTTATTATCAGCCAGTGTCGCTATTTGGCGTGCATACCAGGCCAGCGGTAAGCCTGCTCCTGCGTTATTAGCAGGTCATAGTTTAGGTGAATACTCAGCACTTGTGTGTGCAGGTGTTATCGATTTTAAAGATGCGGTTAAGTTAGTTGAGCTTCGTGGCCAATTAATGCAACAAGCTGTGCCAGCAGGCACTGGCGCTATGTATGCCATTATCGGTTTAGACGATGACGGTATAGCTCAAGCATGTGAAGCATCTGCTCAAGGTGATGTTGTGAGCCCTGTAAACTACAACAGCCCAGGACAAGTGGTCATTGCAGGTGAGAAGAACGCTGTTGAGCGAGCTGCTGCTGCATGTAAAGCGGCAGGAGCCAAAATGGCAGTAGCCTTACCTGTCAGCGTGCCTTCACATTGTGCCCTAATGAAACCTGCGGCAGATAAATTAGCCCAAGCATTAGCAGAAATCACGTTTTCAGCGCCTGTAATCAATGTAATTAATAACGTTGATGTCGCTATGCCAACCGAGAGCCAAGACATTAAAGATGCCTTAGTGCGTCAGTTATATTGCCCTGTACGTTGGAGCGAGACGGTCTCGTTCATGGCAGAACAAGGTATTAATCAATTAGTTGAGATGGGACCAGGAAAAGTATTAACTGGTTTGACAAAACGTATAAATAAAGCCGTTTCAGCCCAAGCTGTAAATGATACAGCCTCATTAGCAGCATTAACTGAGTAAGGAATAAAAATGAGCATTAGTTTTAATTTAGAGGGTAAAGTTGCCCTAGTTACCGGTGCTAGCCGTGGTATTGGCCGCGCAATTGCTGAAACCTTAGTACAAGCCGGCGCGGTAGTTGTGGGTACTGCGACCAGTGAAAAAGGCGCAGCAGCGATTCAGGATTACCTAGGCGATAAAGGTTTCGGACTTGTGCTGAATGTCACAGATAGTGAATCTGTTGCCAATTTATATAGCCAGATCAAAGAAAAAGCTGGCGATGTTGATATTCTCGTGAATAATGCAGGTATCACACGTGATAATTTATTAATGCGAATGAAGGACGATGAGTGGCAAGATATTATTGACACTAACCTTACTTCATTATTTAAATTGTCTAAGCCAGTAATGCGATCTATGATGAAAAAGCGCTTTGGACGTATCATCAGTATCGGTTCAGTCGTTGGCACGATGGGAAATGCAGGTCAAGTGAACTATTCTGCTGCTAAAGCAGGTTTAATAGGTTTTACTAAATCGCTTGCAAGAGAGGTTGCATCTCGTCAAATAACAGTGAATGCTATTGCTCCAGGTTTTATCCAAACAGATATGACAGATGAGCTGACACCAGAGCAACAACAAGCTATTATGTCGCAAGTTCCGATGGAACGTTTAGGGCAAGCGCAAGAAATTGCCAATGCAGTATTGTTTTTGGCCTCAGATTCAGCCGCTTACATCACAGGCGAAACATTGCATGTGAATGGCGGAATGTACATGGTTTAAAGCGATAGGTAGGAAACTACCTTCATTTGAGTCAGAGTTAGAAACAGTGTAGATTTATATCTTTGTGGTTAGACCACAAAATCTAAGCTTGCAATGTTATCTAAATCGAATAAACTACTCGCAATCTTACGCAAGTGCGTAATTTGAATAGGAAAGAGAACTAATGAGCAACATCGAAGAACGTGTAAAGAAAATCATCATTGAGCAACTAGGCGTTAAAGAAGAAGACGTTAAACCAGCTGCTTCTTTCGTGGACGATTTAGGTGCCGATTCTCTGGACACCGTTGAATTGGTTATGGCTCTAGAAGAAGAGTTTGATACCGAGATCCCTGATGAAGAAGCTGAAAAGATCACTACTGTTCAAGCAGCGATCGATTACGTTTCTAAGAATCAGTAATCCAGAATTCACAGAGACAGGCGGCATTTATTGTCGCCTGTTTTTGTTTCTGAACTCGTCATTTTTAATTTAATCGTTATAAACAAATCATATAAAAACGCCTGTTCTAGTAGGTTAACCTGTCTTCGTATTTCTCCTTTCGGTTAATCGCCGTTGCTAGACTATTTGGCATAGTGTATTTAAAAGGTGAAAATCATGTCTAAACGTCGTGTTGTTATTACTGGTCTTGGATTAATCACTCCAGTGGGTAATGATGTCGAATCATCTTGGAAAGCATTGCTTGCTGGCCAAAGCGGTATAGCCCCCATTACAAAATTTGATGCAACTGAATACGGTACGCGTTTCAGTGGTTCGGTTAAAAATTTTGATATTGAGCAATATTTAACTAAGAAAGATGCCCGTAAAATGGATTTATTTATCCAATATGGTGTTGCTGCGGGTATTCAAGCCATTAACGATGCTGGATTAGATATGTCTCAGGAGAGACCTGAGCGTGTAGGTACAGCTGTTGGTGCGGGTATGGGCGGTATGCCGTTAATCGAGCAAAACCACAGTGCATTGCTTAACGGTGGCCCTCGTAAAGTGTCACCGTTTTTCGTACCCAGTACCATTATTAATATGATCTCTGGTCATTTGTCTATCATGTATGGCATGACTGGCCCCAACTTTGCTGTCACAACAGCCTGTACTACCGGTGTACACAATATTGGTTTTGCGGCGCGTACGATTGCTTATGGCGATGCTGATGTAATGATTGCCGGTGGTGCAGAAGATGTGACCTGTCCTTTAGCCATTGCAGGCTTTGGCTCTGCAAAAGCTTTATCGACACGTAATGATGATTATCAAGCCGCAAGCCGCCCTTGGGATAAAGACCGCGATGGTTTTGTTATCGGCGATGGTGCAGGCGTATTAGTGATGGAAGAATACGAACACGCTGTTGCCCGAGGCGCTAAAATTTACGGTGAGCTAGTTGGTTTTGGTATGAGTGGTGATGCATTTCACATGACTTCGCCTCCAGCCGATGGCGCGGGTGCAGCTGCAGCTATGGTAAATGCCATCAATGATGCAGGTATCGAAAAAGAAGCTGTGGGTTATATCAATGCGCATGGCACATCAACTCCAGCGGGTGATAAAGCTGAAGCCGCGGCGGTTAAATCGGTTTTTGGTGCACATGCTTATGATTTATTAGTTAGCTCAACTAAATCAATGACAGGTCATTTATTGGGTGCAGCAGGTTCAGTTGAAGCCATTATTACTCTGCTTGCTCTGCAAGACCAACATATTCCACCTACCATCAATTTAGATAATCCAGATGAAGGTTGTGATTTAGATTTTGTGGCTCACACTTCACGAAAGCATACTTTTGATTATGCCTTGTGTAATTCATTTGGTTTTGGCGGCACTAACGGCTCGCTATTATTCAAAAAAATCTAAACATAGATCAGAGCTAATTTGATGATTGAAGGGAAGATACTTATCTTCCCTTTTTTATAGGGTAAAACAATTTAGCGCAACTTTCCGTTTCGCAGACTTGTAGGTATAGCGTAAACTGCAACTAATATATTCTCGAGGATAAACATTATGGCTGGTGTAGACAGACAACTTACGCTTAGGTTTTTAGCAGAGCCTGCTGACGTCAATTTTGGTGGCAAGGTGCACGGTGGTGCCGTAATGAAGTGGATCGATTTAGCCGCTTACGCCTCTGCCGCAGGTTGGAGTGGTAAATATTGTATTACCGTATACGCAGGCGGGATCCGTTTTGTTAAGCCTATTCATGTAGGTAGCATTGTTGAAGTCACAGGTAAAATTATTTACACCGGTACTTCGTCTATGCACGTGGCAATTGATGTAAAAGCCGGCGACCCCAAGTTCTCTGAACGTCATTTAACCACTCACTGTATTGTTATTATGGTCGCGGTAGATGATGAAGGTAAGCCTACTAGCGTGCCAGAATGGATCCCACAAACAGAAGATGATATTCGTCTGCGCGATTCAGCATTACGCCTAATGGATATGCGTAAACGCATTGGTGCAGAAATGGAAGCACACGTAAAACCTATTGTAGAATAAACCAAAATAATACATTACTGATGGGGGAGTTATGGCTAAGGTTGCATTTTTAGGGTTAGGGGTAATGGGCTTTCCAATGGCTGGACATTTAGTCAGCAAAGGCCATGAGGTAACCGTTTATAATCGTACTCAAGCTAAGGCTGATTTGTGGGCGCAGGAGTATCAAGGTAAAACAGCGCTGACACCTAAAGAAGCCGCTATCGGCCAAGATATTGTGTTTACCTGTGTTGGTAATGATGATGACTTACGCCAAGTGGTATTAGGTGAAGAGGGTGCAATTCATGGTATGCAACCTGGTAGTATTTTGGTTGATCATACTACCGCTTCTGCCGATGTAGCACGTGAAATACATGCTGTTTTAGCAACCAACAAGATTGCCTTTTTAGATGCGCCAATTTCTGGTGGCCAAGCTGGCGCTGTTAATGGCGTTTTGACAGTGATGATGGGCGGCGATCAAGCCCCGTTTGAAATTGTTAAGCCGATTATTGCTGCCTATAGCCGATGTGCTGAGTTACTTGGGCCCGTAGGCTCAGGCCAATTAACTAAAATGGTTAATCAAATCTGCATTGCCGGTGTTGTGCAAGGTTTAGCTGAAGGTCTGCATTTTGCAAAAAGTGCAGGCCTTGATGGTTTGAAAGTAATCGAAGTCATTAGCAAAGGTGCTGCGCAAAGTTGGCAAATGGAAAATCGTTATAAAACCATGTGGCAAGGTGAATACAATTTTGGCTTTGCGATTGATTGGATGCGTAAAGATTTAGGGATTGCATTAGATGAAGCCCGTCGCAATGGTTCGACTTTACCTGTAACTTCATTGGTTGATCAATTTTACGCAGATGTCCAAGCAATGAAAGGTAATCGTTGGGATACCTCAAGTCTATTGGCGCGTTTAGAGAAAAACCGTTAATTTTGATAATGTAAAAACGTTAATAAAAAGGACTGCGATGCAGTCCTTTTTATTAGTGAAATCAAGGTTAGCTTGGGTCGACAACAATATGTTCGAGTTCGACAGCAGCAATAGTGTGCAATGCATCCATCGCGGCGCCTACAAGACTTATTTGCCCCTTTGAAGACTCAATTAATACCGCGCGTTTGATGTCGCTATAATCACGATTATGTCTAATCAAATTTGATAATGCCATTTGCATAGGTTGCATCGATGGATTAAAGGCGGCATTTTCAGCGTATCGGCCACAAAATGTAGCGCCATCATGTGTTTCAAGCACAACCGCGGCATGACAATTTGTATAAGGGGCATAACTCAATCCAGCTTGATCTAATGCTTCAATAATCAGTGGATCGCTCGATTCTAAATTGAATTCAATATTACTTTTTGACAGTAATGGTCGGGTTACATTTAAGTCTGTTGGCCCAAAGGCATAGGGTAAATAATGGCTTAGTGGTGCAGTAGCTTGACCAGGTAAATGAATATTGATTTTACTACCATCAACGAGTTCATTAATAAATTGGCGACAATGTCCACAAGGGCTGAAATTTACCACAATATCGACAATTTGGGTTTCACCGCTCAGCCATGCATGGCTAATAGCGCTTTGTTCGGCATGAACAGTGTGAAATAGGGCTTCACCTGGTAACTCTAGATTGGCTCCCATATAAATATCGCCACTGCCACCTTTAGCAATTGCGCCTACAAAAAATTGGCTTAGGCTAGGGCTGGCTAATGCAGCAGCCACAGGCAACAAGGCTAGCAATAACTCCTGTTCGGTCAGTTTAGTTTTATCGATAAGCACCGATAATTGATTAGCATCGATATGGCCGCAAAAGTCATCATTTAATAATGGCACTAATGCCGTTGATAATGGCTTTGAAAGTTGACTAATACTGTCTATAAATCTGTTTTGCATTTCCCTTGTCCTTAAATGAAACTCTTCATATTTGAACTTAAGTGTATGGCTATTATCAATATACTAGAGTGATTGTAAGTATTGGTATAGGGCTTTTAATAGCTTTTGTTTGTGTTCATTGTCGCTGGTTTCTTCAACCAAGTTTTCGAGACGCATCACATAATCTGCATCCATTAGGCGTTGTTGACAAAACTCTCGCCATTTAAGGCTTTCTTGATGGCTTAATGTTTGTGGATAATTACGGGCTCGATAGCGAAACAGCATGGTATTAATGCGTGGATCATCGAATTGTAATTCCAGAGCAGCTAAATTTTGAGCGTGTGTATTGCGGACGATATCTATTTTTGCTTTGTCAGCATAACTGAAAAAACCGCCACTATATAGCATCAAATCTGGATCTGTTATTTCAGCTCTATCGGATTCAATTTCGAACACCGCATTCAATTTCTCACGAATATCAGGAGCATTTTTTAATCGTTTATACTGCTCTCTTGCGAAGTCTTTATCAATCTGTAATCGTGAAGCAACCTCATCGTCTAATAACTTAGCCGAACCGATAAACGGACATTTATTGATATGGATTTGCTTAATCGGTATAGGCAGCTCATCAGGTGCTAGATTTGCTCGAGACGTATACATGCGAGCAGAAATCTCAGCGGCACTTAAGGTGAGTAATGGTGAGATATCCATTGCCAAATTAACACAAATAACCGCGTTCTTGTTGGTAGGGTGATAAGCCACTGGCGCGATTAATGTTGTACAGCCATTTAACGCACTGACTTTTGAGCTTACATGCACCAAAGGTTGCATTTTTAGTACATCAATTTGGTCGTTAACCGCTTGTTTTCGTCTTAGCTTGAAATAATAGTCATATAACTTAGGTTGTTGTTCTTTAATAAGCTTTGCCATGGCAATGGTGGCATACACATCCGACATCGCGTCGTGCGCTTTTTCATGACTTAAGCCATTGGCTACCGTAAGTTGCTCTAGTTTAAAGCTTGGAGAGCCGTCTTCTTTTTGCGGCCATGTTATCCCATCCGGTCTAAAAGCATAGCAAGCACGCACTAAATCAATTAAATCCCAACGTGAGTTACCTTGTTGCCACTCTCTTGCATAGGGATCAATAAAGTTACGGTAAAAACCATAGCGACTGACTTCATCGTCAAAGCGTAAAGAGTTATAACCAACAACACAGGTATTTGGCTGACTGAATAAACCATTAATTCGCTGCATAAATTCAGCTTCAGGCATGCCTTTGTTGTTAGCTAATTGTGGTGTAATACCTGTGATTAATATTGCTTCAGGAGAGGGCAGGTAGTCAGGAGCAACTTGGCAATAAAACGTTTCTGGCTCGCCAATGATGTTAAGGTCAAGGTCAGTTCTAATGCCGGCAAATTGACATGGACGGTCTTTGGCGGGATTAGCGCCGAAAGTCTCATAATCGTGCCAGAAAAGTGTTGGTTGGATTGCATCTGCCATAATGAAGTTTCTCTTTTAATGATTGTATTATCTTAGCATTATTTTCATCAGGATTAAGTTCTTACATATTTCTCATCTGCTTGAATGCGAGTTTTATGTGCAGATATACTTAAATGAGCCGAGAAACCCTTCATAAGTATTAACTCTCTGTTTCGTCTTCATTTCAAAAATTAGCGTAATCACCAATCTGAATAAAGTGCTAGAGGGTGTAATCAATATTATCTTTGTCGTTATGGATTACTATTTTGGGGCAAAGCAACCTGTTATAACCCAATCAAAAACGCTTGCAAAAAGCTCGGGCCAAACTGCGTTATACTCGTGGCTTAAACGGCGTTATGTTTTTAAGGGGGGAAATATGAATCAATCGGTGGTTGTTGCTACATTTTCGTTTCCACTTGATGCACACATTGCAAAAGCAAACTTGGAGAGTGTAGGTATTTCTTCATTTATTGCCGATGAGCACACTGTAAATATGCAGTGGTTATATTCAGACGCCATGGGTGGGGTTAGGCTGTTCGTTCAAGAAAAAGATTTGGAAGAAGCCATTAAGGTGCTTGGAGAAGACTTTTCTGCTTCAGTTGATTTTGAATGTAAAACTGAGTCGGAAACTTGTCCAAATTGTGGCAGCCAAAACGTCGAGCGGCATACAAAAGGGAAAAGGTCTGCATTTTTAGTTTTTATCTTTGTCGGTTTTCCATTGTTTTTTTATAAGCATGGACTTAAGTGTTCACAATGTGGGCATTTCTGGCAAACATCAAGCGCTGACGCTCAAACGGGTGTGTAGTGCGGCTAAGTCGCTTTTGGGCTTCGTTAAAAGCATTAATGAAGTCGATTTTTAATTTAGCGGCCTTTGCACCCGTAAACCCCATCACTAAAAACATCAAACCGTCTTTGGTTAGGTGGTAGCACTTCAAATCACGCTGACTGGTGCCAACCTGTTGATTTTGCACGTTAGCGCAAAAGTGGGCTGACGTAAATTCATGGGGGCATCAGCAAGGATTTGGTCAATTATACGCAAAACGTCACAATGCTTTTTGCCAAAATAATCGGCAACGATCAGTGAGTTGGTAATGGTTTGCTGGTCGTTAATAAAAACCAATTGTGCAGGGTAGTTTTTAGACTGTTGTAAGTTCATTGATTACCCTGGTAATGTTGGCGCTATTTCTATTCGCAGTGCCCATGAGTGGCATACCCAAATTAGGTTTAAGCATTTTACGAGTCATGATTTACGCCGTTTGTTCAGAACCATTGTTGCTGACTTAGGTGTCGATACCATGATTGGTGAGCGTTTGCTTAATCATGCCTTGCCTGTGTTGTTGCGTAAGTACGTTAAATCAACCTTGGATAAAGGTATGAGCCAAGCGTTAGACCAATATCATCAATATTTAATTTATCGTGGGTTTTCTTCTGTTGCGCCCGAGATATTGCCTAGATCGTCAGTGGAAGTTGGGAACGGTCAAACCCTTACTGCAAGTGGCTGGCTGTGATGATCACTGCATCATTATTAGTAGAATATGCAATTAGAGGTTTTGGGGGGCTAAATGGC
>NZ_JAMTCD010000012.1 GCF_025370255.1 Shewanella holmiensis
ACAACACGCAGGCAGCGATCCAGCAACTGAAGGCCGGTGAAACACTTACCGACACCTTCACCGTCAGCACCACGGACGGCACGACGCATACCGTGACCGTCACGTTGCAGGGCACGAACGACGCCCCGGTGCTAGCGGCACAGAGCCAGGCCGTCGCCGAAGACGGCAGCTTGCTCAGCGGTCACATGGCCGCGACCGATGTGGACGCCGGCGACACGCAAACTTTCAGCATCGCCAACGCCGTTGACGGCTTCACGCTCAACGCCGATGGCAGTTATCAATTCGATCCGAGCCATGCGGGCTACCAGCATCTGGCCGCCGGTCAGACGCAAGACGTGGTGATTGCGATCACGGTGACCGACAGCGCGGGCGCGACCAGCACGCAAAATCTCACCATAACAGTCACCGGCGCCGCAGACGGCGCGGTGATCGGCGGTGTGGATCTGGGAACGGTCACTGAGGATGCCGCCGTCACCACCGGCCATCTGCAGGCCAGCGGCCAGCTCACGATCAGCGACGCCGATACCGGCGAAGCGCACTTCACGGCGCAAACGGATGTGGCTGGCAGCGGTAGCTACGGGCACTTCAGCGTCGACACAGCAGGGGCCTGGACCTACAGCGCGGACAACACCCAAACGGCCATCCAGCAGCTGAAGGCCGGCGAATCGCTGACCGACACGCTGACGGTGCAGAGCGCCGACGGCACCACTCACACGATCACCGTCACGCTGCAGGGCACGAACGACGCGCCGGTGCTCAGTGCCCAGACCCAAGCCGTCACAGAAGACGGCGCTCAGCTTAAGGGGCACATGGTTGCAAACGATGTGGACGCCGCCGATACACAGACGTTCAGCACGGCGCAGTCCGTAGACGGTTTCACGATGAACGCCGACGGCAGCTACAGCTTCGACCCAGCGCACGCGAGCTACCAGCACTTGGCTGCCGGCCAGACGCAAGACGTGGTCATCCCCATTACTGTCACCGACAGCGCCGGTGCGACCAGCACTCAGAACTTGACCATCACTGTCACCGGCGTTGACGACGGCGCCATCATCGGCGGCGTCAACACCGGTGCGGTCACCGAGGATCAGTCCGTCCAGAGCGGCCATCTGCAAGCCAGCGGGCAGCTGACGGTCGCCGATGTGGACACCGGCGAAGACCATTTCATCGCGCAGACCGGTGTCGCCGCCAGTTACGGCAGCTTCAGCATCGATGCCGCTGGCCATTGGACCTACTCAGCCGACAACAGCCAAGCCGCAGTCCAGCAACTCAAAGCTGGCGCCACGCTGAGCGACAGTCTCACCGTGAGCAGTGCCGATGGCAGCACGCATACGATCAACGTCACCCTCACCGGCAGCAACGACGTACCGGTTTTGCAGGCTCAAAGCCAGTCAGTCATCGAAGACGGTACGCGACTCCGTGGGCTCCTAGTTGCCACCGATATGGATGCGGGCGACAGCCTGGCCTTCAGCGTGGGCACGGCAGTCGCCGGCTTCACACTCAATCCTGACGGCAGCTATAGCTTCGATCCGAGCGACGCTGCCTATCAGCAGCTCACCGCCGGTCAGGTGCAGACGCTGACCATTCCCATCACCGTCACTGACACAGCCGGAGCCTCCAGCACACAGAACCTGTTGATCTCGATCACCGGGACTGGCGACGCCGCTGTCATCGGCGGTCGGCTTGCCAACAACGTCACCGAGGACGCTGTGGTATCCACGGCCGGTATACTCCGGGCCGCAGGGCAACTCACCGTCGTCGACCCGGATGCCGGAGAAGCCCATTTCGTGGTCCAAACCGACGTGACCGGAGCTGGCCATTACGGCAGCTTCAGCATCGATGCCAGTGGGCACTACAGCTACACCGCCGACAACACCCAGACGGCCATCCAGCAGCTCAAGGCTGGCCAGACGCTGAGCGATAGCTTCACCGTAACGACAGCCGACGGCACGCAGCAGGTCGTCACCATCACCATCAACGGCACCGAAGACAGGCCGGTGCTGCAGGCCCAAACCCACGCAGTCACCGAGGACGGCTTGCGGCTTGACGGTCAGATGATCGCCACCGACGCGGATGCCGGCGACCTCAAGGCTTTCAGCATCGCCCAGCCGGTGGACGGTTTCACGCTGCACAGCGACGGCAGCTTCAGCTTCGAACCTGGCCACGCAAGCTACCAGCATCTGGCTGCTGGGCAGACGCAGGACCTGGTCATCCCGATCACCGTCACCGACAGTGCCGGCGCGACCAGCACGCAAAACCTGAGCATCACCATCACTGGCGTCGACGACGGCGCGGTGATCCACGGCGTCGACAGCGGCGCAGTCACCGAGGATCAGTCCGTCCAGAATGGCCATCTGCAAACCAGCGGGCAGCTGACGATCACCGACACCGACAGCGGTGAGGACCATTTCATCGCGCAGACCGATATGGCCGGCAGCACTGGCCTGGGCCGCTTCAGCCTGTCTGCGTCCGGCCACTGGACCTACAGCGCCGACAACACGCAGTCTGCCGTCCAGCAGCTTCAAACCGGCCAGTCGCTGAGCGACACGCTGACCGTGCACAGTGCCGATGGCACGGCGCACACGATCACCGTCACGATCAATGGCACGAACGACGCGCCGGCGCTGGCCGCGCAGACGCAGGCCGTCACTGAAGGCGGCACCTTGTTGCAAGGCCACATGGTCGCCACCGATGCGGATGCTCACGACGCCCAGACCTTCAGCATCGCCAACACAGTTGACGGCTTCGCGCTGAATGCAGACGGCAGCTACAGCTTCGATCCGGCGCACGCCAGCTA
The DNA here is from genome assembly GCF_025370255.1 of Shewanella holmiensis. Lineage (GTDB taxonomy): Bacteria > Pseudomonadota > Gammaproteobacteria > Enterobacterales > Shewanellaceae > Shewanella > Shewanella holmiensis. The sequence continues at coordinate 2,798 of NZ_JAMTCD010000012.1, forward strand.
CCAGCACTTGACCGCCGGCCAGACGCAAGACGTGGTCATCCCCGTCACGGTGACCGACAGCGCCGGCGCGACCAACACGCAGAACCTCACGATCACGGTCACCGGCAGCAACGACGGCGCCACCATCGGCGGTCAGATTGCCAACTTCGTCACCGAGGACGCCGTCGTGTCCACGAGCGGCATGCTCAGAGCAGGCGGCCAGCTCACCGTCGTCGACCCGGATGCGGGTGAAGACCACTTCGTGGCGCAAACCGGCGTGACCGGTGCAGGTCATTACGGCAGCTTCAGCATCGACGCCAGAGGCCACTACAGCTACACCGCCGACAACACGCAGACGGCCATCCAGCAGCTCAAGGCTGGCCAGACGCTGAGCGACAGCTTCACCGTGGCAACAGCCGACGGCACGCAGCAGGTCGTCACCATCTCCATCAAAGGCGCCGAGGACAAGCCGGTGCTGCAGGCGCAGACTCATGCCGTCACTGAAGACGGCGCACGCCTCAACGGCCAGATGCTGGCCACCGACGCGGACGCGGGCGACACACAGCGTTTCTCGATCGCTCAACAAGTCGCCGGTTTCACGATTAATGCTGATGGCAGTTTCAGTTTCGATCCATCGAATGCGACCTACCAGCATCTGGCTGCGGGCCAGACGCAGGATGTGCTCATTCCGATCACGGTGACCGACAGCGCGGGCGCCACCAGCACGCAGAACCTGACCATAACCGTTACCGGCACGAACGACGCCGCCGTGGTGAGCGGTCGAGTTGCCAATGCGGTCAATGAAGACGGCGTGGTGTCTACGGGCGGACTACTCAGAGCGGGCGGCCAGCTCACAGTTGTCGACCCGGAAGCCGGCGAAGACCACTTCGTGGCGCAAACCGGCGTAACCGGTGCAGGTCATTACGGCAGCTTCAGCATCGACGCCGGCGGCCACTACAGCTACACCGCCGACAACAGCCAAACGGCCATCCAGCAACTCAAGGCCGGCGAGACATTGACCGACCGCTTCACCGTGACAACCGCCGATGGCACACAACAAGTCGTCACCATCACCATCAACGGCGCTGAAGACAGGCCGGTGCTGCAAGCGCAAGCCCAGGCGGTCACCGAAGACGGCAATCTATTGCGTGGCCAGATGGTTGCAACTGACGCCGACGCGGGCGATACGCAGCGCTTCTCGACCTCTCAACCCGTCGACGGTTTCACGCTGAACGCCGATGGCAGTTACCGCTTCGACCCCAGCCACGCGAGTTACCAGCATCTGGCGGCAGGTCAGACGCAAGATGTCGTGATCCCGATTACGGTCACAGATCACGCCGGTGCGACCAGCACACAGAACCTGACGATTACGGTCACCGGCACCAACGATGCCGCTCAAGTTCGTGGCACTGACAGCGGCGCTGTCACCGAGGATATCAATCCGTCAGGTTCAAACCTCTTGGTATCTGGCCAGCTTCAAATTAGCGACAAAGACACGGGTGAAAACCTCTTTGTAGTCACCGGTCAATCCAATCATCAGCCTGGGTCGCGCGAACGGGGTACGCCGGTGGATGGCGATCATGGCCTTGGCCAGTTTGTGGTTCATGCCGATGGCACCTGGACCTTTATCGTCGACAACCGCAAGTCTGAAATCCAGACTTTGGCTGAACACCAGACCTTGCAAGAGACGATTACGGTACAAACCGTTGACGGCACGACACACACCCTGACCGTCACGATCACCGGTACCAACGACGCACCGGTGCTGACTGCCCAGACCCAGTCCGTCACCGAAGACGGTGCGCAACTCACCGGCCGGATGGTCGCCACGGATGTCGATAGCGGTGACACCCAGGCCTTCAGCATGGGCACGGCAGTCGCCGGCTTTACCCTCAACGCCAACGGCAGCTACACCTTCGACCCGAGCAATGCCGCCTACCAGCACATTCAGGCGGGTCACTCCGAGACCGTGACGATTCCGGTGACGGTCACCGACAGCGCGGGAGCCACGGCTGTCCAGAACCTCGTCATCACGGTTGCTGGTGCACAGGACGGTGCAGTGATTCGTGATGCCAGCGGAACCGTCGGTGAAATCAAGGAAGACAGTCGTCTGCACATCGAAGGCCATCTGGCAGTGACAGATGTCGATGCCGGCGAAAATACATTCACCACCCAGCAGGGAACCAGCCAGGCAGGCCTTGGTCAGTTCTCCCTGACGCCGCTGACCAATGGGCAAGCCTTCTGGGGCTACACCGTTGACAACACCCGTCCCGAGATCCAGCGACTGGCCGAGGGCCAGACTATTCAGGACACCTTCGTCATTCATAGCGCCGATGGCACTCAGCACACGGTGACCGTGACGATCAAGGGCAGCAACGACGCCCCGGTGCTGACCGCCCAAACCCAAAGCGTGACCGAAGACGGCACGCAGCTCATCGGCCGGATGATCGCCACCGATGTTGACACGGGTGATACGCAGGCCTTCAGCATGGGCACGGCCGTCGCCGGCTTCACGCTCAACGCGGATGGTAGTTACAGCTTCGATCCGGGCAATGCTGCCTACCAGCACCTGGCCGCCGGCCAGACGCAAACCCTGACCATCCCCGTCACCGTCACCGACAGCGCCGGCGCCACCGCCACGCAGAATCTCGTCATCACCGTTGCCGGCGCCCAGGACGGCGCGATCATCGGCGGCGCCAGCACCGGCGCCGTCACGGAAGACACGGGCGTCAACGCCGCCGGGAAAATCGCCGCCTCGGGCACGTTGACCGTGACTGACCCGGATGTGGGACAAGACCACTTCAATGCGCTGGCCTCGAACGGCCACTATGGCGTCTTCACCCTCGATGCAGCCGGGCACTGGACTTACAGTGCCGACAACAGCAAGCCGGACATCCAGCAACTCAAGGCCGGTGACCCCCTGACCGACAGCTTCACCGTGACCAGTGCCGACGGCACCAGTCACACGGTGACGATGACGATCACCGGTACCAACGACGCACCGGTGCTGACTGCCCAGACCCAGTCCGTCATCGAAGACGGTGCGCAACTCACCGGCCGGATGGTCGCCACGGATGTCGATAGGGGTGACACCCAGGCCTTCAGCATGGGCACGGCAGTCGCCGGCTTCACGCTCAACGCGGACGGCAGCTACACCTTCGACCCGACGCACGCCAGTTACCAGCACCTATCGGCGGGACAGACTCATGACGTGGTGATTCCGATCACGGTCACCGATAGCGCCGGCGAGACCAGCACACAGAAGCTCACCATCACCGTCACGGGAACCAACGACGGCGCCACGATCACCGGCACCACTAGCGGCAGCGTCACCGAAGACAAGGGGGTGTCCACCGGCCACTTCCTGGAGACTAGCGGGCAACTGAGCGCCACCGACGTGGACAGCGCGGCCACCTTCCAGGCCGCCACCCTGCATGGCAGCGACGGAGGCGTGCTGACTATCGATGCCGCCGGTACTTGGCATTATTCGATCGACAACAGCCTGCCGGCGGTCCAGCAACTGGGGCCACAAGGAGCGCTGTCCGAAACGTTCACCGTGCAGACGGCCGATGGCACCAGCCAACAGATTGCCGTCAGCATCCACGGCACCATCGACGCCCCCAGCCTCACCGCAACCCAGGAGGCAACACAGTTCTTGCCTACCGACGCCACGGGCGAGGTGCTCCATGGCCAGGGGGTTTTGCACCAGATCACACTGAGCGGATTTGCCACCGACCAGATCGAACTGGGCGGCAAGCTGAACCTTGGCTTGGTGGGGAATACGCCAATCGTATCCGGCGGCAGTTTCGGCGTGTCCGCGCGAACTGGTGACACCCAGCTTGATAAAGGTGAGACCCTGATGATCCAGCTGGCTGGCGCCTCACGTTCCGCTACCCTGCAGCTCAGTAACTTTATGGACCACACCAGTACGGCCAATCCCTACGCCAGCGAGGACAAGGCGCACTGGATTGCCTACGACGCCCAGGGCAACAAAGTGGCTGAGGGCGACCTGGTGCCCAATGCCGACCCAGCGCTCAACGGCAAGCTCGACATTCATACGGCGACCCCGTTCAGCTACATCGCTTTGCAGGCGGTGGATGCTCCACTCCATGACGCTCACCATCAATCCCGTTTCATGCTGAGCCACGTCGAGGCGCAGCTGATCCAGTTCGACACACGGCTCAACCTGCACGGCCAGCTCAGCGACCAGGCGACCACTGAAACCCTGAGCTACAAGATTACCGGCCTGGATGTCGCCGCTACCCTCAACCGCGGCACCAGGAACGCCGACGGCAGCTGGACCGTCACTGCCGCCGAGGCCCAGGACCTGCACCTGCTGCACGCCACTGACCAGCATTTTCAGGTACAGGCGATGGCCACCGACGGCAGCGCCGTGGCCGACTCTACACCGGTGGATCTGCGTGTGACCTCCAGCGGCATGCAGTACGAGTTGATTGGCGGCGATCACCGGGGCAAGACGGACGAGGATGCCCATCAGGCTGTCGAGGGGCAACTGCGGGTGGACACCAGCGCGGCCGTGGCCCCGGCTTTTGTGGCGCAGATTCAACACACCGCCCATGGCACCTTTGAGCTGCGAGCCGATGGCCACTGGACCTATCAGGTGGACAACGCAGCCGTTCAGGGCATGGCCGGCCGTGAAGTCCAACGCGACACCTTCACCGTGGAGACCGCCAACGGCGTGCAGCGCGAGCTGACGGTAGATGTGATGGGGCGGGATGACGCTACTGTAATCGGCGGAAAACTCACTGGCGATGTCATCGAGGATGGCCAAGGCACGACTACCGGCCAGATGAGCTTCACCGACATCGACACCCCTAAGAGCAACATCGCGGCAGCCGACAGAAGCTACCCCGGGACCTACGGCACCCTGCTGGTGAAGACTGACGGCACCTGGGAATATCAGCTCGACCCAACCAAGGCGAACAGTCTTAACACCGGTGATGTAGAGCATGATGTGTTCGGCAAGGTATTCATCATGTCCCAAGGCCTACCCCAGACCACCAGCATCGATATCACCGTCCATGGCCATACCGATGGCACGCCGCAGATCACAGCGGTCATTGCTGGCGATGACGCAAAAACGACCGACGAAGACAGGGCGGTCAGCGGCGTACTGACCGTCACCGACCCCACGGCAGCCGATGCCCACCTAGTTGCCCAGACCGATGTCGCCGGTCAGTTCGGTCATTTCAGCATCACCGCCGACGGCCATTGGTCCTACACCCCGGACAACCGGGCCGATGCGCTGGCCGTGGGTGCGACACAAACAGATACCTTTGCCGTCACCTCAGCCGATGGGACGAGCCACAATGTCGTGATCACCCTCACCGGCAGCAACGACGGCGCCGTGATCACCGGCACCGACAGCGGTAGTCTGACGGAAGATGTCGCTGTCAATGCCGCCGGAAAAATCACCACGTCCGGGCTTCTGTCGGTCAGCGATGCCGATGCTGGCGAAGCCGTGTTTGCCGCGCAATTCGGTACCAGTGCCCAGGGTTATGGCGGCTTTGTGCTCGGTGCGAGTGGCCACTGGACCTATGCGGCCGACAACAGCAATCTGGCGATTCAAGCCCTCAAGGCCGGGGAACACCTGAGCGACAGCTTCACGGTACACAGCCCTGACGGCACCACGCACACCATCAACGTCACCATCAACGGCAGCAATGATGTTCCGGTGATCGGCGCCACCCGTGCCTCGGCGCGCTTCGTCAGCGAAGATTCGGCGACGTCCACCATCACGGGTCTTTTGCACAGCCGCGATCTGGATGCCGGCGATACCTTGAGCTGGTCGGTAAGCGGCCAGGGCCAGGGCACTTACGGGCATCTGGATTTCGATGCTGCATCGGGCAGTTGGACTTATCAGCTCGACAATACCGACGCTGACACGAACGCACTGTCGGCCGGCCAGCGTGGCGAGGATGTGTTCCAGATCACCGCCACTGACAGCAGCGGCGCCACGGCCAGTACCGTGGTGCGCGTCATGGTGATGGGGGCGAACGATGGCGCAGTCATTGCCGGCGTCGATGCGGCAACATTGAACGAAGATGCGATCGACAGCACGGGCAAGCTGGCGGCCAGTGGCCAGCTCACGGTCACCGACCCGGATGCCGGGCAAGATCACTTCACGGCACAGACCGATGCGGCCGGCAGTAGCGGCCTCGGCCACTTTAGCGTGGATGCGACCGGCGCCTGGACCTACACCGCCGACAATACGCAAAACGCAATCCAGCAACTCAAGACAGGCGACAGCCTGACGGACAGCCTGACGGTGCAAAGTGCCGACGGCACGACCCACACGATCACGGTCACCCTCCAGGGCACGAACGACGTTCCGGTACTGCAAGCACAGACGCAGGCCGTGACCGAAGACGGCACGCAGCTCACAGGCCATATGGTCGCCACTGACGTAGACGCGGGCGATACCAAAGCTTTCAGCGTCGCGCAGGCAGTCGACGGCTTCACGCTGAACGCTGACGGCAGCTACAGCTTCGACCCCAGCCATGCCAGCTACCAACATCTGACTGCGGGGCAGACGCAAGCTGTCGTCATCCCGATCACGGTGACCGACAGCGCGGGCGCGACGAGCACCCAGAATCTCACGATTACCGTCACGGGCGCCAACGACGGCGCCGTGATCGGCGGCGTGGATGTGGGAACGGTCACTGAGGACGCGGCCGTCACCACCGGCCACCTGCAGGCGAGCGGCCAGCTCACGATCAGCGATATCGATACCGGCGAAACGCATTTCACTGCCCAAACGGATGTGGCCGGCAGCGCCGGCTACGGGCATTTCAGCGTCGATGCGTCTGGCGCCTGGACCTACAGCGCCGACAACGCGCAGACGGCCATCCAGCAACTCAAGGCGGGCGAAAGCCTGACCGACACGCTGACCGTGGCCAGTGCCGACGGCACGACCCACACGATCACGGTCACGCTGCAGGGCACGAACGATGCGCCGGTGTTGGCGGCACAGAGCCAGACCGTCACGGAAGACGGCACGCAGCTCACAGGCCATATGGTCGCCACCGATGTCGATAGCGGCGACACGCAGGCCTTCAGCCTCGCCAACGCGGTCGATGGATTTACGCTCAACGCCGATGGCAGCTACAGCTTTGATCCGAGCAATGCGGCGTACCAGCATCTGGCCGCTGGCCAGACGCAGGATGTGATCATCCCGATCACGGTGACCGACAGCGCTGGCGCGACCAGCACCCAGAACCTGACCATCACCCTCACCGGCAGCAACGATGGCCCGCTGGTCACCCACGGTACGGTCGCGACAGCCGCCGACCTGGGCGCGATCAATGAAGACGCACCGCGCGTGTTCACCGAGGCCGAGCTGTTGCAGGCGGTGGGCGCCAGCGATGTGGATGACGGCAGCAGCCTGCACATCGTTGACGGATCGCTTACCAGTGCCCACGGCACCTTCACCGGCGATGCTACCCACGGCTACACCTTCACCCCGGCGGCCAATTTCAGCGGCCAGGATGTGGACCTGCAGTTCAGCGTGAGCGATGGCACGGTCAGCCGCGAAGCGCATGGGCAGCTGGATATCACGCCGGTGGCGGACAAGCCCGTGGGTCCGCTGGTGTCGACCACTTTCGATGATGTGCAACTGTCGGGGCAATTCGCCGACCCCGCGTTGCTGGGCTGGAAGACCGATTCCACGTTCGGCGTGGAGCAAACCACGGAAGACGTGTTTGGCGGGACGGGCAAAAACCAGGTGCTGGAATTGGTGTCCAAGGGCGCCAGCATCAACTCGCCGAACATCTACCGCGAGCTCGACACGCAGACCGGGCAATTGCTCCACGTCAGCTTCGATGCCTCGCGCCGCGAGAACTGGGATGTCGCCCGCATCGAGGTGCTGTGGGAAGGCAAGGTCATCGACGCGTTCACGCCGGGCACCGCCGGTTACGAGATGCATCATCACGAGTACGACCTGCAGGCCACTGGCCCGCAGTCGCGCATCGAGTTCCGCGTGGTGGGCGATGATGCAGACAAGCGGGCCATCATCGACAACATCCAAATCGGCCTGCCCACCCAGGTGGGCGAGGTCAACCAGGCCCTGCACCTGGATATGGGCCAGGCATTTCAGCTGGCCGACACCGACGGCAGCGAGACCCTGAGCTACCTGATCAAGGGCTTGCCGCCAGGCTTCACGCTCACGGACGGCACGCACAGCGTGACCATCGCCAGTGTCGGCCAGGTGGTCGACACTAAGGGGTGGAGCCAGGATGCGTTGGCTTTGCGTGCGCCTCAGGACTACCAGGGGCAGCTCGAGATCCAGGTCAGCGCCCGTGCCGAGGAGACCGCCAACCACCAGACGGCGACGTCTGACCAGCAGTCGCTGCGCTTGAGCTTCGATCGGCTGACGGCCGTTGAAGATACGCCCCAGACCTTCTCTGCATCCCGCTTGCTGCAACTGGCCGGTATCCGTGCGGGTTTGGGAGAGGTCCTGACGCTGGATGACGTGCAGGTGAACCCGGCCTTCGGCCATTTCAGCCACAACGCCGATGGCAGCTGGACGTTTACGCCGGAGGCCAACGTCTCGGCCCATCAGGTGCCGCTGACCCTCACCGTACACGGTGGTGCGCAGCCGATCAGCAGCACCCTGCATCTGGACATCACGCCGGTGGCCGACACGCCGCTGCTCGACCTGCCGGCCGATGGCCAGCTGACGGCCATCCATACCGACTTTGACAGCACCCTGTTGCACGGCCAGTTCGCCGATCCCACACCCCTGGGCTGGCACACGGATGGGCCCCAGGGCTCGGAAGTGGCGCGGCAGGACGTGTTCGGCGGCAGCGGCGGTGACCATGCGCTGGAACTGATCTCCGAGGGCGCCGGCGCGGTCAACTCGCCCAATCTCTACCGCGTGCTGGACGTCGCGTCGGGCCAGATGGCGCGTTTCGGCTTTGACGTGTCACCGCGCAATAGTTGGGCGGTACCGCTGGTCGAAGTGCTGTGGGAAGGCAAAGTCATCGACAGCTTCACGCCCTCGGGCACGGGCTTCGGCTTGCAGCACCATGACTACGATTTACTCGCCACTGCTGGCCAGCCCCGTCTGGAGATTCGCGTGGTGGGCGCGCAGAGCGATATGCGCGCTATCTTCGATAACCTGGACGTCGGCGTCTCTCCGGTGGCGGCGCGCTTCAGCCCGGTCAATGGCGATGCGTATCTGGATCTCGGCGCACAGTTTCACCTGGCCGATACTGACGGCAGCGAGACCCTCAGTTACGTGGTCAAGGGCCTGCCGCAGGGCTTCACCCTGACCGACGGCACCCACAGCATCACCGTCACCACGGCCGGTCAGGCCATTGAGACCAAGGGATGGGATCAGGCGGCGCTGGTGGTGAAGGCACCACAGGATTTCCAGGGCCAGGTGAATCTGCAAGTCAGCGGGGTAGCCGAAGAGAGCGGCACGCAGCAGACCGCCAGTTCACCCGAGCTGTCCATGCGGTTGAGCTTCGAGCAACTGCGGGTGTACGAGGACACGCCCCAGGTGTTCACTGAATCCAAGCTGCTGCAGCTGGCCGGTGTTCATGCGCCTGCCGGACAGGCCATGACGCTGGCCGATGTGCAGGTAGACCAGGCCTTCGGCCAGTTCAGCCACAACGCGAATGGCAGCTGGACCTTCACCCCGGCCTCCAACGTCAATGCCGACGATGTACCGTTCACGCTGACCATCGCCGGCGGCAGCCAGCCGCTCAGCCGCCCGCTGCAGCTCAGCATCGCGCCGGTCAATGACGCGCCGGTGCTGGCGGCACAAAGCCAGACGGGGACCGAAGACGGCAGCCCTATCACCGGTCATATGGTCGCCACCGATGTGGATGTCGGTGACACGCAGAGCTTCAGCCTGGCCCACCCCGTTGACGGATTCACACTCAATGCCGACGGCAGCTACAGCTTCGACCCCTCGCATGCCAGCTACCAGCATCTGGCGGCAGGGCAGACTCAGGATGTGGTCATCCCGATCACGGTGACAGATCACGCCGGGGCGACCGGTACACAGAACCTCACCTTCACCCTCACCGGCACCAACGACGGCCTGCAGGTGGTGGCCAACAGCGCAGCGAAGGCGGGCGATCTTGGCGCCGTGGACGAGGACGCGCCGCGCCTGTTCACCGAGGCCGAGCTGCTGCGTGCGGTCGGTGCCAGCGACGTTGACGATGGCAACGACCTGCACATCGTGGCGGGTTCGCTGAGTTCCACCCACGGCACTTTTACGGGTGATGCCGCCCACGGCTTCACCTTCACGCCCTCCGCCAACTTCAGCGGCCAGCAGGTCGATGTGCAGTTCAGCGTCAGCGACGGTGGCGTCAACCAGGCGACCTTTGCCCGGCTGGACATCCGTCCGGTGGCCGATGTCCCGGTCTTCGAATACACCGGCGAGACCCATTCGCTCGCCCACCAGACCGACTTCGACAGCACCCTGTTGCACGGCCAGTTCGCTGACCCCACACCCCTGGGCTGGCACACCGATGCGCCCCAGGGCTCGGAAGTGGCGCGGCAGGATGTGTTCGGTGGCAGCGGTGGTGACCGCGCGCTGGAAATGATTTCCTCCGGGGCTGGCAAGGACAGCTCGGCCAACTTCTACCGCGTGCTCGACACGGTGCCCGGCCAGGAGCTGAAATTCAGTTTCGATGTCTCGCCGCGCAGCGGCTGGGCCGTGCCCCTGGTAGAAGTCTTGTGGGAAGGCAAGGTCATCGACAGCTTCACGCCCGCAGGGACGGATTTCAACCTTCAACGTCACGACTATCAGCTGACAGCCACCGGCGAGCATTCCAGGCTGGAGCTGCGTGTGGTTGGCGATCAGAGCGACATGCGCGCCATCTTCGACAAGCTGGAGATCAGCGACACGCCCCATCTGGACCGCGAGGCCCTGGTCAACAGCGAGCTTCAGCTCCACTTGCCCACCAATCTGCATCTGGCCGACACGGACGGCAGCGAAACGCTGAGCTATCTCATCAAGGGCTTGCCGGTGGGCTTCAGCCTGACGGATGGCAGCCACAGCATCACGGTCACGGCCGCCGATCAGGTGATCGATACCAAGGGCTGGCAACAGGATGCCCTGAGCGTGCAGGCGCCCAAGGACTTTGCCGGCACGCTGGAGCTCAGCGTCACCGGTCGCAGCGAAGAGGCCGGTAACCAGCAGACCGCCAGTTCCGCGGCACTGCCGGTGCGCCTGAGCTTCCAGCCGCTCGCCACGGCCGAAGACACGCCCCTGACCCTCAGCGAGAGCAAGCTGCTCGCGCTGGCCGGCGTAGTCCCGGCAGCTGGTGAGCACCTGAGCCTGAGTGATGTGCAAGTGGATCCGGCCTTCGGCCAGTTCAGCCACAACGCCGATGGCAGCTGGACCTTTACGCCGGCGGCCGATGTCGCTGCCGACCAGGTGCCGCTAACGCTGACGGTGAGCGGCGGCGCGCAGCCCATCAGCAGTTCGCTGCAACTGAGCATCACGCCGGTGAATGACGCGCCGGTCATGGCGGCACAGACCCAGGCCGTGACCGAAGACGGCAGCTTGCTCAGCGGCCATATGGCGGCTACCGACGCCGATGCCGGCGACACGCACACCTTCAGCCTCGGCACCGCGGTGGACGGCTTCACGCTCAACACCGACGGCAGCTACAGCTTTGACCCCAGCCACGCCAGCTATCAGCACCTGGCGGCCGGCCAGACCCAGGCTGTGGTGATTCCGATCACCGTGACCGACAGCGCTGGCGCGACCAGCACCCAGAATCTCACGATTACCCTCGCCGGCAGTAATGACGGCCCACTGGTGACCCACGGCACGGCGGCCACGGCAGCGGATTTGGGCGCGATCAATGAAGACACACCGCGCGTGTTCACCGAAGCCGAGCTGCTGCAGGCGGTGGGCGCCAGCGATGTGGATGACGGCGCCCAGCTGCACATCGTGGCCGGCTCGCTGACCAGCGCGCATGGCACGTTCACCGGCGATGCCACGCACGGCTTCACCTTCACCCCGGCCGCCAACTTCAGCGGCCAGGACGTGGACCTGCAGTTCAGCGTCAGCGATGGCACGGTCAGCCGCGAAGCGCATGGCCAGCTCGACATCACGCCGGTGGCCGACACACTCCGCGTGAGCGAGTTGCCGGAGTCAGGGCAGGCCAAGACCCTTGTTTCTTCGGTCGACTTCCAAGCGCACAGCAGCTTTGAGAGGATGCCGGCGACGATTCAGGGCTGGAATAACGAAGGGGGAGATTTGCTCCTGCAGCGCCCCAACGGTGGGGCCAACACGATGCTCGTGATGAGGGGCACGGACGATGCAACGGTCGGCACCCATTTCGCCACCAAGCCAGGTCAAATTTATGAGCTGACCCTGAGTGCCTATTCCAGCGGCAACATCAAGCTTGAAGTGGTCTGGAACGGGCAAGTGGTTTCCAGCTACACCCCGGAAGGGGGGTGGGGTGAGCAAAGCTTCAGGTTCTTGGCCGACAGCGACCAGGGCTATCTGCAACTGCGCGCACATGATGGCGCAGGCCAATTTGCGCATGTGAACGTGGATTACACACATCTTCGTATGCGGGAGCCGCTGCCCGTGCTGGCAACCCAACCCGTTTCTCTGGGCGGCCTGGACACGTTCACGCAGTTCCACCTGAGGGATACGGACGGCAGCGAAACGCTCAGTTACGTCATCAAGGGTCTACCGGTCGGCTTCACGCTGAGTGATGGCAGCCACAGTGTCACCGTCACCACGGCGGATCAGGTGATCGACACGCAAGGATGGGCGCCGGATCAGCTGCATCTGATGGCACCGACCGGATTCGAAGGCGTCGTGGGGTTCCAGGTCGCGGCGCGCTCCGAAGAGGGTGCGAATCACCAGCAAGGTGCCCTCACTGCCTTTGTGCCGCAGGCACTGAGCTTCGATTCCCCGGTGGTGATCGAGGACACCCCGCGCCACTTCAGCGAGGCGCAACTGCTGTCCTTCGCCGGCCTGCATGCCGCAGCCGGGGTCTCCTACGGCCTCAGCGATGTGCAGGTGGATGCGGCCTTCGGCCACTTCACCCACAACGGCGATGGCAGCTGGACCTTCACCCCGGCGGCCAATGTGTCGGCCGATCAGGTGCCCATCACCCTCACCGTTACCGGTGGCGCCCAGCCGCTCACGGCCTCGCTGGCGCTGAGTATCACGCCGGTGGTGGACACGCCACTCGGTGCCGGTGGCCAGACCGAGCTCACGGACTTCAACCACCAGGCGGTGGGCTCCGCCGGTTGGGCCATGGTCGACCCATCCGGCATGGGCTGGCACACCGACCATGCCCAGGGTGTCGAGCTGGGTCAGGACAAACTCTATGGCGGCAGCAGCACCAGCAACCAGATCGTCAGCCTGAGTGCCAGCAGTGACGCCAATCTCTACCGTGACCTGTCCATCTCGGCCGGCGAGGTCGTTCATTTCGGGTTTGACCTCTCGGCGCGCGCTGGCGTTGCCATCGCGCCGCTGCAGGTGCTGTGGGAAGGCAAGGTCATCGACACCATCACGCCCGCCAGCGGCTACGCGATGGCGCACCATGAATATGACCTGGTGGCCACCGGCGCCAATTCGCGCCTGGAACTGCGCGCCACTGGCTCCGGTGATGCCCGCGCGTTGATCGACAACCTGCAGCTCAGCACAACGCCGCCCCAGGTGGCGCTGGTGAACCATGCGCTGCATCTGGATCTGGGCCAGAGCTTCCAGCTGGCCGACACCGACGGCAGCGAGACGCTGAGCTACTTGATCAAGGACTTGCCGGTCGGCTTCACCCTCAGCGACGGTAGCCACAGCGTCACTGCGACCACGGCGGGGCAGCAGATCGACCTCAAGGGCTGGCAGCTGGATGCCCTCGTGCTGCAATCGCCTGCCGATTTTGAAGGCCAGCTGGCACTGAAAGTCAGCGCCAGCGCCGAAGAAGGCGCCACCCACCAAATCGCCACCTCGGCCGAGCTCTTGCTGCCGCTGAGCTTCGAGCGCTTGTCCACGGCGGAAGACACGCCGCGCAGCTTCAGCGAACGCGAGCTGCTGCAGTTGGCCGGCGCGGTACCGGCCCCGGGTCAGCACCTGAGCCTCAGCGATGTGCAAGTGGACCCGGCCTTTGGCCAAATCACGCACAACGCCGATGGCAGCTGGACCTTCACCCCGGCGGCCAATGTGTCGGCGGACCAGGTGGCGCTGAACCTCACCGTGGCTGGCGGCGCGCAGCCGCAGCAGGTCGCCTTGCCGCTGCAGATCACTGCCGTGACCGACGCGCCGGTCGCGGGCATGCTGTCCATCCATCCCGACATCAGTAGCCAGAATCCCGGCAGCGCCGGCTGGGCTTACCTTGATCCGACCCAGGTAGGCTGGCATACCGACCACCATGAGGGGGTGTACATCGGCACGGCCACCCGTTACGGCGGCGCCGACAGCCACAGTCTGCTGGAGCTGTCGGGCCTGGCCTCGTCGCCCATGAATTTCTACCGCACCCTGAACACCCAGGCCGGGCAGACCCTGGTCTTCAGCTTTGACCTGACCGGGCGCCCGGGACGGCCTGCGGCGACCATCGAGGTCTTGTTCGAGGGCAAGGTCATCGACACCCTGACGCCGGGCAACCAGGCCTACGACATGCAGCGGCATGAGTATGTCCTGACGGCCACGGGACCTGACTCGCGCCTGGAGCTGCGGCCCAGCGGCCAGGGCGATGCGCGGGCCTTATTCGACAACCTTCAGATCAGTCCGCCGCCCCAGGTGGCGCTTGTGAACCATGCGCTGCATCTGGATGTGGGTCAGGCCTTCCACCTGGCCGACACCGACGGCAGCGAAACCATCAGCTACCTGATCAATGGTCTGCCGGTGGGCTTCACGCTCAGCGATGGCAGCCACAGTGTCACCGTCACGACGGCCGGGCAGGTGATCGACACGGCAGGCTGGCAGATGGATGCCGTGACCGTAGAGGCGCCCAAGGATTTCGAAGGCCAGATCGACCTGAAAATCAGCGCACGCACCGAAGAAAGCGCCACGCACCAGACCGTCACCTCGGCCGAACTGCCGCTGCCGCTGAGCTTCGAGCGCCTGTCCACGGCGGAAGACACGCCCCGCAGCTTCAGCGAACACGAGCTGCTGCAGCTGGCTGGCGTAGTCCCGGCCGCAGGCGAGCATCTGAGCCTCAGCGATGTGCAGGTGGACCCGGCCTTCGGCCATGTCACGCACAACGCCGATGGCAGCTGGACCTTCACGCCCGTCGCCAATGTCTCGGCCGACCAGCTAGCGCTCACGCTGACGGTCACCGGCGGCGCGCAAGCCATCACGACCACCTTGCCGCTGGCCATCACGCCGGTGGCGGATGCACCGGTGCGCGACGGCGCGCTCTCGATCACCACCGATTTCAGCAACCCCGTGCTGGGCGACCCCGGCTGGAAGCTGTCCGACCCGACCCCGCTGGGCTGGCACAGCTCTGAAGCCAGCGGTGTGGAAATCGGCCAGGAGCGGCTCTACGGCGGCAGTGGCAACAACCAGATCCTCAGCCTGACCGCGAGCTGGAGCAGCAACATCTACCGCGACCTGGCCACCCAGGCCGGTCAAACAGTGCATGTCGGCTTTGATCTCTCGGCCCGCCCGGGTTTTGCGATGACGCCGGTCGAGGTGCTGTGGGAGGGCAAGGTGATCGACACCATCAGCCCGACCGCCGGCACCTTCGCCATGCAGCACCATGCCTACGACCTGGTGGCCACCGGCAGCAACTCGCGCGTGGAGTTCCGCGCCACGGGGCAGGGCGAGGCGCGCGCCCTGTTCGACAACATCCAGATCGGCACCCCCGACCACCTGACGCTGGGCGATCAGGACATCCTGCTCAAGCCCTACCTCGGCTACCAGCTGGCGGACACCGATGGCAGCGAGACCCTGAGCTACGCCATCCATGGCCTGCCGGTGGGCTTCACGCTGACGGACGGCACGTACAGCGTCACGGTCGCTACAGCCGGGCAGGTGATCGAGACCACAGGCTGGAACCAGGAGGCGCTGGCCCTGCGCGCGCCGCATGACTTCCAGGGCGATACCAGCATCCAGGTGAGCGCCCGTGCCGAAGAAGGCAGCAATCACCAGAGCGCCAGCGCGGCGGACTTCACCCTGCATCTGAGCGGCGTGCCCGTCAGCCATGTGGCGGTGATCGGCGGCGACACCGCCGTCACGGTGACGGAAGATCAGCAGGTCAATTCGCAGGGCAATCTGGAGCACTTTGGCCAGCTCAGCATCGTCGACCCGGATGCGGGCCAGGCCCTGTTTGTTCCGCAAAACGCGGTGGGCGCCACCTACGGCCACTACACCATTGATCAGACGGGCTACTGGCTGTACGAAGCCGACAACAAGCTAGCGGCGATCCAGCAGCTCAAGACCGGCGAGCACCTGACCGACACCTTCACCGTGCACAGCGCCGATGGCACGGCGCAGACCATCACCGTGACCATCCAGGGCCAGGACGATGCCCCGGCTTTTGTGCCCCATGCCGGCCCCACGCAATCGGACGATGCCTACGCCCAGATCGGCCATGCGTTTGAATGGATGAGCCATCCGAATTTCAAGTACCTCGCCAGCATGATGCTCCAAGGTGCCGACACGTACCCGTTCGAGCGGGCCCTGGTCATCATCAAGAACGCGGGCATTTCCTTCATTTCGCCCGATGGCAGCGTCGCGAAGGCCTTTGGTCCCCATGGCGGCACCCTGACGGAAGTCCCGATCAGTGAAATGATCGCCTGGCACGCCAAGGGCGCCGGGTATCAGGTGGTGTTCACCGACGCAAAAGCCAGCGAAGTGGGTGTCTACGCCTATAACAATGGCAACCCCGGCATGCTCTCGGGCCGCCATCCCTACACGGATTTTGTGCTTCACCCGGAACAAAACGCGGCTCAGCTGACCCCGGTCATGCATGACGTGGCCGCGGCCAGCGGCGGCGCTGCCGTGCAGGGCTCTGGGTTCATGCCGCCGGCCATTGCGCCGCTTGAGTTCGACAGCGCCCATGTGCTGGAGGACAACGGCCAGCTGATCTCCGGTTTCATCGAGGTCAAAGATGCGGACGCTGGCCAGTCGGCGATGAAGTCGCAGACTGATGTTGCCACCCAGCATGACCATTTTGACTTGGCGCCCGACGGGCACTGGACTTACAGCGAGGACAACACCCAAAGCGCAGTGCAGCAGCTTAAGGCTGGCGAGAACCTCACCGACACGCTGGCTGTCACTTCTGCCGACGGTACACCGCACACCGTTACCGTGACGATCCAAAGCACGAACGAAACCCCAGAAATCACCGCGCAGATACAGGAGGTCACCGAAGACGGCATCGAGAACCGGGAGGTCCATGCGCTGCTGGATAACACGCCTGTGGACGATGCGGCAAGCAGTGATGAAGCCGCACAGGGCTTAGGTTTGGCATCACAGCCAAGCGAGGCTCTATATGCTGACCAAACGGCAGCAATCCATCATGTGGGCATCAATAACGAGAGTCACAATTTAGTGTTATCGGATGAAGGGGTTGCAGCGGTGAGGGCACTTGCAATAGAGCCTGCAGCTATAGCAAATGTTGATATGATCTCAGTAGTTCATTCAGCTTCTGCTGATGAGCATGTTGTCGCATCTGCACTGGCCTCGCCCATAGATCCCTATTTGCAAATGGTTGGCATTACACCTAATACCTTTGAAACGCCAACATCAACACAAACACGGATGGATTTAACGCTAACGGAAATACCTGCCATATCAACTCAGGATAGTGAAACTGATATGTTGGATATTTCACACGTTAACCATTTTGAGAATCCATTACTCGATGACGCTAAGGATCAACATAAAGACCAAGGCATTGATATTTTTGAGGGAAGTTATACTCACCTCGATGGAAATTCGAATGACGATGATTTATTACATTCGGCACTAAATGATATGCACAACCAGATGTAAGCGCTAGGGAGCTAATACTCTTCACTCTAGCCCAATAGACCATAGGTAAACTTCCATGGTCTATTGGGCCTCAGTGTTAACAATGATATTTAGACCAAGGCATGATCTACTGACATTAGCTGTCATACGATTTAAGTATCTAATAATAGAGTTATTTATGTATCTCGCATGTGAAATGGGATGATATATAATCATTAAAAACTGAATTCGAGGTGGTAGTCTACTTGCTGTCTTGGGATGTCAGTTCCTTCATTTATCATACTTACACTGACGAAACAGCCAGTCGTACTATTTCTAAATTCATTTATTTTTAGCTTAGAATCACCCCATTTGTGGATGCAAAAACCATATAGGATCTGATTTTGGGCTTTATAGCTCCGAGCTGACAGTAAGAACCGCCAGCTTTGACCAATATTCGGAATGTGAAGCCATAGTTGTCGTAGGCTATGGATTTAACATAGACGACAGTCATATCAATGGATTATTCCGAAAATTGATTGAGGAAAAAGAAAAGTCCTTATATTGGGTGTGCCTAGAAACTGATGGCACAGCTGAAGAACAGAAAAGGCGCCTTATTAAGCGCCTAAGAATATCACTTCAGTTTCGTGACCGGATCAATGTTATTCCCGTTGATGCAGAGAATAGGCTATTTAGAGGTGTAACTTGGTTACATGAGGTAACTAGAACCATACAAAGTTGAATTTCAATGCTCTGTTTTTTTAGCTTAAATTCGAAATTTATGTTTTTACCTTAAAGTAGAAATGAAAAATTTATACATCACTACACTTGCTGTTAAACTGTTGTGGCCAAATTTAGTTGAGCACTACAATCGGTGGTTTTTTTATGGCTTCACCATTAAAGGGCGGTTCAGAGCAGCAATTTGCCAAGTGGATAAAGGAAGATCGAGGTAGTGGCCAGCATGCTGACTACAAACCTTGGTTAACGGTTAGGGATTTCCCTTCTTGAGGGTGAGTTCACCGTGTATTTGTCCACAAATAGCAAAGAATTCATCACCATTTTTCTGATATAGAACTTTCGGTATTTCTGATACTGGAGTCACGCTGAGAAGTCACCCAAATCCGCGAGCTGCGTATTTCGATGATTAGGATTTCACCCGCTGGTAGTCATCAATATTTTGTTTTTAAAAGATTTTTCTATTTTACATTCTCTTTTTGAGGATTTTTGTAGGAAATTGAATTTACGTACCAGGTATGCTCACCTAATGGTGTACTGACCACAACTTCGTCATCTACTTCTTTTTTCAGCAAAGCACGGGCCATTGGCGCATCGATCGAAATATAGTCATTTCTACCATAGATCTCGTCAGGGCCAACTATACGGAAGCTCTTTATTTCGCCTGCGTCATTTTCGATTTGTACCCAAGCTCCGAAGAATACTTTTCCATCTTGTTGCGGGGAATATTCGACAACCTTCACAGCTTCAATGCGTTTTCTCAGATAACGCACACGCGAATCAATCTGCCTAAGTAATCTCTTGTTTTCCTTGTAATCAGCATTCTCCGAGCGATCACCAAGACTCGCTGCCCATGCTACTTTCTTCGTTATTTCAGGCCTGTATTCACGCCAAAGATGGTTAAGTTCTGCATTTAGCTTGTCGAAGCCCTCGCGGGTTATCAAGTTAGTTTTCAAGGTCCGTCCTACAGATTTATCTAGAGGTACTGTAAAGCCTTTTTTATAGCATCTATCGTTGCGACAGGTAAAAAGGGCTCGTTATTATTGCCAGATACTATACTGCCATGCTGCCCCACCTCCAATTGATTCCGCCGTCTAAATTCATCAGACAACAGGTACTCAAGAGCTTCTCGCTCAAGGCCTGTTAGCCTTTTTGTGAGAAGATCAGACGATCTTCCATCAAAGATCTCTATTACCTGGTTGATTGGAGCGATCTCATTGACGGCCCGTTCGGCAGTAATTTTTTGTGAGTACAAGATCCTTGCCTGTAGTTTAACAACTGGATCTTTAAGTTCATCTATCCAAGCATAACTTTTGCCATAGCTTGGTTTATTACTCTTTGAAGAGTTGGGGGATTGGTTGGCAAAGCTTGATATTAAAGTGCGATAGGCTTCACCTGTTTTGTTTCGAATGCTTTGTGCAGCTGGGACTCCTCGCCCTTTACCAAGCCGAGCAATTGTCGCATAGCTAAATTCATTCAGGCCCCTTTGTTGCTGCTCTATGCAAATTTGATATATAGCTTGCAGAGAGTGTTGTACTCGCTCTGAAACCTCAGATTTTAGCTGTTTCAAGACGATTTCAGGAGATGTTTCAGTCATATTATTCGACCAGTTTAAGAGGTGTTGACCCCATAAAAAGTTGTTTTAATTCGTTCTTAGAAATTCGCTCGCTATCTTCAAAATCATTTAAAGTCAAATCACCATCGATAAGCCGGTCGATTTTTTCCCAGCTTTTTAGCCTTGAGAGCATCAATTGAGTCATTTGGTTACCCACTACAAGTTGTTCAGCTTCGTTTAAATGCAAAAAATGGGGGATAATACCGTTCTTCACCAACATCTTATCAAGAGCTTGACTCCTTCTTGTCACAGCTTGTTCATCTGTGCAACTGTGGTAAAGCTCTGCGTTTTCACATACTTCAGATAGTTGTTGAAATCCACTAACTTCACTGATTTCAAAACTAACAGAAAAGTCTCTAGGTACAATGAGTTGTAGCTTTGTATCTTCAGATGATGAGTCTTTATTAATGATAGCTTGACAGCTTAGTAAGTGTTTATGAAGGGCGTTCATATCACTCATGTATAAATCCATTTTTTTGGCTTTGACTTCAATTTCTGAGTTCAGTTTTCGTCGTTCAGATTGAAGTTTAAGCTTTTCACCTTCCAGCATAGACGTTTGAGTACTTTGTGCTTTCTGCTGATATATTTGATGTGAGAGTATTTCTATCTTAGTTACAGTATCGTCGAGCTCTTTCTCTAAATGGCTATAACGTTGAGATTGTGTATTAATCGCCAAACACAATTCGTTAAATATAGCAGCCAGTCCCATCATAAATGCAGGGCCAGTGACAAAAAACCTACACTGTATACAGTTTTGCTCCCCGAGATAGCCGGCAGTAACAGGATGATAAATATTGGCTTTCATCGCGACGGCAGCTCCCCCCTCGTTACAAAACCCCCCACCAACAGGACAAATGCCAAAGTCTCTGAAAAGATAACTCGATGCAGGTCTAGCATTATCGATGGTTGATAAAAACTCAGTATTGTTAGCGATGAGTTGGCTCTTACATTGTTCAATTCGTTGGGATTCAATAAAACTTTTTAGTGTATCTGCTGCTTTATTTAATGCCTGCTTTTCTCCAAGAGTGATTTTCTCTCGAATATTTGCTCCTGTCTTATCGCTCTTCATGTAGTAAATAGACATGATGATTGAAGAATGACCGACCAGTTTCATTATGACTTCAATAGGCATGCCAAATTCATAAGCGTAGGCATTAATCAGGCTTACGCGCATAGAGTGTGGTGTGTAGGCGGATTTAAATGGTGCAAGGGCAATTGATTGCTGTTGTTTTAGTTCAGACGCACACTCGTGAAAGTTTTGCCCTGCGTAGGAAGCAGAAACGAGCTGGTCGTCAGATGAAAAAAATATCGCTGCCGCAAGTCTAGAAGCCAATCTTCCACCAAATGTGCCTGGTTCATTTTCTTGAAAGTCACGAAATAAGAAGCAGTTGTGCCCCTTTTGTTTCCTTTGGAATTCGTTCAAATTAGTTCTAGTGCATTCTAGCCACTCAGTCGGCTTCTCAATGGGGTTGTATTTCTCTTGCCATTTTCTTAATTTGATTAGCCAACACGCTAACTCAATGGGCATAAATGGAATGGCATAGCCTTTGCCGTCGAAACTTGTTTTGTTAGAGGTATAGTAAACACCGAAATCGCCATCTCGAGTTTTGTTTATCATGCCTTGTCTGTTGGTTAAACCTGCCAATTTGTTTCTATTTGGCGACCAGGTTATTTTACCAATCTGAAAATCTGGCACTTCGGGGTCTGCTTCCCCAGAGTCGCAATAAACAATTTGCCTTCCTCTTGCAGGTAATTGCATTAATGCATAGGTATAGGTCCAATAGATAGGGAGCCAAAGATACGTTTTCCCCCCTTCAACTTTGGTAACGCAGTCAGGATCTGATGGGTTAATTTCTAAGGAGTCATCAACTTGTACCCAATCGGCCGAAAATTTATGTAGATGATGAAGTTCTGAATAACCGATCTTTTCAAAATTTCCCTGGGGGAATATCCATTCTCGAGCGCTTTTTACAAATTGATAAGGCAATGCCAATTTGTTGGTTTCATTAAGTGAAACTGGTATTTGTTCACCATCAAAATTGATGTGAGAAAATGGGTTTTTTGCTCCCTTTATACGAGATACTTCACCAGTATCTTCATCTTCGATGGTCAAGAATTTTACGATGAGCCAATCTAAAAATTCATTGATGGAAAACAGCCATTTTTTCTTTCGAGTAATAGGTACTAATTCAAATAGCTCGAGCATGGGTTGAATATTTGTTTTGCCGCGAGTGAGGTAATCAAGTGGAGATATTTCGAAATTGTTGGGTTCAATGTATTCTCGTACAAATTCACACAGATCTTTGACTTTTGTATCTCCACCTTTTGCTGTTTTCAAAAACTCGGTTATCAAATCACCCCATGGTTTCCATTTAGGCTCAAAATATCGGACTTGATAGCATCTTTTACCGCTTGATGGATTACATGTTTTTTTGTGGTAAGAACAAGGCCGTCAATCTTTTCTGCTCATTATAGAGATAGACTAAATAGTGATTTCACGATTGACAGAAAATAGCGGATTCATCGTTCATAAAACCTTGTGCAGAAATCTCACTCGCCAAAAGACATGTAAAAAAATCCGAAGGGTAGCCATCCAACTTCATCCTAAATTAAATGAGTAGCCAAGGAGGCGAAAACGCCCTTAATCGATATGATTAATTGGAAGTAAACTGTCTCAAACCGCTTGTAACAATAAACGATTGGAGCCCTATTTCCATAGATGTCTCCATAACCACTTTTATGGTTATGGAGCTGAAAACTATTCTTAGTTCTGTGATGGTTTTAAGAGCTGAACGTGAAAATAGTACATTTATAAAAGTATATGCACTATTTTTTTACTCAATAAATTCAAATAGTAAATGATATTAGTACGATTCGAGAGGTACTTAGTTTTATACAACAAAAAGCGTCTTCGTGAAATTGACCGCAGAGTCAGATACTTACGTAAGTCTATCGAGAACTTAAAAATAGTTGATTATGCCCCAGAGCAAGAGGGTAAGGTCTTCTTTGGTGCTTGGGTTGAAGTTGAAAATGATGACGGTCAACAACTTACCTTTCGCATTGTGGGTTACGATGAAATTTTTGGCCGCAAAGGTTACATCTCAATTGATTCTCCGATGGCGCGCGCACTGTTGAAAAAACAAGTTGATGATGAGGCTGTGGTCAGCACGCCTGAGGGTGAAAAGTGCTGGTACATTAACAAGATATTCTACCATTTGCCTGAGCAAACCTAACTTAAGCAGAGTTAAGTTTACTAAGCGTATTGCTCAATAAAAATTAAGTTTAAATATAGTCAATTTTCAGCCTAGAACAGTATAAGTTGACCGGCTTTATCACATATGGCCTATAGGCTATGCGTCAGTGTGCTGTTGTTCAAAGCAAGCTCCCTATCAAATCATAGCCTTAGACTGCGACACCTTGTCGCAGTTTCCACTTTAGCTTTTGTTATTTATGAGTAATTGCAGGCACAATTGCGTCACAATTTACCCATTAAAAATAACAACATGATCGTAAAGTGTTCCATCCTAACCCTCGTCGTAGCTGCAATTCTTGCTGGTAACCATGCTTTTGCAAATGAAATGGAAATTATCACTATTCATCATAGTGATAATCACTCAGTTGTCTCTGCCACGGATAAAGCATTGCCTGCCAAAATTGATGTGGGTGATTTATTCGAGGTGCTGCCAGGGGCATCAATCAATGGCAATGGACCATTAACTGGTATTGTGCAATATCGCGGATTATCAGGCGATAGAGTGAATACCCAAATTAACGGTGTCAAATTAGCTGGCGCAGGCCCTAATGCAATGGATACTCCGTTAAGTTATGCCAGCCTGATCATGACTGAACGCGTTGATTTATCGCGTGGTATTGCTCCAGTATCATCGGGCATAGATACTTTGGGTGGCAGTGTAAACGTGGTTGAGTCGAGCGCGGAATTTGATGTTGTTGATGGCAAAGTGGCGGCTCAATATCAAGATAACGGCCAGCGTGGCAGCTTTGGTGCGAAAGCCAATCTTGCTAATAAAGACCATGCCTTGCTGGTATATACCGATATCTTAAAAGGCAATGAAGATGTCATAACTGGTAATGGCAAACACATTATGCCGACGGACTATCAAAAGCAGATGTTTGGAGGCCAATATAAATTCAATTTAACTGATTCGCTTAGCCAAGAGGAATTTATCGGGATA
The DNA here is from genome assembly GCF_025370255.1 of Shewanella holmiensis. GTDB lineage: Bacteria > Pseudomonadota > Gammaproteobacteria > Enterobacterales > Shewanellaceae > Shewanella > Shewanella holmiensis. The sequence goes on from NZ_JAMTCD010000012.1 coordinate 27,222, forward strand.
GGTTATCAATATTTAGAAACTACAGATGCAGGCACACCAGCATTGCCAATGGATATCAATTTCATTCGTACCGATCACATCAATAGTCAGGGGGTGCACCTGTTTGCTGAGTGGCAACTTGACTGGCATTTAGCCTATTCAGATGCTCGTCATGGAATGGATAATTTTAGCAAGCGCATGCTTATGCCTTCAATGTCAGCACGCTACAACAATGCCGATTCTACCAGTTGGGATGGCGCGTTAGCCTTCACCAAAGATGACTGGCAAGTCGGCCTAGATATGCAAATGGCCAAGCATGATTCGGTCATAACCACCCCTGAACAGTCCATGTTTAGCATTGGAAACTTCAATGGTGTTCGCGACGACCGTTATAGCGTCTATGCACAATGGGACAAGCACATTAATCAATGGCAGCTCAATGTAGGTGCTCGGCTTAAGCAATATCAAACCGATGCTGAAAATGTACACCATTCTATGGCGGCCAATAAACCAGCGATTAACCTATTGATGACACGCTTTAATGAAGCGGATAAAAGCCAGTCACAAACCGGAGTCGACTTTGTATTTGATGCACGCTATCAAGTGAATGATGAGCTGACTTGGATTGTCGGATTAGCACGAAAACAAGCAAGTGCGTCTTATCAGCAGCGTTATCTTTGGTTGCCTATGCAGTCGACAGGTGGCTTAGCTGATGGCAAAACCTATGTGGGTCAGATGGATTTAGATCTTGAAACCGCATATCAAATTGAGCTAGGAAATGCCTACCATAGTGGTAATTTTTCTATAAACCCAAGGATTTTTTACCATCGAATTGATGATTATATTCAAGGTATTGAAGCAACAGATCCGGTTGTATTAGCGGTAACTGCAATGATGGGTGATGCAAATCCAATGCAGTTTGCCAATGTTGATGCTGATTTGATGGGCATGGATATTAACGCAACATATGCATTTAGTACGCAAGTCTCAATCGATATGGTTGCTAGCTATGTGTCAGGCGAGCGCCGTGATATCGACGATAATTTATATCGTATTGCGCCGGCTAATATCAATGTTGGCTTAAATTATGAGTCAAATTCTTGGTTTGCGCGTTTAGAAACCTTAGCAATGGCCGCACAAGATAAAGTCTCGGTTAGCCAGCTTGAACAACGCACATCGGGTTATGCTGTTGTGAATATGTTGGTGGGATATGAAGCAAAGTCTTGGCGCGTGAAAGCCGGGGTTAACAATGTGTTTGATACCGAGTATCAAGATCATTTAGCGGGATATAACCGGGTGATGGGCAGTGAAATTCTTCCTGGAGAGCGCATGTTTGGACTGGGAATGCAGGCTTGGCTCTCTGGGGAGTACCACTTTTAGTGTAAGTCGTACCACCCTTCGTCGATGACGTCCCACTTTCACATCTCTGCTAAAAGTGAAAGTGGGCTTTTTTATCTCATCACTGACATTTATTGATTTTTGCTGATGTGTTTAGTGATATCTGGTCATCTTCAAATAGGCATAACTTGATATAGTCGGCGATATTGATGTTGACGTTATAGATCATATTTTCTTCTAAGAACACTTTAGTGATGTCGGTTTTTTTAATAGCTTGCGCTGTAAAGTACGTCGATGCATGCCCAATTGCCTTGCTGTTTCCGACACATTGCCATTATTGGCTTGTAACACTTGTTGCAAATGTTCCCACTCTAAGCGTTGGGGGGTAATGGGGGGCTCTGCTATCACTTCATCTGCAATATCAAGGTGCTTTTTGTCGAGCGCTTTGAGCAATGTTTGAGTATCAACGGGTTTTGATAAGTAGTTATCGGCTCCTAGGCGAATAGCCTCAACGGCAGTGGCAATGCTGGCATAACCGGTAAGAAAAACCAGCGTGGCTTTAGGTAGCAATTGCCGTAATGGTTTAACTAAGTTGAGACTGTTACTGTGCTCAAGTTTCATATCCAGCAGAATGTGGCTGGGTAAATGCTGCCTTGCTAATAATAATCCCTGAGTTGCATCATGGGCGACATGGCATTCAAAACCATGTTGACTCATGCGCCGATTAAGAATGTTGGCGAGTGTGGTGTCGTCTTCAATGATCAGTAATTTATCCATGGCTATTTTTTGTCGATACAGTTGAAGAAAATGTTGTTGGTGCTTGTTTTAACGGTAATAGCACTTTCGCTACAGTGCCGCCATCAGAATGCTGATGCAGGATCAAACTTCCCCCCAACCTTTCTAAACTGGCATGGCTCAATAATAACGACACTCCCATGCCTTTTGCATCGTGAATAATATTTTCACCAATCTGGGCAATTAAATCTGCTGAGATCCCGTTACCAAAATCACGAATACTAAGACAACAGTATTGATTATCAATAGTGGCGGATAACTCAACCTGATAATCAGCATTGTTTTCGTGACTTGCCCTTGCAGCATTTTCAATTAACGACATCAATGCCGGCAGTAAGTTAGTATCCATATTTAGAGACATTGTATTATCGTTAATATCTATTTGAGTGGTTAACGATACTTCAGGCATTAATAGCAATATCTGCTGAGTTAATGTGTCGACTAAGTTGGGAATTATTATGTTTGTTTGCTGGTTTTCACGTATTGACTGAGTTGCAGTGCGAAGGTCTGTTAGGGTTTGCTCGCAGCGGCACAACGCCTGTTCTACATCAGGCAATACTCCATCGACAGGTTGATTTTCGTGTAACTCATCAACTAATAAACGCAAGCTTGCCAGTGGTGTGGCAAGCTGGTGTGCCATTTGTGCCGAAGCAGTCCCCAGTGCGAGTAGTTTTTCTTGGCGCAATTGGGCTTCTCGTAAAATATTGAGTTCAGCTTCTTTTTGGCGAACTTTTCGGGCGATGAAGGCAATGCTGGTGGTAACGATTAATGCTGATATTAAAAAGTTAAACCACATGCCAAGAAAGTGTGAGCGCATATCCATGGTGTGATCGCCCATATTGTGTTCTGGCATAACAAATATCATCAGGCTGTAGCTGGCAGTAGAAATCAGCGTTAATCCCCAAGGTGCCCATTGAGGTAATGCCACAGCAGCAACGGCGATAGGCAATAATAATAATGAAATAAATGCATTTGTCGCCCCACCGGTTAGGTACAGCCAGGCGGCCAATAGCAAGGAATCGATCACCAATGACATAAACAGTAAAGGTGCATTGTGCTGATAACGATTTTTAAAACAAGAGCTTAATCCAACATAAACCGCTTCAAAAAAAAAGAGTACATAAATCAAGGCGGGTGGCGCGCTTAGGCCAAACAGGTCTGCCGCAATAAAAGTCAGCCCAAGCTTAAGCAGTAGGTATATTAATCTAAGGTGGGTGTGATGATGATTAATCAGCCCAATAGGTTTGCTGATAGGCAAAAAAGTATCCTTGTTAATGTGTTGTAAATTAAGACAAGTTTGTAGCTGATTTTTTAATATTATGCTGTCTATGCTCGTCGTTATGCTATGTATATCTCACATCATAATGCTATTTTACGGTTTAATGAATTGATATCCATGTCATAAGCGTTACTTAAGTTTCAGTCAGCACACTATTTAAAAAATATCGCTAATTGATATCAAATTATGCGTTAAACATACTTACATCACATCGAGGTTGATTATGAAAACATCACAAGAGTTCCCCTTGGTTCATCGAATCATTCACTGGGGCTTAGCCTTTGCAATGTTGGTGATGTTGCTGACAATATTTTTGCGTTTGGGCTGGATGGAGAAAAACCATATGGCGGCAATTATTCAGCAAGGCTTAACCAACATTTCAGTCACTATTGATAATAAACAAGCAATCAGTATTGCCAAAATGATCCGTGGTGAGATGTTTCAGTGGCACATTTATTTTGGCTATGCTGTTGGCGTATTTTTGTCGGCGCGGTTTATCTACATGGCTAAATGTGGTTTACATTATTTATCGCCATTTAATCCGCAGGCAAACTTACAGCAAAAAATGCAAGCAGGGGTATACTGGTTGTTTTATGCTGGTGTGACTTTTTCTATGATAACTGGGCTATTGCTTAAGTTTGGCCCCGAATCTGTCGAAGAGCTGGCTGAAACGATACATAAGTTAGCCTTGTGGTATTTCATTCCGTTTATTGTGCTGCATTTAGCCGGAATTGTACTGGCTGAAGCGGGGCACGATAAAGGGCTAGTATCGAAAATGATTGGTGGCGAGTAGCGATTATTTAACCATGTTAGGCACTATGATTGAGTTTTGGACCAGATGTTTTTGACTGATCTTGTGCCTGTATGTCGTTAACAAGCAGTTCAAACTCTTTTATAGGCACAGGCTTACCAAATAAGTAACCTTGATAATATAAGCATCCTTCACGTTGAAGAAACTGTTGTTGCTCAATGGTTTCTACACCTTCTGCTATCACCGAAAAACCAAGGCTTTCAGCCATTGAAATAATGGTTTTTACAATCGACTGATCACTTTTATCTGTGATTAAGTCACCCACGAACGAGCGGTCTATTTTTAATTGGTATAGCGGCAATTTTTTAAGGTATTGCAGCGAAGAATAGCCGGTACCAAAATCATCTAACGAAAACTGAATCCCTAATTTACCTAAGGCATGCATTTGCACTATGGTATTGCCAATGTCATCTAACAATAATGATTCTGTTAGCTCCATTTTTAATCGAGATGGGTTGATGTCATATTTGTTTATTGTATCAATTACTTGATCTACAAATTCAGGCTGACGAAATTGTTTAGAACTGACATTGATGGAAATTGTCATTGCTTTGGTCGCAGGTTGAGTTTGCCATTGTTTAAGTTGTTGGCAGGCGGTTTCTATTACCCAGCTACCAATCGCTAAAATGAGCCCAGACTCTTCTGCATAGGGAATAAACTCTACGGGGGTAATGATACCTTTTTGTGGGTGTAACCATCGAATAAGGGCTTCAGCTCCAATAGGTTGCTGTAGGTGATTGACTTGAATTTGGTAAAATAATTTAAAATGATTGTGTTTAACTGCCTCAAATAATTCATTTTCAAGTTTGGCACGTTTTAAAATTTCTTCCTGCATTGTGGGGTCGAAAAAGCGCATGGTGTTTCGACCTGCTACTTTAGCTTGGTACATGGCGATATCAGCCTGTTTCATGATTTCAGAAGTGGTGGCCGATGGATCATTGAATAACACTACGCCGATGCTTGCACTGCAATGATATTGAATGTTTTTTAGTTGAAATGAATGGCTCATGGCCGCTAAGAGTTTATGGCAAATCTCGGTAGTTTGAGAGGCCGCAGTAATGCTCTGTTCACTCAATCCTTCTAAAATAATGACAAACTCATCACCACCAATTCTGGCTAGGGTATCTTCTTCACGCACGCATTCGGCTAACCTTTCGGCGATTGAAGTTAATAATAGGTCTCCCATGTCATGTCCATAGGTGTCATTGAGCATTTTGAAGCGATCAATGTCCAAAAATAATAAAGCATTATTCTTATTTAGCCGCTTGTTAGAAATGATCACCCGATTTAATCTATCCAACAATAAGCGTCTGTTAGGGAGTTGAGTTAGGTGATCATAAAAAGCCAGTTGTTGTATTTTTTGCTCGTTTTTTTTGCGGGTTGAAATATCGTTGATGGTGACTATGTAATTAGTAATGTGGTTTTGATCATTACGTACCGCATCTACATATAAATAAGCCGGAAATGTAGAGCCGTTGTGATGTTGATGCCAGATTTCGCCTTCCCAACAGTCTTCATCGCGCAGTTTGTCCCAAATCTGGTTATAGAATTGTTCATCATAAAGATCGCCATTAAATAACTGCAGCGGTTTGCCAATAATATCTTGTTCTTGATAACCGGTTATTTTGCTAAAGGCACAATTGGCTTGCAAAATGTTCTTATCGGAATCAGTAATAAAAATACCTTCCTGTGATTCGAACACCTTTGCCGCAAGACGTAATTTTTGTTCAAGTTGCTTACGCTCGGTGATATCAGAAATACCCGTGATATAACCAACTACGTTTTGTTGGTCATCAAACTCAGGCACATATTGCACCAGCAACTCTTTAGAAAATAAGCATAAATCGTAAGAGGTTGGCGTGCCAGACAGTACCTTGTCAATATGGTTTTTTACTTCGCCATATATTATCTCGCCCATTGTTTCTTTAACCGTTTGGCCTACAATATCATCAGGTTGTAAACCAAATAAGGCGGCATAAGGTTTAGATACATAAATATATTTTTGTGCTTCATCGCACCTTGCTATGTAAAACGGTGAATTATCAGAGATAAATTGTAATTGTTGTTGCTGTTCAATAAGCTTAATTTCTGCCTGTTTGAACTCTGTTATGTCTTGAGCAAATCCTGAAATAGAGATGGTGCCATTGTCGGTCACAACCCGCTTTCCACGACATTCAATCCACCTTATTTGGTTATCACTTGGGCGGGTGATTTGATATTGCACATGATGTTCGGTGCCATTGTGATAGCAAGACTTCATCGATGCCATTAATTTAGAACGATATTTAGGGTGAATGATATCGGCTAATAACGTCAACGTGGGCGAGGCATCTTTTATTATGCCCATTAAGCTATACATTTGCGCCGACCACTGAAAATGCCCGTTTAAGTTGGCAAGATCCCAATGCCCAACCTTTGCATAGTACATTGCTTTTTCGAAGCGTTTTTCACTGCGAATTAACTTCTGTTGGATTTCAGCACTTAATCTGGTTTTACGCATCAGATGCAAGGTATTGGTAGATAAGCTGGCATAGATGGAGAGAATGACATTAATGAGATGACGAGTAGAGCCTTGCATTTTTTGTTTGGTAAAATCTTCAGCTTCTTGTTTGTTCATACCACTTTCAAGTGCCAGAACATAGACGACCATGTAGCGATCACTTTCTAAAATATGCGACGCTAGCCACTGAGTCAAAAATGAGATTGTTTTTTCAAGCAATGCATCTGACGGTGTTGAGGTCAATTCAGACTGTAGCTGAAGTACCTGTTGTATGAAGATGTCGTGGCTCAGTTTATGATCGTCTACCACATCATCATCAGATAAATACTGATGCCAAATATCTTCTTCAGTTTTAAAGTGGTAAACCGTGTAATCAACCAGCTCTTTAAACACAGTGTTTAACTGGAGTTGCTGGTTGCCAAACACGGCATGACTGGCAAGTCGATTCAAAATTGCGACTAACTTTTTATGCTGATGATCAATCTTTGCCAGTCCAGTGCAAAAATTATCATCCCAAGGAAAAATGTCTATTGATTCAGTCATACCAATACCATGTGTTTTTTCATCCTTAAAACATGAGTATAGTTGCTATAGTAAATCTTTGTAGTGAATCGTTAAATCAATTTATTCATGATGTAACCTTGGACTTAATGATGACTAGCAATATCACGTTATCGTTGGTTTGTGGTATTGTGGGCCAATGTTAAAATTTAAGTCTATATAACTCCTGCTATGCAAAATATTGCCCAACTGCTTGCTCAAGAATTGAATGTACGCCAACAACAGGTTGATGCCACCATCGCGCTACTTAATGATGGCGCCACAGTGCCCTTTATTGCTCGATATCGTAAAGAAGCAACCGGCGGCTTAGACGATACTCAACTACGCCAGCTGTATTCTCGTTTATCTTACCTAACTGAAATGAGCGACCGCCGCCAAGTTATCTTATCGAGCATTGATGCTCAGGGTAAGTTAACCCCAGCTTTAGCAAAGGCAATTAATGACGCTGATAGCAAAACTCGCCTTGAGGATTTGTATTTACCCTACAAGCCGAAACGCAGAACCAAGGGACAGATAGCTATAGAGGCGGGTATCGAGCCTTTGGTTGATGCCTTGCTGGCGGATCGCACCCTTGATATTGATGCCAAAGCTGCTGAATTTATTGATTCTGAAGCAGGTTTTGCCGATGCCAAAGCTGTCCAAGATGGCGCGCGATATATTCTTATGGAACGTTTTGCAGAAGATGCTGAGTTGCTGCTAAAAATCCGTCAACATTTAACCCAACAAGCTGTACTTGAAAGTAAAGTCATTAAAGGCAAAGAGAAAGAAGGTGCAAAATTTCGCGATTACTTTGAACAGAGTGAAGCGATTACCAAAGTGCCATCTCATCGAGCTTTAGCAATGCTACGTGGTCGTAATGAAGGTATTTTAAGTTTAAGCATTAATGCCGATCCTGACACTGAAGCAAGTCAAGGCAGTTATTGTGAGGTGATTATTGCGGATCACTTCAAACTTAACTTAACCGATTCGAGTGTGGATCAATGGTTAAAAACGGTCGTGACATCCACATGGCGGATTAAAATCGCCTTACAGATGGAAACCGAATTTATTGCCAAAATGCGTGAAAGTGCAGAAGAAGAAGCTATTAAAGTCTTTGCCCGTAACTTAGGCGATTTATTGATGGCAGCCCCTGCTGGCGCGAAAGCGACCATGGGATTAGACCCTGGTATTCGCACCGGTGTAAAAGTGGCTATTGTTGATAACACAGGCAAGTTAGTGGCTCACACGACGGTTTTCCCCCATGCGCCGCAAAACCTGTGGGATAAATCCATTAAAACCTTATCGAACCTGATTGGAATGCATAAGGTAGATATCATTGCCATTGGTAACGGTACAGGCTCGCGTGAGACAGACAAGTTAGCGGGCGAGTTAATTGCCATGGTGAAAGACAGTCATCCACGTTTAACCAAAGTCATGGTCAGTGAAGCAGGCGCCTCTGTGTACTCGGCATCTGAGTTTGCCGCGAATGAATTTCCTGATCTTGATGTGTCTATTCGTGGCGCAGTTTCAATCGCCCGTCGCTTACAAGACCCATTAGCTGAATTAGTGAAGATTGAACCTAAAGCCATTGGTGTTGGGCAATATCAGCATGATGTCAGTCAAAGTCAGTTATCTCAATCGTTAGAAGCTGTGGTAGAAGATTGCGTAAACAGTGTTGGTGTGGATTTAAACATGGCATCTGCGCCGTTATTAGCGCAGGTTGCGGGATTAAATAAAACCCTCGCCAAAAACGTCGTGGATTATCGTGACGAACATGGGCAATTTACTAACCGTAAGCAATTGTTGAAAGTCGCGCGTCTTGGCCCAAAAGCGTTTGAACAAGCCGCAGGATTCTTACGTATTCGTCAAGGTGATAACCCATTAGACGGCTCAGCTGTGCATCCAGAAGCTTATTCGATAGTTGAGGCCATCGCCGCAACATCAAAACACGATGTTGGCCAATTAATTGGTAATAGTGAATTGCTAAAGAGCATCAATGCTGCTCAATTTGTCACAGAATCATTTGGTCTGCCGACAATCACTGATATTCTTGCTGAACTCGATAAACCTGGACGCGACCCACGAGGTGAGTTTAAAACCGCAAATTTCAAAGATGGTGTAGAAGAGCTTAAAGATCTCAAGGTTGAGATGATCCTTGAAGGCGTGGTAACCAATGTGACTAACTTTGGTGCGTTTGTCGATGTTGGGGTGCATCAAGATGGTTTAGTGCATATCTCATCGCTTACCGATAAATTTGTTAGTGATCCTCATACCGTCGTAAAAGCGGGAGATGTGGTGAAGGTAAAAGTCATGGAAGTGGATATTGAGCGCCGCAGAGTCAGCTTAAGCATGCGTCTTGATGAAACGCCGCAACCATCATCAAACCAGGTCAATAAAACGCAACAGAATACGCAAGCTAAAAAGCCACAAGCGGTTAAAAAAGGCCAAAAGCCTGCTAATAGCTCTAAGGCACCCACCAATGCCGCAATGGGCAATGCCTTTGCCGACGCGTTTGCCAAAATGAAAAAATAAGTCACTGCAGTTAACCGGAATGATGATTTCGACAACATAAACTTCGCTTCGGCGGAGTTTATTTTTGTAGATTTAAAACATGACCATTTCACTTATTTTGACGCCTGCTTTTAAGCGCTACATTTCTAAAAATGAGTTTGCCATCAACATTTTATGAGGATAGGGAACGTCTGTGACAATGGCATAGTTGTTTAATAAAGGACAGCATGTGTTTGTTGCTGTGTTAGTTTTCCCTGTCTAAAATAATAATAAAAATTATCTGGCTAGTGAAACAATTGAATTATTAAGTTTATCTTAAGATTTATTGGTCATGCTCTGGCCAAGATGGTTTGCCTTGGATGTCATGTTGAAATTAATCTCTCGTTTACAAACTTATTGGAATTCAATTGAAGTTACCAAAGAAACATTGATTATTTTGTCTGCGTTGTATTTTGCAGTCGTTATCAATTTTCCTATCAATCAGCGCATTTTCGAGCTAACTACAGAAGGACACGGTTTTTTTTCATTTACGCCCGCCATTGTATTAACTGGCTTATTTATGCTGATTTTTAGCGTATTGTCTTCTCGTTTTATCTTTAAACCGCTAATGACGCTTTTATTGCTCACCTCTGCTGCGGCAATGTACGCCACCTTGAAATACAATGTGTTGTTTGACTACGCCATGATGGAAAACATTTTTGAAACCCATTCAGGTGAAGCGTTTTCTTATATCAATATCAGTTCGCTAGCGTACTTATTTGTTTTTGGTGTGTTGCCGGCTGGTTTTTTATGGCTCGTTAAAATAAAACCTACTACCAGTATCTTTAACACTTTTTTGCGTCGAGTTGCTGTAGGATTTACTGGGTTGATACTGGTGGGGGGGGTAGGGTTATTTTTCTATAAAGATTATGTCTCGGTTGGCCGCAATCATCATTATTTGAATAAAATGATCATACCTGCACATATCTTTAATACCGTTAAGTATCTAAATAATAATTATTTTACCGAAGCCTTACCTTATAAGGCGCGTGCAACTGATGCCAAGTTAGTTGCATCATCTGACACTAAGCCTACTTTATTTGTGTTAGTGGTGGGGGAAACCGCCCGTGCAAAAAATATGGCTTATTATGGCTATGAACGAAATACCAATCCTTATACGCAAGGGCTAGAATTAATTAAGGTCAATGATGTTACTTCGTGTGGTACAGCAACAGCGCATTCATTACCCTGTATGATGTCAGATCTAAACCACAGTAATTACAAGCGTGAACAGGCTAATTCCCAAGACAATGTTTTAGATGTGATGAAACAGGCTGGGGTTGATGTTGTTTGGTTTGAAAATGATGGCGGTGATAAAGAGGTGGCGGCTAGGCTGACAAAAGTAGATATTTCGACGTCTGAAGCTCAGGTTTTTTGCGATGGTTCGAGTTGTTATGATGAAATGTTAGTCGAAAAACTGTCGGCGTTTTTGAGCGACAAAATCACCAATCAAACGGTGACGCCTTTGACTAACCAAATGGTTGCTTTACATATCATAGGCAGTCACGGTCCCACCTATTTCAAGCGTTATCCAGCTGAGATGCAACGCTTTACACCAGCTTGTAATCGCGGTGATATTGAAAATTGTACCGATGAAGAAATCGTCAATGTTTACGACAATACCCTAGTCTATACCGATTACGTTTTAGCGAAAACTATTGCATTACTAGAGCAATATTCAAAACAATATCATGTCGCCTTGGTATATTTATCCGACCATGGAGAATCATTGGGCGAAAACGGTATTTATCTACATGGTACCCCTTACGCTTTCGCTCCAAGCGAGCAGATCTATGTGCCCTGGTTGATGTGGCTACCTGAAAACTATACCCAAGCGAAGCAATTAAGCCGAGAATGTATTATCAAACAAGCTGCTCGAGCCGGTCATTCCCATGATAATTTGTTCCATACATTATTAGGTTTGTACGGTGTTGAAACGCACTTGAAAAATCCTCTATTGGATATTAGCCACGAGTGTAAACTGAGCTAATAGAGCAATTATGTTGAGTTGAGGTGTGAATTTTTTCTCAAAGTGCAGATTGGGAACGCTCGACTCTGCCGTTATACCAAACAGAAAAACAGTCAGCATCTTTATTGTTTAGGCATGGAAAGTGCCAATAAAATAGCCCAAGTAAATCAATTTGATTTTCGTTTTGTGTCGGAGAATTTTATTGCATCACGTTTAGTTTTTCAGTGTCATCATTGCAGTTGACAGTTAAGGTTATGTAAATGTGATATTTATAAGAAGATAGTTGAACCTAATTTGGATTTTAACGTCTAATAAAAGATTAGATTATTCAATTGATTGATAAGTATAAAAGAGAGTTAATGACTCAAGAGAAGCATAAAATCATGATTAAAGGCACAGCCATGCTAACATCGCCATAACGCATCCTGTGTTGTAATACACAAACAAATAATAACAATGAAATACTGGAGTCATTTATGGGATTATTTTCCCTTCGGTCGAATACCGACTACATCAAATCCACAGGTATCCCAAATCAGCATCATAGCTTGAAAGCTATTATCATATTCGCATTAATCATTTTAGCAGTAACCACAGTTAGCCGCTTAGGGTTGTCATTGTGGCAAATAGAGCGAGTGAATGATGCACAAGGTTGGTCACATATTATTTTGCAAGGGTTGCGTGTTGATTTTGCAACCCTTTGTTGGTTATTAGGTCTTGCAGGCTTAGGCACAGCATTATTATCAGGCAAGCATGCTATTGGTAAATTGTGGACCGTATTGTTACGTATTTGGTTAACGCTAGGTTTATGGCTGATTGTTTTTCTTGAAATTTCTACACCATCATTTATTCAAGAATATGGGTTAAGGCCTAATCGCTTATATGTCGAATATTTGATTTATCCTAAAGAAGTACTGTCAATGTTGTGGGCTGGCAGAAAATTAGAGCTGTTATTAGCTTTAGTTGTTTCTGTTACTACGTTAATTGGTGGTTGGCGGTTATCTGGGTATTTCACTCGTAATGTTAGATTCCCCCGTTGGTATTGGCGTCCGGTGCTTGCGGTTATTGTTATTTGTATCACCATTTTAGGTGCGCGTTCCTCTCTTGGACATCGTCCATTAAACCCCTCATTGGTGGCGTTTTCAGATGATCCTTTAGTCAATTCATTACTGCTAAATTCAAGCTACTCATTAACATTTGCGATTAAGCAAATGGGCAATGAACAGGACGCCTCTAAAGTCTACGGTAAGTTAGAACAGCAGAAAATAATCGATATCATTCGCCAGCAAAGTGGCCGCTCTGTAGAGGCATTTACCTCTAATGAATTTCCAAGTCTGACCTTTAACCAAGCCACTTATCAAGGTAAGCCTAAAAATTTGGTGATTATTTTACAGGAGAGTCTAGGGGCAAGGTTTGTCGGCAGTTTGGGTGGATTACCCTTAACCCCGAGTATCGATGAGCTGTCATCTCAAGGTTGGTTTTTTGAAAATCTTTATGCTACAGGGACCCGTTCAGTGCGGGGTATTGAAGCCATCACCACGGGGTTTACCCCTACACCTGCAAGGGCAGTAGTGAAGTTAGGTAAAAGCCAAACTAACTTTTTTACTATCGCTGAATTATTGAAACGTCAGGGCTACTTAACCCAGTTTATTTATGGTGGTGAGAGCCATTTTGATAACATGCGCAGTTTCTTTTTAGGTAATGGCTTTAGCCAAATTATCGACCAAGACGACTATAAAAGCCCAGCGTTTGTGGCATCTTGGGGGGTTTCTGATGAAGATCTATTATTCAGGGCTCATGATGAATTTACTGAGATGCACAAACAGGGAAAACCGTTCTTTAGTTTAGTTTTTAGCTCTAGTAACCATGATCCATATGAGTTTCCTGATAACCGCATTGAACTGTATGAACAGCCGCAATACACCATGCACAATGCGGTCAAATATGCTGATTACGCTGTAGGTGAGTTTTTCAAGAAAGCCCAAAAAGCGGATTATTGGAACGATACACTGTTTCTGGTGGTTGCGGATCATGACAGTCGTGTAGGAGGGGCTAGCTTAGTGCCGATTTCACGCTTTAGAATTCCAGGGCTAATTTTGGGGGGTGGTGTTGAGGCCAAGCGCGATCCTAGGGTGGTTAGTCAAATCGATATGGCGCCAACCTTATTATCTATGATTGGAATATCAGGCAGTTACCCTATGTTGGGCCGAGATTTAACCCAGCAAGCCTCAGATTGGCAGGGAAGAGCGTTGATGCAGTATGATAAAAACTTTGCTCTTTTAGAAGGCAAAAACGTCACCATATTGCAACCCGAGCAAGCAGCAAAGAGCTTTGTGTATGACTTTAGCAAAGAAACATTAACGTCACGTGAGCTTGATACTCAACAGGCTGAAAATGCCTTAGGTTGGGCCTTATGGGGCAGTGCGGCTTATAATCAGCACTGGTTTAGTTTGCCTAAGCGAGAAGCTGTGACAGAAGTGCGTTAAGTATTGTTAGGTTTTGTGTTGGCCATAGTATTGGCTAACATGCTGGCGCACCAATTGAAAATAAGCAGCATCTTGTGTTGAGGCATGATTTGCTGCTTTTTTATTATGCGGCGCCGTGGTTTTTGTTTGTGTAGAGGTAGGCAGCTTGATGCGAATGTCTTTACGCTGAATTGTCGGTGAATTGCTGGCAATGACTCTTACGGGTTGGCTCTGCGGCGCTTGTTGAGCGGTTTGCTGCTGATTGCTGGAACCTTGTTGCTGCTTTTGCTCAACAATTTTATACGCTGGTGTACGCTCATTTTGTGGATTATAGGCGCGTTCAGGATGATTTTTGGTGGGTTGTTGCGGAGGAATGATTGGCGGCTTTTGTTGATTATCCACTCGTGCAAGATCCGTCGCAACATTACTGGTTGCTAAAGGTACCTGTGGATAGTGGGAATTAATCAACATAGTCAATCACCTTAGTCAGTATTTATGCATAAATACAACATCGAAAGATGGATGCGTTACCGACAATATGTTTGAATTATAGCCAATTGTATCAGGTTGTGAAAGTGAAATTAGGGCTTAAGCGTGTTGAGCCAGTGATTTATGTGCTCGATAAATAAGCTAGTATGTGAAATAAACGGTGCATGTGATGCTTTGGCTAAAATAATATCTTCCACATTTGTATTTTTTACCAGCATGTTTACTGCTTTCCGTGGCACTAATCCATCTAATTTCCCCCAAACTCTTAACCAGGGCTGCGTGATATTGGGCAGCTGAGATCGTAAATCAACTTCAGCCAGCATATCTAAACCCTGTTGCAAACTCGTCTCGCACGGTAACGGTTTTGCCAATACCAATGACTTTATTTTGAGGATATCCGTTTTAGCGGTCTCACTGCCCATTGCCTGAATCGCCAAAAAACGCTCTACGGTTTTTGGTAGGTTTTGGTGTAGCTGGCTGGAAAATTGTTCTAATACTTGCGGCGCAATACCTGGCCAAGGGTGAGGTGTCTCAGCCAAATGTTCCATAAAACAGGGGGATGAAGCTACAGTGATCAGGGCTTTTATTTTATCGGGAAAATTTAACGCAATTTGAGTGGCGACAAGACCGCCTAGAGACCAGCCTAACCAAATTGCATTATTTGGCAGCTGCTGAATTAGCGCAGAGGCCCAGTCTGAAATGTCACCTTTAATTATCGGGCTGTCACCAAAACCGGGCAAGTCAACGTAATGCACTCTATACTGACTTAGTGCCTGTTTTAACGGTTCAAATACCGCACCATTTACCCCCCAACCGTGTAGCAACACGATATCTTGGCCATTACCTATGGTATTGATATGCAGTTTAGGGTAGGTCAAATGCTTTGCCTCTATTTAATGGAATGAATAGTGAAAATGCGTAAAAAATTTTTCAATGACAACGAAAGTGACAAGGATGTTGGTATATCTTCCCTGCTTTGGCTGACAAAAATGCGTCAGTTATTGCATCATTTCAGCTTCGAATTGCGTCGCAGTTTACCTAACCGCTGCTTGCTGTGCCAGCAAAGGATCGATCAACAAGGTTATCAACAGACATTTCCACAGAGGATGTTAACCGGCATTTGCCAAACTTGTTTAGTCAGTGGCTTGTATCAAACAGAAGTGTGTTTAGGGTGTGCTAAACCCCTAACTCTGCTGCAAGAGTACTGCGGCAGATGTATGGTCAGTCTTCCTATTAAAGTAATAGCCCCATGCAGTTATCATCAGGGGTTGGGTCACTTGGTAAGTGCAATCAAGTATCAGCGCCAGATGGCTGCATTGAATGTATTGTCACAGCAATTGGCATACCGAATACAACAACTGGTGAACTACGGCCTAATTGATTTGCCACAGGTGATTATTCCGGTGCCATTACACACCAATCGATTACGTCAGCGAGGCTTTAATCAGGCCTGGCTGATTGCAAAGCAATTGAGCGATTTGTTGGATATCCCTATGGATGATGAATATATTTTTCGATGCCAAGACACTACGCCGCAAGCTGGACTGGATGGTAAACAGCGACGGGATAACTGTCATCAGGCGTTTGCTCTTAAAGTACAGCAACAACCTTTAAATACTGGTGGAACCCTTGCCCCATATCAACATGTGGCGATTGTCGATGATGTGGTGACGACGGGGACAACTGTGAATGAGATTGCCATATTATTAAAGCAGCATCACATTGCCACTCAGGCATGGTGCCTCGCCCGCGCGGAAGCACCTGAGTTACGTGAGTCGCTTTAAGGTGCTGCTTGGATAAAATATAAGGCATTGGCGTAGACTTTATCGCTGCCTAACCAGATATTTCTGAACATCATATTATCGGCTAATCCCACAATCGCCCCCTTGCCTTTTCGTTCCACTATCATGGCAGGCTTGTTAGCAAAGGCGCGTTGATATTCCTGTGCCATATACCCACTAGACAATAATTTATCTTGATATTGTCCCGCAACGGTAAAGGGAGCTGAATGGGTTTCAAATGCCAATGGTTTGTTTTTCATCACTGCGACCGTGCTTGGCATACCAAAGGTTAACGGATGGGATGAGTCTACTGCCAGGTTAACAATGGCGCCGCCAATATGCTGCTTAGCTTTAAAGGCGGCCTGATCGCTAAAGCGTAAGCCATCACTGTTAAACAGTTTGCTGTAATAACGCTCTGTTTGCACTTCCTGAGTTAACACATTACGTTTATTAAGCCATGTTAACGCCGCTTTTTGGGCGATAATTACGCCACCATTTTGTACAAATTGTCCGAGCTTACGGGCGCTAATATCATTCATGCTGCTAAAGTGACCTTCAGTCATAAATACATGGGTATAACGGCTTAAATCAAGGTCATTGATACGTTCTGCATTTACCAAGCTAACGGGGACAGAGAGTTTTTTATCTAAGTGATACCAAATTTCACCAACTTCAAAAGCATCACTGCCATAGCCACTAATGATCATTGGGACGACAGGTTTGATGGTGATGAAATCGTCAGAACCTAAGTCGATGCCGGTAAAGTTAGCTGAACTTGTGGTAGCGATAACGTCCACTTGCCATTGAGTTGCGGCTTCCCAGGTGAGTTGTCTCACCTCGGCTATGCTTTTTCCAGTTTGTTTTAAGGGAATTTGTATACTGCCAGCAACAAATTTTTTCTGAATCGTCTGATCGTTTTGTGTTTGCTGTAGACTAAATTCTTGATTAGCAAACTTAACCTGCACACCTTTTGCGACTAATTGATGGACAAATCCACTGGCGGGTGATTGTTGCCAATTAACCAATAACGCGACGCTGTTTTGTGGCCATGGTGGCGCGGCGCTGTTATTCAATTTAAGCTGATGATATTGCATCGGACGACTTGTTAGCACATCAATATCTGGAGTGACATTCGGCACCACATTTAACCCTAAAGCTGATTCAATATCCCAGGTAGAAATATCGTAAAAAGTAGGATCTTTAAAATCGGTTCGTTTATCAAACAGTGCACTCAGTAATGCTTGCTGCGGCTGATTATCAGCAACAAAAATACTGTCCAGAGGGCGATACTCTTGCCCTGAATGGAATAATGACTTGGTTAGGTAATTAAATTGGATGTGATGCTGGCTGAATAAATTAATCAGCTCATCACGACGAGCGGGATCGTTTAATGCGCGAATTAAGCGGCCTTTACTGCGCACTTGGTCTTCGGGTTGTTTGTCGCTGAAAAACTCGGCTTGGTAATCGATAAGTGCTTGTTTGAGGGCAAATGCTCCCTGCACACTTGAAATCGAAGTGGCAAAATGGTTCGCTATACCGGTTTGAAAAGTGACAGTGCCATTAGCCGAGGCTTGTGCTTGCCCTCGGGCGCTAGCCTGTTCAAATAATACGCCTACCGAGCCATTGATGTCGGGGTAAGTCGAACCTTTTCCATAGAAGAAATCATCAAATAACTGACCACTAAAATACACCTGCTTGGCCTCATCTAGGGCTTTGCGGTGAAAATCGGCGAGTTTTTCGGTGAGTTCATGATTTGCTTTTGGGGTTAATGGATAGATGCGGTCTACCACTCCTGGTTGAAAAAAGTAAGATTGGTTATGCCACATTTCATGAAAGTCACCTACATAGTGTGGCTGCCATTTATGGAAAAATGCTACGCGACCTTGCGACTCTTTATGGCGTAAAAACAACCAGTCACGGTTTAAATCCGCAAAGTAATGGTTGCCTCTGCCCGTTGGCCAATCTTGCCAATGCTCACGATGGTTTTCATCGGTAACAAGAGTTTGACCTTGATGATTGTTTGCCCAGGTCGCAAAACGGTCAAATCCATCGGGGTTTTGGCTTGGGGTGATCAACACTACAGCCTGTTCTAATAACTGCTTCACCCAAGGTTCTTGGCTTGCGGCTAAATAATAGCTAAAAGCGAGTGCTGCATGGGCACCGCTTGCTTCGTCACCATGAATTGAATATGCCAGCCAAATGACCAGAGGCCCTTGTTGGGAAGTCCCTTGTTTTACTTGACTGCGTTGCTGCAAAATCTGGATTAAATTTCGCTGGTTTTTGTCTGAGGTAATTACAGCGGTGAGCTGATCACGGGCTTCATGACTTAAACCTGCGCTATCTAATGAGACTCGTGGACTTTGATTGGCCAAGGTTTTTAGATAGAAATTGATTTGATCATGACGCAAATGCCACTCACCAAGCGGATATCCTAAAAAGGCTTCTGGAGAGGTTACATTTTTATCCAGTTGAATGTTGCCCATTGCTAAATCAAGTTTAGATGGTGCTGGTTGAGCACTCAGCGATGCACTCAGAATTAAGCTGGTGAGTAGTAAGCACAATAAACGAATAAAAGTCATGGTAATCAACATCAATAAATCAAGCCAGAATGGCTTAACCTTAATGCCAAATGGCGATAAGTGCCATTAAAAGGGTGTGATTTATCGCATTTTTTCGACAACAAACCACTATGAGGGCTACAAACAAAATGCAACACGGAGTATCATAGCGCTAATTCTTACTAATTTACTCAGGTATACCCTGACGGAGCAGGTTTTATGATTACCATTTCCGAAGCAGCTCAGGCGCATTTTGTTAAATTGTTAGCTGATCAAGCCGAAGGCACGCATATTCGTGTGTTTGTTATCAGCCCTGGTACCGCGCAAGCTGAATGTGGCGTATCTTATTGCCCACCAGATGCGGTAGAAGATGATGACATGGAATTACCTTTCAATGGTTTCAAGGCTATGGTTGATGAGAAAAGTGTGCCTTTTCTACAAGAAGCCACCATTGACTATGTTTCTGATCAAATGGGTTCGCAGTTAACTTTAAAAGCCCCAAATGCCAAAATGCGCAAAGTGGCTGATGATGCGCCATTAACCGAGCGTATTGAATACGTTATTCAATCTGAAATTAACCCACAGCTTGCTAGCCATGGCGGCAATATTATGTTGGTTGAAATTTCATCAGAAGGTGTGGCAGTACTTCAATTTGGTGGTGGCTGTAATGGTTGCTCACAAGTTGACATTACTTTAAAGGATGGGATCGAGAAGCAGTTACTTGATATGTTCCCAGGTGAATTAACGGGCGTGCGTGACGTAACCGATCACCAGCATGGCGAGCATTCTTACGCATAATGATACGAGTCTGTTCGATAAAAACGCGCCAAAAGGGCGCGTTTTTTTGTTTCAAACAACCTTGGTGTTACAGTATCAATATATCGTTTTAACAAGGGAGATAGCATTGTTTAGCATAAGTAAAAAGCAGCGCGGCTTTACACTCATCGAGTTAGTAGTGGTAATTATTGTGTTGGCGATTTTAGCTGTTATTGCTGCGCAGAAATTTCTCGACATTAAACGTGATGCCGCCATCAGTGATGTGAAAGCAACCGCAGCGGCTTACCAACAGAGTTTAACGTTTGTGCATACTCGTTGGCAGATCCTTGGCAATCAGGGCGCGATGAATGATTTACCGGGTTTTGGTAATAATGATCTCGACATTAATTCGTTTGGTTACCCTATTGGGTCAGATAAAGGTAATCCGATGGGCCAACCTAAAAATATTGGTCGTGGCCAGCAAGGGTGTGTGGATTTATGGAATGGACTGTTAACAACCCCACCTTCGGTGGCGATTGCCAATAGTAATAATGATAGTGATAGTGATTATGAATCATATCGTCATCAAGCTGACGTAAACCCAGATGGTCAAACCCAATGTACTTATGTCTTGAGAACCTTGGGTGATAGTGGCAATCGAAATCAGGCAGAGATTAAAATTGTTTATGATTCTATCGCTGGAACAGCACAAGCCGTCATCAAAAATTAAATTATAGTCAATGAGAAATAGCGGCCCATTGGCCGCTATTTAACTAGGCGTAACAGCTATTAACGTGTAGCCGTTTTCGACTTAAAGGTTCTTCTATAAAAAGTGACGGTACTGAATAGCAAAATAAATATCGCCACAATAGAGATAGATGTAATTAATACTACATAGCTAAGTGGCATGTTTAGCGCATCGTGCAACGGTCTAACAAAACTAGCAATTCTTCCTGATAGTGCACGGTCACTGTATTTTAATGCCGATTCTATTTTACCTGTGTTGTAGTTCATGGTGATATTATCGGCCTGTCTTAACCACACATCGCTGTGGCTATCAAAGCGAATGCTATAGATCAAATCTGCAGGTTCGATGCTTTCGTCTGCCGAAACCCTAGGCTTATTAACCGACACTAGTATGGCTTGTGGCCATAAACGTTGTGCTGTTTCGAGTTGGCTGAGCCAGTCATTAGGTTTGCTGCTAGGGTAGCTTAGTGTTTCTTCTGCTTGGTGTTGTAAATGGCCGGTCCACAGTCCTTTATAAGTAATTAAAAAACCACTAAGACATAAGATAAATAATGGCACAGAAATAAATAAACCTAATTGGATATGGCTCTTTACCAAGCTGCTTGAGCGCGTATCAGTTGGAATGCTGTGCTTTAATCTAAATCCTTTACGTACCCGCCACCATAAATATATGCCAACTAATGTAATGACTCCGCCAGCCAAAGAGGCACAGGCATTGGTATATTTGCCCACATCGTCCAATAAAAAATTACGGTGTAACCAAAACATTGTGCTGTAGAACGCAATATCATGGTTGGCATGTATCGCTAATTCATTCAATTGAGTATCAAGTGCGATAGATTTACCACGTGTGGCGGCTTCAATATATGGGGTATGCTCAGTTGGAAAACGCACAGAGCTCATTTGTGGATAGCGTTCAAATATGGTTTGTAGTATTTGTGCTTTTTCAACGGTGTTGAGTGCAACAAAGGTTTGTCCGTGATCATCTATACGTTTAAGTATGTCCATGCCACCCAGGTATACCCCAGTTGTCAGCACAATAAGCATTGTGATACTGATAAAAAAACCTACCCAGTTATGAAACCATTTTAAAGCTGGTACTACTTTCATATTTTACTTTCTCAACGTGTTATAGCGCTTATTGATGAACGCATGAAATTGCTTAGCGACAAGGCGATGTTGGTCGTCACGAATGTTATTTTCGAGAATGATAATTAATCTCATTTAATTCATCAATTAAAGAAGTGTAAAGATGGGTAAAAATGTGAAGCAATCGAATGTATGGCCTAATGTAATCACCCAGAACTTTACAGTTTGTAGCACATGTAAGAGCCATTGGTTTATTGTTGGCTTTAGGTTCTTGTTTGTGTGATTTAATGGTGATTTGTGTTTGTTTTTATCTGTTGTTTTTCAATGGTTAATGATGAATATCACATTAATTATCTTAATGTTGAAAATCTATTTTACTCACCGATGAATAGTAATGATAATAAATATCATTAATGTTCAGTTGGTTTGGGCAAAAGTTAAATTTAACGTTAGGGTAAAGAAATGAAGGTTTCACCAATTGCAATTGCCGTTATTAGTAGCTTACTTTCCGTTGTGGTTTTCGCTGAAGAGCAAGCACCGCCGTCATCATCAACGACCAGTAACCTTTACGGTGAGGATTTCTCATTAAATATCGAACGTATCCAAATTATGGGCATGAACTTTAATAACTATAAAGTGGGTTCATCTTCTGGGGCGATGAGAGGCGATATTGACCTAATGGATACGCCACAATCGGTAAACGTAATCCCAAGTTTTGTTACGGATGAGCAACTAGCCACCAATTTATCTGAGGTGCTAGTGAATGACTCAAGTGTGACCAGTGGCAGTGAAAAATGGAACCGTCAGGTGTTTAATATTCGCGGTTTCGAGCTTGATTCCGGTAGTGGTTTTTTAATTAATGGTCAGCAGCAGTTTTCTCATTATGTGCAACCTATTGAAACCCTGCAGCAGGTTGAGGTGCTTAAAGGCCCTTCAAGTATGCTATATGGTCAATCAGGCCCAGGTGGCTTAATCAATATGGTGACCAAAAAGCCAACATATGATACAGCATTTAATTTTGAAGTGGATACTGATGAGCATGGTTCAACCCGGGTGCAATTAGATGCGGGTGGGAGCTTAAACGATGCACAAACCATTCGTTATCGCAGTGTTCTCGTCAAGCAGGACACCCGCTATTGGCGAGAATATCAGGATGATAATGGCCAGCAGGAACGCGATCGATTTTTAGGTTATCTTAATCTTGAATTCGACTTAACCGATGATGTGTTGCTATCGATTAAATATGATTACACCGATGACAAAACTGGCATTGACCGCGGTGGTTGGTTAGATAGCAGCGGCGAGTTAATCGGCGAACGTGAAGATATTTGGGATATGTCATGGGCTTTTACCGATAATCATGTGCAAAACCTTGGCGCTGATTTGAGCTGGTATATCACCGACGACTGGAAAATGAAAACCGGTTACAACCACCAAACCTTCACTCGCCAACGCCTAGACTCCTCACCCGCATTAATGACTGGATCTGAAAATCCATTTGAAGATGGCTACTATATTAGTGCGTTTGATCGTCATGATGATTGGCAGCATAAAACGGCTTATATGGATTTTACGGGTGAACTATCAGCCTTTGGTGTTGATCATCAATTGCTCATTGGCGCAAATATTTTAGATTATTACTATGGTCAAAAACGCGATGATGGCGAGAAGAAGCAACACATTATGCCTGGTGAGTATGTGCCGCAACCGGATTTAGATTATAACCAAGGGCAGGTCAATACTGAAACAAGCTACCAGCACTATGGTTTTTATATTCAAGATTTAATTACTATTAATCAGCAGTGGCAGATATTGGCCGGGGTGCGTTATGACGAGCAGAAAAAAGACGGCGCAGGGGAAAATAGCCATTCGTTATCGCCTAAGTTTGGCGTGATATATTCGCCCACTGATAACGGCAGTATTTATGCGAACTACTCAAAAAGTTTCAATCCGCAATCAATCGTCACTAGTGACAATGATGTTAATGAAGGAATGAACTTAAACCCTGAATACGGTGAGCAATTTGAGCTTGGGACAAAATGGGAGCTATTTGATAGTGGCTTATTATTAACGGGAGCTATCTTTGATACCACTGTGACCAATGTGACAGTGCAAGAGCAGCTGGCACAGCCCATTGGGGATAAAGAATATATTACTACGCAAAATGGTAAGCAGCATCATCGTGGTTTTGAAATGGGGGCTCAGGGAGAGCTGACCGATAATCTGTTTATCACCAGTTCAATGATGTATTTAGATGCTAAGTACATCACCAGTGCAGAAGATACTCAAAATTTAGATGGAAAAACGCCTGTCGATGCGCCTGAGTGGTCGGCCAATGTGTGGACCCGCTATGAAGTTAGTGATGCTTTAGCGCTAAATTTTGGTGCTGTTTATGTTGGAGAGCGGTTTGCCAATACTCAAAACACCATCATTAAAGAAGATTATGTTAGATTCGATTTTGGTGCTGCGTATACGTTTGCTGTTAGTGATGTTGATATGAGTGTCCGTTTTAATGTGAAAAACGTATTTGATACAGAATACCTTGCCGGAGGCACTAATACGGATGTGACATTAGGAGAAGGTCGACATTTCAGCTTGGCGTTTCAAACTAAGTTTTAAGCATCTGTTAATCAATAATTGCTAATAAATAATTGTTAATATAAGTGGCGCTGAAAGGGTTAACCTATCAGCGCTTTTACTTAATGTTCTTCGACAAAGAGGATGATTGAGTCAGTAACCAGTAAATCAGGTTAAGTTTAGAATGGATAACTTATCAATTTTTTGATTTATGAACGGTACTTATTACATCTGAAATAACGCGTTTACGATTAATTTTCAGGCCATCCATTGTGATATTTGGCCAGGTATAGAAATGTCGTGGACGCTTAAAGCTGGCCAGTTGTTGTGTCACCATTTGAGCGAGTTGTTGTTCAATGTTTGCAGGTAATTCATCTTGCTTATATTCAATTATCGCAGCGGGTAATAACCCAAACTTTTCATCAGCAAGTCCAAATACTAAGGCTTTGTTGACCAAAGGGTGTTGCAGTAACACGGATTCAATTTCTTCAGGTTGAATATTCTCGCCACCACAAATAAACATATTGTCCGCTCGGCCGAGTAGGATGAGTTGGCCTTTTTCATTTAATTGGCCGCGATCCTGTGTGCAAAACCAACCTTGTTCATCAACGGGTAAATCCAGTTGATGTTGCTGTTCATTAACACTCAAATAGCCTTGAAACAAACACTCGCCTTTTACCCAGATTACATCATCAACCAGTTTCAATTGTCGATTAGGTAATGCGCGACCATGATGTTGCTGTAGGTTGGCTTTTGCCGTGGTGATTTGCGAACTCATTTCTGTCATGCCATAGCTTGTGTAAGTGTTCACTTTTGTCTGTGCTAGGGCTTCAATCAATGCGGCGTCAATAACGCCGCCACCAAGTAATAAGGCCTTTAATGAGCCTAATGCCTGTGGCGCTTGTTGCACAATTTCAATGGCTTGGGTTGGCACCATAGATACGTGGGTGATGGCTTCATCTTCAAGTTGCTGCGCCAAGGCGATGCGGTTTGATTTAATCACAATACAGGCTTTGGCAAGGGCGCAGCGATTAACAATGGCCAAGCCGCCTATGTGAAACAAGGGTAATGACAATAACCAACGGTCGTTATGATGCAGTGGGATATAACGGCTTGATCCCTGAGCGCTGGCAATATGATTGATTAACCCATGCACGGCCGCTTTGGGCGTACCACTGGAGCCCGATGTCAAAATGATATTAACTGGCTTGTGCGGGTTTATTTTTTGTAAGGTATAAGCGGGCTGACTATTGTCGAGTTGATCATTGCCGAGTTGATTATCAGTGGTGATGTTTTGAGTTAAGTCAATTAACGCGGGATGGCGTTCTTGGGTCACAACTTTATCATTTTGCCAAATAAAATGGATCTGAAAACGCCTAATCAGTTGCTCGATTTGACTCACCGAAAAGCGGCCGTTGATGGGAAAAAATATGGCGCCAATTTCAACACTCGCCCAATAAAGCGTCATGACTGCAAAGGTTTGCTGGGCTAAGTCGTGATTTGAGTTTTGATTAACAGGGACAATCGCTGCAATGATTGCTCCTGGCACTACCCCTTGTCTTTGCAGGTTAGCAGACAGCGCAGAAACTTGCGCTGCCCAACTCGCGTAAGGTATCGGCGTGCCTTCAAGTAGCACTGCAGCATTATCAGGTGATTGCTGCGCGGCTTGTTGAACGGGCGATAACATCATAATGCCGTCTAGCCTGTAATCAGTTTAAGCTTATTAAGCTTTAACTGACCATTTTCATCTAACAAACGTTGGCTAAATGCACTTAAGGTATCAAGCCCTGGAGGATTATCAGGAGTGAGTGCTTGGCTGATAAACGCCAAATCTGTGATGCCTACATCCGATTCTAAACTTGAGCTTAAAATACAACGCACACCTTGGTGATCGGCAAGGCTGACAATCTCTTGCATTTTACTTAATGAACCAAGCAGCATAGGTTTTAAAATGAATGCCCCGATGCCGGGTTGGTTTTGTAAGAGTTTATCGAAGTCTAAATCAGCGGTGAGCAGAAATTCATCAAGTGCGTATTTAATGCCAAGTTGCTTATATAATTCAATATTATCGCTGGGTTGCAGGCAAGGCTCTTCAACGTACTCAATTTGTTTTTTTGGTAAGCAGGCTAAAAAGTCGACCGCTTGATTAAGGGTAAAACCACGATTGGCATCAAGTCGTAGGGTTAAACTTGGCTTACGGGCTAACATCTGATGCACAAACGCGATTTCACTGTCCATATCCGTTTGGGCAACTTTGATTTTTACGCTGTTGATATTGGCTAAATCGGCCAATTTATTATCAATCGCCGAGGCGGATAGCCCGTGGTACAGCAAAGGGATATTAGCCTGCGTTTTCACTCTGGCAGGAAATTGTTGTAAGCATTTTGCAAGCAACACACTTAAGCCAAATTGAACTGAAGGATATGCACTGTTAGCAACAGCTGTGTTGAGTTCATTAACGTCTTTACCCATTAATGTGCTTTGTAACTGGGTGAGTTCAGCTGTGACCTGTTCAATGGTTTCATGGCTAAACCCTTGCAGTTGCAAACCTTCAATATCGATACCTGCTAAGGGGGCTACTTCAGCAAAAGCCTGTTGGCCATTATCTAAAACCACATTCACAATAATACCAACCCGATGATCAATACGCTGCTTCGCAACGGGTAATGGCACATTTAAATCAATTTGATATTGGTACAGATCAAGCGATGTGATGTTGGGCATAGGGCACTCTTATTTTGTGGGTTCACCGCGAAGTAATGATAGTAACGTATTACTGAAAGTATGTGGCTGCATCGAATGAATATTGTGACCAACGCCTGTAATGATAACTAATGTTAGCGAAGAGGCAGAGTGAAGTGATTGCTGCCAATCTTTGGCTAAACCCTGAAATTTTGTATCTTGTTCGCCGGTGATAAAGGTACATTGACTCGTCAGGTTATCTATCACATTCCGACAATCTTGCTGCAAGCTTAGTGATGTGGCCTGGTAGCATGCGTGCAAGTTTTTGGGATAATTATTAAGGCGTTTGGAGATTAAAAAGTGGCGTTGCTTATCACTCAGATCGCTAAAAACGGCTTGTTGATACCATTGTTGTAGAAATTGCTCAAAAGGTTGACTAAGCAATTTATCAGCCCAATTACTATCATTTAGCGCACGTTGATGTTTTTCATCATCACTCAGTAAGCCTGGGTGAGCCGACTCTAGCGTTAAACTCAAAATTGCCTGTGGTTGAAGGCTAGCAATATGCAGCGCAATGCGGCCTCCTAATGAATACCCCACCAAGTGAAACCTGTTATAACCTAAATTATCCACCGTGTTAATAATATGTTCAGCTGCGCTGAATAACCCTGGATTAGGCAAAGCGAATGAGTTGCCGCCATGGCCGGGTAAGTCGATACAGATACAATGAAAGTATTGGCTTATTTCCGCCATCATTGGCAGCCAATCTTCTTTTGCTCCCATAAAGCCATGTAACAACACCATGGCGGGTAGTTGAGGGTCACCGTACCGATTTATCCATGCCATTAGTGCTGCTTAACCCATTGGCTAATTTGCGCAATTTGGTCGCTTGCCTGAGTAGCGCTGACATTCACTTCAATGACACTGGCACAGTCAAATTCAAAGGCTTCAGTATAGGCTTCAATAAAAGACGTTAAATCATCAGCTTGACGATAAGCTAAACCGAACATGGCCGCACCGTAACCAAATTCAAAACCGTGGGGTAAGCGATAAAAATCTTGGCGTAATTGCTCAGTAGGTACAGGTAATAAATTGAAAATATTGCCGCCATCGTTATTTAAAATCACTAACACATAGGTTGAAGTAATTTGCTTTAACAGTGCCAACGAATTTAAATCATGCAAGCATGAAATATCGCCAATGATCATCGTCATTTTTTGTTGCTTATCTACCGCAATACCTGTGCTGGTGGCTATCAGTCCATCAATGCCTGATGCGCCACGATTGGTATATATTTGGGGTAACGCAGGGCCGATGGGCGCATACATGTCATATAAGCGGATGGGTAAGCTGTTACCGATAAATAATACCTGTTCAGCGCTTTGTTGCTGTGCTATCCAGCGAATAACCTGAGCTTCGCCGAATTGAGTTTGATCGATTTGCTGAGTAAATAACTCAGCTAAGGTTTCGTTGTGATTGATTAACGCTAACCCCCAATTGGCACTAGATGAGCGAGGCCAACTCAGTTTGCAAAATGCGCTAACACTGGTTTGCCAAATCTGCTTACTTTGGTGGCTAGGATCTAATCGGCTTGAACGCGGCAATACTTGCCAATAGCTATGCCAAGATTGATTTGCTAGATAGTTGATTAATCGTTTCGAAATAAAGCGCCCACCAAACACCAGTACACGTTCAGCTTGTTCTAAAAGCTTAGTGGCTTTTGGGTTAAGCAGCAGTTGATCAACATTGCCTATGACACCCGAATGTTGTCTTAGCTGTGATTGGGCATCGGTCACAATTGGCCATGCAAGTTTTTGGGCTATTTCTACGATTAACTGCGGGTTGTCGTCAGGCGACAAGGTCCCCACTACAATGATTCCTTTGCCATGGGCGAAACGTTTTAAGGTATCTTCACTGGGTAATAATGCCCCCATGTTTTGCTGATACTGGCTAAAAGGTTTGTGATGAGATAACCATTGGGTGAGTGGTTTTAAATATTGCTGTATGACCACAGGAGCATTTTTAACCTGTTTAGCTAAGGTGCTCAGTTCACTTGGGTAAAACGGTTCACGGTACATGCAGTTGATATGAATAGGCTGACTATATTGGCTAACCGCTTGATCTAGAGTGGTGAGTAACGCGCTGGCCGGAAACGCTAAATCAGGGGTTGGTAAATTCACCTGTGTTGCATAATTGGCAAAAATGGCCGGTTGGATAATTGCCTGATTTGCGCCGCAATCAATTAATTCACTAGGGCGATCACCCGATAACACAATTAAAGGAACATGGGTTAGCCAGGCTTCCACAATCGCAGGATACAAATTGGCGACCGCAGTGCCAGATGTGGTAATGATCGCTACCGGTGTGTTACTGGATTTGGCTAAACCTAGCGCCATAAATCCTAAACCACGCTCATCAAAATGAATGTGCCTGCGAATCGTTGGTTGCGATGCTGCAGCCAAGGTTAATGGCGTTGAGCGTGAACCCGGTGCCATACAGACGTGTTTAACCCCCAAACGGCAAAGTTCTTCGAGGATTATTTGCCCCCATAAAAGATTTAAATCGGCACTGGGCTGAGGTTGCATATTAAGAATTACCTGCAAAAAAGAGTCAGTTTAAGTGTAACCGTTCACACTCGCTATATCTAAAATTTCGTGCGCAATTGTAAATGATGCCTTAAAAATTTCATCAAAAACACTGAGTAAAAATCAGCAGGTTATATTTTTGTTGTGCTAATGTTATATATGTGATTTATATAAAGCGAGATACCTAAGTAATGTCAAACCCTTATATAAAAATATGCGCCATAACTAGGGCGGCTAAATAACGGTATTAATGAACAAGGTCCTGAGTGCTTTAGAGAGCCGCTAGTTTCTTTCTAACCTGCTTAAGCGACATTATTAACTCACCCGAAAAAGTGAGTCAGCAAATCCATTTTCACTAAGTGGAACATAATCTGAACTCATCCCTTATCAAAAGAGGATATGGGTGGATCCTAAGGAGAACACATATGCAGTCTGCGGCGTTATTAAAAAGAGTTGATGAGCTTCCTCGCTTACCTAAAGCAATCAGTGAATTACTTGAAGCGGTTAATAATGAAAATAGTTCGGTCAAAAGTATTTCATCTAAGGTTGCTCAAGATACCTTGATCAGTGCTCGTGTATTACGTTTAGCTAACTCAGCCCATTTTGGACGTAGCCGTGAAGTTGGGTCAATTGATGAAGCGGTGATTCGCTTAGGCATGCAAACGCTACGAACCTTGGTGATTGCATCGGCCGTGGTTGGCGCGATCCCAAAAGTTGATGGTATTGATTTAGCTTACTTCTGGGGTAAAACATTTGAGATATCGCTATATGCTCAGGAATTAGCAAAACGTTGTAATGTTCCCGCTGATGAAGCCTTCACCTGCGGCATCTTACATAATATTGGCGATTTATTAATTGCGACCGTTGAACCCAGCTTGGCAGCACAAATTCGTGCGGCGGCGGAGCAAGGTGGCGATACCCAAGAGCTTGAAACTAAACTGTTAGGCTTTGATTCGCCATCCGTAGGCGCCTTACTGGCTAAAAACTGGAAGTTTACCCCCAGTTTAGTGGCCGGAATTGAGTATCAACGCAACCCTATAGCCGCTGAGCCACAATCAAAGTTGGCGATTTTAATGTATTTGTCGCACCATATTTATACCCATTGGGATGATGAACGTGGCGAAGAGCCATTTACTGCATGGTTAGCTGGCTTAATCAATAATGCCGGTATCATCAAAATGGACATGTCGGGACTAACGGGCAAGTTAGAAGAATTACGTGGTAAAGGTATGGAGATTGGTAAGCAATTAGCTTAAACGATTTTAATGAGTACATGAAAAAAGCCAGTTTCAGCTGGCTTTTTTATTGGCTAATCCGAATTGAGGTTATTAATCCATTCACTCATCACTACATGGGTTTTAATTTTGATAATGTCGGTTTGTGCATCAATATATTCGCGTATTTCATGCAAGCGTTTCATTGAGTCTGCGTGCACGTAAACCAATAAATCCATGTCACCAGTAATGCCTTGGCAAGTAATCACTTCTGGAATACTGTGAAATACATGCACCACATCGGCGCACCGTGGGCATTTATGTTGTATTTCAAAATAGGCCGAGACCCCTTGTTTTTGCGATTCGCTTAATAGCACTTGGTAGCCGCGGATCACCCCAGAGGTTTCTAGTTTTTTGATTCGCTCTGTCACAGCGCTACGTGACAAACTGACTCTATCAGCAATAGTGGAAATACTTTGCCGCGCATCTTGGCGTAACTCATTTATAATGGCTTTATCAAATTTATCCACAACTACTCCGTCATTTTGTCGGTATTTTGCTTTTTAACCGTCATATTGTTGGTTTAATACCGCAGTTAGGCGCTCATAGCCGACAAATTGAAATTCGATTTGAATTTATAATAACCTAAAAATAGCCAGTAGAATAACAAATGAATCAAATAACAGGAACAATAGGACGTTGGCAAGGTGCTGGATTAATGGCCACCACTTTGTTGGGGACAGGGGTATTTATTTTACCGCAAATGACCATCGCGGTAGCAGGTTCGGGGGCATTATTGGGGTGGCTAATACTCACCTTAGCAATCATACCCGTGGCACTGGTATTTGGATTATTAGCCAGTCGCTTTCCCCATGCAGCGGGGCCAGCCTACTTTGTGGAAAAAGCTTTTGGCCGCACCGCTGGTAGAACCATAGGGTTAATCTTTTTGTTAGTGATCCCTATTGGTGCACCCGCTGCTATTTTAATGACCTTCCAATTTATGGATGCATTAGTGCCCCTTAGAGGTGGTTGGCAACTAGTTGCTGAGTTGTTTGTAGTGTTGGTGTTATTAGGGTTAAACATTCGTGGCATTCAGGTGTCTGCCAAACTGCAATTTGGCTTAACCTTAGCAATTGTAAGTGTGGTGGCTTTATTGTTTGGCGCGAGCGGCCTGAACGCAGAGCAACTTGAATCATTTAATCAGGCCAGCCAGCCACAAGTTAATACCGTCATGCTTGCTATGGGTATAGGTTTTTGGAGCTTTTTAGGTATTGAAGCCATGACCCACCTTGCCAGTGACTTTCGTCGCCCAGATAAAGACATGTTACCAGCCATTTTAATGGGCACCGTTCTGGTTGGGGTCATATACTTAGCCTGTACATTTTTACTGCTGATGGTGCCATCAGATAAAACTGGCGTAGCGATGATCAGTGCCTTTGATTACTTACTCAGCGGTAGTTTTTTACATGGATACGGTGCAAATATTATCGGAGTATTAGGCATTGCCAGTGGTTTAGCGACGGTAAACGTTTATGCAGGAAGTGCAGCAAGGTTACTATGGAGTTTTAGTAAAGAAGGTATTTTACCCAAGTATTTTGTGGTGTTAAATCGCCATGGTGTGCCATTTAGAGCCTTATTCACCATTTTAGGGGCAATGGCATTGGTTATTATCATGACCTTTTATTCTCAGCATGACTTAGAAAAACTCATTGCCTGGAGTAATGGGGTATTTGTAATTATCTACTTATTAGCCATGTTGTCAGCGGTAAGATTATTAAGTAAACGCTATCTACCTTTGATTATAGCCAGTTGTGTGTTTTGTATCGGCATAGGCATCGCGCTCGCCGACAATATGCTGTACGCGGTACTATTGGTTGTGGTTATCGCACCTTTTATGTGGTGGCAAAAAACACACTTGCAGCGTAAACATGCCACTATTCCAACACCGTCATCGGAGTAATCGGCGTTTATCTTTGTTCCATTGCTATATTACGCATTTGAATGAGCTCGCTGTGCTTGAGGTAAAGTAAATCAGCACAGCGACGAATGATCTGATCCTCATAGCGTGATAATTCACCATCAGCATAGGCTAAACGCCACATAGCAAGTAGTAGTTGTTGCTTTTCTTCTAGAGTGAATTGCTGATTAATTTCAGCGGTAAATTCAAATAAAGAGGTGGCATTACCTCTAATTAAAGTCGCTTCTTTAATCAGGTCTTGTGCTTCTTCGATACTGATATGTAATGTGTTTTTTAACATATCAGGCAACAGTGCCACTTCAGATTCATTTAGGGTTTCATCGGCATACACCACTTCAAGTAATAAGGTTGCCGCCGCCAAACTTAGTTGGTGTGCTTTGTCTTCTGGGCTTACTGCATGAGTACGTGCCTGAATAAATTGTTTGAGCTTTGCAATCATAATGACTCCTCGTTGATAACCTATCCTAGCAAAGACAATAATGCCGAGCACTGTGCTCGGCATTAATTAATGTTTAGGTTTACCATTTTACCCTTGTGGTAGGTATGTAATTTACAGTAAAGAACCTAAACCTTTCATCAATAAGTCCACTGAACCGTCACCCGATTGTTGTTGTAAATACTGCTTAGCAATATCGACCATAGGGGCGATGTATTCTTTTGATATACCGAGTTTTTCAAAAGAGTCATACACCATAGCAGCGCCTTGAAATGATGAGCCTAAGTCACCGGCTTTAGACAATAAACCTGACATGCCAGAATCGCCGCCTAGCGCGGGTGCTGCACCTAATAAAGAGTCGATTCCAGGAATGCTTTTACTTAACGCGCTAAAGTCGCTGTCACCTAAGTTGGATTGTGCTAAGCCAAGTAAAGAGCCTAATCCCCCAGCGGCTTGCTGTTCATTTAAACCTAACTGAGACATGACATTGCCCACTAATGCATTGTCAGCTAAACCTGTTGCTGCTTTAGCTTGGGCTGCTACTGGAGCCACATCACTTTTAGTGACATTGTCTAACCAGCCAGCGCTAGCGGGTGCTGCTAATAAAGCCGCCGATAATACTGAGCTAGCAATAATAAAACGGTTCATATAATCCATCCTTTGGTCAATATTGTGCTTAAACTGATTACATCTTACCGTTTTTTGGTGCATTACGACATATGAAGATTTTGTGTTGTGCAAAAGCTGTCATTTTTGGGTATCCTTAGCGCCATAACCATCTTAAGTTGATTTTTGGAATCTCATTTATGTCACTTTCAGCTATTTTGACTGAAGCTTATTACTTTTTTCGTAATCATATTAGCCAGCTTGCGGCAATGACCTTGCCGTTGTTGTTGGTTCAAGTGATGATCCAGCTTTGGCTGGGAAATGAAATGATCCAAGCTGATGTTGAGAATCCGCAATTTGGCGGGATCCATGCTGCTGCAATGATGGCGCTGCTATTATTATTTTCTACGTTAATTGCTGCGCTTACCGTTTACCTTGAAGTTCGCTCGCGTGGCCATGATGTCACTACTGCCATGGTATTCAAGCAAAGCATTCAGTTTGTACCGCCATTATTGTTGGCTGGCGTATTTTCGGGATTAGCGATATTAACCCCAGTGATGCTTTTTGCTGTATTTGGGCCAATGTGGTTAGTCGGACTGGTGATCAGTTTTTATCTATTTGCTCGGTTAGCTTATGTGAACTTTATGGTCATTGTTGAGCAGCTCACGCCATTAGAGGCCATTAAAGCCAGCTTTGTATTTACAGGGCCGATTACAACGAAAACGATAGCGATATTAATGCTATATATTCCATTATCATTAGTGGGTGGCACCTTGTCTCAAATTGCCGCACAAGTTGGGTTTCCTCTGCAGTTAATTACAGATACCTGCTTTGCATTTTTAGGATTATTTATTAACGTCGCTTTATTTCGCTTATATATGGTTAACCGTAAAACGGATTCTCAATCTAGCGATGACACTCATACAGAGGTGTAATTTACGGCACCTCAGTTTGGGTTAGCGAATAAACGAGATTGAAACAGCATGCCTTCGTATGCTAGTCATCAAACTTGAACGCGACACTGATAACAGGACTAATTCATTTGTATTCGCTAGTCTATTGCAATGAATTCAATACTGTTAGCGGTGAAAAAAGGAGTGTTTATATGCGTTTATTATCTCTCGCAGAGGTGCTTCAGTTTACAGGAGTGAGTATTGATAACTGATATTGAGTTAGTTAGCCAATTCTCCAGCGAGCTGGGTGACGATTACGCTAGCGCCAAGAGTTATGTACGCGATATTCCGACTCAAGCGTTGGTTTTTGTGCGTAGTTTTACCCATAAACTGGCAATACTCATTGCAGAACAACATCAGCTTGAGTTCAGTGGCCCCAACCTATACGACCGCATTGAGCAATTGAATCAACGCCGCTTGCTTGATGTTACAGCTATTCGAACTATGCATAAGTTGCGTGGTGATGGTAATCGTGGGGCGCATCCTGAAAAATATCATTTAACGCAAGCTCAGCTAGTGGCTTTAGCAGAGAAATCAATTAAGCAAATTGTTACCTTAGTCGTAAAGCTTTATCCCGTATTGCATTTTACTCCAGTACCTGCTTACCAATTTGTTGCATTTGATTCGATAGCGGGGAGAGATTTGTGTTATCGGGCGATGATGCAAAACGATCATCATGCGCAATATTTAGTGGCTATGTCATTAAAAGCACAAGCGCTAATGGCGCAAGAACAATCAAATGTCACAGCCTTTGATGCTGATACCTCCCGAGATCTTCAAACTACTCATGATGAAGTGCAGCGTTTATTCGCTCAGGCTGCTTATTGGTTTGCGCAAGCTGCCCCATTTGAAGATGTTGCCTTGTATGAGCATGGGGTGAGTTTGTTGCATGGCTATGCTGAAAGCGGTCAAGTTAAGCAGGGTGAATTACTGATAGCGCAAGCGGCCAAAGCGGGTATAACGGATGCGCAAGCTTTACTCGGTTATTTTTATTTGGTCGGCAGTGCAGAGTTTACGGTTGATGTTGAACAAGCCAAATTATTACTTCAGCAGGCGGCAGACGCAGAGAATATTGAGGCGATGTCTAATCTTGGTGTGCTGTATTATCAACAACATGACCATCAGCAAGCGTTATTATGGATGAGTAAAGCGGCAGAGTCGGGATACCCGCAATCACAATACCATTTAGCATTGTTACTTGCTGAAGGCGAAAATATTGACGCAGATAAAAGTCGTTTTTGGATGCAAGAAGCCGCAGCCCAGGGGCAACTAGATGCCATGTTGCACTGCGCGACCGAAATTTTGCACAATGATAATGCTCAGGCTACCGAGCTTGAACAAGCAGAACGTTATTTACATGATGTGATTAAGTATGGTCATAACGTTACCGCAATGATTGAGCTGAGCGTGGCTTTAGCTGACGGAATGCTCAACCGAATCGACGTGGTGCAATCCGCATATTTATTGCAGCAAGCCAAGCATTATGGCAATGATATTCAGCGACAAGTGATTGAGCCTTTATGGCAATCATTATTAATGCAAATCGACAGTGTTATTGCTTTGAACCCCAGCGCAGAAGAATTGGCCAGCCTGCAACAGGCTAAAACCTTGCTTCAATGAGCGAGTTTCGGCATCAAGCATCAATTGAAATCATTCACCCTCGACGTTAGCGCATTTTTTATTATCTGATATTGGTGGTTTTTAGCACAATTGTTGGGTAATTGTATGCATTATATTCATCTTCATTAACCAGATGGTTTATATTCTTTACCTGATAATACTTCTCATTTACACTTCTGCGCTCTTAGTAGAATGCAGGAATAAGTAACGCGAGTTACTTCACATGAAACATGAAGCATGAAGACTGTTTAAACCCTAAATGTTTAATCGATTTAATTGAGCGCAAACGCTTTGGTGTTGAATATCAACCCATTATTGATTGTAGTAGCAATGACATTTTTGCTTATGAGGCACTAGCCCGTTTTTACAATGCCGATAACACCACTATTAGACCCGATCTGGTTTATGCCTCTTTACACAGCAGTCCATTAAGTTTGTTCCAAGTAGAATATCAACAAAAAAGATTACAGTTATCTTATGCCATTAACGGCTCAAACCTTTTTGTTAACTTAGATCAAGACTCGTATTTTTCTAGCGGGGTGATTGATGAAAATAATCCTTTTTTGAAGTTATTTAAAGAGTGCCAAAAAGCGGAAATTATTGTCGAGTTGATTGAAAATTCAGAAATTAATGATGCAATAATGAGCTTGGCGATGATTAAAAACTTATCTAAAAACAACATACTTACCGCAATTGATGATGTGTGCAATCCGCAATCTATGATATCCACATCCGTTATTCAGCTCGTTAAATACATTAAACTTGATAAATATGTACTACAAAATCGGGCTAATGAAAATTTTATGTTGTTGGTTAAATCAATAATCAATTATGCCCACGATGCAGATAAACACGTTATTTTAGAGGGTGTGGAAACTGCGGATGACTTAGCGTTGGCCAATAAGCTCGGCATCGATTTTGTGCAGGGTTTTTACTATAAAAAACTATTCAAAATGGTGAAGTGATAGACCTTTATTTAAACAGGCCGAATAAATTGTTCTAGGGGATCTAGAGTGTTTTATTATTTAACCTGAACTCTGGATAAGAGATTAGCTAAATATATGAAATTAAATAACATATATCTAACCCATGTATTCTTGAGAGATATTTTTCTTAGAACAAGGCAAATTTGTGCGTCAATAGCTGGCCTATTGCAAAAAAATTTAACACAGTTATCAGTAAAAATAGCCTCTAGAAAGCAAGTTGTTATCCAGAGTTCAGGTTATTTAGGTGACTAAAGGTAAGGCACGACGTTTGATGACCCAAGATGGGTCATCGGTATCGTTCGCCGCCATTGTTCAAAAAGCGGACGCATTAGTGTTAGTCGATTGTTATTTAGGTTATTTGTTATCCCAAGCTGAGGTTAGCTAAGGGGCTCATCGGCATTATGTTCAAAGGTACGGCCGCGAGCATGAGTATTTTTAGGGTGTGTAAACATGTTGGCGTAAGATGCTGGATTTTCACGTTGAATATCTGCATTGCCTTGGTACATATCACCCTGATTACGTTGTGATGATGCGTAGGCTTGTTTCATTTTTGGCGATAAAAATGTACGGCCTAACACCTGAAAAGTAATAAAACTTAATAGACCTAATAACAGTAAAAAAGGCAGTAATATTAACGCTAACATGGCGATACTGATAAGCGAGAGCATGACAATAATAGGATTCATGGTCGAGAATCTATGCTTTAAATGCGCTGAATTAAATGACGAGTTAAATCTCATAACGGCTCCTAAATGCGATTAGCCTAATTTGTGTATCGATTATTTAAAGCAAGTTTGCCGCAGCAAGACATAATATGTCACGTTAAATGTGGTTAATGTGCCGCAAGTACTAATGCTTTAGGGATGCTATTAGAAATCATTTCTCTTACCCATTTATGACCCGGTTCCTGATTATTACGCTCATGCCAAAGTAAGACATACGCCATGGGCATGAACTCAAATGGCAGGGGAATTTGCACTAACGAATAAAGGTTTTGTGCATGGTGCGCAAAACTGGATGGCAAAGTAAAAATCAAATCGGTATGGGCACAAATACTTGCCGCGCCGTAAAAATCTGGCACTGTGGTTGAAATGCGCCGATGGTGATTGGTGTTTGCTAAAAAGTAATCTAATGCCCACCAATCGTTACCTTCACAGCGTACTTGAACATGACTAAGAGCTAGATAGGCTTCTTTATCCCAATCTCCACGGCTGATGGCTTGTAAAATGGGGTGGTTTTGACGTACTAAGCACACTTGCTTATCGTTGAATAACGTTTGATATTCAAGGCCATCAGCAAGATCATCTGCTTTAAATTGTGATTGCGGATGTATATCGCGACCTGCGATACCAAAATCAATTTGTCCATGTTGTAAATCATATATCGACTTTTCATTCCAGCCATAAGCGTCTAACTTTAATTTAGGGGCTTGCTGTAATAAAGGCCCAATGAAATACGGGATCAGCGTTTCATAGGCACTTTCAACCATAGCTAAGGCAAAATGGCGTTGGCTGCTGGCGGGTTCAAAACTCGGAGGTTGGGTCAGTTGATACAGGTTTTGCAATGCCTGTGGTAACAGTTTTCCTAATGCTAATGCATGTGCTGTTGGTTTTAATCCGTGAGCCGTGCGTTGAAACAGTGGGTCATCTAAGGTATCGCGAAGACGGTTTAAACTTTTGCTTAAAGCTGACTGACTCAGATGTAAACGATTGGCGGCTCGCGTCACGCTTTGCTCTTCAAGTAATACTTGCAATGTCACTAGCAGGTTTAAATCGATTCTCGCAAGGTTGTCTAAATTCATTATAGATATTCCTGTAGGGAAATTCATTGTGGATTTTATATCATTTCTTGTCATACCTCTAATGCGATAAAATTTCACCCTACCCAATTGTGTACCTATAGCTTAAATATGAGTGAGAAGTCTGATGCAACGTAATTTATTGCCGCTATTAATGTTCATGGTGCTGTTAAGCCCACTTGCCATTGATATTTATTTACCTTCGATGCCGACCATGGCATTGGAGTACGGCGTATCAGACAGTCAGGTGCAATCAACCTTAGTATTATTCTTATTTGCTATGGGATTAGGGCAAATTCTTATTGGCCCCCTTGCTGACCGCTTTGGGCGCCGCCCCATTGCCTTGTTTGGTATTGTACTTTATGGCATTAGCAGTTTACTTGGCGCTTATGCTGTTGAGTTTGAATGGTTGCAGTTAGCCAGAGTGTTTCAAGGGTTAGCGGCTTGCTCTACCTCGATTGTGGTATTCAGTGCGGTTCGCGATTGTTATAACAGCAAGCAAAGTGTGTCTATGTATAGCTATCTTAATGGGGCCATTTGCGTGGTGCCTGCACTAGCTCCCACACTAGGAGGCTTGCTTGCTTTGCAATTTGGTTGGCGCTCTACCTTTATCTTTATGGCGTTATACGCAATCGTGGTGTTATTTTTAGTCGGCTTTAAGTTTCCTGAAACACGTCCATTGAATACCGATATTTCAGGCAAACTCTATCGTTGGGGACGATATAAGCCGGTACTGAGCGATGGTCACTTTATGTTTTATGCCTCAACATGCATGGTCGCCATGGCTTCAATTCTTTGCTATGTATCCTATTCCCCTGTGTGGCTTATTGGTCGCTTAGGGATGTCTGAACTAACCTTTAGCGCCTTATTTGGATTAAATGCGGTGGTTAATATTGCAGCTTGCTTTGCTGCGCCTGTGTTAATTAGGCGTATTGGTAACCGTGCGGGTGTGGTGGTGGCGCTTAATTTTATGATTGCAGCAGCAGCCCTTGAGGTGGTAATGCAGTTAGTGGGGCCTCAAACAGGATTAGCGGCAGGATTTGCGTTTATGCTACCAATGATGTTGCTCTGCGTTGGCTTCGCAATTTTACTCGGCCCTGCGACGAGTATGGCCTTGTCAGGTTTTGGTGAGCGGGCAGGTACGGCAACAGCGATGTTAGGTTGTATTCAAATGAGTGGCGCATCAATCTTGACTGCGTTAATTCAATTAACGGATATTTCAGCACCGTTTGCCATCGCACTATTAATGGGCGGCATGTCTAGCCTTTTACTTGCAGTAATGGGAATGCAGCGCTTTAACCATTGGCATCAAGAGCAGCATGCATAAGTTTTAAATGGAAACGCGCATTATTATTAATAATGCGCGTTATTGATGAGCTACTTACGATTAGAATCGAGCGTTGATCGCAACACCTAAGTTAGTTTCTGAGTCACTATCAACAAACACTTGTTGTGCCACAAATTTAGCAGAGAAAATATCAGAAAAATGCCAATAGTATTGGGTATTGATATTGCTGATATTTTGATTGTCATTATATCGGTGTTCATCCTGAGAATAATCCATCTTTAATTGAAGATAACTCGTTGCAACCCCTAGCGACCAAGCATTATTAATGTACCAATCAGCTTCTACACCCAATATTAATGTGGATTTATCCACAATAACATGTGTATCAAATGGGTCTGGTTGCAGGTTTTCATCCAGCATATATCCTACGCCGTAACGATTATAAGCGGTTTTCTCGTAATTAATCCCAGCCGTTAAAAAAAGCCCAGAAGTGGATTCAAATGGAAGAAAGTGCTCATAGGTGAGGCTATATAAATCGAAATCTCGGCTTTGCTGCTCGTCTACCTCAAAGTAGCTGCCTTTTAAATATCGAGATTCACTTTGTGAAGATGTGGTATAGCCTAAGGTCAACTTTGAACCTTCAGAGAAATAGTAACCGGTATTGACATGATAAGTGTCAACATCATCGAATAAGTTTGAAAATGATTTTTCATGAGCAATTTTTAAATATTCAGCGCCAATAAACCACTTTGAATCGAAAACATATTCTCCAGATAACGCATAGAGGTCTTGATATTCTGTCGTTGCATATCGTGCTGAAATAACCGCGCCTTGGTTCAGGAATGCCGCTAATTGATAAGGTCTATCTGTTTGTTCTACTGCGGTAAAATAATAGCTGTATTTTGCATTGACTAGCCCGTCACTATCCTCCGAAGAGTCTAATAAACCAATTTCGGCTTCATGATGAAATGGTAAGTTTTCTGCAGCAAAAGTGGAAAATGATAAAAATGAGGCCAATAAAGCGAGTGAAACCTTTGAAAGTGTCATTAATCGTCCTTGAAGTGTTAAAATGTATGACGCGAGAGTATAAGGTTTTTCTTAACAAGGTTGCAACAATATATGGCTCGATCTTATTGTATTTATTGTACATATCCTATTTCTGCATGTTTGTGCCATGCAGTTAGCCCAATTCAAATTAGTACTGAAGTGGTTGTGATGCAGCACCCTAGTGAAGTAAATCATGCCAAAAACACCGTCAGGCTAATGCAGTTGGTGATCCCA
Source organism: Shewanella holmiensis (assembly GCF_025370255.1). Lineage (GTDB taxonomy): Bacteria > Pseudomonadota > Gammaproteobacteria > Enterobacterales > Shewanellaceae > Shewanella > Shewanella holmiensis. The sequence goes on from NZ_JAMTCD010000012.1 coordinate 68,872, forward strand.
CAAATGCAGGTGTTAATCGGTGAAGCCTCAGAAGATTTTATTGAGTTACAAGCATACTTAGCCCAAGCGACCAAGCCGATTTATGTAGTGTATCCGAGTGACAACAGCGTATCTGTTAGCCAAGCAAACCCAGCGAACAACGCTATCATTATCTTAATCGATGGCACCTGGCGCAAAGCCTATAAAATGCTGCAGTCTAATCCATGGTTATTAGATTATCCGGCCATTCATTTAGAGGTTGAGCACGCATCCAATTACATTATTCGTAAAGCTAAGCGCCCTGATAGTTTGTCCACTCTTGAGGCGACAGCGCTATTATTATCCTCGCTTGATACTACATGTGACACCACTCCTTTATTTGCAGCTTTTGATGCTATGGTGCAACATAGATTGGGTGCCATGCCAGATGGTGTCAAAGCCCGTTACCAATCGAATAACAAGGAAGTAAAATGAAATATATCCTGTTAAGCCTAAGCATTGCTTTTGTGTCATCTTCAATGGTTGTTGCAAGCGATACCATGACATCTATTGACCCTGAAAAGCCGCGAAAAAAATTGTCATTAGAAAAGCAGGCTGAGCAAGGCCGAATCGACTCCAAAAAATTAGAGCAAGCTCAACTCGAAAAAGCACGGGCCGCCGCACAAGAAACCGTTGAGCGTGAGCAAGATGTGTTATCGCATCAAGAATCAGGTGAGTGGCAGGATGAGCAGCGACAAAAAGCAAAAGCACAATTTGATGAACGTGCTGAGCGTGAGAACAAATATCTGAAACAAGCCCAAGAAGCTGCAGCAAAAGAAAGACAAATTAGTGAAGAACAATAACCCCATTGATATTATAGAGCCGTTTAGCCATGTGTAACACCTTACCCGATGCCCCTAGTCTGTGTCCGCTTTGTCATCACGATCAGCTGGCTTTATTTCATCAAGATAAAAAACGCCCTTATTTTCAATGCCAACAGTGTCAACTAGTGACCGTTCCTGCTGCATTTTATCTCGATGAAGTAGCAGAAAAGGCTTTTTATGATTTACACGATAATACTGTTGCAGATTCAGGCTATCAGCGCTTTTTATCTCGCACATTACATCCGGTGCTGAATGTTATCGCTGGTGATGCTAAAGGGCTCGATTACGGCTGCGGAGAAGGTGCTGTATTAAGTAAGATGGCCGCAGAACATGGCATAACAGTTAATAATTACGATTTGTTTTATTTCCCTGACCAAGGGCAACTGCAGCAGCAATATGACTTTGTCACTATGACCGAGGTGATTGAACATATTGCCGATGCCCAGCAGGTGTTTAAGCAGCTACAAGGTTTGCTAAAACCCTCAGGTTTATTAGCGATTATGACTAAGCGGGTTCGTGACCATGCGGGTTTTATTCATTGGCATTATAAGCATGACCCTACACATATTAATTTTTACAGTGAGGCGACCTTTGAGTGGATCGCGCAAACCTATCAATGGCAATTAGAGATCATCGATAACGATGTGGTTTTTTTTAGGGTGCCTTAAAGAGCGCTCATTAAGTCGCGCTTTTTAAACCGAGCGACTTAAGCCTTAACTAGGGATAGTGGTTTCAATCTTGAAAATAAAGATTTGCAAATAAATCGATACAATTGTTTTTCTCTCTTCACCTCAAAAAAATTAACAATTTTGCAAAATAAAGGTAAGTTAGTCGACTAATTATAATAATTAAATGGACTCACCATGGGCATTATCTCTATTGCCAAATTGACCTTTATTTCACTGGCTGTAAGTGTTACAGCGGGTTTATTCTCTATCTCTGCATTGGCTTCTCAGCCTGATGCTGCACAGCTAGCTGCTGATGTTGAAAACAAAGTCATTGAATGGCGTCGTGATCTGCACCAACACCCAGAATTATCTAATCGCGAGTTTCGCACCAGTAAAGTCATTGAAAATCATCTTAAATCACTCGGACTTGAAGTTCAGACGGGTATTGCTCATACCGGTGTGGTCGCGATTCTTAAAGGCGGTAAGCCTGGGCCATTAATTGGTCTGCGCGCCGATATGGATGCATTGCCAGTAACTGAAGTGGTTAATTTAGCTTTTGCTTCCAAAGTGACAGACACCTATCGCGGTCAAACTGTGGGTGTAATGCATGCCTGTGGCCATGATACCCACGTGGCAATGTTAATGGGTGTGGCTGAAAGTTTAGTGAAAGTAAAATCCAGTCTAGTTGGCGATGTCATGTTTATCTTCCAACCCGCAGAAGAAGGTGCGCCAGAGGGTGAAGAGGGCGGTGCTGAGCTGATGCTCAAACAGGGATTATTTGCTAAACGCAAACCTGATCAAGTGTTTGGTATGCACGTTACGTCAAGCTTACCTACAGGGGTGATAGGTTTACGTTCGGGTCCTGCAATGGCAAGTGAAGATTCATTTACCATTAATGTCACTGGCAAACAAACCCATGGTTCAAGGCCTTGGGGAGGCGTTGATCCAATTGTCGCATCAGCCCAAATCATCAACAGCGTGCAAACCATTATCAGTCGCCAAGTCGATATAACTAAAGCGCCAGCCGTAATTAGTTTTGGGGCGATCAATGGCGGTATTCGTTCTAACATTATTCCCGACAAAGTTGAGCTTATTGGCACCATTCGCACTTTTGACCAAGACATGCGCGCGGCAATTAAAGTTAAGCTAGCAGACATTGCCACTCATGCCGCCAAAACGCTCGGTGCCAGTGCTGAAACTATTATCGACCCAGGCTATCCTGTTACAGTAAATAATCCCGAATTAGTGACTAAAATGCGCCCAGTTATCGAAGCGGTTGTTGGCTCTGATATGTTAATTGAGCCGGGCTTAATTACGGGGGCAGAAGATTTCTCTTATTACGCGCTAGAGACCCCTGGAATGTTCTTCTTTCTAGGGGTTACCCCAGCAGATCAAGAGTTGAGTCAGGTTGCCAGCAATCACTCTCCGGCATTTTATGTAGATGAGAAAGCATTAAAAGTCGGAGTGCACACTATGACCCAAATAGCCCTAACTGCATTAGGTGCCGCAAAATAGTTATTAGATAGCTCAAAGGAGCGAGATATGAAACGTACGTTAACCGCATTAATGTTACTGGCAGGATTGCTGAGTGCATCAAATGCAGCTGCAACCACAGCCAAAGATATTAAGAGTTTTACGCTTGATAACGGCATGAAAATTATGGTGTTAGAGGATGGTTCCATTCCCAATGCCAACATGTACTTATTCTGGAAGGTTGGATCACGCAATGAGGTGCCGGGCATTACTGGTATTTCACATTTTTTTGAACACATGATGTTCAATGGCTCAAAAAAGTTTGGCCCAAAAATGTTTGACCGCACAATGGAAGCTGCGGGGGGGGCAAACAATGCTTACACCACAGAAGATATGACAGTATATACCGACTGGTTTCCTGCAAATGCGTTAGAAACGATCTTTGACTTAGAGGCCGACCGTATAGCGCATTTAGATATCAATCCTGAAATGGTTGAAAGCGAGCGAGGTGTGGTGCAATCAGAGCGCACAACAGGCTTAGAAAACTCAAATTGGCGTACCATTCAAGAAGCGTTAAAAGGGGTGGCATTTTCAGCGCATCCCTATAGCTGGTCAGTGATCGGCTATGAGTCTGATATTGCAGCGTGGTCATTGGAGGATTTACAGCAGTACCATAAAACCTATTATGCTCCGAACAATGCGGTGGTAGTGATTGTTGGCGATGTAAAATTAGCTGAAGTGAAAAAGTTAGCTAACCAATATTTTGCACCGATACCAGCCCAAACCCCACCCAAAGAAGTACGTACCGTTGAGCCATTGCAACATGGTGAGCGCAGAGTCTTTGTAAAAAAAGAATCAGTTAGCACCCCTAATGTGATGTTGGCATACCATATCCCCGCCACTAGCCATGCTGACTATTATGCACTTGATTTATTAAGTTCTATTTTAAGCCAAGGCAATAGCTCTCGCTTCTATCAAGGTTTAGTTGATAAGCAAATTGCAACTGCCGCAGATACTTACATGCCAATGTCGTTTGACCCTAACTTGTTTTACATTTTAGGCGTCGCAAATTCGGGCGTTGAAGCCAACACGCTTGAGTTAGCATTACTCGAGCAAATCAACTCAATTGCTACTGAAGGTGTGACTGCAGAAGAGTTGGAAAAAGTGAAAAACATCAAATTAATCAATTTTTACCGCGACATGGAAACCATTAATGGCAAGGCCAATACGCTAGGGACTTATGAGATGTATTTTGGTAGTTTCGAAAAACTTTTTGATGCGCCTGAGCGCTATAACACTGTTACTCCTGCGGATATTCAACGAGTGGCACAAACCTACTTAATTCGTGCTAATCGCACAGTAGGGGTATTAGCTGCTACAGAGGAGAGCGACAAATGAGACTTATAAAACAATCTATTAAATTGTCGTTATCGGCTTTAGCTATCGCCAGTGCCTTATCGTTAACTGGGTGTGCGGTAACGGTTAAAAACGCTCCAGAAACCGTTGTAGAAACTGGTAGTTTTAGTTTGCCACAATACCAAACTGTTAGTTTATCTAATGGCTTAAAAGTGAATTTGATGGTGCAAAAAGAAGTGCCACTGATAACCTTAAGTGCTGTTGTGCGAGCAGGTGCGGTGAATGACACCACCTCAGGATTGGCCAGTATAACCGCCCAGAGTTTAATGCTGGGAGCTGGTGGGCAGTCTAAGGCTAAAATAGAGCAAACGCTTGATTTTATGGGAGCAAGTTTGAATACCGCCGCCGATCAAGAAGGCAGTTATATTGATGCCAGCTTTATGACAAAAGATATCGATAAGGTGCTGCCTATTTTTAGTCATGTGGTGATGGTTCCTGATTTCGACTCAACTGAATTTGCCAAACTACAGCAACGTGAAATAGTGGGGCTGTCGCAACAAAAAGAAAGCCCTCGCGCTGTCATTGGTCGTTACTTCAATAAGTTGGTGTTTGGTGATCATCCTTATGCCAACCCAAGCTCTGGCAATAGCGAGTCCATTGCTACCTTAACGATTGAACAGTTACGCGCCTTCCATAAGGGTTACTATCAGCCAAGTAATATGACCATCAGTGTAGTCGGTGACTTTGACCCTCAACAAATGCAAGCTAAGTTAGAACAGGCTTTTGGTTATTGGCAAAATACCGAAGAAGTGGTTCAGGCTAATTTAAGCCAAGGTTTGCCAGAGATGAGCCAAAGCAAAGTGCTTTTAGTCGATAAATCCGATGCGATTGAAACGACCTTTGTGATTGGGGGCATGGGGATAAGTTATGATAATCCTGATTATGTTGGTTTAACCGTGGTGAATACCATTTTAGGTGGCCGCTTTACTTCATGGTTGAATGATGAGTTAAGGGTTAACGCGGGGTTAACTTATGGGGCTCGTTCAGGATTTGTGCCTTATTCAAAAGCCGGCGTTTTTCAAATCAGTACTTTTACTAAAGCGGAAACGACTAAAGAGGCTATCGATTTAGCATTAAAAACCTATGCTAGACTTTGGCAAACAGGCATAGATCAAGCGACGTTAGATTCAGCAAAAGCTTATGTTAAAGGGCAATTCCCACCTAAGTTTGAAACGGCTAGTCAATTGGCTGGCTTAATGTCTGATATGTATCTATATGGTTTCGATGATAATTTTATAAATCAATTTCAAGCTAAGGTGGATGGATTAACCTTAGAAGAAACGCAACGATTAGTTAAGCAGTACTTCCCACAACAGCACTTACAGTATGTGTTGATTGGTAATGCCAGTAAAATTGCCGATATTGCTAAACAGTATGGCGAAGTGACTCAGGTTGATATCAAAGACAGTGGTTTTGGTCAGTAATTTGCGCTGAAGCCGAAAAAGGCCCACTAAGCAGTGGGTCTTTTGTTTTATAGCGTGTATATTTTTAAGTAGCATTGTTAAAGAGTTTGATTAAATGGCAAAAATATCCGCAGATATATCTTCGACTGAAAAATTCAGTGAAGAAAATAAAACGACCCAATCACTCTACCCCCCTACAGCTCAAGCTAACTTAGACGAGCCATGGTGTCATGTCCAAGAAACCATGAATTTGCTTATTTTGGCAATGGCGCAAATAAAACTGGGTTTAGATGATGGCGATCAAAAAGTGGCAAGTTTAGGTGAGTTATTTACCGATATGGCTTCTCATCAGCAACAGGTTAACCATTATTTGGCCACGAAAAATGACACCCCCCAAGCGATCATTGATCATGGCCAGCAATTGGCAGCTAAGGTAAATCAAGGTGTGATGGCATTTCAGTTTTACGATAGGCTATCGCAACGTTTGCAGCACGTCGTTAATGGATTGGGATTAACAAAAGAAGTGTTAGGCGATCAAGATGCAAGGCATACCCGTGCGGCTTGGCAGCAGGTCAATCAACAAATTAAAAATGGTTATTCGTTAGAGGAAGAGCGTGCACTGTTTGATTGTATTTTACAAGGTGGCACGCTGGCACAAGCTTTAGCACTATACCAACAGCATCTTGCAAAGCGTCAAGAAGATGATATTGAATTGTTTTAAACTCATTTTTTGGGTTATCGTTGTTTTCTTCGGTTCTCTGCCTATATCGGCACTTGCCGCTAAGGTCTCTCTTGATGTTTTTTGCGCTTCTTTAATAGGCGAGTGGCAAGGTAGCGCGGCTAACCCCAATGGGGTCTCAAAACGAGTTACCAGTTCCATTATGTGTTCTGCAGATGGGCGAAATATGTATATCAGTGTTAGTCAGAGCGCAAGGTTTGCGAATAGTGAAACCTGGTGGTTTCGTCAACGTGGCAGTGATATTCAATTAGTGTATTCTGATGGCGTTAATGCCGATATATATCAATCACTCACTTTATATCAACAAGCTGACGCGTTTACCTTTTTAGGGGAGGGAGAGATTAAGCAGCGCCCCGCTTTGATCAGGCTTTCATTTTCAGCTACGTCAGTAGGAGCGAAAACTCAGTGGTTATGGCAGCAAAGCGCTCATTTTTTAGATGATGACAGTGATAATTATCAAGTGGTGAGAGGGGTCAGTTTGATCCCCCGTTAAGTGATAGACCTTCGCAATTCAACACTTTTCTTCTTGGTGCTGTTTGCCACTTTTTAGCCCCAAATATACCAAGCAAAACATAACCAGCTTAATGCCAGCAAACAAATTAACCCCCATACAACCGGCGTGATCTGGTTAGAGTCATCAAACTCTAACTCTAACTCTGGCTCATCATGCTGAGCATGTTGTTTGTGTTTGGCTTGTTGTTTACGTGCTTTATCGCTTTGTCTGGCTTTTGCTTTTTGTTGTTTTTTATATTCAGCAATGCCCTTTTCAATGCCACTGGCAATCAGCTTAGTTTGCTCTTTAGTCTGACCTTCTTTTTGGGTCGACTTAGCAATCATCAACGCGTGTTGCTGAGTTTCAATTGAAATGGGTTGCTTCATTGGGCACCTACAAAATCAAGTTGTCGCCAGGCTTCATAACTAATAATGGCAACTGAGTTTGATAAATTCAGGCTGCGACTATTGGCGGTCATAGGAATACGCAGTCTTTGTTCTAAAGGGGTGGCATTTATAATATCCATAGGTAAGCCACGGGTTTCAGGGCCAAATAACAGCACATCATCTTCGGCAAAGGCGATTTGGGTATGCGGGCGGCTGCCTTTAGTGGTACAAGCCATGATGCGCTTTCCTGCCATAGCGATGAGAAAATCTTGATAATTTTTATGGCGTGTTACACATGCTAAATCAGCATAATCTAAACCGGCACGACGCAATTTTTTTTCTTCTAAATCAAAACCAAGGGGTTCGATAAGATGTAAATGTGAACCATTGTTGGCACATAAACGAATAATGTTGCCCGTGTTTGGGGCGATTTCTGGCTCGTAAAGGGCGATATGAAACATGCTGACTTACCTCAAAAAATAACGGTGCATTATAGCGTTAGCGAAGCGACAAATCAGCTATATTAAGTAGTTTGATATTATTTGATTTTGATTATGCAAACTAGTTCTCTATAACGCTTTAAATCCTTTGGAATCTAAATGATTGAGTATTTTCTGACTTAGTGGGCAGGAAGTGTTAATCCATACTCCTATTGGAAATCTTCTGAACACTGTAGTTGAACTTTGAATTTGTTCTAAAGGAAAACCAAGTTGGTTTGCTGCGTAAGTAATAGAGTGTAAATCGGCATAGACATAATCGACTCGTTTTTTTATCAGTAAATATGTACCTTGTTGAATAGACTCAACATTAAATAATTTCGCACCATTATCAGAGAACTGTTTGATAACTCCTGCAGGTTGCATCATCCGCAGTTGTGCAATTCGCTTCCCTTCAATCTTATCACCTGTAAATTGGCTCGGTTGCACTAATCGATGTAATTTCAGTTCTAAAATGTCATCGTATAATGGAACAAGTTTATGATTTTTCTTTGTTTCAAATGGCGGAACAAAACTGGCACACCAATCTTGATTAACTAATTTTTTATGTACTCTGGCGGAAGATAAAAAGTTTGCCGTCACCTCGAAACCCGATGATGTCATGGCTTGAGATAGCTTAGCGAATGCTTCGCCCCTATCGGTTTGCTGCTGTATTAAATAGGGAGGGTATTCAATGGCATCGACGTAAAATGGTTCAGCATGAGTTATGCTCACGCTCATAGATAAAACCAACGTAAAGCAAAATAATATTACTTTACGACATGTTGTCATTTCGAGGCGCATTCCTTTCCCTTGTTAACTTATTCTCCTAAGTTTTAAGCATAGCAGAACCGCATATTAAAGTAGGGGGACGTTTATTCTTTAGAATACATAAAGTATGTGTCGTTTAAATGGGAATGTTTAATTTGATATGCAGTCCATTAGGCTTGTTATTCAACGCTTTAATATCCCCATTATGGGCTTGAATTGCCGCTTGAGTAATTGCCAGGCCTAACCCCCAGCCACCACTGATTCTATCTCGTGCATCATCTGGGCGATAAAAGGGTCTGAAAATCGCGCTAAGTTCTTTTTCATCGATCCCTTTACCATCATCTTTAATGTCTATGACTACCTGTTTGTTTTTTATCTTGGCCGAAATATTAACGTGTTTGTTCGCGTAGCGAATGGCATTACGTAAGACGTTTTCGATGGCTCGACACAAAGGTTTTGGGTAATGTTCAAAGGCAAGGTGTTCATCAATATCAATATGCAGCTGCTTGTGCTGTTGTTCTGCTTCAAATTCAGCATCATCTAATACTTGGCTGAGCGTTTCATTTAGCTCAGTATAAATCCGCACCTCGCTAGCATTCAGTGTGACCCTTGAAAGGGTTAACAGCTCACCGATTAAGTCATCTAATTGGGTGGCTTCATATTCGATACGAGATAATTCTGTGGTGTCTTGACCTTTTTTTCGCGCCAATGCCAGTGACAGTTTTAAGCGGGTTAAAGGTGTTCGTAGCTCATGAGAGATATCACCCATCAGCCTTTGTTGGTTAAGCATCATAGCTTCGATTGAGTCTGCCATACTGTTAAAGGCTTGAGCTAATTGGCCTATTTCATCGTTTCTACTGATGGTAGTTTTATCTGCACGGTGCGATAAGTCCCCTTTAGCAAGGGCATTCGCGCAGTGTTTTAGGCTATTAAGTGGTTTACTGAGATGCCAAGCAAGTAGGCCGCATAACAAGCCAGAGAATAAAATAGCGATAGTGGCGGTGAGTAATTTGTTTTCTGAAAAATACAAAAACCAAGGCCGAGGATGGCTGGCCGGTACTCTGCCATAAACCTGATAGGTTTGTTGATTAACACTGAAAGACAGTGGTCCAAAGACCAACTCATTTCTAAATTGGTGGCTAATCGGCTGCTTGGCATCTTCTGCCATCAATAAAAATTGTCTTAATGAGCGTGGGACTTTACGGCTATTAATCACCTGACCATCGTCGTTGGTTAAATAAATACGTAATGGTCTGTCGCGCTTTGAATACTGTCGTTGTAATTGATATAGCTTATCCGAGGTAAGGATATCGGGTGACTGTTGAATATCTTCAACAACTTGATGAAGCGCTTGCTGTAATCGTGCTTCTAATGGTGCGCGATCATGGCTTTGCAGTAGCATCGGCAGCATTAATACTAATGCAATAGTCAGCGAGCTGCACAGCCAGAAGCCAATCAGCAACTTAAAAAACAATCTATTTAATGGGGGTGTTGTGGGCATTAGGGGATCCAAATGTAACCTTTGCCTCGTAAGGTTTTTACCCGTGCGCGACCATCGGTTCGTTCGGGCAGTTTTTTGCGCAAGTTAGATAAATGCATATCTAAACTGCGGTCAAATGGCATCAATTTTTTCCCTAATACATTTTCGCTTAAGGTGTCTTTGGTGACTAACTCTCCCGCACTGGATAACAGATTAAACAACAAGCTAAATTCTGTGGACGTTAAGATGATTAACTGATCGTTGCAAAAGGCTTCTTGACGACTAGGGTCTAGGGATAAGTCACCCAGTGTTAATGAATCAGCCGATGCTTGCCCTTGTAAGGTAGCGTTTGCACGGCGCAAAATAGCCCGAATACGCGCAATTAATTCGCGATCATTGAAGGGTTTTGGTAGGTAATCATCAGCGCCAATTTCTAAGCCGATAACTCTGTCAATTTCATCTCCGCGAGCGGTTAACATTAAAACGGGGGTTTGCTTACGTTTACGTATGCCTTTTAAGACTTCAAAGCCGCCCATTTTGGGCAGCATGACATCTAATAAGATAAGGTCGAAGTCTGAGTGCAATGCTAATGCTAACCCTGCTTGACCATCGTAAGCTTGGCTGACGACAAACCCTTCCATTTCTAAAAGTTGGGTTAATAATTCTGATAATCCGACATCATCGTCAATAAGTAAAATTCGATTCATTTCAGCCCTCAATATGCATTTAAACACTTTAGCTTAAGGCGGGCTAAGATGACATCATCATTGCACAGTTTTACATTAGTCGATTATTTGAATTTCAGTACTTGAGCCAGCTTGACGATAACAAAGGTCAAGATAATTGAACCGATAATCAAGCCTATAGACAACACAGGATTTTGTAGTGACATAGGATCAATCACTAACATCCCCCCAAGGCCTAGCATCATGATCCCTGACATCAGTTTAAGCTTCTCACCTTCTTTTTCTGTCAGTTTACGCTTGCCTAATGTCATAGAGAATACGATAACAATTGTCGCTAATGGAATAACATAAACGACGTTATACGCAACAAGATACAGATAGCGCTCCATAACCTCTAAGTTTGAAATCGAGAGCACCGAGGTGTAAATCATCGGGAAACCAGCAGTACATAATAGTTCATAGGCATTGGCTAAAATAGCTAAAATGGATGAACCGACAATCATAGTGGGTAATGAACTGGCCTTTGATAATTTACCCATACGCTTAATCAGGCTGCCTCTATTTTCCACAGACATAGATAAACTGACATCACCTCGGCCAAAAAAGTAGTCTTTAATATTCACCGTGGCAGCCACTAATGCCAATATGCCCGCACAGGTAATAATCATGCCGCCATCGCCACCGCCCAGCAGTTGGAATAAGTTAAGCCAGGCGCTCATGAAGATGAAGTAAATAAAACCAGAGAAAAACACAAAAATCCCCCCGACCAACAACATGCGTTTTTTACTGCCAGCGTTAACCATAATACTGAGTAAGAACAGTAATACGAAGAAAGCACAGGGATTGAACGCGTCGACGCCAGCGAGCACAACAGTTAACAACGGCAGTGACATTTTTTCTGGATGAACCGCGCCGATTAATGGAATATCAACAGGTTGTACATGGGGCTCTGATGTTTGTTCGGTATCGCTATCTGCGCTGTATTGTGTCATGCCACAGGTGCTTGCGGCGCCATCATCTGTGCTGCTAGTTTCTGCACAGGTGCCAAATAGTGGCTCAGCAGCAGGGGTATTTAAGGTAAGAAAATCTTCAAGCTTATTACCTATGTCAGGTTGTCCACCTTGTTTTTTATAGCAATCAATTAAGCGCTCAACAATGTATTGCCCAGTAACTTGATGGCTGTTGTAGCCAATGATGGCTTCGCCACAAACGGCAAAGTAGGGGACAGATTTTGGCTCGCTGCCGGTAAGTTTGCCCATTTCCATGAGTTTATCGACATTACCTGGCTGACTTATTAGGTAGTCTTCTACTGCTATCCAATCAAATCGCTCACCTAAAGCATCGATAAAGGGGTGTGCTTTTCGGCAGTGCGGGCAGGTTTCTGACCAGAAAAAATGCAGCTTAATCATCGTTTGGTCGGCTTGCTGGGTCATCCAAACCGAATCGTTCTGAGATGATGCTTGTGCCGCAGGGGAAGTAAATGCTACTGAAAAAAATAATATGGCCAACAATGCCCAAGAGCGTGTGAAAGTAAGATTCATGCTAGACCTTAATAAGAAATACAATCTTTAGCTAATTTTATGCTGAAGGCGAAGGCATGTAAGTATGGGTTTGCCGTTACGTTAACTTGCTCTCATTAAATCACAACATTTGCAGTAATTTGTTAGCTTGATCACTGACTCCTTTTCACGGATTTACATAGCTTTACGCTAAAAACACCCTCATTGACATTGCAATGGGTAAACTAGGTTCCATGTTGTGAACTTAACCAACATTCATTTAGGCTTAATGAATAAGCCACCATCAACGAGGTAATTGCTATGAAAACACGTCTTCCTATTAAAGCGGGTCTTGTTGCACTGATTGCAAGTTCTGCACTATTAACTGGCTCGCTTTATGCTCAATCAGTCGTTGAGCCAACAGCCGATACGCAGGTTGAGAGACAATCAGAGGGTAAATATCAACATGGTCACCAAAGAAGTGGCATGCATAAGATGCTCCGTAAGTTAGATCTTACTGATGCGCAAAAAACGGATGTAAAAGCGATTGTTGAAAAATATAAAGCACAACGTCCAGACAAGCCGTCAGCAGATGTAAGAGCTGCACATAAAGCTGAGATGGTGAGTTTAATCACCAGTGCTAATTTTGATGAAGCCAAGGCGCATGAGATCATTACAGCCAAGCAAGAGCGCAAAGCGGCGCAAATGCTACAGCATTTTAAAATGCAAAATGAAATCTACCAGTTACTGACCCCAGAACAACAGGCTAAGTTTACTCAACGCTTAGAAAAACAAGGTAAAAAAAGATAGTCACCAGTTGCCGAACACCCATCACAAACTGTTAAGTTAATTATTAACTTAACGGTTTGCTGCTTGCATCACAATTTCACCGTCTTATCTTGTTAAAAGATGTAAACATTGTCGAAGCCATGCCCTGATCATTGCTATTATAAAGCTTAATAACGATTAATGATTGGATGAATCCGGTAATGAAAACCAACCAAAATTATGATTTTTGGGTCAAATTAGCCAGTAGAGCCTCAGTGGCCGTTGCGCTAGGCTTGATTGTCATAAAACTAATTGCATGGTTATATTCAGGTTCGGCAAGTATGTTGGCCTCGCTAACAGACTCATTCGCCGATGCGATGGCATCTATCGTCAACTTTATTGCCATTCGTTATGCAATTGTTCCTGCAGATAAAGACCATCGATATGGTCATGGCAAAGCTGAGCCGTTGGCATCGTTAGCACAATCGGGTTTTATTTTGGGGTCTGCCTGTATTTTGCTTTTTTATGGCGGAGAAAAGCTGATAAATCCTGTGCCAGTAACCCATGCAACCTTAGGTGTTGTGGTATCGATTATCGCAATTATTGTGACACTGGGATTAGTGTTACTGCAGAAAAAAGCCCTAGAGCAAACCAGCAGTACGGTGGTTGAAGCGGATTCATTGCATTATAAATCGGATTTGTTTTTAAATTCGGCGGTATTACTGGCATTGGTGTTAGCTCACTATGGCTGGTGGTGGGCCGATGGTTTGTTTGCTGTGTTGATTGCACTTTTTATTGGGCAGCAGGCCATAGATTTAGGCTATCGTTCAATACAAAGCTTGCTTGATAGAGAACTGGATGCTGAAACCCGAGATCACATTAAAACCTTAGCGTTGGCCGATAGCCATGTAAAAGGCATACACGATTTGCGTACTCGTCAGTCAGGTAAAACCATTTTTATTCAGTTACATTTAGAGTTAGACGGTAACCAACCTTTGTTTGATGCCCATCGAATTGCCGATGCTACAGGATTAAGGATCAAGAACGCTTTCGAAGAGGCGGAAGTGATTATTCACCAAGATCCGGTTTAGGTGATACTGTTCAGTGATGGTCAGAAGCCTAGAGCAAATCTAGGCTTCATTCTGGTGCCATCTCTGTAGCCTCAACTCAGACGAGGTTACTCCATCGATAACTCTTTAAGTTTACGTGTTAGCGTATTACGCCCCCAGCCTAAACGTTTTGCCGCTTCTTGCTTATGACCTTGAGTATGCTTTAATGCGGTTTCAAGCAATATGCGTTCAAATGCTGGCTGAACTTCAGTGAGCAGATCATTTTCGCCCGCACTGAGTTTTTCATCTATCCAACTTTTTAAAGCAGATTGCCAATCACCATGACCTGTTGGAGTGTGATGGTTTGATACTGGATCTTTGAGTAATTCTGGCGGTAAATCTTGGGGTAGAATTTCTTGTCCAGAGGCCATGACTGTTAGCCAACGGCAAGTGTTTTCCAGTTGACGTACGTTACCTGGCCAAGGCAATTGCGATAATTTTACCGCGGTTTCTTTGGTTAATATTTTCGGCTCTACGCCAATCTCTTTGGCTGCTGAAGTAAGAAAGTGCGTTGCTAATTGAGGGATATCTTCACGGCGTTGTGATAACGGCGGTAAATGCACTCGTATCACATTTAGACGATGGAATAAGTCCTCACGAAAAGTCCCTTTTTGAACCAGTAATTCCAGGTTTTGGTGGGTGGCCGCAATAATTCGTACGTCCACCTGCACCGCTTGATGTCCGCCTACACGATAAAATTGACCATCAGACAGTACGCGTAATAAGCGAGTTTGCACATCTAGCGGCATATCGCCGATTTCATCTAGAAATAATGTGCCACCATTGGCTTGCTCAAACCGTCCCTGACGCACATTTGCCGCGCCAGTGAATGCCCCTTTCTCATGGCCAAAAAGTTCTGATTCAATTAAGTCTTTTGGAATAGCGGCCATATTAAGTGCAATAAACGATTTGTCTTTGCGCGGGCTGTGTTTATGCAGTGCGCCAGCGACTAACTCTTTACCCGTTCCTGATTGACCATTTATTAATACACTAATAGACGATCGAGATAAGCGTCCAATGGCACGAAACACCTCTTGCATTGAAGGTGCTTCGCCAATGATTTCAGGGGTTTTAACGGCGGCTTCTGCAGGGGCTGAAGGTGTTTGCTCGGTCGCATGGGTAAGCGCGCGCTCCACTAACGCGATAGCTTCATCAATATCAAAAGGCTTGGGCAGATATTCAAACGCTCCGGCCTGATAAGCGCTAACGGCACTGTCCAAATCGGAATGCGCCGTCATTATGATGACTGGAATATGCGGATAATGCAGTTGTAATCTGTCTAATAGCGTCAGCCCATCTGTACCAGGCATACGAATATCCGACACTATGACTTGTGGCTGTGAATGTTCTAATGCTTGCCATAATGATTCAGCCGCCGCAAAGCTGGCACTGGTTAGCTTGGCACCCGATAATGCTTTTTCTAGCACCCAACGAATGGAGCTATCATCATCTAAAACCCATACTTGTTCGCTTATTGTCATCTTGCTACCTCGTTCTGCCTTTAGGTCTAAAATTATTGTAATGGCAGCGTAATGATAAATTCGGTATGGCCGGGTGCAGAGACACAGTCTATGCGTCCGCCATGGAGTCTTGCAATGTTGTGAGCTATTGATAAACCAAGGCCTGAGCCGTCTTCTCTTCCGGTGACCATTGGATAAAATAAGGTATCCATTAGTTCAGGAGGGATCCCTGGACCGTTATCGATAATTGATAACGCTAAAACCAGTCGATATCTTTGGGTGCCAATGGTGACTTGATGTTGTGTCCGGGTTTTTATCAAAATTTCACCACCGCCATTGTCTAATGCTTGAATCGCATTTTGGACAATATTAAGCACGGCTTGTTGAAGTTGATCAGGATCCATCTGAATGTCGGGGATGGAAGGATCATAATCTCGCTTTAACGTGATGTTGTCGGGCAAAGCCATTTCAACCAGTTTTAGCACTTTTTGTACTACTTGATGGATATTATGCTCGGTATGTTGTGTTGGGCGTTGCGGTCCCAATAATCTGTCAACCAAACCACGTAAGCGGTCAGCCTGTTCAATGATTAAATGTGTGAACTCCTTTAATTCAGGTGAGTTAAGTTCTCTTGATAATAGTTGCGCAGCGCCTCTTAAGCCCCCGAGCGGATTTTTAATTTCGTGGGCTAAATTACGAACTAAATATTGGGCTGCTTGTTGTTGTGCATCCATATTAAGTTGCTGGTGGATACGACGTTGTTGATCAACTTGGCGAAGCTCTAAAATGCTGAGGTTTTGTTCATTCTCAATAGGAATTAAGGTCAGATCTATGGTGTGATGCTGGCCATCTAAGGTAATCAACGCTGCGGTATTAACGGTAATGCCTTGATTTGACGATACGGCATCACGCAGGATATGTTCATCGACGCCTAAAAACTGATATAAATCGGGTAGGCGTAATTCAAGCAGCTTATGGTTAGCGACAGCCAATAATTGTTCAGCCGCTGCGTTGGCAAAGCGCGGCTTAAGGTTAGTATCAATAACTAACACAGCAGTGACTAAATGATTTAGTAGGTTGTTGGTGTCCATTTGCCGTCCTGAGTATTGGGTTGCACCATCATGGTGCACCAATATGGTGCATCCTGCAAGCCAGTTTCATCAAGCAAAGGTTATTCTTGATAATTAAGTAGGTTAAATTAATTCATTGTTTTTAATGATATTAATACTTACCCCGCTCTTGGGGTCGGCCGTTTTACCAAGTTTGCTTGATGAAGATAGATGGTTCTAGGAGAACTAGATGCAAGGACTTTGCCGTTTTGATCTAAGGCTTTCACCACAATGGCATGTTCACCACGATAAATGCCTTCAAGGTGAAAGGTTGTGGATGTTTGGGGTTGAGCTTTTATTTCACCATCGATAAACAAGGCCAAAAACATACCTCGTAATAATTTAGGCGCAACACTTACGGTCACATCGAATTTACCTTCATTGCTGCGAATGGTTTCTTCATGGGTCGGTGAAATAATCGTTATGGTCGTTTCCATGGCAGCGTCAAGCTCAGGTGCGATAGGAGACTTTATTTTGGCTTCACGCAGCTCAATGGTGTTTTGGGTATTTTGTTTTACCTCGACAAGCTCAGCATTCGGCTGTGGCTCATCGCTATAATGTACCTTGCCATTTTCATCGACCCACCGATAAACCGCAGCGTTGCTGCATAAGGTAATGCTAAGTAGGCTGAGTAATAATATAAGTCGCATCTTGATTCCTTTCTCATCGAGTGACAACTGTTATAGTAGACTTTTTTGAAGCAAAAACTAGCATAGTTTATTTAGGCTGATTTACCAAAAATACCCGTTGTTAGGAGATTGAGTTCAACTGGGGTTATTATCTGTTATTAGCATGTGCTTTGTATTGAACCCTTTATGACAAAAGGGCAATGTTTAATCATAAAGGCGTTAATGCGTTTTAATAAAAAGTTTGTCTACTGCAAAATTTAACAACGCTTTCTTAATGCTTATTGAGGCTGTTATTTATTGAGGTCATGGCGCTGAGTTAAGGATAAAATGATGATATGTCAGAGGGAGTGGCAATCATGTTGAAGAAATTAAATAACCAGAGTTTAAAGTAATTAGCCCTGAAAATGCTTTCAAGGCTGAGTTTGCCATAAAGAGTATCAATGACGGCTTAATGATAACTACAACAATACTCCGCAACAGCGCTAGTACGAATGCTAAAGCTCACGCCTGCAGCTAATTCAAAATGAGTGCCAGCTGGGTAGTTCATCCATTCAGATGCATCAGGTAGTAGCACTTCAAAATTGCCTGACGTAACTTGCATTACCTCTGCTTGAGAGGTGGAAAACGTATATTCACCAGGTAACACCACGCCTAAGGTTTGTTTTGAACCATCGGCAAAAAATACCGCTCGACTAGTGACTTTTCCTTCAAAATACACGTTTGCTTGTAGCGCAACATTGACATTTTCTAACATATTCACTCGCTCCATAAAATAACTTGTTGTGAATTTATATGTATTTATTGTGAATATCTAGTTATTTTTAAATGTTTTGATTCTCCACTGAAAACAACCAAGCACAAAAAAGCCCAGAATAATCTGGGCTTTAAATTCAACTCAAATAAGCTGACTGATTACGCACCAGCGCGGTTATGGCGCTTACGTTCGTTTTCAGTTAAGTATCTCTTACGAACACGGATGTTCTTAGGCGTTACTTCTACTAATTCGTCATCATCGATGAACTCAAGCGCTTGCTCTAAAGTCATGTTGATTGGCGGAGTTAGTACTTGTGCTTCATCAGTACCAGAAGCACGCATGTTAGTAAGCTGCTTACCTTTCAAACAGTTAACTGTTAGATCGTTAGAGCGAGCGTGAATACCAACTACTTGACCTTCATACACTTCAGCAGCGTGGCCAATAAACAAACGACCACGGTCTTGTAAACCGAATAGTGCGAATGTCAGTGCCTTACCAGTAGCGTTTGAAATTAAAACACCGTTAGCACGTTGACCTATGTCACCGCCTTTATGAGGTGCATAGTGATCAAATGAATGGTAAATCAAGCCAGTACCAGAAGTTGCTGTTAAGAACTCAGTTTGGAAACCGATTAAGCCACGGCTTGGGATAATAAAGTCGATACGTACACGACCCTTACCATCAAGTTGCATGTCTTTCATTTCAGCTTTACGTGTACCTAATTTTTCAATCACAGTACCTTGATGCTCTTCTTCAACGTCAACGGTTACTGTTTCAAATGGCTCACATAATTCACCATCAATCGTCTTAAGAATAACTTCAGGACGTGATACGGCTAACTCGTAACCTTCACGACGCATGTTTTCAATTAGGATTGATAAGTGTAATTCACCACGGCCAGAAACACGGAAACGGTCTGGACTGTCAGTTTCTTCAACACGTAATGCTACGTTATGAACTAACTCTTGCTGTAAACGCTCAAGAATATTACGTGAAGTAACATACTTACCTTCTTTACCCGCGAACGGAGAAGTGTTTACTTGGAAAGTCATAGTTAATGTTGGTTCATCAACAGATAACGGTGGTAATGCTTCAACTTCAGTTACGGCACAAACAGTGTCAGAAATTTTTAGCTCACCAAGACCCGTAATTGCCACGATGTCACCAGCGTTAGCAATTTCAACTTCAGTACGATCTAGACCCATGTAACCTAATACTTGGCCCATTTTACCGTTACGTTTCTTACCGTCAGCACCGATCACAGTAACCTGTTGACCTGTTTTAACGCTACCACGCTTGATACGACCAACACCGATTACACCTACGTATGAGTTATAATCAAGTTGTGAAATTTGCATCTGGAAAGCACCTTCAGCGTCAGCGTCAGGGAAAGATACTTTTTCAACGATGGTTTGGAACAATGGTGTCATGTCTTCGCTTGTATCATCAGGATCTAAGGTTGCGAAACCATTTAATGCTGAAGCGTAGACGATAGGGAAGTCTAACTGTTCGTCAGTTGCACCTAGGTTGTCGAATAAATCGAAAACTTGGTCGATAACCCAATCAGGTCGTGCACCAGGACGGTCAATCTTGTTGATAACAACGATTGGCTTAAGGCCTTGAGCAAATGCTTTTTTAGTGACGAAGCGAGTTTGTGGCATTGGGCCATCAACTGCATCTACTAGTAATAAAACTGAGTCAACCATAGACAGAACACGTTCAACTTCACCACCGAAATCGGCGTGACCTGGTGTGTCTACGATGTTAATACGGTAGTCGTTCCACTTGATGGCAGTGTTTTTTGCCAGAATGGTGATCCCACGTTCTTTTTCAAGATCGTTTGAATCCATCACCCGCTCAGTAGCTTCTCCTCGAGATGCAAGGGTTCCTGACTGCGCCAGCAACTTGTCTACCAGGGTTGTTTTGCCATGGTCAACGTGTGCAATAATGGCGATGTTACGTAAATTCTCTAGCACGGATAAAACCTCTATACCATCAAACAAAAAAAGGGGATTATTTACAGTCGCTATTAATTATAGCCACCATAAAAAAGCGTGCCATTCTACTCCAGCAAGGCTTCAGTAGATAGGATTTTTTTTGAACACCTCTTATTTTCACCCGTTTGGACAGATATATTTCGACTTATCTGGGGTAAATGGTCATTTTGATGACTCAAAGCCAGATAAACATCAAGAACACAGTTTTCTGAATTAGGTTTGGTAAATTGTTATCTAAGTGCACTTTTTGCTAATGAGTCTCTATATACTCGACATGTTCAATTACAGTGCAGTTGCCCTTAACTGTTGCACTGTATTAGTGCGTCTAAGGATCTTTTTGGTGCATTCTAATAGTTATTTTTAAATGCAAAAAAATCAAATTGATATAATTCAATAAGTTATATATTTGGCATAAAAATAGCTTAGTAAGTGACATCATGTGAACATCACTGTTTTACATTGGTTTAACTAAGTAAAATGTACTTGGTAAACAGTAAGATTAAATTAAGAAGGGAATACCCTTGACCCTACCGGAGGCTTGAGAATGTCAGTTGAATCAGTATTAAAGCAACTTGAAGAATTAGAAGTTAAGTTTGTTGACTTACGTTTTACCGATACTAAAGGTAAAGAGCAGCACGTATCTATTCCAACTCACCAAGTTGACGCGGATTTTTTTGAAGACGGCAAAATGTTTGACGGTTCTTCTATTGCAGGCTGGAAAGGCATTAACGAATCAGACATGGTATTAATGCCTGATGCATCAACTTTCTTACTTGACCCTTTCACAGAAGAAACAACTGCGCTTATCCGTTGTGATATTTTAGAGCCAGGTACCATGACGGGTTATGACCGTGACCCACGTTCTATCGCTAAAAAAGCAGAAGAGTATTTAAAGTCTACCGGTATTGCTGATACGGTTCTTATTGGTCCTGAGCCAGAGTTCTTCTTATTTGACGATGTACGTTTTGGTACTGACATGTCGGGTTGTTTCGTGAAAATCGATGCAAAAGAAGCTGCATGGAACTCTGCAAAAAGTTATGAAGAAGGTAACACGGGTCACCGCCCAATGGTGAAAGGCGGTTACTTTCCAGTAGCACCAGTTGACTCATCACAAGATCTACGTAGCGCTATGTGTTTAGTGCTTGAAGAAATGGGTCAAGTTGTTGAAGCGCATCACCATGAAGTGGCTACAGCAGGTCAGAACGAAATCGCTACACGTTTCAACACATTGACCAAGAAAGCGGATGAAATCCAAATTCTAAAGTATGTTGTTCACAACATGGCGCACGCTTATGGCAAAACAGCAACCTTTATGCCTAAGCCAATCGTTGGTGACAACGGTAGTGGTATGCATGTTCATCAGTCATTATCTAAAGATGGTGTGAACTTATTTGCTGGCGACAAGTATGCTGGTTTAAGTGACATCGCACTTTATTATATCGGCGGTATCATCAAGCACGCTCGTGCATTGAATGCATTTACTAACCCAAGTACTAACTCATATAAGCGTTTAGTGCCACACTTTGAAGCACCAGTTATGTTAGCTTACTCAGCGCGTAACCGTAGTGCATCAATCCGTATTCCTGTAGTGCCAAGCCCTAAAGGTCGTCGTATTGAAGCGCGTTTCCCAGATCCACATGCAAACCCATATTTAGGTTTTGCTGCGTTGTTAATGGCTGGTCTTGACGGCATCCAAAACAAGATCCACCCAGGCGATGCAATGGACAAAGACTTGTATGATTTACCAGCTGAAGAAGCGGCAGAAATCCCACAAGTGGCAACATCTTTAGAAAACGCTCTTGAAAACTTACAAGCTGACCATGAGTTCTTAACTAAAGGTGGCGTATTCAGTGAAGACTTTATTCAGTCTTATATCAAACTGAAAACCGCTGAAGCTGAGCGTGTAGCACGTACAACTCACCCATTAGAGTTCGAAATGTACTACAGCTTATAATCTTATCTGCTAACTCTTTAGTGTATAAGTAAAAAAACCCTGCTTAGCAGGGTTTTTTATTGGCTTTTTTACAATTAGTTACAAGCTAATGGGCCAATTTATTCACTCATCTCGCTTTAATTTTCTATTTTTTTCAGCTTACTGCTGTACCAAAGTTAATGGTATTTCTATTGACTTAGTTACTGATAATTATGGTTAAATTTTTTCTCTATATCATTGTTTTATTTATTCAGTTAACAGCGCTTAAAAAAAAAGGATGTTTTTAGCACACTTTGTGAGCCAGTTATCGGTAATTCTGCAGTAATTATGATGTTGCATTTATACCTTGGCTGTTGCAATAAGGCTTTAGATCCGTAAACTTGCTGCGAATAAATGTCGAGCTTTTACTCTATAAAATGAGTTTATTGAATTAAATCGACATAAAAACAATGAATAAGAGAATATAATGAAAAAAACAATACTTACTTTGGCTATTACAGCCATTGTTTTTGGAACGACTTCACAAGCTCAAGCTGCAGGTTTTCAATTAGCAGAATTTTCATCAACCGGTTTAGGCCGTGCATTCGCAGGCGAAGCTGCCATGGCAGATAATGCCTCTTCACAGTCTCGTAACCCAGCAATGTTGAGTTATTTAGAAGGCCGCCAGCTTTCTGCAGGTGGTGTGTATGTGATGCCAAATATCGATGTTACCGGTGATATCGCTCTTGATTCACCTTTGTTTGGTGGACAAACGCTGCATATTCCAGCCAGTGCCCATGACGTTGCTGGTGATGCATTTATTCCTAACTTTTATTATTCTAATCAATTAAACGATCAATGGACTTGGGGTTTAACGGTTAATTCTAACTACGGATTAGCGACTGAAATTGACCCAACCCATGCTGCAGCTATTTTTGGTAGTAAAACCGCGATCACTACCGTTGAATTTAACCCTAATATTGCCTATAAGTTGGATGATGCATTTAGTGTAGGTGCTGGTTTACGTGTGGTGTACGGTGAAGGCGAAATTGGTGCAACAACGCCTACTTGGGTGGGAGCGATTAAAGCTAATCCAGCATTACCTGCGCCTGTTGCTGGTCGTTTACCGGATGCTGGTACCAGCCTTAAATCGATGAAAGGTGATGATATCAGTGTAGGTTGGAAAGCGGGTGCAAGCTGGCAAATAAACGCCGATCACCGTTTAGGTTTGGCTTATCATAGCGGTGTTAAATTAGAATTAGACGGCCATGCTTCAGGTTTGCTTTATGATGGTGGTCAGAATGTGTCGATTGAAGGGTATTTACCGATTGAGCTACCTGCTTTTGCTGAATTAGCTTCTCATCACCAGCTAACTGAAAAATTTGCCATGCATGCCAGCGTAAACTGGACCCAATGGAGCGTATTTGATCAATTAGTGGCTTATTTTCCTGGTGAGCAAAAACCGATTGGCGATATAGAATCTGATTTAGTGAAAAACGAAAACTTCAAAGATAATTGGCGTTACGCTGTTGGTGGTACTTATTTATTGAACCACGATTGGACCCTAAGAGCGGGGATGGCGTTGGATCAAACGGCTGTTGAAGATCAATACCGCACAACGACTATTCCAGATACTGACCGCTTGTGGTTTAGTGTAGGTGCAGGATATCAAGCGACTAAAAATCTGACTGTAGATTTTGCGGTCACTTATATCAAAATGTACGGTGATGCGCCTATCAGTGAAGAACAAGATTTAGCGGGCTTAGCTTCAGTAACCTTTAATGGCGAAGCCACAGGTGATGTGTTGCTTGCTGGTGTACAATTAAGCTATAAAATGTAAGTTCAATGCTCGTTACTCTTCATTAGCCTCGCATAGCGGGGCTTTTTTATATTGACTCTATTTAAGGACAGTCATGGCAAAATTGATCTGGGTTGTGTTGATTTTTGGGCTGGGATTTACCGTTCAGGCTAATGAAAAATCACAAATGGTGGCGCAATTTGTAGAGGCATTTAATGAGCGAGACCCTGAGCTAATGGGGCAGATGGTGACTAAAGAGGCCTATTGGTTTGATGTTACCCGTGCAGGGATGACTAGCCAAACAACGTCTAGGGATGAGCTTGTTAAATCAATGAAAGATTACTTTGCTGATGCCAATAGAGCCCATTCTCGGGTGATAAAATCTGTTACTTCAGGTGATTTTGTCAGTACGGTAGAACAAGTCTCCTGGCAACAAGAGGGGGAGTGGTTGTCCCGTTGCAGTATTGGTGTGTACCTTTTTGAAGCTCAAAAAATTGCCGCAGTGTGGTATTACAAAGCCCATAAGTGTGACGCAAGTGATTAATTTTGTGTATTTTTTAAAGGAATTGTGCTGAAACCTTGGTTGTTTCATTTTTTACGCTAACCTATATTTAGTCTTTCACCTCCGACAAAGAGATCATCATATGACAGCGAATAAATACATTGTTGCTTTAGATCAGGGAACCACGAGTTCTAGAGCGATTGTGTTTAATCATCGGGCTGACATAGTGGCAATTTCACAACGGGAATTTAGACAGCATTATCCTTATGCGGGTTGGGTAGAGCATGACCCGATGGAAATCTGGTCATCGCAAAGCTCTTCATTAGATGAGGTGTTAACCCGAGCGGGTATTAAACGTAATGACGTGGCCGCTATCGGCATTACTAATCAGCGTGAAACGACCATAGTGTGGAACAAGCACACAGGGAAACCTATTTATAATGCCATTGTATGGCAATGTCGTCGCAGCCAGGCAATTTGCCAACAATTAAAAGCACAAAATGTTGAAACCCTGATCCAGCAGAAAACAGGTTTGGTGTTAGACCCGTATTTTTCAGCATCAAAGATTCAGTGGATCCTAGATAATGTGACTGGTGCACGTGAACAGGCTGATGCCGGAGATCTATTATTTGGTACAGTCGATACTTGGCTAGTATGGAAACTCACCCAAGGTAAAGTGCATGTCACTGAGCCAACAAATGCTTCGCGCACCATGTTATTTAATATTCATACTCAACAATGGGATGAAGACTTACTCAAATTGTTCAATATTCCGCGACAAATGTTACCTGAAGTTAAATCTTCCTGTGAGGTCTATGGCTATACCGATCTTGCCGGCGTCCAGGGCATTCCGGTTGCGGGCATGGCTGGTGATCAGCAGTCTGCTTTATTTGGGCAATTGTGCCTGCAACCGGGAATGGTAAAAAACACTTACGGAACGGGCTGTTTTTTACTGATGAATACTGGTGATAAAGCCGTGACATCAACACACGGCTTGTTAACGACGGTGGCGATTGGTGATAAGGGGCAAGCCTGTTATGCCCTTGAAGGTTCGGTGTTTATGGGCGGTGCTATTATTCAATGGCTACGGGATGAATTAGGCATAATACAAGATGCTTATGACACCCAGTATTATGCCAATAAAGTGAGCGACACTAATGGGGTTTATGTTGTGCCTGCATTTGTCGGACTTGGAGCGCCTTATTGGGATGCCGATGCAAGAGGGGCCATTGTTGGTTTAACCCGTGGTGCCAATCGAAATCATATTATTCGCGCTGCATTAGAATCCATTGCCTATCAATCTCGTGATTTACTTGATGCGATGAGTAAAGATTCAGGGGTGACATTAAGCCAAATTCGTGTCGATGGTGGCGCGGTGGCAAATGACTTCTTAATGCAATTTCAAGCAGATATTAGCGATGTGCATGTGTTAAGACCTAAAGTCAGTGAGACGACAGCAATGGGCGCCGCGTTTCTGGCAGGACTGGCTGTGGGGGTATGGAAATCGACACAGGAATTACAATCCATTTTAGCCACAGATCGGATTTTTACCGCCACAATGGATAATGACTCACGACAAGCCTTGTATCACGGCTGGCTTAAAGCCGTTAAACAGGTTAGCACCCAATGATGTAATCAAAACATTGGCTAAGCTTCAACATCAAGATGCTTAATGGGAACTTTTAGTTCTTTAAGTGGTGCATCATCATCGGTGATGTATTCAAGATGTTCATCTTCCTTAATGGGATCCACTTTTTTATCAGCTAACGA
Source organism: Shewanella holmiensis (assembly GCF_025370255.1). Classification (GTDB taxonomy): domain Bacteria; phylum Pseudomonadota; class Gammaproteobacteria; order Enterobacterales; family Shewanellaceae; genus Shewanella; species Shewanella holmiensis. Next base: position 95,012 of record NZ_JAMTCD010000012.1, read on the forward strand.
GGTGTGCTTACCTAGTGTAGGAGGCAACTGAGACTGTGGGGCTTCATGGCTGTCAGCGGCTATTTCACTGGTAACATCGACACGGTCAACAATACGCTTACGATTACTGATTAAACGTACTGGTGTAGCAAGCATGCTATAAATGCTGTCTAAGTTCATCTGATACTCCTTTAATGCTCATCGCTCAGATCCTTTATCGAGCGCATTGCAATTGTTATCTTTATATCGGCCAGTGTCGATTAAAAATTAGTCTAATATTTTTTGCCTGTTTATGAGCAGTTAATGGACCACCATCAGGCTGAATTCATACGAAAACGCTATTTTTGACCTGCTTAAACATTAAGTTTCATTAAAGAAAACGGCTAAAAATGAAACTAAATATCACTAAATCGTTTTCCATTGTCGCTGAGATCTGCTGTATGTGATTGTTTATTTCTCCCACCTAAGATCAAAACTGCTGAAATAACCGCCTATATGTGTCTGGTTTTATTCATTAACTCAGATATCCACGGGTAATTATTCGCTTTATGCCAACCATTTTTACACTTTATGAAAACTTGCTGCTAAGCCGCTTGGCGTCTGGATTTAATATATGTTCACATCCCTTGACAACCCTTGTGTTGTATCCCTAAACTTAGCATTTGTGGGAAAAAGTGGATCATTGTGGATCAAATTAAAAAAACAAGGACTTTATAGACGTGTTTAGAGGCGCAAGTGCAATCAATATGGACGCAAAAGGACGGATCGCTATGCCAGCGAGATTCCGTGATGCGTTACGTAATGGGCACGATGGCACGCTTATTATTACCGTTGATATTAATTCTCCCTGTTTGTTGATTTATCCCTTGCATGAGTGGGAACTCATGGAAACTAAGCTGCTGCAGTTATCAGATATCGATCCCACAGAACGCTCGTTAAAGCGAAAATTATTGGGCTATGCCCAAGAGTGTGAGCTTGACAGCCATGGGCGCATCGTTGTGCCACCAATACTCAGAAGTTTTGCCAATTTGGAAAAGAAAACCATGTTGGTAGGCTTATTAAATAAATTTGAATTATGGGAAGAAGGTGCTTGGCAGCTGCAAATGGAACAAAACCATGAGCTGATCAGCAACCAGAATTTAGCCAATCATGAAAGATTGAGCCACTTCACCCTGTAATGGAATAAAAAGAAGACCCTAATGAGTCAAGAGTTTGCCCACTTAAGCGTGTTATTAAAAGAGACCGTCGATGGTCTTAATATCGATCCAAATGGCATCTATATCGATGGCACATTTGGCCGCGGTGGACATTCACGACATGTGCTTAGCCATTTAGGAGCCAATGGTCGCTTAATTGCCATTGATAGAGACCCACAAGCGATTGAAGCTGCGAAGCAATTTGCTGACGACCCACGCTTTCAAATTGTTCACGGTGGTTTTGGCCAGTTAGCCGATTATGTTGAAGAGTTAGGGCTGGTTGGCAAAATTAATGGTGTGCTGTTGGACTTAGGTGTGTCTTCACCGCAACTTGATGATGCCGATAGAGGTTTCAGCTTTTTACGCGATGGCCCTTTAGATATGCGCATGGACAATAGTCAGGGTGAAACGGCTGCTCAGTGGTTAGCAAGAGCAGAAATAGAAGATATGGCATGGGTGTTTAAAACCTATGGCGAAGAAAAAAATTCCCGTCATATAGCGCGCTGTATCGCTGCAGATAGAGACGAGAAACCCTTTTTACGCACCAAAGATTTAGCCGATTTGATTGCCCGCATTACCAAAAACAAAGAACGTAATAAGCATCCAGCCACACGGGTGTTTCAGGCGATTCGTATTTATATCAATAGTGAGTTGGAGCAAATTGATCAGGCTTTAGAAGGGGCGTTAAAAGTCCTTGCACCTGAAGGCCGATTATCGGTTATTAGTTTCCATTCATTAGAAGATCGCATGGTAAAACGTTTCATTCGTCGTCACAGCCAAGGCGAAAGTGTGCCGCATGGTTTACCCATTACCGAAGATGAAATTAATAAATCGCGAAAGTTGAAGTCAATGGGTAAGGCTATGAAGCCGTCAGATGAAGAGATTGAACAAAATCCTCGCTCACGTAGCTCAGTCCTGCGTGTAGCAGAACGCTTAGCGTACTGAGGTTAGCATTGTGAATCAGTCAGCACTGAATCTACCTCGACTTGTTTTGCAAGATATCTGGCATCACAAATGGGTGGTATTGCTCAGTATTGTGGTGATGATTAATGCGGTAGCAGTGGTTTATACCAGCCATGTGAGCCGAAAATTAACCTCACAATGGGATCAGCTTTTACAGCAACAAGACCACTTAGATATTGAATGGCGCAATTTATTATTAGAAGAACAGTCACAGTCGGAACATAGCCGTGTGACCCGAATAGCGACTAAAGATTTGAATATGTCCAGACCGCTTCCTAAAGAGGAAGTGGTGATTAGGGCCAATTGAGCATAGGGAATATGTCAAGACAAGCAAAGCGTAAGCAAAATCCTGAACTGATCCCATGGCGTTTATACGTTGTGGTGGGATTTGTCTTGCTGTTATTTGTGAGTTTGATTGCTCGCGCAGCTTATATACAAATTATTGAGCCAGATAAACTCCGCCATGAAAGTGATATGCGTACTTTGCGTACCACGAGCAATCAGGTGCAACGCGGTCTAATTACCGATCGCAATGGCGACATGTTAGCGGTAAGTGTGCCGGTTCGTGCCGTTTGGGCAGATCCTAAGCACGCACACGATCAAAAAGCCTTTGTCGATATGCGTCGTTGGCAAGCATTGGCGGATGTATTACAAGAGCCTGTTGATACGCTGGTGCAAAAAGTAAAACGCGATCCTAAAAAGCGTTTTGTTTACTTAAAACGCCAAGTAACACCCGCTGTAGCTGATTATATTGAGCAGTTAAAAATTGGTGGCATTTACCTCAAATCAGAATCTCGTCGTTATTATCCCGCGGGCGAAATTGCTGCTCAGTTAATTGGTATTACTAATATTGATGATGTGGGTATTGAAGGTATTGAAAATACTTATAACACCTGGCTAACGGGCACGCCGTCAAAACAAAAAGTGAGAAAGTCGCGTGACGGTAGTGTGGTTGAGCGTTTAGACATAGTTCAAGAGGGTGAAAGTTCTAACGATATTGTGTTAAGTATTGATCAACGCATCCAGCAATTAGCCTACCGAGAGCTTAAGCGCGCCACAGAAACCTTTCAAGCCACCTCTGGATCGGTTGTGGTCATCGATGTACTCACTGGTGAAGTTCTGGCCATGGCGAATACACCCTCCTACAACCCCAACGCTCGCGATAATTTACAATCGCATCGTATGCGAAATCGTGCATTAACCGACACCTTTGAGCCTGGTTCGACGGTAAAACCCTTTGTGGTCGCTGCGGCATTAGAAGCCGGAACGGTAAAATCGGATGAATTGATCCCAACCTCACCTGGTTGGATGCGCATTGGTGGTCGTCAGGTGCGTGATTCAAATAATTATGGCGACATGTCGCTAGCAAAAATTTTGGTTAAATCATCAAACGTAGGTATCAGTAAACTGGCTTTATCTATGCCGGTTCAGCAATTACTTGGTACCTACCAATCAATGGGGTTAGGCAATTACTCTGGCATTAATTTAACCGGTGAAAGTGCGGGATTAATTCATGACCGTCGTCGTTGGTCTGACTTTGAACGCGCCACATTATCATTTGGTTATGGCTTTACCGCAACGCCGCTTCAATTGGCACGTATGTATGCCACGTTAGGCAGTGGTGGCGTGTTGTATCCTGTGTCGATTTTAAAGCTAAAAGAAGCACCTAAAGGGCAACAGGTTTTATCAGAAAAAGTGGCTAATGATGTTATGCAGATGCTGGTTGGGGTAACTGAAACTGGCGGAACAGCGACAAAAGCACATATTGATGGTTACCCAATTGCGGGTAAAACGGGTACCAGCCGTAAAGCGGTGGCCGGTGGTTATGGTGATGATTATGTTGCCATTTTTGCAGGTGTTGCCCCAGTCCATAACCCAAGATTAGCTATTTCTGTCGTGATTAATGAACCCAAAGGCGATAAGTATTATGGCGGCGACGTAGCTGGCCCCGCCTTTGCAAAAATCATGTCGGGGGCATTACAAATGCTAAACGTTGAGCCTATTTCCAAACGTGAAGCCATACAGATGGCGTCTGCGCCAAGGAGCGCAGAATGATGTTACTAAAAGATTTACTTGCGCCCTGGTTTTATTATGCCGGGGCTGAAACTATTTGTGGTTTAACACTTGATAGCCGCTTAGCTGAAACAGGTAAAGTGTTCGTGGCGTTGCCTGGATATAAAGTGGATGGTCGAGAATATATCACCGCGGCCATTGAAAAAGGCGCCACAGCGGTGTTGGCACATACTGATGATCCCCAAAAGCATGAAAAAGTCGATTGGATTGATGCTGTACCTGTAATTCATTTTTGCCAACTTAGCAGGCAGCTTTCAGCAGTCGCAGCTCAATACTATGCAGTTTCTAACCAGCTTAACGTGATTGGTGTAACTGGCACTAACGGTAAAACGTCAGTCAGCCAAATCATTGCTCAATTGGTCACTTTATTGGGGCAAAAAGCGGCTGTTATGGGCACGCTAGGTAATGGTTTATGGGGTGAACTCATTGACAGTGGTAACACTACTGCCGATGCCATCACCGTGATGCAGCAATTGTCGGGATTTGAGCAGCAAGGTGCAACTGTGTGTGCGATGGAAGTATCAAGTCATGGCTTGGTGCAAGGCCGCATTGAAGCGGTACCTTTTAATACCGCGGTTTTCACTAATTTAAGCCGAGACCATCTTGATTACCATGGTGATATGGATTCATATGCCGCGGCTAAAAAGCGTTTATTCAAATTTGCCTCGTTAAAAAATGGCTTGATTAACCTTGATGATGCCGTTGGTGCAAGTTGGCTAAATACATTTACGCAAGCTTCGGCTAACTCTGAGCCCTCAAAAACGCAGTTTTATTCTTTTAGTGTGAACAATGCTAAGGCTGATTTTTACTGTCTAGATACGGTATTTAATGATGTTGGGGTTAGCGCTACTTTGGCTTATCCAGCAAGTGATGGTTCAAATAAGTTACAGGCTAAATTAGCGTCCCCGTTATTAGGTGAGTTCAATTTATCTAATGTGATAGCTGCAATATCGGCCTTGTCGTTACAAGGTGTCGACATGGCTGACATTCTTCAGGTCCTGCCTCAAATAAAGCCTGTAGCGGGACGCATGGAACGTTTTTCTAGCCAGGGTAAAGCTACATTAGTGGTTGATTACGCTCATACGCCAGATGCAATTGAGCAAGCTTTAAAAGCGCTGCGAGTACATTGCCATGGACAATTATGGTGTGTATTTGGTTGTGGTGGCGACCGAGATAAAGGCAAGCGCCCACTGATGGCACAAGCCGCTGAAGCTTTTGCAGACCGTGTCATGATCACCAGTGATAATGCTCGAAGCGAAGATCCGCAAGCCATTATCGATGATGTCTTAGCAGGATTATCTATACCAGAACAGGCCCAGTCAAACATCGACAGGATAAGCGCTATCAAGCAAGTTGTGGCGCAAGCGAAACCTCAAGATATTATTTTATTGGCAGGCAAAGGGCATGAAACCTATCAAGAAGTGGCAGGAAAACGATTGAATTATGATGAGCGCGCATTGGCGATGCAGTTAATGGAGGCTTCATTATGATTTCGCTTTCATTAGGTCAAATAGCAAAGGTGTTAAAGGGCCAGTTGATTGGCGACGATATCATTATCAATGCCGTAAGCACTGACAGCCGTAAATGTGATCACGACAGCTTGTTTATTGCCTTAAAAGGTGAGCGTTTTGACGCCCATGAATTTGCCAACAAGGCCGTTGAAAATGGGGCTAAAGCACTATTAGTTTCAACACAGTTACCTTTAAATGTGCCACAAGTTGTGGTGTCAGACACCCATAAAGCACTCGGCCAACTAGGCCGCTTTGTGTGCCAACAGGTGGCACCTATTGCCGTGGCATTAACCGGATCTAATGGCAAAACCAGCGTTAAAGAAATGGTTGCCACTATTTTGTCGCAACAATTTCAAGTGCTGTTTACTGCGGGGAATTTTAATAACGATATTGGCGTGCCACTGACATTATTACGTTTGTCTGCGGGCGATCAGTATGGTGTGTTTGAACTTGGTGCAAACCATAAAGGTGAAATTGATTACACTAGCGCGCTGGTGCAACCTCAAGTGGCATTAGTAAATAACATTGGCAGTGCACACCTTGAAGGCTTTGGTTCTGTTGAAGGTATTGCTGAGGCAAAATCAGAGATCTTCAATCATCTTAAACAAGATGGTGTGGCGGTGATTAATGCCGATGATGCCTTTGCTGAGTTTATGTCGGCTAAAGCCGCTGGATTTAAACAGCTGCACTTTTCGCGTGTTCAGGGTATTAAAGCCGATGTACGTGCAACCGATTTAAAAGCCGACATGCACGGCTGTTATGCATTTAATCTTGAATATTTAACGCAATCAATTGCGGTGCAATTGCCTTTAGCGGGTATCCACCAAGTCAGCAATGCATTAGCCGCAGCCTGCATGTGTATTGCATTAGGGCTCGATTTAACAAAAGTAGCCAGCGGGTTAAGCCTGTTACAGCCAGTAAAAGGCAGAATGATGCCTAAAGTACTCGGGCGCTTCTTAATTGTTGATGACAGTTACAATGCCAACCCGAGTTCAGTAGAGGCTGCGATATCCTGGTTGCAACAACGTGATAATTATCGGTGTTTAGTGCTGGGAGATTTGGGCGAATTAGGTGACAATGCTGCCCCTTTGCATGAACAGCTCGGGCAACAAGCAAAATTGGCTAATATTGATGCACTTTATTGTTGTGGCAGCTTATCTGCCAATACCAGTAAAGCATTTGGTAGCACACATTTTCAAGATGTCACTGCGCTGGCTCAGGCATTAATAGCACAATTAAATCAGTTGCCAGGCGAGGCGACCATATTAGTTAAAGGTTCTCGAAGCGCGGCAATGGAACGCGTGGTCGATTTGTTAGTAGATGCCTTCGGGTTTGGGGAGTTAGTGTAGATGCTGGTTTATCTGGCCGAATATTTAACCCAATTTTATAGTGGGTTTAACGTTTTTTCTTATGTGACATTTAGAGCTATTTTGGGCTTGCTCACTGCATTAGTTTTTAGTCTCTGGTGGGGGCCTAAGCTCATTGAACGTTTGCAGTTATTGCAAATTGGTCAAGTCGTTCGCAACGATGGACCTGAGTCGCACTTTAGTAAGCGCGGAACGCCGACAATGGGTGGACTGCTTATTCTTGCTGGCATTTTTATCAGTGTTTTATTGTGGGGCGATTTATCTAGCCGCTACGTGTTAGTTATGCTGTTTGTATTAGCCGCTTTTGGTGCGATTGGATTTTTAGATGATTACTTAAAAGTGGTCAAGAAAAACTCTAAGGGATTAATTGCCCGTTGGAAATACGCTGGGCAGTCGATTGCTGCGTTAGTGGTGGCATTTTATTTATATGCCTCATCAGCCATTCCTGGTGAAACCCAGCTTGTTGTCCCGTTTTTTAAAGATGTGATGCCACAACTTGGTATCGTGTTTATCTTTTTAGCGTATTTCACCATAGTCGGTGCAAGTAACGCGGTAAACTTAACCGATGGTTTGGATGGTTTAGCCATTATGCCAACGGTAATGGTTGCCGGTGCATTTGCTTTGATAGCCTATCTTTCAGGGCACGCACAATTTGCTAATTATTTACACATACCACACCTACCAGAAGCGGGTGAATTAGTCATTGTATGCACCGCTATTGTTGGTGCTGGACTCGGTTTTTTGTGGTTTAACACTTACCCTGCACAGGTCTTTATGGGCGATGTCGGTTCGCTAGCACTTGGTGCAGCACTGGGCACTATCGCGGTATTAGTGCGCCAAGAAATCCTCTTGATCATCATGGGCGGTGTATTTGTAATGGAGACGGTTTCAGTCATCTTACAAGTGGGATCATACAAGCTTAGAGGGCAGCGTATTTTTCGGATGGCACCCATCCATCATCACTATGAATTAAAAGGTTGGCCAGAGCCGCGTGTGATTGTGCGTTTTTGGATTATCTCGTTATTCCTTGTGTTATTGGGTCTCGCGACCTTGAAGTTAAGGTAAATTATTATGCAATCCAATTACACGCACATAGTGTTAGGACTGGGAGCCACTGGGCTCTCAGTAGTGCGTTATTTAGTTGCACAAGGCATCAAACCTTTAGTAATGGATAGTCGTCGTAATCCTCCGGGTGAAGATGTGCTAGCAAAAGAGTTTTCAGACATTGAACTGATCACTGGTGGTTTTGATTGCCGCTATTTAGTGCAGGCCAAACAAATTATTATCAGCCCAGGCATTGCGGTTGATACGCCAGAAGTGAAAGCTGCCAGCGACATGGGTATTGAAGTTATTGGTGATGTTGAGCTTTTTGCTAGAGAGATTGCCGATAGAAAACCATGTGTAATTGGCATTACGGGTTCTAATGGTAAATCAACCGTCACCACTTTAGTTTACGACATGCTTAAAGCCGCGGATTTAAAAGTGGTTATGGGCGGTAACATTGGTATTCCGGCTCTAGATTTATTGGCAGTAGATGCTGATTACTATGTGCTTGAACTGTCGAGTTTTCAGCTTGAAACAACCTTTTCACTCAATTGCATAGCGGCAACGTGTTTGAATATCAGTGAAGATCATATGGATCGATACTGCAGTATTAACACTTATCGCGAAGCCAAATTAAATTTATATCCGCAAAGTAAATTTGTCATGTATAACCGCGATGATGAATTAACGTTCCCGCTTGAACCCCTGAACCAAAATACCTTTGGTTTAGGGGTGCCAGAAGGCGACGAGTGGGGGTTGAGCGACGGAAAGATTTTTCACGGTGACAGTGAAATCATGAATTTAAATGATGTCACCCTGATAGGCTCGCATAACCATGCCAATCTACTTGCTGCGATGGCATTAGTGGATGCGTGCGGTGTTGATAAAGCCTTTGCAATCGAAGTGGCAAGCAGCTTTAAAGGGCTAAGCCATCGTTGTGAATTGGTTGCGATAGTCGATGGTGTGACTTACATCAATGACTCAAAAGCCACCAATGTAGGCGCAACGGTTGCAGCTTTACAGGGATTAAACACTCATTTAGGGGAAGTGTTTTTAATTGCCGGTGGCGATGGTAAAGGGGCTGATTTTGCGCCGCTAACGCCAGCATTAGAGCATGTCGCAAAAGTGATTACCTTAGGTAAAGATGGTCATAAAATCGCGAAATTAAAAGCGGATAGCATCAGTGTCAGCAGCATGAAAGAAGCGGTTGATCAGGCTGCGCAATTGGCTTTCTCTGGTGATATTGTGTTGCTGTCGCCAGCCTGTGCCAGTTTAGATATGTATAAAAACTTTATGGCTCGTGGCGATGACTTTAAGTTATGCGTGGAGCAGTTAGATGGCCAGTAATGAGCAATTAAGCTTATTCAAACAAAGCCTAAATGGGCTTTGGCCATCATTATTAGCTGAAAATAATACGCCAGGCATGCCGCTATACGACAGGGCATTTTTAGTCGCGATTATTAGCTTGATGTGTTTTGGATTTGTGATGGTGATGTCCGCGTCGATGCCAGAAGCGGAGAAGCTAACCGGCAATCCATTTCATTTTATTGGGCGTCATGTTTTTTACTTAATCGGCTGCGTGGTTATAGCCTTTGTAGTTCTTAAAGCGGATGTCAGTTACTGGGAAAAAAACAGCGGCATGTTGATGATCGGCGTGCTGGTTATGCTGTGTGCTGTACTGGTTATTGGTACCTCGGTGAATGGTGCAAGGCGTTGGTTATCCATTGGACCTATTCGTATACAAGTTGCTGAAATAGCAAAGTTTATTTTTATTGTATACATGGCGGGTTATTTGGTACGTCGTCATGGTGAATTACGTGACAACCGTAAAGGTTTTTACAAGCCGATTGGTGTTTATGGCCTGTTCGCAGTATTGATATTATTACAGCCAGATTTAGGCACTGTGGTTGTATTGTTCGTTTGTACTGTGAGTTTGTTATTTTTGGCCGGCGCTAGAATTATCGACTTTATGGTGCTGATTTTATTAGGTGTGGCCACGTTCGTATTGTTAGTGCTGTTTGAGCCTTACCGCATGCGCCGAGTGACTTCGTTTATGGATCCATGGGATGACCCATTTGGTAGTGGCTATCAGTTAACTCAGTCTCTTATGGCATATGGTCGTGGTGATTGGCTCGGGCAAGGTTTAGGCAACAGTATTCAAAAATTAGCCTATTTACCCGAAGCACACACCGACTTTATTTTTGCGGTAATTGGTGAAGAACTCGGTTTCATTGGCATTATTTGTGTATTAGTGACGCTATTTTTTATTGCTTTACGTGCAATTCGATTAGGCAATTTATGTCTGCAAATGCAACGCCCTTTTGAAAGTTATGTGGCTTACGGTGTGGGTATTTGGATTTGCTTCCAAACCGTAGTTAACGTTGGTGCCAGTATTGGTATGTTGCCAACCAAAGGACTGACATTGCCATTTATCAGTTATGGTGGCAGTAGTTTATGGGTGATGACCGCAGCAGTTATGCTGTTAGTCAGAATTGATTATGAAAGGCGAGTGAGTTTGATACAAGCAGTGCAAGGGAGGACTAAATCGTGACAAATACAAGTGCAGTTGCTTATGGTCGCTCTCCTAAATTATTAGTGATGGCCGGTGGTACTGGTGGTCATGTTTTTCCGGCGCTTGCAGTAGCAAAACACCTGGCAGCTAAAGGCTGGCAAGTGCGATGGCTAGGAACCGCTGACCGAATGGAAGCGCGATTAGTGCCACAGCATGGTTTTGATATTGAATTTATCGATATCAAAGGTGTTCGTGGTAATGGTTTGTTACGTAAGCTTTCAGCTCCGTTTAAAGTTATACGTTCTATTATCCAGGCTAAAGCGGTTATTGATGATTTTAAACCTGATGTTGTTTTGGGAATGGGTGGATTTGCCAGCGGCCCAGGTGGCGTAGCGGCTAAATTATCAGGTGTGCCTGTGGTGCTGCATGAGCAAAATGCGATACCAGGTTTAACCAACAAGCTACTATCAAAAATTGCGACTAAAGTGCTTTGTGCATTTGCCAATACCTTCGCTAGTACAGTAAAAAATGTTGAAGTCGTCGGTAACCCGATTCGGCAAGAATTGGTGTCATTAGGTGGTGAAGAGAAACCCCTTAACGAGGACGCCTTAAAAGTGCTTGTTGTCGGTGGCAGCCTTGGGGCGAAAGTGCTCAATGAAACGTTACCCAATACGGTTGCCAAATTATCCCATCAACATTCGGTAACTGTGTGGCATCAGGTTGGCAAAAATAACCTTGATTCAGTGAAGGCCGCATATCAACACCTTAATCAGTTGGACAAGGTTAATGTTGCTGAATTTATTGATGATATGGAAGCGGCATATCGATGGGCAGATGTCGTGGTCTGTCGTTCAGGCGCGTTAACCGTATCAGAACTTGCCGCGGTAGGTTTACCGAGTATTTTAGTGCCATATCCTCAAGCGGTGGATGATCATCAAACGATTAATGCATCCGTGTTAGTCGATGCCGGGGCAGGTTTTTTATTGCCTCAAACCATTTTAAATGCAGATTTGCTTGCAGATAAACTGCAGCTATTTGCCAGTGACAGACAAGTTTTACTCCAAATGGGGTTAAAGGCACGCGGCGTTGCAGTGTTAGATGCCACTCAACGAGTGGCAGATATATGCGCCACGGTAGCGAACAAGGGTTAACATGACAAAAACAGAAAAGTACGCACAACTTCGCACCATGATCCCTGAAATGAGACGGATCAAGCGCATTCATTTTGTTGGTATCGGCGGTGCTGGCATGGGCGGTATTGCGGAAGTGTTAGTCAATGAAGGTTACCAAATTAGTGGCTCTGACATTGCAGTGAATAGCGTGACTGAGCGATTAGCACGATTAGGTGCAAAGATTATTATTGGCCATCATGCTGACAATGTTGCTGGCGTTGATGTTGTGGTCGTATCAACGGCAATTAATAAGCAAAACCCAGAAATTATTTCCGCTCAAGAAAACCGTACCCCTATTGTACGTCGTGCAGAAATGTTAGCTGAGTTAATGCGTTACCGCCACGGCGTTGCGATTGCTGGCACGCATGGTAAAACCACCACAACCAGCCTGATTGCCAGTGTTTATGCAGAAGCGGAGCGCGATCCTACGTTCGTGATTGGTGGTTTGCTTAATAGTGCCGGAACCAATGCGCGTTTAGGGACCAGTCGCTACTTGATTGCCGAAGCTGATGAAAGCGATGCCAGCTTTTTGCACTTACAACCAATGGTCAGTGTGGTAACCAATATTGAAGCCGATCATATGGACACCTATGGCGGCGATTTTGAGGTGCTCAAAACAACGTTTGTCGACTTTTTACATAACCTGCCATTCTATGGTGTTGCGGTAATGTGTGTTGATGATCCGGTAATAGAAGAGTTGCTACCGCGTGTTGGTCGTCAAGTAGTGACCTATGGCTTTAGTGAACATGCAGATGTGCGTGCCAGTAATTTTGTTCAACAAGGACACCAATCACGGTTTACCGCACACAGAAAAGATAAGCCCGATTTAGATATTGTGTTGAATTTACCAGGGCAACACAACGTACTTAACTCGCTGGCCGCCATTGCGGTAGCAAGTGAAGATGACATAGACGATGAATCAATTGTAAAAGCACTTGCTGAGTTCGAAGGTATAGGTCGTCGCTTCCAGCACTTAGGCGAATTTGACACGCCAAATGGCAAAGTTATGTTAGTGGATGATTATGGCCATCATCCAAGTGAAGTACTTGCCACTATCAAAGCTGCACGTGCCGGATGGCCAGATAAACGTTTGGTGATGGCTTATCAACCACACCGTTATAGCCGAACACGCGATTTATACGAAGATTTTGTTGATGTGTTGTCGCAAGTTGACTGTTTATTATTGCTTGATGTCTATGCCGCTGGAGAAAATCCAATACCGGGTGCCGATGGCCGAGCATTATGTCGCTCCATCCGAGTGCGTGGTCAAGTGGATCCTATTTTTGTTTCAGGGCCTGAACAGTTAGCGGGTGTGCTACCAGATGTATTACAAGATGGAGACTTATTGCTGACCCAAGGGGCTGGGAATATTGGCGCATTATCGCGTGATTTAGCTGCGACAGAATTGGGTTTTAATGCACAACAAAACCAAGAACAAGTTGACTAGTTTTTGTGCAGTTATGCGGTTGAAAAATCGTGCTTTTATACCGTCATCAAGCGCTATATAATGACCGGTTTGTTGCAGGGCAGAAATGGTAATCTTCGGGAGTAATTATCGGTGTCGTGGAGTAAGAAAGGACGCCAGTTAAAACAAAAGCTAAAACAAGTCGATTGGTATTTGTATTTTGGCTTACTGTTTTTGCTCAGCGTATTAGTCACAATTACATGGGGTGGGTTAAAGCTTCATGGTTTGTTGAATGATGCTGATGCGCTACCGATAGAAGCGATTGCCGTTAAAGGCGAGCGTAAATTTACCACTGATGAAGAGATCCAGACAGCTTTGCAATCGTTAATGCAAAGCAGTTTTTTTAACGCCGATGTTGTGGATGTGCAACGTGCGTTAGAAGGTTTGCCTTGGGTTTATCATGCATCGGTAAGACGAGAATGGCCTGCTAAGTTCAAGGTGACGATACAAGAGCAACAGGCTGTGGCTCACTGGAATGGGCAAGCTTGGCTTAATGTTAATGGCGAAGTGTTTGATGCAGTAGGTTATCCAGAATTAACGGATTTACCCATGTTATCTGGTCCCGATGACATGGCTGAAGAAGTGTTAGTCAGTTATGGACAGCTGGATGATTTACTTAAAATTAACGGATTCAAATTAACCAGTTTACGTTTAAGTCCACGTCATGCGTGGCAAGCCGAATTAGCTAACGGCATAAAAATAGAGCTAGGGCGTGAAGATAAAATGACTCGAATACAGCGTTTTATCAATGTATACCCGACATTGCAACAAAGCGAGAAACCTGTCGCAAAAGTCGATTTACGTTACGACACGGGTTTTGCAGTGGGCTGGGATGATACCAATAAGAGAACTGAGAAGAAATGACCAAGAATCAGGAAAGAAACCTTATCGTAGGGTTAGATATCGGAACGTCCAAGGTCGCCGTGATTATTGGTGAAGTACTACCTGACGGTGAAATTAGTGTTATTGGTTTAGGTAATCATCCTTCTCGTGGCATGGACAAAGGCGGGGTGAATGATCTCGACTCTATCGTACGCAGTGTTCAACGCGCCCTTGATCAGGCTGAATTAATGGCTGACTGCCAGGTTTCATCTGTTTATCTGAGCATTTCGGGTAAACACATTGCCTGCCAAAATGAAAATGGCATGGTGTCGATTAACGACGAAGAAGTAACACAAGAAGATGTGGACAACGTGATCCATACCGCTCGCTCAGTCAAAATACCCACAGAGCGCCGGATATTGCACGTATTACCCCAAGAATATTCTATTGATGTTCAAGATGGCATCAAAAGCCCAATTGGCATGTCAGGCATGCGTATGGAAGCCAAAGCCCATATCGTGACCTGTGCAAACGATATGGCAAAAAACATCACCAAAAGTGTAGAGCGTTGCGGTTTAAAAGTAGATGACTTGGTGTTCTCAGGCATTGCATCAGCTGACTCTGTATTAACGAATGATGAAAAAGATTTAGGTGTGTGTATTGTCGATATTGGTGGCGGAACAACGGATATAGCCGTTTATACCAATGGTGCATTACGTCATTGTGCGGTTGTGCCTGTAGCGGGTAACCAAGTGACTAGTGATATTGCCAAAATATTCCGTACACCACTTACACATGCAGAACAAATTAAAGTGCAGTTTGCCAGTGCAAGAAGCTCAATGGTAAGCCGTGAAGACAGTATAGAAGTGCCATCTGTGGGTGGAAGACCATCGCGCAGCATGTCACGCCATACCCTGGCTGAAGTAGTAGAGCCAAGATATCAAGAATTATTTGAGTTAGTACTTAAACAGTTACAAGACAGCGGTTTAGAAGATCAAATTGCTGCAGGTATTGTACTAACTGGTGGAACATCTTCCATTACAGGTGCTGTAGACATCGCCGAAGCCACTTTCGGTATGCCTGTGCGAGTTGCCTCGCCACTGCCTGTGAAAGGATTATACGAATACGTGGACCAACCAATTTACTCAACAGGGATAGGGTTGCTTCACTATGGGGCTAGAAGGGTAATCGAACGCCAGTTTGAACGTCCGGACCGCCAAGGGGTGACTAGCTTTTTGAATCGGGTGAAAAGCTGGTTTAAGGGTGAATTTTAAATAACGCAGACTAACGGAGATCAGACTATGTTTGAGATCATGGATACACATTCAGACGAAGCGGTGATCAAGGTCATCGGTGTCGGTGGTGGTGGCGGTAACGCTGTCGAGCATATGGTTAAGCACAACATCGAAGGTGTTGAGTTTATCGTAACAAACACGGATGCCCAGGCATTACGTAAATCAAGTGCAGGCTCAACGATTCAGCTTGGCCGTGACGTTACTAAAGGTCTAGGTGCTGGAGCTAATCCAGATGTTGGCCGTCAAGCTGCAGAAGAAGATCGTGAAAACATTCGTGCAGCGATTAAAGGATCTGACATGATCTTTATCGCAGCAGGTATGGGCGGCGGAACAGGTACTGGAGCCGCTCCTGTGGTTGCAGAAATTGCTCGTGAAGAAGGCATTTTAACGGTTGCTGTTGTGACCAAGCCTTTTCCTTTTGAAGGCAAAAAGCGCATGCTTTATGCGGAGCAAGGTATTGCAGAACTGGCAAAACACGTTGATTCGTTAATCACTATCCCGAATGAAAAACTATTAAAAGTCTTGGGTCGTGGTACGTCTTTACTGGATGCATTCGCGGCAGCAAACAACGTATTATTGGGTGCGGTTCAAGGTATTGCTGAGTTAATCACTCGCCCAGGCTTAATCAACGTGGATTTCGCCGACGTTAAAACAGTTATGTCCGAAATGGGTAATGCCATGATGGGTACAGGTGTTGCTACAGGTGATGATCGTGCAGAAGAAGCGGCAGAAGCGGCAGTTGCCAGCCCATTACTTGAAGATATTGATCTAGCTGGCGCGCGCGGCGTATTAGTTAACATTACCGCAGGTATGGATATCAGTATTGAAGAGCTTGAAACCGTGGGTAACCATGTTAAAGCTTACGCATCTGATAATGCAACAGTAGTTGTTGGTGCGGTAATTGACCCAGAAATGAGTGAAGAGCTGCGCGTAACTGTGGTTGCTACCGGTATTGGTGCTGAGAAAAAGCCTGATATTCAGTTAGTACAAAAGCCAGCGCCTCGCCCAGAGCCTGTAGTGATTGAAACACGCCCAGAGCCAGTTGATGAGCCCGTGATTCAGCAATCTTATGCTGCATCAAAAGGCAACGCTGTACCACAGCCACTAACAACACCACGTGCAGATGCGGACTATTTAGATATTCCAGCATTTTTACGTAAGCAAGCTGATTAACTTGGCATCACTATCAAGCTGCTAACTCGGCGGTTTTGATAGGCTGATATTAATACCCTAGGGTATTAATTAGATGAAAAGTTCACTGTTGTGATAGCAGATAACGAAATGCCGTTGTTTTGTACTTATTTGCATTTTTTTTGTGAATTACGCAAGATATGGTAGCATGTCGTACCAGCTATACATGATAGCTTTAGGTTTTATTTATAAACTTTTGTTTTTATTGTTATTTACGGGTAAATGAATGATTTTTCAAAGAACTGTTCAAAAAATGGTGAAGAGTACTGGTGTCGGATTACATTCCGGCAACAAGGTGACTCTGTGCATTATGCCCGCACCAGTAAATACAGGGATTGTACTCACACGTACCGATCTTACGCCTGCGGTGTCTATACCAGCAAAGGCGCATTTAGTACGTGAAACAACTATGTGTACAGCACTTGTAAACGATGCTGGTGTTCGTATTTCTACAATCGAACATCTGTTTGCTGCCCTTGCAGGTTTAGGCATTGATAACGCCGTTATCGAAGTTGATGCGCCTGAAATTCCAATTATGGATGGCAGTGCCAGTCCGTTTGTTTTCTTGCTTCAAAGTGCAGGGATTAAAGAACAGGCAGCACCTAAAAAATACCTTAAGATTACCAAACCCATTCGTGTTGAAGATGGAGATAAATGGGCAGAGCTTAAACCGTTTAAAGGGTTTAGAGTTAATTTTAAAATTGACTTTGCTCACCCAGAAATTGCCCGTAGTCAACAACATATGGTCATGGACTTTTCTACATCGGCATTTGTTAAAGATATCAGCCGTGCAAGAACCTTCGGCTTTATGCGTGATATTGAATATCTACGTGCTAATAACCTTGCGTTAGGTGGCAGCATGGAAAATGCTGTTGTGCTTGATGAGTACCGCGTCCTCAACCCTGATGGTCTGCGTTATGATGACGAGTTCGTTAAGCATAAAATTCTCGACGCTTTTGGTGACTTATATGTAGCAGGTCATGCCATTGTTGGTGAGTTTACAGCGTTTAAAACCGGTCATGCGTTAAATAATCAATTAGTCAGAGCTTTACTCGCCCAGCAGGATGCATGGGAATTAGTCAGCTTTGACAAAGAAGCCGATGTACCCGTCAGCTTTATGGTGCCAGGTACAACTGCACTCGCTTAATCCTTAGAATGCCTATTACGGCTGGCCAATGCAGCCAGCCGTTTTAGTTTTTCACCTAGTGATCCATCTACATGCTCAGCTAGTGCAGCAATATGTTGTGCTGATTCATTACTGAGTTGTGCGTGATTAACTTGAGAGTTTGCCTTAATCATTGCTAAAGCTGGGTTGACTTTAACCTCAATAGCAGTGAGCATGGGTAGCGTTTCAGCCTGAAGTTGTCGTAATAGTTTAGGCTTTTGAAAATTGATTCGTGCAGCCCAAGCCGCGGAAGCCGTTTCAATAACAAGAACACCCTGGCGGAGATTAGCAACATTGAGTTGCTCTGCCGCAGGACCGCCAATAATTTGTTTCACATATCGATTCAGATTATTCAGTAGTTCTGCTTTCTCAGCGAGTTCAGGTAATTTTCCTGACAAATGTAATAAATTGCTGAGGTCTTGAGGGGGCTTTTTCATATGATAATAAGATGGCTGAATTAGGCTATGAGTGTAACAGTATTTGTTCAAGGTCGAAATGGGGTCACGCGCTGGCAACCCAGTAAACGGTGGTTTCTTTTACCAATAATGATTATGGTAACGGGGACTGCGATTTATCAATACAGTGCCGATCGCTTTGCTAATCAACAAGCTAAAGTCGATAAAAACCAACAACTGCGTGAGCAACAAAAACAACAAGTGATTGAGCTCAAGCACGCAACCGAAGTGCAATTAGCCACATTAGTTACCCACGTCGCTAAAATGCAAGCCAAAATTACTCGACTTGAGGCCCTTGGGCAGCAGGTTGCCCAAAACAATTTACTTGATGACCAGTTCGACTTTAACATTGAAGTCGGCGTGGGTGGTTACAGTGAATTAGGGACAGGAATCGAATTAAGCCAGCTTATTAGCGATATGGATAAGCTTGCATCACGAATTGATAATAATAATCTTCAGTTGTCACTACTTGAAACAGTGTCAACGAATCTCCATATAGATGAAGAGCGTTATATATCAGGGCGGCCAATCGATAAAGGTTGGTTATCTTCGCCCTATGGTTTACGTAATGACCCTTTTAATGGCCGAAGAACAATGCATAAAGGTATTGATTTTGCTGGTCGAGAAGGGGCAGCCGTCACTGCAACTGCCGCAGGTGTAGTAACGTGGTCAGGAAGTATGTTTGGATATGGTGAGCTAGTCGAAATCGACCATGGTAATGGCCTTCGCACTCGCTATGGACACAATAAATCTCTGTCAGTAAACGTAGGTGACGTCGTTGCCAAAGGCGAGAAAATTGCCAATATGGGAAGCACAGGTCGTTCAACCGGCCCTCATGTGCATTACGAAGTGCTACGCGATGGACAACAAATTGATCCTCAAAAGTTTGTTTATCGCAAAGCAAGTTAATCATATTAACGGTTAATGCGCTCTGATGAGCCAAACCTACAAGAGATAAGTGACTAAGATGTTAGGTAAATTACTGACAAAAGTATTTGGAAGCAGAAACGACCGCACCCTGAAAGGCTTAGGTAAAGTGGTTGATAAAATTAATGCATTGGAAGCAGATTACGAAAAGCTGTCTGATGAAGAATTAAAACAAAAAACAACAGAGTTTCGTCAACGCTTAGAGTCTGGCGAAAGTCTGGACAGCATTATGGCTGAAGCATTTGCGGTTGTTCGAGAAGCATCAAAGCGTGTGTTCGATATGCGCCATTTTGATGTTCAGCTATTAGGTGGCATGGTACTTGATAGTAACCGTATCGCTGAAATGCGCACCGGTGAAGGTAAAACCTTAACCGCAACGTTACCTGCCTATTTAAACGGTATTAGTGGTAAGGGGGTTCACGTAATTACCGTGAACGATTACTTAGCCCGTCGTGATGCTGAATTTAACCGTCCTTTATTTGAATTCTTAGGCCTAACAGTCGGTGTTAACGTTGCAGGTTTAAGCCAAGTTGAGAAAAAAGAAGCTTACAACTCAGATATTACTTACGGTACCAACAATGAATTTGGTTTCGATTATCTGCGTGACAACATGGCTTTTTCTCCGCAAGAACGTGTCCAGCGTCCATTGCACTATGCACTTATCGATGAAGTCGATTCAATCCTAATTGATGAAGCACGTACACCGCTGATTATTTCGGGTGCTGCTGAAGATAGCTCTGAGCTATACACCAAAGTGAACGTGTTAATTCCGAGTCTTATTCGTCAAGACAAAGAAGATACTGAAGATTTCATTGGCGAAGGCGACTTCACCATCGATGAAAAAGGTAAGCAAGTTCATTTAACTGAACGTGGTCAAGAAAAGGTTGAGTTACTGTTAACTGAACAGGGCATGCTGGCTGAAGGTGACTCTCTGTATTCTGCTAGTAACATTTCATTATTACACCACGTCTATGCAGCGCTTCGAGCTCACACTTTATTTGAGCGTGATGTTGATTACATCATTCAAGATGGCGATGTGGTGATTGTTGATGAACACACTGGTCGTACTATGCCAGGACGTCGTTGGTCAGAAGGCTTACACCAAGCAGTTGAGGCTAAAGAAGGTGTTCATATTCAAAATGAAAACCAAACTTTGGCATCGATCACCTTCCAGAACTATTTCCGCCAATATGAAAAATTAGCGGGCATGACAGGAACTGCAGATACCGAAGCATTTGAGTTCCAACACATTTATGGTTTAGATACCGTTGTTGTGCCGACTAACCGCCCAATGGTTCGTAATGACATGGCAGATTTAGTCTATTTAACGGCTAAAGAAAAATATGATGCGATTATTGCCGATATCAAAAGTTGTCGTGAACGCGGTCAACCAGTATTGGTGGGTACGGTATCAATTGAGCAATCTGAATTACTTAATGTATTACTCAAAAAAGCAAAAATTCCCCATAGTGTGTTAAATGCTAAGTTTCATGAAAAAGAAGCTGAAATTGTTGCTCAAGCGGGTAGTTTAGGTGCGGTGACGATTGCAACAAACATGGCCGGTCGTGGTACGGATATCGTATTAGGCGGTAACTGGAACATGGAGATTGAAGCGCTAGATAATCCAACTCCAGAGCAGAAAGCTAAGATTAAAGCTGATTGGCAGATCCGCCATGATGAAGTGCTTGCCGCTGGCGGTTTACATATTCTAGGAACCGAGCGTCACGAATCACGTCGTATTGATAATCAGTTACGTGGTCGTGCCGGTCGTCAAGGTGACGCAGGCTCGTCACGTTTCTATCTCTCGATGGAAGATAGCTTAATGCGTATCTTCGCTTCAGATCGTGTATCAGGCATGATGAAAAAGTTGGGTATGGAAGAAGGCGAAGCAATCGAACACCCATGGGTTTCGCGTGCTATTGAAAACGCACAACGTAAAGTTGAAGCGCGTAACTTCGATATTCGTAAGCAATTACTGGAATACGATGATGTTGCCAACGATCAGCGCCAAGTCGTTTACTCTCAACGAAATGAGCTAATGGATGCTGAAAGCATTGAAGACACAATTAAAAATATCGAAGAAGATGTTATTTCTGGTGTCATTGATACTTATATACCACCACAATCATTAGAAGAGTTATGGGATGTACCAGGACTAGAGCAACGTTTATCAAATGAGTTCTCATTAAAGCTTCCTATCCAAGAGTGGTTAGATAAAGAAGATGACCTACATGAAGAAACATTACGTGAACGTATTGTAAAAGCTTGGACCGATGCATTTAAAGCAAAAGAAGATATGGTGGGCGCGCAAGTGTTACGCCAGTTTGAAAAAGCGGTCATGCTACAAACATTAGATGGTTTGTGGAAAGAACATCTTGCAGCAATGGATCATCTTCGCCAAGGCATCCATTTACGTGGTTATGCTCAGAAAAACCCTAAGCAAGAATATAAGCGTGAATCATTCGAGTTATTCCAACAAATGCTTGAAACATTAAAGCATGATGTCATTAGTGTCTTATCTAAAGTGCAAGTACAAGCACAATCAGATGTTGATGAAATGGAACAACGTCGTCGTGAAGACGAAGCCAAGATCCAACGTGATTACCAACATGCATCTGCTCAGGCATTAAGTGACAACGAAAATGCCGAAGCACCAGCTAAACCGCAAACAGTGATCCGTGAAGGTGAAAAAGTAGGTCGTAATGATCCTTGCCCTTGTGGTTCAGGCCAAAAATACAAACAGTGTCATGGTAAAATAAGTTAGTTCTTCTATAACTACCAAGATTACGAACTCAAAAGCAGCTTATATAGCTGCTTTTTTCTTACCTATGATATGTAGATTATTGCCAACGCAAAGCTAATTTGTGGATAACTTTGGGGGTAAGTGGTGTAAAAAATGTAGGTAAGTGGACAAGATGAAAAAAGATCGAAAAAACACGATCTTTTTCCACAAAAGGGCTTGCACAAAATCTTAAGCTGCCTATAATGCGCATCCACTGACACGGCACAGAGCGAAAGCAAAACGCAGAGTCAGCTTGGTTTACAGCGGTAAAACGCAACAAACCAAACGCGAAAAGAAAGTTTGAAAAAACACTTGACGCAAACAACAGGGTCTGTAAAATACGCAGCCCAAGCCAATGACCTAGCGTCCTAAGGCGATGTTTGAAAAATTAACATC
>NZ_JAMTCD010000013.1 GCF_025370255.1 Shewanella holmiensis
CTGTTGAAGAGTGATTCGCAACGCGTGGCATTTTTACTATGCGTTGCGTTTAGTGTTTAAGGTGGTATGCGGGAGCTTTGGTATTGCGTTGCTCACACCTTAACAGGATCGTTGAGGCTGTAGAATTACTCATTTGGTCAAATTTTTAGCTGATTTTAGGGGACTCAAATGGATTGCTTAGTGCGAGATAATCGCTTAGAAAGCGATACCGGAGGTCTAGAAAATGGCCAAATTTATAAAAATAGAAATTCTACAGGCTCGTTAGGTTTCCATGGGAAAGTGTGGGAGTAAAATTTGAAATCGTTAATCATTATTCTCACTGGCTTGGTATTTTCTTTTTATTTCAGCGACATAAGATCGGAGAACTCCTTTTATAGCGTTATCTGCCCAATAGGTATTTTTATATTTCTTTTTTCACTCTTAATATGGAATGCACTAAGAAACAACCAGGGCAACGGTGGTAATTCATCGGGTGATTCAGGCGGTGGCTTCAGTTCGTCTAGTGGCGACTGTGGTGGTGACGGTGGCTGTGGTGATTAGCCAGCAAGTCGTGGATGCTCACCTAACTAGTGGTTCAAATCGTTCGCTTCGCTCACTGGGACGGGCTAAAGCCCGCCCCTTAACCAAACGTTAACCCATAGAAATTTTTATCCGAAACTGACGAGTTAGAGTTAAGGCTTTAACTCGGAAATGTCCAAAAGTGAGTTTCAAACTTTGTTGTCACTCTTTCTCTGGATAGCCACGTTGATTGAGTCTAAGTTTCAATCTTTATTGTCACATTTGGCCTATGGTAGCCAATGGAAACGAGCTTCGGAAGTAGAAAAGTTTCAAACTTTAATGTCCTCCGACAAGTTGTATAATAATAGCAAGTAGACATGCCTTCTTTATCAGGCATTCAACATTGGAATATATAATCAATGTATTAATAAAAAACATTACACAACAGCAAGATAACAACCAAGAAACAACTGAGTTACAAGCCAGTGTTCAGCGCACACATTTTTGATTATCATCAACTTTACATTTCCACCCGCTAACCATTTCACGTAGAATTTAGTTTGTACTAACGTGCGCAGCAAAAAGACTGAGTAAGATTAAAACGCTTAACAAAAAAACCTAGCCTGACACTTAAACATTGACCGGTAATAGTGAATGAAGAAACAGCCTGTATATCAACAATCTTATGCTGATGCGGAAGCGGAAACGCTATCCTTAGCAGAGTTACTTGATTCCGTTGAAAAATCAGAATCACCTGCCGATGAGGTGTTAAATAAAACCCAAGAAGCAATCGAAAAAGCCAACGATCGCCTCGATTTTATTGTCTACCTAACCATTAAAGGGATTGATATAACATCCCAAGAAATGATTGCGAAAATTGCTTACAAGTTTGACTGTGATCCACATCAGATCATCGAAGACATGCACACGCTAACTAACAAAAGTACCTGGAAACAACATAAAGTCCGCTTAAAAGATAAGATTAATCAGCAGCTATTGCGTAAGTCAGCCTTAACCGCAGCAAGAAAGAATGATATTTCAAATAAGATGCTACAGTCTTTTTCGTTTGATGCGGAAACGTTACTTAATCTGTCCACGCAATTTGAATGTCGACCAGTTCACATAGTCGATGATATTCGTCATTTCAAAAAATTCTCGACTCAAAAACAATTGTTGATTGAGCAACGCAGTAAAGCCCCCATAATCCGTGCATTTACCCGTTTTGCGCGCTTCAATCTTCAATATTAGCGCGTTGTTTTAATAATATAATCTGCCCATATAATCAACATTCTCATTGCCTATTTATACTCATACTTCCTTTTACCATCTTATTAAGCTCAGATTAATCTATACCCTTTAGGCTGTAATTTAAAATTTGCTAACAATTCATTGTTTGACTTTTAAACTCATTCTTAGAAGATGAGGGTGAATTTTTAGCCCTAAAAAGCCAGTAAGGAAACAGATAACAATGAAAAAATCCTTAATTGCCATCGCATTAGCAAGCACCTTTCTTAGTGCATGTGGCACCTCAGAAATCGCCAAAACCGACAGCCCAGTAGTCAAGACTACTGCTGTTAACAAAGCTGAATTAGGTGAGTTTGGTATTGATTTAACCGCCAGAAATGAAGCCGTTAAGCCAGGTGATGATTTCTTTATGTATGCCAGCGGCACCTGGTATGACAACTTTGAAATGCCCGCGGATAAAACGCGTTATGGTGCATTTACCGCGTTAGCCGAGCGCAGTGAGGTTCAAGTCAAAGCCATCATAGATGACATTACTAGCCGTCAAAATTTAAATGCCGAAGAGCAATTAATTGCTGATTTTTACCATGCTTACATGGACACCGACACCATCAATAAACTTGGTGTAACGGCAATAAAACCTACCTTAGATCAAATTAACGCGATAAAAAATACTGATGATTTAACCAAGGTATTTGGCCAATCTTGGTTAACCAATGCCCAATCACCAATTTATGGTGGCATGTGGTTCAATCGCCTTGATCCAAACCAATATGAATTATCTGTGGGTGCTGGCGGATTAGGCTTACCTGATCGCTCTTACTATTTAGAAGACGATGAACGCTTTATAAATATCCGTAGCGCTTACGTTGACCACATTGCCAAAATGCTTACATTTGCAGGCATCGCTGAGGGTAAGGCCCGCGCTGAAGCCATTTTAGCGCTTGAGACAAAAATTGCTGAAGGTCATTGGCCACGAGAAAAGCGCCGAGATCGCGACTTAACGTTAAATCAGATCAAGCGTGAAGATTTAGCGAAAGCTTATCCTCATTTTAATTGGGATCTTTACTTTGAACAAACCGGTTACAAGGTCCCGCAACTTAACATGTCGCAGCCTGAGCCGATTAAGGCAATGATTGCATTAGTGAATGAGCAACCATTAAATGTATGGCAAGACTATTTAACTTTCCATACATTGACCAATAACGCCGATTTGTTGTCAGAAGACATTTACAACACCAACTTTGACTTTTATGGTAAAACCTTAAACGGTCAAGAAGAGCCACGCCCTCGTTGGAAACGTGCCGTGGATGAAATGTCAGCGACAGAATCATTAGGTTTTGCGATTGGTAAGGTCTATGTTGCCCGTTATTTCCCTGAATCATCAAAAGCACAAATGGCTGATTTAGTTGAAAACTTACGTACTGCATTAGGCCAACGTATTGATGGGTTAACTTGGATGAGCGATGACACCAAAGTCAATGCCCATGCCAAATTGGCCGCTTTCACCCCTAAAATTGGTTATCCAGATGTGTGGCAAGAATTTGATGGCTTAACCCTATCAAGTAAAGATTTAATAGGCAATATTCACAAATTACGCCAATACTTCCATGCCGACAGCGTCGCTCAAGAGCTGCAAAAAACGGATCGTAACCGTTGGGGCATGACACCACAATACGTAAACGCTTACTACAATAGCTCGTTCAATGAAATTGTGTTCCCTGCTGCCATATTACAGCCGCCATTTTTTGATCCCAATGCCGATCCAGCCGTCAACTATGGTGGTATTGGAGCGGTAATTGGCCATGAGATGGGCCATGGATTTGATGATCAAGGTTCAAAGTCTGACGCTAACGGTATTCAACGTAACTGGTGGACCGATACCGATCGCGCCGCATTTGAAGCCAAAGCCGATCAATTAGCGGCGCAATACAGCTTATATGAACCCATCAAGGGTAATTTTGTTAATGGTCGCAACAGCCTTGGCGAAAACATTGGTGACGTAGGCGGTATAGCAATGGCTTACCATGCCTACCAGTTAAGTTTAAACGGCAAGGAAGCACCAATCATTAATGGCCTAACCGGTGACCAGCGCTTCTTCTTAGCATGGGCACAAGTATGGAAAGAAAAACGTACTGAACAAAGTATGTTAAGCCAGCTTAAAGCCGGTACCCATGCTCCTGGTCATTATCGTGCACTTGCGCCTCGTAACCATGATGCTTGGTACAAAGCATTTGACGTAAAACCTGGCGATAAGTTGTATTTACCAGAAGATCAACGCGTACGTATTTGGTAATCCAGTCACTTTACTGAGGATGATTCTCGCGCCGCATTGTTTTACTAATCAATGCGGCGTACTAATCAGATAAGTCCATACAACAGTGACTTACAGCTTTAAAAACTCAAATGCCAGTCAGCTAACTGACTGGCATTTTTGTATCTAGCTAATCTGAACTCTGATCAAGAGATTTGCTAATTTATTCATACAATTAATAAAAAATTATACACCTTGAGCCAGCAATTTTGAGTGATAACAAGGCGAACCTCACGTACCATTAGCAAGCCTATTGCAAGTCAATACAACATAATGAGTGTTGAAAATAGCCGCTAAAAATAGATTGATTAACCAGAGTCCTGGCTCTCTAACTAGCCAACTTTAACAACGATACGTCCGCGAATATTACCGGCCATTAAATCATTAGCCCCTTGAATCACACCATCAAGTGTCATCTCAGTAGCAATATCATCAAACATTTCAGGTTCTATAATGTCAGCAAGACGCTGCCATGCTGTTTCACGATCAGCAATCGGACGCATCACACTGTCAACACCCGCTAATGTGATACCACGTAAAATAAATGGCATGACGGTGGCGGGAAGATCCATTCCTTGTGCCAAACCACAAGCGGCAACCGTACCACCGTATTGAATACTGGCACAAATGTTAGCTAAAGTATGACTGCCAACAGAATCAACTGCCCCTGCCCAACGCTCTTTGGCCAATGGGCGACCAGGCTCTGACAATGAATGACGGTCAATCACTTCTTTAGCCCCCAACTTATGCAGGTAAGCTGTCTCTTCTGCACGTCCCGTTGAAGCAACAACGCTATATCCTAGCTTAGCTAAAATCGCTACGGCAAAACTACCGACACCGCCATTAGCACCCGTCACTAAGATATCGCCTTTCTCTGGTGTCACACCATTTTTTTCTAGTGCCATAACACATAACATGGCAGTGTAACCCGCCGTACCAATCGCCATAGCCTGACGCGGTGAAAATGCTTTTGGTAAAGGGATCAACCAATCACTTTTTAAACGAGCCTTTTGTGCTAATCCGCCACAATGGACTTCGCCTACCCCAAAACCATTTAATAATACTGTATCGCCTATCGCAAACTTGCCCGTATCTGATTGTGAAACAACCCCAACCATATCGATACCTGGCACCATAGGGAATTGTCTAACCACAGGGCCTTTGCCAGTAATAGCTAAACCATCTTTATAATTTAATGTGCTGTAAACAACGTCGACAGTCACATCCCCCTCTGGCAATAAGGATTCATCAATATCTTTTAAAGCTGCACGATAACCTTGTTCATCTTTTTCAATTAAAATGCCACGAAACATAAAACCTCCAATTTAGACCGACCGTCTATTTAAATGTAAAAAATTTTGTTTACTATCACTCAATCAACTAGTTAACAATTACAACTGAATTTATTTATCTTGAGTGAGTAAGCCTGACATAAAAAAATCATAATAATCTTGTAAAGGTTTGACGCTTTGTATCAACTTTGCACGGCTAACCGCACCTTCCCAACCTACCCAAAATAGTTCAGCTAATAGCGTACAGTCGGCATTAGGGTGAATATCCCCTTGGGTTTGAGCCGCTTGTAAACAAATGGCTAACCTTGTCTGCCAACTCAAAAAAATATCTATCAGTTGTTGGCGATAACTGTCGGGTAATAAATCCACCTCTTGGCCTAAATTACCTATCAGACAGCCACGTTTAAATTGATATTGGGTCATACCAACTTTGGCTTTATTCACAAACAAACTTAGTCGGTGAATCTCTGAAACCGACTCATCCGCCAAGCACTTATCAAGTTGATGCATAAAGTAGGCAGCATAGTTTGCGATAACTTCCTGACCAAAGGCTTCTTTACTGGCAAAATAATGATAAAAAGAGCCCTTAGGTACGCCGACCTTTTTTAAAATGAGATCAATCCCCGAACCGGCAAACCCAGTTTCGGTTAACTGTTCAAGCCCGCTGCGAATTAAAGCCGCTTTGGTGTCTTGATTATCTCGACTCGCGTTAGGCGGTCTACCACGACGTGGTTTAGTTGTTATCTCATGCATGGGTCAATATTAGACCGATCGTCTATTTAAAAACAAGTTCGCAATTCAAAAGTGTGAAAAAAAGCACAAATATATTCGTTTCGCCTAAAACGATTGTTCAATGATAAATATGTTGTAAGCCATAAAAGCGATGAACATTGACATAATATCAATCAGAGCAAGCCTGTTAAGCCATCTTAAAAAACCTTAAGGAAAATAGAAATGCTGAAATTGATACTGTCATTAAGCCGATAATGAAAGTTGGTTTGATATGAAGCCTATTAATATTCACTCTGAGAAAAAGAATGATCACTAGGCACCATTACAGTGCACCAACTTACAACATTCGCGCACTAAAATAGTACAACTCCCACTATCGTATCCTATTAAAACCATTCAATTAGCAAGAGTTACGCACCAATATGGTTCATGGGTTTGAAATATTTAATCAATATTTTCATTGTGTTGCACCAATAACTGACATTTTTTTATTTAACACCAATAAACAGGAATGATTTTTGCTTTTTTAAGCCTAAGGCTATTTTTCAAACCATATCAGGACTCTTAATGGATAATAATATTAGTGATGCCATTGGCGTGATCGCTCAAAGTGCAGATACCGTGTTTATCTTATTGGGTGCCATTTTGGTACTCGCCATGCATGCAGGATTTGCATTTTTAGAAGTCGGTACTGTTCGTCACAAAAACCAAGTGAACGCTTTAGTTAAAATTATTACTGATTTTGCATTTTCAGCTGTGGCTTACTTCGTTATTGGATACCAAGTTGCTTATGGCACACACTTTTTTGTCAGTGCAGAAGCATTAGGCGCAAATCACGGATATGAGTTAGTGAAATTTTTCTTCCTGCTAACCTTTGCTGCAGCGATCCCAGCTATTGTATCGGGGGGTATTGCCGAACGTGGTAGCTTCAGACCATTTCTATTTGCTTCTGCCCTCATCGTGGCATTTGTTTATCCGTTTTTTGAAGGGATTATTTGGAATGGTAACTTTGGTTTTCAAGCCTGGCTAGAGCACACTTTTGGTGCACAATTTCATGACTTTGCTGGGTCTGTTGTAGTACATGCTATGGGCGGCTGGCTTGCGCTGGTAGCCATTTTATTGTTGGGGTCAAGGCGTGGGCGTAAACCCGGTATCGCTTTTGCTCCTTCAAATATTCCCTTTCTTGCATTGGGCTCATGGGTACTGATTGTCGGCTGGTTTGGGTTTAACGTCATGTCAGCACAAACATTAGATGGTATCAGCGGCCTTGTTGCGGTTAACAGTTTAATGGCAATGGTTGGCGGCACTATTATTGCTTTGATTGTGGGTAAAAATGATCCTGGCTTTATCCATAACGGCCCTTTAGCCGGGTTAGTCGCTGTGTGTGCTGGCTCTGATTTGATGCACCCTGTAGGTGCGTTTATTGTGGGTGGTGTAGCCGGTGGATTATTTGTAGTGATTTACACCAAATTACAGCGCAGTGCTAAAGTTGATGATGTACTAGGGGTGTGGCCTTTACATGGTTTATGTGGTGTTTGGGGCGGCATTGCGGCGGGTATATTTGGCCAACAGGCAATGGGTGGCCTCGGCGGCGTTAGCATAATGGCACAACTAATAGGCACCCTAGCTGGCATTATAATAGCCGTAATAGGCGGGGTATTGGTTTATGGTATTGTAAATAAAATGAGTAGCTTACGATTAAGCCAGGAAGATGAGTTCCACGGCGCTGATTTAGCGATTCACAAGATTGGTTCAACTAACTCAGATAAATAACTAACATAAGTCATAAGGCTAAATCATTCACGATTAAATCAGACTGCAGATAAACATAAAAACACGGACTAAATAAGCATTTTTAGTCCGTGCTAGATTGTGCTAATTACAATACAGTAAAAATATCTTCTATCGGTAAGCGTGATTTAGGCAGACCATGATTATAATCCTCGCCCTCTTTGTGATATCCAATGGCTAATGCCACCTCAACCACATAACCGTTTAATTCCTGTTTAAACTCTTCAGCAATAAGCTCAGAGTCGACGCCTTCCATCGGCGTTGAATCTATCCCTAAACGCCCTAATGCATGCAGAGTATTGCCTAAGGCAATATAGGTTTGAGCCTTAGTCCATTCACCATTAAAGCCAGCGTCATTAGTATTAGCTTCAGCAAAGGCAAACGCACCATTAAGCATATTGTCATACATCTCTGCCGGCAAATGGCCAGAGGACACTTCAACATCAACCACTTTTCTATAATCGTCTTTGGTATAAGCTGGATTATGTGCAAATAGAATAATATGTGAAGCTTCAGTTGCGTGCGGCTGATTGAATTGATACTTGTTTGCAAAGGTATTATGCAAACGCTGCTTTGCCGCATCACTTTCAATAATAATGAACTTCCAAGGCTGCGAGTTAATTGAAGACGCGGATAAACGCATTGCTTGTTGTAGCACTGCAATATTTTCAGCAGAGATACGTTTATTTGAATCGTATTTTTTCACGGTATAACGACGTTCTAAATCTTGAATAATTGGGTGAGACATGGATGATTTCCTCATAGTGCTATGTCAATGAGGAGAATAATAAAGGATTTAACACTGGTTTATTAGTACCGTTAAATCCAATATTAATGGACAATTTATACCTTAATTAAATGTCCTACGTCGCTTGATAACTTAGTACGAAATCGCATCTAAAGTGGGAATGTGGCTTTACCCATCTCATCGTAAACGGTCAATTAACCCAACATACCAATAAAAATCAGTCTTTGGCATACAAAACGGCGTTGTTGCCTAAAAGCAAAATATAAAATCAACATTGAAAAACCTAACGAGAGAATGCAGGTTTAAGCCAAATGGTTGCAGATAACGTCCAATCCTATTAGTGTTCTATGTGGTTTATGTCATGTTTTTGGGATAATTATATGTTTAGGCAACAGCGCCATACAAAACCCCTGAAAAAAATTAAAATATAATAGCAATTACGTATTCTATCGTAGCGGTTAATAATAGAATAGTCATCGGTTAAGAGATCCCGTTAAACTCTATTTTTTACAGGCTTAAAACAGTATGACCAGCACTGATATGTGTCATAGGTCATACTTTCAGCTAACACATCAATTTGCATATCACTTAAGTGTTTTCAGATAAACACTTTGGTTAACATCATTTTTTATTATTTGAGTCATGTCTATGTCGTCAACAAGTACATCATCACAGCCAGCTCAACAAGATTTAAGCTTGTTAGAGCAGCCTGTTGCAAAACTTTTTTGGCGCTATTCAATACCGACTATAGCGTCAATGTTAATTACCGGTATTTATGTCGCCATCGATGGTATGTTTGTTGGCCACTATTTGGGGGAGACAGGATTAGCAGGGATGATGTTAGCTTACCCTGTCGGTGCCATTTTATATGCTGTAGGGGCCTTAATAGGAATGGGCAGCGCAGCCCTTGTATCAATGAACCTTGGTCAGGGAAATATTATCAAGGCTCGGCATATTTTGAGTAATGCATTCAGTTTATGTTTACTGGCTGGATTATTTTTTGCCGTTTGTGGGAGCCTGTTTGCTGAGGACATCTTGATTGCACTAGGAGCCGAAGGTGAGGTATTACACAGTGCCCATGACTATTTATTCTGGTACTTTGCCCTGAGCCATTTTCCGATTATGTCTTTAGCGTTTACAGCTCTATTACGTAACGATGGTAGACCACATTTTGTCACCTGTGTTCTTATTACTGGTGGCATATTAAATACATTTTTAGATTGGTTATTTATAGTGGTATACCCCTTTGGCCTAGCAGGTGCTGCGATAGCCACCATGTTAAGTCAAGCTGTAACTGGCTTATTGTGCCTTCAGCATTTTTTTGGCCATAAAACGCAATTGAAAATCAATTGGTCGCAAATGCGGCTTCGAGCAGAGCATTGCATCGATATTACTAAGACGGGTTTTCCGAGCTTTTTAATGAATTTGTACTTATCGATAGTACTCACTCTTCACAATACCGCCTTACTCTGGGTAGGCGCACCTTTACATGTTGCGGTTTATGGCGTTATTAGTTATACCGAGGCAATCTTCTATTTGGTTTTTGAAGGGATTGCTTTTGGCACCCAGCCTATCTTTAGCTTTAATGCTGGCGCAGGTCGCTACGACAGGGTCAAAGAGGCTCGCCACATTGCATTTAGTATGACTTTACTGGTAGCCGTTATTGGGCTTATTTTAATTTACACTCGCCCACAGTGGATGGTGTATCTTTTTGCCGGAAATAACCCTGAATTAACCCCTGTGGCGATTGAAGGGTTACGATGGTATTTTTGGGGACTGCCTATGGAAGGATTATTACTTGTTGGAGCGAGTTTTTTCCAAGCTATTGGTGCTACCAAAGAGTCTGCTATTTTAACAGGGTTAAAATTAATATTAATTGCCGCGGTAATTTACCTTTTTGCATGGGCATTCGGTGTTTTCGGTGTATGGATTTCACTCGCGAGTTGCAGCGCGGTACTGACGATATGGATGTTATTTGCCATTAAACGAGTCGACAAATATAGAATGGGAGCTTAGGGAAAATCCTCTTTACACCACCATAAAGTTATAAAAAATTGAATAGGCTAGGTTCATAAAAATGCCAGCGGTAACTTAACAATTATCGCTGGCATTTTTATTTCTTCATGCTTAAATATTTCTTTATGCTTATGACTTTTGCTGACGCGCTTGATGAAGCTTCTTGTAGCTTTCAATCAGCCTTAAGTGGGGTTTAATACCTTCTAAATTAATGCTGGTTTTAGTTAAACCATAAAAGCGGACTTTACCTGTAACAGAGCCAACAACGTTTTCCATTACCTCAGCACCAAACATTCTATTAAAGTTACCGATAAAGTGTTCTAGCGCTAAGTCTTCATCTAAGGTCACTTCAAGCACGGCATTGACTGCTTGATAGAACAAGCGGCGTTGTACAGTATTGTCATTAAACTGCAAAAACTCCTCGACTAATTCCAGGGCATCTTCATGCTCACCTAAAGCTAAATAAATCAGAATTTTAAGCTCTATAATGGTTAATTGCCCCCAAACCGTATTCTCATCAAATACGATGCCAATTAATGTAGGGATATCGGTTTGGTTATCTAGCTGGCTTTCTTCTAATCGATTAACTAATTTACCCAAAGCTTTGGTGCTTAAAGAATGTAAATTAAGAATATCTTCACGGTATAGCAACGCCTTGTTGGTATTATCCCAAATCAGGTCATCGACAGGGTAAACTTCAGAATACTCTGGTACCAAAATTCGGCATGCTGAAGCACCTAAATCGGTAAATTCAGCAATATAAACTTCTTTGCCCATTGCCGATAAAATGCCAAATAACGCCTCAGCTTCTTGTTCATTTGTACCTGAAAAATCCCACTCACAGAAATCATAGTCGTACTTACTGCTAAAGAAGCGCCAAGAAATGACGCCTGTAGAATCAATAAAGTGTTCAACAAAGTTTTCAGGTTCAGTTACAGCCATGCAATTAAACGTTGGCTTAGGCACATCGTTTAAACCTTCAAAGCTTCGACCTTGTAGTAATTCGGTTAGGCTACGCTCTAATGCTACTTCAAAGCTTGGGTGTGCACCAAATGAGGCAAACACTCCGCCTGTTCTTGGGTTCATTAGGGTTACGCACATTACAGGAAATTGCCCGCCCAATGACGCATCTTTCACCACAACCGGAAAGCCTTGTTCTTCAAGTCCTTTAATCCCCGCGAGTATACTAGGGTACTTTTCTAACACCGCCATAGGGACATCTGGAAGGACTATTTCTTGCTCGATGATTTGACGTTTTACCGCTCTCTCGAAGATTTCTGATAAGCATTGAACATGTGCTTCTGGTAAGTTATTGCCTGCGCTCATACCATTACTTAAAAACAAGTTCTCAATTAAGTTTGATGGAAAATACACGGTTTCACCATCGGACTGGCGCGTGTAAGGGATAGCACAAATACCGCGGTCTTTATTACCTGAATTGGTA
This sequence comes from Shewanella holmiensis, assembly GCF_025370255.1. GTDB lineage: Bacteria > Pseudomonadota > Gammaproteobacteria > Enterobacterales > Shewanellaceae > Shewanella > Shewanella holmiensis. Next base: position 12,078 of record NZ_JAMTCD010000013.1, read on the forward strand.
TCAATTAAGTGTGAACCACATAACTCTTCATCTGGGTTATAAATATCTAAACAATACTCATCTAATATGCCTGCTGGTAATGCATCATCGTCTTCAAGAGCAAACCACTTTTCATTTGGATAATGCACAAATTCGCTATTGGCGATTTCAGTACCAAAGAATTGATCGTTATAGAAAAAGTTATTATTAAGACGCTCAATAAACTCCCCCAATGCAGAACACAATGCGCTTTCTTTAGTCGCCCCTTTACCATTGGTGAAACACATAGGTGATGCCGCATCGCGAATGTGTAACGACCACACATTAGGTACAATATTTCGCCAGGATGAGATTTCAATCTTCATTCCCAGGTCAGCTAACATCGCGGTCATATTTTTGATGGTTTGTTCAAGCGGCAGGTCTTTACCTAAAATAAAGGTGCTGCCATCGCCTTCAGGCTGCCCCATTAACATCGCGTTGGCGTCGGCATCTAAATTTGCGACGGTTTCGATTTTAAATTCAGGACCTGTTTGCACCACTTTTTTAACGGTGCAGCGATCAATTGAACGTAAAATACCTTCACGGTCTTTATCAGAGATATCTTCAGGTAACTCTACCTGAATTTGAAATATCTGGTTGTAGCGATCTTCAGGATCAACAATGTTATTTTGCGATAACCGAATGTTTTCCGTTGAAATATCACGGGCTTTACAATACACCTTGATAAAATATGCGGCGCACAATGCTGACGATGCTAAAAAGTAATCAAAAGGACTCGGGGCAGAACCATCGCCTTTATAACGTATAGGTTGGTCGGCAGTCACCGTAAAGTCGTCAAACTTGGCTTCGAGTCTTAAATTGTCGAGAAAATTTACTTTGATTTCCATTGAATACACCTACAGTCATTCACAGCCAAACGGCCACATTATCTAATTAACATGAATTATCGGTGTTTTTGGCCTAATAGTCTTGGGTTTATTGCATAAATGAACCAGCAGGTTCTTTATACGATGAAAAATGAAGTCACTAAATCAGAATAAAATGCTAATTTTAACGGTGCAGACAAGATTAATATGAACGACATTAGAGGAATGAAAAGTTCATTGACCGTTAACACCATTGATTCAGAAGGAAAATGAAAACCATTTGACATTTATTTGGCTAACGCTGTTACTGTTTTGTTTTGACACTTTGGGAACTCCTCTGTCCCAACGTAAAGACGTACTTCTTTATACCTACCATGACATGCAACCCTATGTTATCAACAGCGCAGAACAAATAGGTTTACTCTATGATATTGAACAATTTTTTAATACTCACCAACAAACATATCACTTCAAAGTATCTTATATTAATGGTATAAAAACCATTCTGTTTGATATTGGTTAGGGTGTCTCTTGGCACACGATCAGGACGCATAATATCCCAACTAAAGCGGCAAAAAAATCTAACAGTAATAAAGATTGTTTACGGTTAACAGGCCATAACAGTGCGGTATTAATTTTACCAATGGTATTGATGCTATACCTTTGAATACGTTTAAATATTGCTGTTTCATCATGACTAAATAACAAAGGTGAAGCTTGTGCCCTAACGCTTCAAGCTGATGACTCAAATCTTCTAAAGATTGTAATAAAAAACCCAGCCTATGCTTACCCATTGATGTTTGTTGAAAATAAATGGGTTTAAAGTTGCTCTCGTCAAAAACAAATACAAAAGCGATATTAGAGCTGCTACGTATTAGTGCGCTTAAGGCTAGATTATCTTTTAATCTAAGATCATTAGAAAAACAAAAAAGGGAGCGATATGAAGACACGAGGCTCTCACTGCAAAATGAATATATGAACCATTACGTGCAGATAACAAGAAAAGTTTACCTTATTGAACAAGTAAACCAATTAACCGCTCATTATTCAGAAAAAGTGCCAATAAAAAAGGCGTCAGCATAGCTGTCGCCTTAATCAATTTCAGTGAGATCACACTATATTACTAAATATTAGCGTTTAGGTTTTCTTGCAGAACTTGGTTTACCTTTACCATGTTGCGCCTGGCCTTTAGTTTGCCCTCGTGGAGCGCCTTTAGCCTGGCCTTTATGTTTAGTGCTGCGGTTGTGTTGCATAAAATGTTCAGGACCTTCGATTTTATCCCGAAGAGATTCCACTTTAGGTTTCGGTTTCGGTTTTGGCTTTTGCTTGGTAGCAGACTTTTTATCTTCTGAAGAAGAGTCTTTGATCATTTCAAACAACACATCCAGTTCTTGTTTATCGAGATCGCGCCACTCACCTATTGGTAAACCTTTAAGGCTAACGTTCATGATTTTTTGACGTTCAAGCTTAGTGACCTCAAAGCCAAAATATTCACACATGCGGCGGATCTGACGATTAAGCCCTTGTACTAAAACAATTTTAAACGCATAGGTTGATACTTGCTCTACCTTACACTTTTTTGTCACGACCCCAAGAATAGGCACACCAGCGCCCATACCTTTGATAAAATCATCGGTAATGGGTTTATTTACCGTCACTACATATTCTTTGTCGTGGTTATTGCCCGCACGTAATATTTTATTAACCAAATCACCATTGTTGGTTAAAAAAATCAATCCTTGGGAATCTTTATCTAAACGGCCAATAGGAAAAATACGGGTTGAGTGATTCACAAAATCAACAATATTATCGCGCTCGGTGCCTTCTGTCGTACTGACAATACCCACAGGTTTATTTAAGGCAATAAACACTAAATCTTCAGCATCTCGAGGTTCAATATCGTGACCGTTTACTTTCACCTTGTCGCCAAAATTAACCTGGTCACCAACCTGTGCACGCTTGCCGTTAATAAATACATTGCCCTGTTCAATATAACGGTCTGCATCACGTCGAGAGCAAATGCCACTTTCGCTGATGTATTTATTGAGACGCATAGCTGAATCTGTCACGTTGGTTTCCTATCAATTAAGGTTTTTTGATCAATTAATTATGCAACGACATTGAAAGTCGCGAAAGAGTTTAGCAATTTTTAACTAGGTTGCCTAAGGCTGAATAAGCAAAATAATGGCTATAAAGGCAAATAACAAAGCGAGGTAACTGCACGAGAGTGTTAGGCGAGGAATTACAGGTAAAAAAAAGCGCAAACAGTCGTTAAACTATTTGCGCTATCTTACAAAGTATAAACTTACTCAGCAGTAACGTTAGCTGCTTGAGGGCCTTTTTGGCCTTGTTCTACTTCGAAAGATACTTTTTGGCCTTCAGCTAAAGTTTTGAAACCATCTGAAGTGATTGAACGGAAATGAACGAAAACGTCCGCGCCGCCATTATCAGGAGTGATAAAACCAAAACCTTTATCTTCGTTGAACCATTTTACTAAACCAGTAGTTTTAGACATTTTGTGTCCCTTATATAATAAATTAATAAATCTATCGCGATAATGCGATGCACTGAAGCTTGAATTATTGAATGTGACTATGAAGCTAAGGGAAACACTTTGGATAACAACGATAACGCAGAGATCTAGAGCTTTACTTTTACTTGATATTCATTAATAACTCTGTTTGCCAGAGCAGGCTATAGAATACATCAGTTTTAACTATTGTAAAGATAAATAAAAAAATAATAACAACAGCGATTTAACTCTATGATGCAAAACCAATTTTTCAAACAGGTCAAACACTCACTTAAGCCAATTCTCCCTCCACGCTGCTTATCATCTGTCTGATAATTTTATGAGATTAAGTAACATTAAAGACCACTATAAAATATAAAACCTCTACGGTGATACTTATCATGGTTTTAGCTTGTTCAGTAACGACAAAAAGCAGCAAATGACTTTGCTCACTTCAGCACCTTACTAACAAAGTCACCATGAGTGCCAGTTAACTCTCAATCCGTTTCAGTAATGCCACCAACCCAATATCAGCGAAGCCACCGATAAAAAGACTGGCGTCTCGTTTAATGCCAAACAAGCATAGGCCTTATCTATAAGCTAGAAAATAATCTAGTCGTGGATATAGCTAACTCAATGTTCGAGACTCAAGACGATTCAAACAGTGACTTGGCCGTAAAAGCCAATTACCAATTCTAAACAAAAATGCCACAATATTTGCGGCATTGAGATAACGATCAAATATTTGATTCTGGCTTTAAGCCATCAGCAGCTTAATTTCCCCAAGGATTTTTGGGATCTTGTGAGGGCGCAGGACGCTTGTTGCCAGTACGTTTATTTTGCGCGTAGTTGTCTTGCGCTTTGGGTTTATCTTTACCGAATTTTGGGCGGCTATTACTGCGCTTCATCTCTTGATAGTCCGCCGTTGCTTTATCTCGCATTTCAGCGATTAACTCTACCGTTAGCTCTTGAGGTTTACGAGGCAAAATACCATGGGCAAAACCACGTTCACGCGGCTTTAACTCAAACTGCGCCGCACTTCCTTTAGGCATACGCTTAAAGCGATAAAGATAAAAACTTTCTACCCTTTCTCTGGCCCATTCCGTCTTTTTTAAGAACTTTAGGCACGCTTCCATACTTGGGTTGGTATTAAAGCATTCTAAACGCAATGCAGCGTAGAGGATTTTCCAATCATAAAAGTCGACTAATTCGGCCACCATGGTTTCTAATTTTAAGCCATGTAGCGGGTTATTCTGTTGCAGTTCAATCATAAGAAATTCCAATAACCGATAAATCGGTTGTATTATCATTGTAAATCAGGAAGTTAATTGGCAAGCTTGTGCGCAGCTTTAATCTCGCTTATCAACACTTAACATCAATATAGCCAGCTTAGAGACAACTGCATTAATGTCATTGCACAAATATAAAATCAGATGTCGATATGATAACAAATAATCACCACCTTGGGCTATGACACTCTTCAGCTCATCACCACACAAAAATAATAATCGGCTATTTTTTGCTGATAGTAAGTTGTAATAAAATAGCTAACTTACCCGTTTCATCAAAATTTATTTTCTAGCAAGCATTTGAGCATTCCATCCTGAGCTTAATTGCGGTATAAGGACGCAATGAAAATCCCGAAAAGAATCCAACCTCTGGTTGAAGAAGGCTTAGTAGACGATGTCCTAAGTCAATTAATGAGTGGCAAAGAAGCCAGTGTTTATGTCGTCCGTTGTGGCGAGGACATTCGCTGCGCGAAAGTCTACAAAGATGCTGACAAACGTAGCTTTAAGCAAGCTGTTCAGTATCAAGAAGGCCGTAAAGTTCGCAATAGCCGTCGCGCCAGAGCGATGGAAAAAGGGTCTAAATTCGGTCGAGATCAACAAGAAGAAGCCTGGCAAAATGCCGAGGTAGATGCCCTATATAAATTAGCCGATGCGGGCGTGCGAGTGCCGAAACCTTATGGCTGCTATTCCGGCGTATTGTTAATGGAGTTAGTGACAGATGATGATGGCTTAGTTGCACCTCGGCTAAACGATGTGGAAATGAGCTACGAAGAAGCTATCCGAGATCATGCCAGCATGATTGAATATACCAAATTAATGCTGTGTGCGGGTATCGTACATGGAGACTTATCAGAATTTAATGTGCTGGTAGATAGCAAAGGTCCGGTGATTATTGATTTGCCCCAAGCGGTTGATGCTGCAGCCAATAATAACGCCCAATGGATGTTTTCTCGCGATGTAAACAACATGACAAGTTATTACAGTCAGTTTGCTCCTGAGTTAGCAGGTACTAAATTCGCTAAAGAAATGTGGGCATTATTTGAAGCGGGTGAACTAACACCTACATCAAAGCTAACAGGCGAGTTTGCTGAAAGTGAACATATTGCCGATGTTAATGCGATTCTTGATGAAATCAATGCCGCAAAAGAAGAAGAGCTAGAAAGATTACAGCGAATCAGTGATGCTAACGATGAAGATTACTAGAACATCTTTTCTGGCTTGATTGCACTATTCAGTTGTAACCTGCCGCTTTAAATTAAAACCCATTGATACTTAAAGCTACCAACTAAACATCACAGCCCAAAGCATATCAATTCACAAGTTCAAGGATGATATGCTGCGTTCATCGTCAATAAATACCCAGTATTTTCGATGGTGTTTAGGGGGTGGGTTATACTTCAGCATTAAAACGAGCCACTCTTGCTTCAGCCTCTGTGCAATGGGTCAACTGTATCAACTCTGTCAATGTCATACTGGGATTTTGAGCCATCAAACGTTGTAGTTTCACGGCTAAAGGCTCTAGCTTATCCGCATGTGTTAATAAGCTTGCTTCTATCTTATGAATTAAATATTTAAAAGTCTCTGATTTGTCAGCTTTTAATCGCAACACACAGGATTGAATCATCTTTGCGTCGCCATGCATTAGCCAGTTTCTAGAGCGTCGCACACGCTTAAGCTGGCAATCGTATTGTTGTGCCATCGCTTTTGCTTGCTTCACGTTGTCACCACCAATCCGCTGAACCAGCGAAGGCAATGCGATATCAATAGGTTTATTCATCAATAATTTTTACAACATATTAAAATATAAAAATAACGGCTTAATCACATTATATAATTTACTATCAGAATAGTGAGTTTAAGCGTTACCAACAAAAGTTAATCATTCTACGAATGACAAGTATGATGATATCCCCCCCAAGGCTATCGAAGCACTAAGTTCGATAGCATCGGCAATACCAAACCAATTTAAGCCCAAAGTAACCAATAAATCAGCACAACCCTATATGTAAATACGATTAAAACACTCAATAATTACGTCAGCCAAAAATCATATTGAAGCAGAAAGTTGATGGCGCGGTCTTTCATCCCCCTCAAAAATCGCTAACTGATATTGTCTGGTAAATAGCCAAATACAAGACTAAGATAAATCTAATATACCTATTTCCAGTGAGCTAATGGCACGTTAGTACAAGTGCTGGCAATTTCTCAAAGACAATTCGAGAGTAATAAATGAAAGCTATCACAATGAGGTTATTATTAATTCTTTTAGTCATTTATGGACAATCTGGCAACGCCCATGCGCAAGATGGCAAATTAGTATGTCCAGAACCCATTCAAATAGGCTTTAATGACTGGGCTCCCTACGCTTGGATTGATGAATCGGGTAAAGCTGTTGGCTTAGATGTCGATATGCTTACTCTGGTGGCAAATAATTTCGGCTGTAAGGTACAGTTCATTCAAATGCCCGTTAAGCGTGCCCATCAAATGCTGAAAATCGGCACATTAGACATGATGATGGGAGCAAGTTATATCCCAGAAAGAGAAGAGTACGCCTATTTTTCAGATTCATATCGTGATGAAGAGGTCAGGCTGTTTGTCGAAGCAGGAAATACCTCAAGTATTACAATTGATAAGTGGCAGGACATTTTCACTAAGAAGCTTAAATTATTAGCCCCTTCTTATGGTTGGTATGGTCAGGACTATTTAGCCACTAAAGATGAGTTATCGCAACAAGGTTTATTAATTACTAGCCCTAACGCAACACAATCAGTGCAAATGCTTGCCTATAAAAGAGGGGATGTATTAATCGGTGACTCAGTTGCCTTACCTTATATTGCCAATCAATCCGAAGGGCTCATTCTGTCACCATTAGCACTTGTGGTAGACACTAATCAGATCCACTTTATGATCAGCAAAAAAACCAATAACTCAGCCTTACTTGCTGAAATCAACCGATCAATTTCAACCTTATCAAATCATGGGGCCTTAGCCAGAGTGATGAAAAAGTGGCAACAAATCTCTGTTGCCAAATCCCAAGAGTCACAACAAAAAGCGACTCCGACAGATAGTTCAAGTGGTGTAATGAATATAACTGAACAGGGCTTAATTGCTGCTTTAAATGCATCTAAACGTTATTCTGCTGAATAGGTTAATTTGACCTCATAACTGCGCCAAATTATATCTCTTCTGGTAATCCAACATGCAAATGGCCGGACTTATAATCAATGGTTAAAACAAAATGTTTTAACACATCATAACCAACAAGCCCTTTGATATTTTTTCCTTTGATACGTGAAAAGCTAATCGACTCTTGACCAGATACTGACTCAGTTTGACCATCCGCAGGAACGCTAACTTGAACATTTTCAATGGTAAAAGGTCCAAATTTTACTTCGGGCAAACGAAAGTTATCAACAACACCAATATTATTAGCCCCTGCAATTAGGCTTGATTGTGAACCATAAAGCTCCAACCAGTTTGAATCTGTTGCCAGAGTACGCTTTAAAAATAATCCACCGTTATTGCCTGTATCAAGTATAAGCCAAGCGTCTTTTTGACCATTCAAGTCAACTCTGACTATTGGTTGCCCTGAACCTCGATCAATCTGCATTTGAATGTTCTCAAGCTTAGCTAAATCAACAGACCCTCTTTCAAACAGTCTTAAACGGCTATTGGGGTAATCTATCTGAAAAATAAATTTCTCTAACAATCCCGCACCTAATAGGAGTTGAACCTCATGGTGCCCCAAACGAAGTCCTGCTAGGTTATTTAGCTCTAAGTCAGTATTAAAAAGTTTTGCTTGAACATTATTGAATAATCGACGAGTTTCTGTGCCATAAATACCTTCAACATTGACCTTTCCACCTTTAGGAAATTCAAATCCGTGTCTATTGATGAAACTTAAATTAATCGCATTTAACTGCGCACCACTGTCTAGAATCGCTCGGCCTTCAACCCCTTTAATTGTCACGGGTAAATTGATATGGCCATTAATGATTTCAAAATCAACCCAATTCGTTACCGCAAAGGTATTCAGCGAGAAAAGAAAAAGAGAAAAAATAGAGAGTGCTTTAATGATTTTATTACGCATTATTCATCCTTAATTTACGTAAAATAAGGTTAGTAAAATACACTACCCATCAAAAAAATAAAACAAAGCTAATAGATGTGGCATTTATCCCTTAATTGCACACCAGCATTGAATGTTTCACAAGCTGAATTCGAAGCAGAAAATAAAAAATTAAAATATAACAACTCAATGCCATCTGGTGTGCTCATTGGAAGTAAAAACTTTCCCTCTGCAAACCAAAAACGTATATCGCGAGATTCTGACATAAAAAACTGGGAGCAATATCTGCCCCCACTAAAAAGTCACACTAAATAACGCATTATTTTGGTCCCGCAGGATCAGTGAGCAACCACCATAGCAAAAAATCAAAGAGTTAAAGTAAATCTAAGGCGTCTTGGTGCATTATCATCCTGTAATACTCATTAAAGGTTCAGTGGGCGGTGAAATACCCAAACAAAGTGTAACTGATACTTTAATCAGCATACTTAACAGCACCCAGCCGCCACAAAACGCAAAACGAAATAACTTATTCTTTTTGGTTATATATATTTACACCTAATTGAGTGTGAATATAAATTCAATATAATCGAATTTTATGCAGGATTTAACGGTAGATTTTTTCAAAATTTTATTTTTGACACACCCAATCAAGATTGCAATAAGATAATTTTGCAAAATACTCAGCCTTAACATAATGACTCATCATGTGCACTTCTCACCTCTATTTCGCCACACACGTCTGTAATAAAACTGTAACCAAGTTATTGTTAAATTGAATGTTGATAGTTGTTAACTCATCACTAAAAACCAACTTTGACTCACTATTTTTGCGTCTTACTTTCTGCTTTTATGCTCGAAAGCCCATATCGGCATATTATTAACCTCTGTTTAAATACCACAGTTCCTCACGAGACTGAGCCATTAATTTGACTACTGAATGCACATTCACCTTCAAAAATACTCTCTGCCTGTAAACCACTTTTGTGGTGATTTTTATACTTGATACTAAATATTGTATACATTATAAATTATACCAATCTTTAACAAAAGATTAACAACCCTAAGTATCACAATAGAATTCACGACGATAAAAACATAATAGTCTGAACATCACTTCCTTGAATTAGGTGATTTAACGACATTGTTGTAATTAACTGGAGTTTAAAATGCCAATAAAATCATCACCATTAATCGATGTCAGCCGAAAATTCACTGTTCATGCCGTAGCGCTTGCATGCTCAACCATTCTTTTCCCATTCCATGCACAAGCGACTAACGAGGCACCTCCAACTGTGAAAGAGTCTTCAAACATTGAGGAGTTCTCGACCACCAACAAACCTTCTACAATCAAAGAGACGTCAAAATTAGATCAAGTTAAGGCGACTACCAATCGCTTTGAGAAAGGCGCCAATATCCCTGGCCAACAAAAAAATACCAAAACAGATCCACTTCAGCCCCCTGCGGAGGGCAAGTCATTAAAAAAGATTGATGGGCCAATGGGCGCATTGGCGACTGCTGCAGAAGCAGCACCCAATGTATGTAGCAGTGAAATGGCTAACTTAACAGGCCAAGCATTATTTGATTTTGTCAAACAAGCAGAACTGTCGTGTATCTCAGAATTATATTCAAGAAATGATGCAGTCTCGGTAGCCGTATATCAAACTGCAAATGTAGTGTCGGTTGCGAATCAAGCGAAAAGTATCGCCGCGACCTACGATAGCCGTAATGGCGATGAAATGCGTAATCTTTTCTACTTCTTACGCGGCGCGTTTTATATTGAATTCTATAACGATAACCTAACTTACAGCGACTCTCAGGCAGCTGATGCGGTTTATGGCGCATTGCAGGAATACACTAAAAACCCGCATTTATTTGATTTAAGCCAAAGCTCAGGTGACACCTTAACTGAATTTTTTAGCTCATGGGCAAGTGCGGATCATATTCTTGAAAGTGTGCCAGTTATTACTGATTACTTACAAAGGTTTAATCCCGAATACCTTGCCAGTAATCGCCACCGTGCGGCACTGACTAGCGCATTAACCACACTTTATTACGGTACTTGGGAAGATGAATACAGCCAAAATGCCCTCGCCCATAGTGACTTAATTGATGCTTTACTGAAAATAGCGACCTCAGAGTATATTTATACTTCTGCCTATCAATATGAATCTACCGATGCCTTCCACGAATTTGGACGATTTTATGGCTACCAAAAAACCTGGAACCTGCCTGCCAGCTTCAAAACTCGCCTAAACGATGGCGTGCAACTTTACATGAGTAAATTTGAACGCATGTCAGCTGAATGGGCTGATGGCGCAGGCTACCTTGATTACTATAATCCAGGAGAATGTGAAGCCTTCGGTATTTGCGGCTGGGAAGAAGAACTTGAACGTACTGCATTACCGATTAACTATACCTGTAGCGACACCATCTATATTCGCGCACAAGCACTAACAGATACGGAGTTACAAAGCTCATGTGATCTAATGGGCTTAGAAGAAACACTGTTTCACAATGTGCTGGCAACAGGATATCAGCCCGTAGCGGATGACTTAAATGAACGCCTGGAAGTGAATATTTTTGATAGTTACAATGACTATGTTCAGTATGCTGGGGTGATATTTGGTATAGGCACTAACAATGGTGGTATGTACCTAGAAGGAACACCGTCTCAAGAAGGCAACCAAGCAAGATTTATTGCCCATGAAGCCACATGGACAGAAGACATCCTTGTCTGGAACCTTGAGCATGAGTATGTGCACTACCTTGATGGCCGCTTTAACCTTTATGGCGCATTTAATTACTTCGACATTGATACCGGAAAATCAGTGTGGTGGGCAGAAGGTTTAGCGGAATACATCTCTAAACAAAACCGTAATGATGGTGCAATTAATGTTGGACGCTCACAAGCATTTAGCTTAAATGAGATTTTATCGAACACCTATGACAGCGGCACAGAACGAGTTTACAGCTGGGGCTATCTCGCCGTACGTTTTATGTTTGAAAAACACAGATCAGATGTCGATGCACTGCTAGTACTTGCCCGCAGTGGTGATGCTGCAGGTTGGCTAACCTATATCAATGATACCATTGGCCAACAATACAACACTGAATGGAACACCTGGCTCGCCACTGTATCTAGCAACGATGACACCATAGACACCGGCGTTGTGGCGCCCATTGACTCTGATGGTGACGGCGTAAATGACAATCAGGATGCTTTCCCATTTGATCCGACAGAAACCCGAGATACTGATGGCGATGGCGTAGGTGATAACAGTGATATGTTCCCCGCCGATCCTACTGAAACAATCGACTCAGATGGTGATGGTTTTGGTGATAATGCCGATGTATTTCCAAACGATCCTAGTGAGTGGGCCGATTCTGATGGTGATGGAATAGGTGATAATGCAGATACTGATGGACCAATTGATCCTATTCAGCACTGCGGTAGCCCAACTATTACAGACGGTAATCTAACCAAAGAGCAAGCCGAGTGTGTGAGTGGTCAAAGCATTAACTATTTCTACACTTATGTAGAAGAAGATAATACGCCGCTTTATATATCAACCGCTGGCGGAAGCGGCAATGTCGATATTTACTTTAACCAAAATATTTGGGCAAAAACCTCAGCTTATGATGCAAAAGCAACCACGGCCAATAATGATGAATTACTCAGCGTGATCGCAAACAGAGGTTGGGTATATATCAGTTTAGTGGCAGAACAAGCTTACGAAGGTGTTAGCTTAAATGTCAGCCTAACCAACAATGATACAGGAACCCCGCCTTTAGCCATCGAAGATGCCTGTGCAACGCAAGCACCTTACAGCTATGGCGCGGTAACATTTGGACAAGCTATCTGTATTGCTGATGGTCACTCAAGTTACTACTTCTATGTGCCAGCAGCGACAGAAGAAGTGACAGTAATAAGTGGCAATGGCACCGGAAATGTTAATCTTTACGGTAATAAGCAAACCTGGGCTAATCCAAGTTCATATGATGTTAAATCAGAAAGTTCGACCAATGATGAACGCTTAACCATTACTGCACCAAGTGAAGGCTGGTATTACATCAGCGCCGATGGTGCTCCATCAAGTAACGGAGCAAGCTTAGTCGTTAACATGAAATAGCGATTAAGATGGCATAGTGGTTAAGATGAAATAACGTCTGCCCAATATCACTCGCCTTCATCGCCAACAAATAAAGCCGGCTGTTAACAGCCGGCTTTTACGTTAAAAACCAAATAAAGCATAAATAAATGCTACCACGTAATCACACAAACTGTTGTTTCACCATGACTTTGCAATATTATTTGCTTGATTGTTGAGACTGACACTCTAATAACAATTGCTTAAAGTGTCCGCCTAAATCTTGAGTCGCATATTGCTCACTGGCCAAAGCCATTTGTTGCATACTGGCTATCGCCCCAGTGACCCCAAGTTGCTCAATCAACGATTTGGCATAAGAGGCTGCATCAGCCCCCTGCTGAAGTAAACCTGCCACTTGCTCAAAGCTAATGTCTTGCTCAAGTAACTTTTGTATCGAGCCAATAAGCTCAGCAACCTGCGCAGACTCAGCTAAAGCCCCCTCGACACTGACAAGTTCGCCTAGCGGATCTTCACTCAACTTAGCTGCAACACACGCCGAAACACTGCCGGCCTCAGCGCCTTTAATGACCGCATCAATGCCCTGACTTCTAACGGCTTCAACTGCCAGTTTTAGTTGTTCGTCTTTAGCTAACCAAAGTGCTTCTGCTTGTTGTTTTTCATCTGAGCCTATAAAGCCACAACCTGACAATATAGCGCTAGCCACTAAGCAACTGCTTAATGTCATCGCACGTGTTTTTGATAAAAATATCAGTGACATTATTACTCCTGAAAATCAAACATGATTTATGACGGTCAATACCCTGCCATAATATGTCAATGACATTAACCCAGAATTAATTTCACAGGTGTTTCAACAAGTATCGCCCTCACCCATTCTGCAGTTAATTGCAGATTCAAAGATTGTATAATGTCGGTAAACTAATTAGGATCGGCGCATCTGATCGCTAACAAGAATTAACTTAATGACCACTGAGCTTTATTTTATCTATGACTCACATTGTCCTTGGAGCTACGCCACCACGCCTTTAGTGAATGCGTTGCAAGCAGCCTATCCGCAAATGACAGTGCACTTATTACACAGCGCACATTACATTGGTACAGACAGTGCCGGTGAAGATCAAATGGCTGCAGCGGCAAAAATAAGTGGACTTAAATTTGGCCGTGATCATATCCGTTACGTCAATAGCCCTAAAAACTCCATTAAAACGGCAAATTTAATGGCATGGTTGCAGGCCAAACAGCCTGAAAAACAATTGGTAACCCTTAATGCGATTCAACGCGCTCACTTTATTGAAGGTAATCCACTCGATAATAAACATGACTTCAATGCCATAGTCGAAAACTGCAAGTTATCACCTTCAAATAAAATATTTAAAGATGAACTCAGTATGGAAGCTGAATATGTCCTTGAGAACATTATTGAAATACAACAGGTCATTGGCACAACAGGGTTCCCAGTGCTAGTAATGACAGTAGATGACAATGCCATTTTTATCGATCATTCTTTGTACCTAAACAATCCACAGGCTGTTGTTGTTGCTGTGGAAAAAGAGATCGCTGCAATAAAATAGTCATCAATGTATTAAGTGATAATTAGCAAACTTGGATTCGATTTTGATTAAGTAGCTTGGGAGTAATCATTTATCTCAAATAATTATCTATAACAGGCTAATGCTGACTTAAGCTATATGAAAACCAAAAATAAAGCGCTTCCCATGTTCATGGTAGCGCTTTATTTTTAGTCCTGAGTTCAATATGAACATCAGTATTTAGCACATAAGCGGGTTATGTCGGTGCGTAAATCTTAACGATAAAACGCTTCAACTTTACCTTTCATCGTCATTGTCAGTGGTTGACCACGGCGATCTAACGCTTTGCCAGCTGGGACTTTTACCCAACCTTCACTGATACAATATTCTTCTACATCAAAACGTTCTTTACCGTTTAAGGTAATACCAATTTCATGTTCAAAAATAGCAGCCACATGATGTGGGCTACGTGGATTAACACTTAAGCGATCGGGTAAAGCAGGTTGTGAAGTTGTGTCGTTCATAGTCGTTGTCTATTGTGAATAAAGCGTGCGTCATTGTAGGCAATACAGGTCGTCTGCTCAAGTATCGATGTCATAATAAATACTCACAAAGCGAATAAATACTTATAAAAACCCAAGTCACTTAGAAACTAACTCAAAGCATAAAATTAAGGTGGCTAAATCAAACGCGTCAATCAAGTGATGATAACCATCAAAAAGCCAAAGTTAGTTTAGCAGCTCGTGATCTTTAGGTAATTGTTTACTGATCCACAATATCAGTTTGTGCTTTCTATTGGGTCCGTCGTCTTTATCTTCAGCTAATGGTTGTATTAACTTATCTTGTACTAATAACCGATAAATACATTCAACTTTGTCTTTCGGCGAAATACCTTTACCAAAATCAGCAAAACCACGTTTGTGCGCGTAACCCATGCCAATGTCCATTGCGAGCTTCAGCAGTTTTGTATCGTGTTTACCTGCTTTCATATGACCACCTAGTCGTGCATTTCAATCATCCCTAAACTACGCGAATATCAGTAAATTACCACCATAAAAATGTAGAAGATGACGTAAAAAATAGCTCAGATAGAAGAGAAAGAGGATTTAACCTGCCTTTTTGCTTATGCCTGTTGCTAACAAAGGTTAATCTTAATTTTTCCTCCTAGGCTAAAAGACTATAGCTTGGTATTGTATTCGCGTTGTCACTTTGTTCCATCCAACAACGCAAAATTAACAACACAAGCACATATCGAACAAATACACCGAAAGGGCAAAGACCCAAGGATATTTCAATGCGTAAAACTCTTATCACTACAGCAATCAGTGCCGCACTGATGCTGAGTGCCTGTTCAGAACCATCAACAGACGCCACTATCAATAGCAAAGCAGCAGAGACACCAACAACAATGACTAAAGCACCTGCAAGCGTCGCAAACGTCCTACTGACACCAAGCCCATTGCAATATATGGCACCACAGTTCGACAAGTTGCAAGCCAGTGACTATTTGCCAGCATTTGAGCAAGGCATGTTAGAACATAAAGCTGAAATTGAGGCGATTACCAATAACAGTGAAGCTGCAACCTTTGAAAACACCATTGTGGCTTTAGAAAAAACAGGTGCAATTTTAGACCGCACTCAACGTATCTTCTTCAATCTTTCAGGATTAATTTCAGACGACAACTTCACCAGTGTTGAAGAGCAAATAGTCCCCAAGTTAACTGCACATCAGGACAACATGTATCTTGATGAAAAGCTGTTTGCCCGCATTCAGGCTATTTATAAAAACAAAGCGACATTGACTGGTGAAGATCTGCGTTTAGTTGAAGTGTATTACGATAGCTTTGTGCGTGCAGGTGCTGAGTTATCACCAGCTGATAAAACTAAAATGCGTGAACTCAATGGCCAGCTAGCTAAACTTGAAACCAGCTTTTCACAAAACTTATTAAAGTCATACAAAGATGATGTGATTGTGGTTGAAGATAAAGCGCAACTTGACGGTTTGTCTGATAGCGAAATTGCATCACTTGCCGCAGCAGCTAAAGATGCTGGTAAAACCGGTTACATGATCACCTTAGTCAACACTACAGCTCAACCCTTGTTATCTAGCCTTAAAAACCGAGACTTACGTAAAAAACTGTGGGAAACATCGGCCTATCGCGCAATGGAAACCAATGCACCGCTCAACATTAACATAGCCAAATTACGCGCCCAAAAAGCCAATCTATTAGGCTATCCAACATGGGCGGCTTATGCTCTTGGCGACCAAATGGCTAAAACCCCAGAAGCGGTTTATGGCATTCTTGACGATCTCGCCCCAAAAGCTCTGGTTAAAGCCAAAGTCGAAGCGGCCGATATTCAAGCTGAAATCGTTAAAGAGGGTCAAACATTTGAACTGGCACCTTGGGACTGGGCTTTCTATGCGGAAAAAGTCCGTAAAGCCAAATATGATCTAGACGACAGCCAAGTAAAACCTTATTTCGAAATGAACACAGTATTAAATGATGGTATGTTCTTCGCGATGAATAAACTGTACGGCATTAGCGTAAAACCACGCAATGACTTACCCGTTTGGCATAAAGATGTCAGCGCCTATGAGATTTTCAATCAAGATGGCAGCTCAATTGGTTTGTTCTACCTCGATCTATATGCCCGCCAGGGTAAACAAGGTGGCGCATGGATGGATGAACTTGTTAGCCAATCATTCTTAAAAAATACTCAGCCTGTTGTTTACAATGCGCTAAATATACCTAAGCCAGCTGAAGGCCAGCCAACCCTGATGACATTTGATGAGGTCAGCACCCTATTCCATGAGTTCGGCCACGCTATTCATGGCTTGTATTCACAGGTTAATTACCCAAGTCTAGCGGGTACGTTAACCGCGCGTGACTTTGTGGAGTTTCCATCACAGGCCAATGAAGATTGGAGCATCGACCCTCAGGTGCTCGCGAACTATGCTAAACACTATCAAACGGGTGAACCTATTCCTGCCGAGTTATTGGCTAAAGTATTAAAAGCCCATACCTTTAACCAAGGTTTTGGTACCGTGGAATACCTATCAGCGGCGTTACTAGACATGGAATGGCACTCAATTACTGCCGACACCGAGATTACCGATGTTGCCGCCTTTGAAAAACAAGCCTTAGCAAAACATGGCTTAGATTACACGCCAGTTCCCCCACGTTATAAAACCACTTACTTTAGCCACAGCTTTGGCGGCGGTTATTCTGCGGGTTACTACGCCTACTTGTGGACCGAAGTGTTTGCTGCTGACTCATTCTCTTACATGATGTCGCAGGGTGGATTAACCTTAGAAAACGGTCAAAAATACCGTGACACGGTTTTATCAAAAGGTAACAGCCAGGATTTGATGCAAAGCTATATCGACTTTGCCGGTAAAAAACCGTCAACTGACGCGTTATTAAAGCGCCGCGGTTTAGTGCATTAATCGCTGTTAAGTTTTAGCTTTTATCTATTTATATAAAAATCAATAACCATCAAAAAGGGGACTATATGTCCTCTTTTTATTGTTCTTCGCCACATCCCCATTACCCCACCCAGATGTGAATTAACTTAAAATCATATTAAAGAATAAAGGCGCAAACTCTATCAACTTCCGATTTGCAGGAATGCCAGGTAGCAAGCTGATGTTTATCGTAACGACAGTCAAATCAATTACTTTCTAAGCGCCATCATTCATGGCGTTAACAGCTTAAAGTAAATGCCATGAATAAGAGAAATCGAGGAAACTGGCTTTATTTATGCCATCAAGATATCCGTGTAGTTAATCATTCATTTCTTCCCGCTTAAACAGCAATAATTGTTGATGAATACCATTGCTATCCTGACAATTTTTTTTCATTATGCCGTTGTTCATCAAAGGGAATCGCGTGGCTACATTTGATATATTTTGCACAACAATGATAGCAATACCGCACCATGACTAATGGCAACTCAGTATCGCTTCAGGTTTAAGTCTGCGAAGTTCGCTAAAAGATGTGGCTATCCCACCATCACCAGATAAAATGGAAGTGGTGTAATAGTTAGTCCAATAGCTACCATCAATGGGCCACAAACCGTGATCCGCACATTGTGAAGCAGTCTTAATCATCCTCAGTTTAAATCCAAGGAACAGGAATGATAATTAGAAAACGTTCAGATATTTGGCAATGGTTTACTGAAGGTAAAATCGCTCCCCATAATCTTAATGCAGCCATACTCGTGGCTTACCCTCATCCGACACAACACAATTGGCTGCTACTGATTGCTAATCTGGTATTGTTTCTTGGCATTTTATTGCTTAGTGCAGGGGTGATATTTTTCATGGCATTCAATTGGGATACATTAGCCAACCTGACTAAGTTTGCAATTATTGAAGGTTTATTTATGACCTTTATTGGCGGGTTTTATCTGGCTAATCGGGTAGAAAATGCCTCAAAACCAACTCAATTTGTTGCTCTACATGCAAGCTGGAGCTTACCCAACGCCATGTTATTGGGTGCCAGTATGATGGTTGGCGCTCTGTTAGCATTAGTCGGACAAACCTATCAAACAGGAGCTGATCCCTGGCAATTGTTTGCCCTATGGGCACTATTTATTTTACCTTTTGCGGTTATCGCAGGATTCGACCTATTGTGGCTACTGGTTGTGGCATTAATTAATGTCAGTTTAGGTATTTATTTTGATTCATTTTCACAGCTATTCGGGGTACATCTAGAACACATTCAAGTCATTACTGTTTTTGGTTTAATGAACTTATCTATTCATCTGCTTTTTAGCCTAGCGCGCAGGTTAACATGGGCGGGTCGATCACGTTTCCAATGCCCCATAGTAGAGGCCACCAGCTTATTAGCAAGTGTTGTTAGCTTAAGCTGGCTGATGATTTGGGTGGTTTTCGATTTTAACTCCACCGCCCACTCAGGTTTTTACATCTTGGTGTATTTAACCATAATGGCCACGCTATTTGGCTACTATCGTTATCGTTTACCAGCGCTTTATCCGCTCACTTTAGTCTTAATCAGCCTTTGTGCGACCATTGTGTCGTTATTATCAAAAGGATTATTTGACAGTAATGTTCCTGTTGGGATTTTCCTATTCATCGCCATTATTATTATCGGCCTCACTAGCGGCTGCTTATATTGGTTGAAGCTAATTCAACACGAATTTACCGCCAAAGCCTCCATTAGCCAGGGGGATTTTTGTGATGAATGACCCAATCAACAACCCGATCAAAAAAACAATCAACAACCCAGATAAAAGCCCTATGCACAAAGCACAGGCGCAGTTATGGCAATCACTCGTTAATCAGGGCGTGGTTGACAACAGCACAGCTCCTGCGATTCAGTTATCAAGCCCCTGGTATATAATAGGTGCCCAAATTCTTGGCGGGTGGATTGCGGCATTATTTGTGTTGGCATTTGTAATAGCCTGCATCGCTTCTGTTAACGACATGGAACAGTCGATATTAGCGATGGGTAGTATCATTACACTTAGCTGTTTAACCTATTATCGAGTCGGTGAAAATAACCAAGAGTTTATACTACAAATGGTATTTGCCTTTAGCATATCAGGCCAATTGATGATGCTTTGGGGAATTCACGACACCCTAAAACACATAGATGATGGCCTTATAGCTTTAATGTACGCTGTGCTTTTTGCTGTTCATTGGTGGCTTATTCCACACAAAGCCAATCAATTTATTGCCGCTATCGCTATGGTGCCTTGCTTGCTAGCCATATTGGTAATATACCAACTCAGCCAACTCATTCTGCCACTATTAATTGTTAGTTTAATGCTAGTGTGGTCGCAGCTTTATCGATGGCCACAGAGTTATCAGCGCCTACGGATGTTAGGGTACGCCATTAGCCTTAACTTACTGTTTACCCATTTTGCTTTATCCGATATAGGCCGCTGGATGGATCTTCCCCAAATACTGATGACATTTGACGCCCGCTTTAGTCATTACCTTGCTGTCGCTATGGTACTGTTATCTGCACTGTGGTTAATCAACCAAGTATTTAATCAGTTAAGCACCCAGCCTATTGAGCTAACAAACACAGCACAGCTTAGCCGAGTTAAATTTATCGCCATATTAAGCGCAATATTAATCAGTTTATTATCGATTCCCATGGCGGGGATCAGTACAGCATTATTGATGCTGTTATTAGGTTACTTCTACAATGAATTCAAACTCCTTGCCCTTGCCATCGGCGCATTAGTTAGCTTTATCGGCCTATATTACTACTCGCTGCACATTAACTTATTCGACAAATCATTATGGTTAATGGCCAGTGGTGTGGTGTTATTGCTGATCCGCTTGACGATGGCTTTATCGATTGGCAAAACAATAGCAAACAAGGAGCAACGCCATGACGTTCAGTAAAAGCGCGATTGGGGTGACACTCAGTGCTTTAGCCATATTGGCACTGGTAAACCTCCGCATTTATCAGCAAGAGCAACAACTGGCTAACGGCGACATTGTGGTGTTTGAACTCGCACCTGTCGATCCTCGCTCGCTAATGCAAGGGGACTATATGGCACTAAACTACCAAATCAGCAGCAACATTAGCCAAGCAACAGACCAAGAAAATGATGATGGTTTATTTGTTGTTACCCTAGCACAACATCAACTTGCTCAATTTGATGCGCTTTATCAGGGGCAAGCGTTGCTGCCAAATCAACAGTTAATTCAATATCGAGTGCGAAGCGGCAGAGTGAAACTGGCCAGTAATGCCTTTTTCTTTGAAGAGGGCCGAGCAGAAGAGTTTGCCAAAGCCAAATATGGCGAGTTTAGGGTCAACCCAGCGGGAAAACTACTACTGAGCAACATGCTAGATAAAGATTTTAAACGGATTTAATTGCCGCTCATCTTAATCCACTAAAGTAATACTCATTATCTGCTAGGATTAATACACTGAGCGAAAACGTTAAACGCGTTAGCCCCAAATGGACAAAGTATGGCAACCAAACAAGTCAGCACCAAAAATAATAATCACACAAACGCATTTAAGTTTTTATTGGCGGGTACGCCGGTTAATATTGATATATCCACCCCAACCGGTGAAATCGGACGCTTCAGAACCACCTTTATCGGTTATCTCCCCCAACAATTTATTCTTATCCAATTTCCCGACTCAGCCAAGCTTGGCAAGCACGAACAATACATCATTAAAAATGTCCCCATAACCGTCCGGGGATTAGTTGAAGGCCACGAAGCCTCTGTGATTGCTTTTCAAACCACCTTAAAGCAAACCTTAAGCACCCCGACCAAAATATTGGTATTACATTTCCCTGACACTATGGTAATCCATAATTTACGCTCCACTAAACGAGTGTTAACCGAACTTAATTGCACCATCAGCACCAATGGCAAAGAATATCAGGCCATAATGACAGATGTGTCGTTATCAGGTTGTCACATTAATCTTGCGCAAGGAGGCGTAGATAGCATTATTGAAGACATGTTAGTCAGTGCTAAATTTTGTGACAACGATCAAGAAGAAGCCACCCTCACCCTATCGTGCAAAGTGTGTAACCTTAAGCCATTTAAGCAGGGTGTTGAATTTGGGGTAGAGTTTGCAGCCGAGCAATCTTCCACTATCGAATCTATTATCCGTCTTGCACTCTTGTCGGAAAAGTAATCTTGTTGAAAAAAATACTCTTCAGCATCCATAACCTAAATCAGTGCTTACTGATTACCTTTGCCTCAATGTGTTCAATATTTAGCTATGCCGAGGCTCCTGCTAATCACTTCACCTGGCCCAATGGCAGTAAGCTAGCGGTAAGCCTTTCCTATGATGATGCCTTGAATAGTCAGTTAGATAATGTCATACCTGCATTGGATAAACGTAACCTTAAGGCTTCCTTTTATGTGGTCATTAATTCACCCGTGCTACTACAACGAAAAGCTGAATGGCAAGCCGCAGTTTTGAATGGTCATGAGCTTGGTAACCATAGTGTTAATCACCCTTGTAGCGCTTCATTACCTAACCGAGAGTGGGTGCAACAGGCACACAATCTTGACCGCTACACCGTCAAGCAGATGGTGATGGAGCTCGAACAGGCAAATGCTTTTTTAACCACCCTTGATGGCAAAACTGAACGGACTTATACCGTGCCCTGCGGTGATTTGCTAATTGAAGGCCAACCATACCTTGATAACGTCAGGCACCTTTTTGTTGCCATCAAAGGTCATGGCCTTGACCCTCGTTTTACACCAATCCTATATCCCGCAGGTGAAACGGGTAAACAGCTTATCGAATATATTCAGCAGCAATCCAGTGACACTTTATTAGTGAATATTATTTTTCATGGTGTAGGCGGAGACTACTTATCGGTAACGGCTCAAGCTCATGAAGAGTTAGTGGATTTTTTAGCCTTGAATAGCCATATCTACTATGTCGACAACTATATTAATTTGATGAAGTATGCCGCTCAACATTAACGACCATTTTAGATAACACAATTAACCCCCTTCAATAGTGAACCATACGATGAATGAATTGATTTATCTGAGGTATAACGCTAGGGTCTGTTGATCTTTGCTGGTGGAATTTTGTTCGAGATAAAAACGAATTAAGCGCGGCGAGTGGAGTGAAGCCTAGCAATCTAAGCAAAGTTCACTCAACAAAGCGTAATTCGTTTTTAGCCGAATCCTTCGGACAGCGTTTGTTGGCCATTTTTACTTCGTTATCGGCTTATTATGTAGAATAACTACACAGCCAAGCCTCTGCCTTGTATAATTGGCCAACAATTCGCTGCAAAAACAACCTTGAAAGATCAACAGACCCTAGGTTACTGAACATACATTAATTTATCTATTGGGAAATCTCGATGCCTACTTGGTTAAAGTACATCAAAGTTGCGCTAATTAGCATTGTGATCGTTTTCGCCCTACTCATTGCATTTAATTGGCAGACCGTTAACCGTTTATACAGCGTCATCACCCTGTTTGATAAAGCATTAATCGTCAACAACTTTTCCCAGATGAAAACGGTATTTTTTAATAAAACAATTGAACAACAAGGCACGCCTTATGTGTTTAAAAGCAACTTGCATCCCTTACCTGCATCATTTATTTACAAAAACCAATCGACCAATACCCAAGCCTTTTTAACCCGCCGAGCCACCACTGCATTGTTAGTGTTAAAAGACGACCAAATTAGCTACGAACAATACTTTTTAGGCACCCATAGCGATGACAAACGCATCTCCTGGTCAATGGCAAAATCATTTGTATCGATATTATTTGGTATGCAGGTAGATGCGGGCAAAATTGATATCGAGCAACCTGTCGATTTTTACCTGCCAGAACTGGCTAATTCGGGTTATGCCAAGGTAAAAGTAAAACAGGTTTTGCAAATGTCCTCAGGCGTAAAGTGGAATGAAGATTACCAAGACTTTTATTCTGATATCAATAAAATGGGCCGCGTTTTAGCGATTGGCGGTTCGTTAGATCAGATGACCAGCGAGCTTGTTAATGAATCAACACCAGGCAAAACCTTCCACTATGTCAGTATGGACACCCATGTGATAGGCATGATAGTCAGGCGCGTATCAGGTCAGTCGCTAGTCGAATTGTTACAAAACACCCTGTGGAGCCAGCTTGGCATGGAAGACGATGCCTATTGGTTAACTGATTCTCAAGGCGTGGCTTTTGCTTTAGGTGGCTTGAATATGACCACCCGCGACTATGCCCGCTTTGGCCGTTTATTATTAAACAATGGCTTGTACAATGGACAACAAATTGTGTCTGCTGATTGGATAAAAGCCGCCACCACAGCCCAAGCCGACTACCTGCAACCGCAGGCTGATAAACTGGGTTATGGCTATCAAATATGGCTTCCCCCCGAAGCTGAAGCTGGAGAGTTTTTTTGTGTTGGGGTGTATGGGCAATATATTTACATCAATCAAAAACACAATATCGTGATAGTCAAAAATAGCGCTGATTTAGGCTTTCAAGATGCGTTAATATCTAAACACGAAACCATTGCTTTTTTTCGTGAAATCGTAGCTTCGTTGAAATAGTGCATTAGTTCAGTTAGCTTAGCCCGTCCGATACGTTGAGTTCTTGAGAATGGTCAATTATTGCAATAACGGTAATAAATGCAGGTTATGTGACGGTCTTTGGCGTTGCTAATATCAGGGCTAATCGATACTTCGGGTTACCTTTAGCGATAAAAGCATCTTTCTCAAGGCAAGTTGATAGGGCTAGCTAGCATTAAGTGAATAATGCCAAGCTATCAAAGTCGAAATCTACTCAGAAATACAAAGACGATAAATGTAAGCTTACAAACGATATTAACAACCGAAAGTAAATTATTAAATGAGGTCTGGATATACCCTCACTTAATTTATAACTAAGCTCAGTTATTCAGCAACCTTTTATCATGTTGGATGAGCAACATGTCTAATACATCAGGTGATAAGTTAAAAATTTGCACCATATAATCACCAGAGCTTGAAGTTGTTGCTTGCTCACCTTCAAAAGTAATATTTAATCCCAACTGCTTTAAGGTTTGCTGATCGTAACTAAATAATGGAGCATCTCTTTTATCCACAAGCTCAGGCATCATACCTAACACAGTCACAGTCTGATTAACCTTGATCAGCTTAAAGAAATCCTCCTCAGCTTTACGCCAGTGAGTTATATACTCAGCTTGTTGTGCACTTAACTTAACTTCAGATCGTTGCTTTTCTGATAACATTAAAGATTGATAAAATGGTTGCAAGGCACCTCCGTGCCAACCTAGTAATCCACCGCTTTTAACGATGACATCATCACTTGCTGTCACGACGTAGTTTGCACAAGATGATGCACATACTTTATCAACCACAACTTTCAATTTGTACTGATAGACAAGCCCACCAAATCGAATGCCAGCAAAAACATCTCCGCCACCACTATTGATGATCAATGAATCTATTCTTGTGGGAGCATTGGCAATCAGCTTTTCAAATAAAGTAACATTTTCAGGGTTAATCTCGCCGCTATAACGAATACTAGAAGGCGATAAGGGATCAATAACCACACTAAAAGGTTGAGGCTGAACTGCACAACCAGATAAAGTTAACAGTAACGTGACAAGTAGGTAACGCATTCATATTCCATCATGATGATTAGTACGAGATAAATTATCATAAACACTTAATTTTACAATACAAATTAATTTACTCTGTAAAAATAAATGACTCGGAACGGTTGGGTTTTATAGATGTTTTACTGTAGTTTGTTGCAAAAAATTCACTTATTTAAATACAAGACATCTAATGCTTAAGCTGAATTTTTACCGTGAACAATACAGTTAAATTAAAACAAGTTTGACAATCAAAATTCAGCGGTACTTAGCTCATTGATAAAAAGCGCGATTCATTACCATCCTTTTATTCACTCAAAACTGGCCTATCTGATTAAAGCCTTTCCATATGAAGCCTAGCGCAACGATTCAAGCCATTGGTTAAATGATGAGGCAGGCATTGCACCCGATTGCTGTGCTATCACTTTACCTTGCTTAAATACCATTAAGGTTGGAATAGAGCGAATATTAAATTGAGCCGCTATTGCTTGTTGCTCTTCAGTATTGAGTTTACCGAAGCGAAATGTGGGTTCCCACTTTTGAGCAGCCTGAGAAAAGACTGGGGCAAAACTTTTACAAGGTCCACACCAACTCGCCCAAAAATCCACAACCAAAGGCAGTTCTGATTTATTGGCATGATAGCTAAAATTAGCGGAGGTAAGATCAATTGGCTCGCCAATAAAAAGGCGCTGCTTACACTTACCACAAGTGGGTTGTTGCTCAAGGCGCTCTTGAGGCACGCGATTTAACGTATCGCAATGGGGGCAAGCTAATATCATTTTTACTCCATTTTACTTGTCATCATAAAGCTATTAAAACAAAAAACCGATGTTAACCCAATGTAATATTTGTTCATTGTCTGTTTGAATCGTATGTTTTTAGCATTTAACTCTGTACATCATCGGTTAAATAGTTAGAAAATTTGATGTTAATCAGCTGTTATAGTGTCTTTTATCTTTGAGGGATTGATAATCTTTTGCTAATCTCGTACGTAACTCAAGTAAGCATAAAACAATGAGATACAGCTTACAGACTCAAACTAAAAGGTTAAAACCCCCAATGAAAAAGACACTCATAGCCACAACACTTTCAGCACTTTTTATTGCGCCAACAGTATCGGCAATTGAAATTTACAAGGATGATAAAAACGCAGTAGAAATTGGCGGTTTTGTTGATGCCCGTATCATTAATACTCAGGGCGAAACTGAAGTTGTTAATGGTGCGTCACGTATTAACTTCGGTTTTAATCGTGAGCTTACTGATGGCTGGAAAGCGTTTACTAAATTAGAGTGGGGCGTTAACCCTGTTGGTAACAGCGATATTGTTTATAACAACCGCTTTGAATCAGTACAAGATGAGTTCTTTTATAACCGTTTAGGTTATGTTGGGCTTGAACATGATAGCTATGGCTCATTAACCATAGGTAAACAATGGGGTGCTTGGTACGATGTGGTTTATAACACCAACTACGGCTTTGTGTGGGATGGTAATGCCGCGGGTGTATACACTTATAACAAAGATGATGGTGCAGTAAATGGTGTCGGTCGCGGCGACAAAACCGTTCAATACCGCAACAGCTTTGGCGACGTCAGCTTCGCTCTTCAAACTCAGCTTAAAAACAGCAGCTTCTATACTTGTGATACAACCGAAGAAATAAGCCAATCTGACTGTGAGCAAGAGTTCATTGGCGGTGCAAAAGAAGCGCAACAAGTTGAATTTAATTACACCTATGGCGGCTCAGTAACCTATAACGCCACAGACAAATTAACCTTTACCGCGGGTGTAAACCGAGGTGAGTTTGATGTGACCTTTGGTAATGGTGAGCAAACAACGGCTATCGACTTAATTTACGGTGCTGGTATTACCTGGGGCAACTGGGACAATAATGGCCTATATGCTGCCGCTAACGTCAATAAACAAGAAAACCATGACACAGATAACCTAGGCCGCTTAATCAAAGATGCCTATGGTGTTGAAACATTATTCTCATACAAGTTTGACAACGGTTTACGTC
The DNA here is from genome assembly GCF_025370255.1 of Shewanella holmiensis. Classification (GTDB taxonomy): domain Bacteria; phylum Pseudomonadota; class Gammaproteobacteria; order Enterobacterales; family Shewanellaceae; genus Shewanella; species Shewanella holmiensis. The sequence goes on from NZ_JAMTCD010000013.1 coordinate 39,520, forward strand.
CATTTGTGTCATACAACATTTTAGATGCGGGTGATGATTATGTTATTCAACCAAACTTTAATTCTGACCCTAACGACGTATTCAAGCGCCAGTTTGTGGTAGTTGGCTTACACTATGTATGGGATACCAACACAGTATTGTATGTAGAAGGCCGTAAAGACTTCAGCGACTTTACCAGTGCAGACAAAGCACAAGAAGCAAGAATGTCAATGTCAGAAGAAGACGGTATAGCAATTGGTGTTCGTTACACTTTGTAATCGATAAGCTAATAAAAATAAAAAGCCCGAAGTTTTTTACTTCGGGCTTTTTTGTGGACTCCTGATTTGCTAAAACATTATTTCTGATTAATAGAAAATGATGTTTAGCACAACGTAAAACACCCTATCTGTATCAGATCTGGTGACTAATGCGCTTAGCCCCTTTTTATACCCAACAAAAAAGCGACCCTATTAGTCGCTTAATCATGTATTCCATTAAGTTTTCGCCACAGCATATTCGCTGCAGCGTTAAATCATTTGATTGTTATTTTTGCGTTAATAACAACCGCTGACACAACTTCACAAAATCTGATGAGGTCACAATGCCAAGCACTTTGTTTTGCGCATCAATCACAGGTAAACAACCTAGCTTGTTATCAATAAAATATTGCACCACCACAGTAAGCGGCTCATCTAGCGCTAGTTTTTGCGCTTGGGTTTCCATTACATCAGCAATTGGTGTGTAGCGTTCTTTACGGTCTAGCGCCCCTTGGCCATACTTATTCAGCATAGTTAGCACACTGGCGATCATCTTTTTGTGGGTCAGCATGCCAATAAATTCGCCGGTGTTTTCTGAAATCACCGGTAAATGACGCACATTGCGACTTTGCATCAATTGATGGGCATCTTTCAAGCTGGCCTCATCGCTAATACAGACAGGATTTGGGGTCATAATATCGCTGACTTTCATGGTATTACTCCTTATACCGGATGATGCTTAAAGATTAATCCAAGTCTGCATAAATAGCGAGGTCCCCTTACTGCATATCAACAATAACCGTAAAGAGACGTTCGCTGAAGGCCTCATCTTTAGAAGGTTTTAACAAAGCATAAGCCTTGAAATATACTAATCAGTGTTTGGTTGTGTTTAATCGATAGAGTCAATACAATTGCACCAATAAAGAGAACGCTAATGACGGCACCCCAACTTAAGGTGCTATTTGCTAAGTGGTTGCAATCTAATCTTACTCAACGAGTTTGCTAGCATTTCAATGTAGCGTACCCCTTAGAAGGATGACTATGGCAATCCCATCGCACAGCAGTAGAAATCACGTAAATAAGTTAGTCGAACTTCCACAAAGTGGCATGTTAAGGCTGGATAAATACTTTGCCATCAGCACCATTGATGCTGAACTTGAAACGTTATTTCAGTCGTTTTTACCCACATTATCCTCCCAGCAACACGACAATTATCTCAGCGGTAAACAATGGCTTGATATCATCACCACCTTAGCCCCCGCAACACAAGGCACCCCATGGTTACGTGCTAGCCAAACCCAAGCAGACCAAATGTCGCAGCTGACGCTAGCAAACCAGCAAATGAGTATCGACTTATCATTACGTTACTCCCCAGTGTTTGATCTGGATAACAACTTGCTTGAAATACTGATTGTTATCCTGGTATCTAGATCGAAACAACAGATTGAAAAAGATCTGCAAAATGAAAAAGCCTTCTACCGCGCCGTTGTTGAAGACATGCCCGCGCTAATATATCGCTACACTACAGAGGGCATAGTCACCCTAGCGAATGCGGCTGTATGTAATTATTTTGGTGCTAAAGCAGAAGACATCATAGGAATGAGTATTTATGATGTGATGGATGCTGAAAACATTGAAAGAGCCAAAATTCATCTTGCAGGTATTACCCCAGACAATCCTATTTCAACCCACGAACACAGTGGTACTGACAGTCTTGGCAACAGAAAATGGTTTCAATGGACAGACAGATTGATACTTTCCGATGACGGTCAACCCATAGGGTATCAAGGGATTGGGCTTGACATAAGTGAACGAAAACAACATGAAGAAGAACTAATAGCATTAGCAACCACTGATGTGCTAACAGGCTTATTGAATCGACGTCAGTGTCTTCTGCTGAGTAAAGAAGCCTTACTCAGCTGCCAACAACAAAATCAGCCCCTGTCATTACTCATCATAGACATAGATTTATTCAAAAACATCAATGACAGATTAGGTCACCTAGCTGGAGACCATGTTTTACAAACCTTTGCCACCTTATGCCGCAACACATTTAAAGATGGGACTATCATTGGCCGTTTTGGTGGCGAAGAGTTTATCATCAGCTTACCGCACATCCCGCTAGAAGAGGCCCGCCTAATGGCAGACAATTTGCGTAAAAAAGCTGCCGCTATGACAATAGAATTTGAAAAAAGCCAATTCAACATCACCATTAGTATTGGCATAGCCGCAAGTTATAGCAGCGTGCCTTGCTCACACCTCGATTTACTTGCAAGGGCAGATAAAGTCCTCTACCAAGCTAAAGGAGCGGGTAGAAATCAAGTTATATGCTGGGAAAACAACGAATAGCCCCAACACCCACTCATGATTAATTGCCAAGTTGTGCGATTTTATTACTGAATAATCGAGTATAAAATTGTACCAATACCAAGCTCAACATGATGTAAATCAGCATGATTAAAGATGTTTCAATGTCAAACGTTGGGGTGCTATGTAAGGCGCCCATGGTCATCATCATCATTAAATTCCCCCCAATTAGTCGGTGGATAACAAACTGTGGTTTTGATGCCACCCGCCAAATAATGAAAGTGTTAATAAAGTAAAATAAGGCTAATTGCCAAACCTCCGTCATCAAAGGCATGATCAATACGTACTGGGCAATAAACAATATCCCAAAACCTAAATAACCCAACATCCAGTGTTTAAGGACGCGATCGGGCATAGTCGCTAACAACCCCGCATATATAGCGGCATTGAGTGGGAAAAGGTAACTGTCTGGAATGGGAAGATAAATCCACATAAATATCGCCGTCACAAAAATACTTAACGCCTTCAATGCTTTTAACGCATCAAGACGATAATTTCTAGGGCGCATAAACTCAGGTTTAGCGTCTGACGGCAAATTATCATAAGCCTGCAATATATATTCAGTGCTAATGGTGGCCGGTTGGGTATCGTTTTCTGCATCTTTTAAAAAATTCACGGCTTTATTTAACCGCCGTTGCTGGATCATCAACGGTGTTGAGCTGGAAATATTTTGCAGTATAAATGACAGATAGTATTGGGCAACAGACATGGCTTTAACACGTATTTTCCACTGCCTATGCTGGTTTTGTAATTGATAACTGCCCTTTAAAGGCACGTTAAGATACTCATTTAACTTCTTGATACTATTGCGATGGTCTGACTTTTTAATCGCCTTTTTAAGCAAGCCCTCATCTGGCTCAGTCGCTAAAAAATGCCCTAAGTCATCAAGGCTGGTAATTAACTTTTGTTGAGTTTGGCTAAACAGTAAGAAAAAAATCTCTTCGGTATCCCACGGCCATAACACACGAAAAACCAACGTGTAAGCCACCACCCCCAATAGGGTTTCTTGTAAACGCAACAATAAAGTATTAAAAGTGATTTGGCTATCAAACCCACCAATACTGGCAACCACAACGCAAGAGATAAAAACAGTCAGATAGATATCGCCGTATTCTTCATCGCTAGTCATAAACACACACACAACTAACACAGCACACAGCGAGGCCAAAAACAGAAAACGTTCTTGAGATAAAAAACTAATTAGCAGTAATCCAATAACAATGCCAACACTGGTACCAATAAGTCGATGCTGACCTTTTTTGATGGCATGCCCAAGTGACTCACTCATGGCGATAACAATCACCGCCATGCCAGACCAATAAGGCTTGTCCCATTGCAACCAAAGCGCACAACACACAGAAAGAGACACAGCAAGTGCCACCTTAACAGCTGATTTATTTGGCGTTAGATCCAATTAAACACCTCAAAGAAATAAGTAGGCTTACATTTCATCGGTTACAATACAAAGGCCTTTCACCGCGTCTTTACCATAAACCTGAACCGTTGCAGCCAGCTGATGGTCAGCCAATGGGTAATGTTCATAAGATAAATACGTTGGCGTATCACTAATATCGACGCCATCGACACCATCAATGCGATAGATATTGCTTAAAATTGGCGATTTATAACCACCATCAATTTTAACAATAGGTTGGTTAGTGCGTAGAATATCAATATTATTCATAACGATATCTTCACCACCTGCCACAGTACAGGTTAAATCGCTTGCATTCGCAGTACCCGTTAATGCTAGCAGGCTTAAAGATGTCGCAAGTAAGATTGTTTTTGCTTTGCTCATTGGGTATTACCTCAAAAAATGAAATCAGAGAGTGAACTCACACGCACGAACCTCGTAAATTCACAGATTAACAGTATAGTAACGCCACTTTAACCAAAGCCATTATCATCTTTGATGGATGAGCCCCTACGAATCGCATCCAAAGCAAGATGAATAACCACATTCGCTAGAATACGCGCCAGTAGCTGGGCTTATAGCAAGTCAATTCCACGCAGCTAGCATTAAAAATAGCCGCTAAAGATAAATTGATTAACCAAAGGGCAATTTACTTAGGCTAACGACAAATGACACGCGTTGATACAAGTCATTATTATGCAATGACATTTTGGCCTATTTGTCACAAAAAGGGTAAAAAATAAGTGGGGGCAGAGTCTGAGGGATCCCCACTTTTCCAAAAAACTTACTTCAGTGAAGTTACTGTTTTGTTAACAACAAAAACAGTGTATTTTCTTAAGATAATAACACTGGGCAGCCACTTGGAAAGAAAATGCAAGATAACACCATTCATGAAGCGGAATTTGAGGCCAATTTAAGCTTGTATTGGTTGCTCTCTGGGGCGGCTTATTTCACCCTCAGTATTATTGGTATCCCATTATTATTACTCTGGTTTCCTTTCGGCTTATGGGGAACGCGCCGCTATATCAGCAATATGAGCGCAGGTCTCACCAGCAAAAAACTGATCGTGCGTAGGGGAATCTTAACCCGCACCGAAAATACCGTTCCCTTAGATAAGATCACCGATATCGCCTTAATCCAAGGCCCGATTATGCGGCTCATGGGATTACATAAACTCACCGTCGAAACCGCAGGACAATCGGGAGCGGGAGCCTTAATCAGCCTAGTAGGCATAGTCGATGCACCAGGTTTTAGAGCACAGATTTTGGAGCAGAAGGAACGCTTGGATAATATCCCCACACAACCTGAGGCACTCCCCATCACAAACGATAATGCGCTACTCGGCCAGCTTGTCGAAATAACCGCAAGTTTAAAGCGTATCGAAGGCTTACTCGCCTCCAAACACGGTTATTAACCATCAATGCCTCGACTCAAACGCAGAATGTTTGCATTAAGATCAAACTGATAAATTAAACCGATAAGGAAGTACGCATCACGCTATGGACAATTCTCAAGTGAAACCACTCTCCATCAATTGGACTGCACAGTTCGCCCTTGGCATAGTTTTCGCTAATTGATGTTTAATTTCAAAAACTCATAAGGTTATTTCGATGAAAAAAATATCCGCTTTAGTCTGTCTAGCAACCACACTGTTAATAGGAGCTCAAACTGTTCGTGCTGAAGAGCCAGCGCAAATTATGTTACTGGGTACTTTTCACTTTACTAACCCTGGTTTGGACACGGTAAAAACGTCTGTGCTGGATGTTACCTCTGCTGACAGTCAGCAGTATTTACAAACCTTCAGCCAAAAACTGGCGAAGGATTTTACCCCAACAGATGTTTTGCTGGAGTGTCCTATAAGCTTTCAGGGTAAGCTTGATGAGCAATATCAACAGTATTTAAAAGGCGAATTTACACTGCCAGTGAATGAGAGTTATCAACTCGGATTCAGGGTGGCTAAAGCCGCAGGCGGTAGCGCCGTGCGCTGCTTCGACGAGCAGGAAATACATTGGAATGCCGAGCAGCTGTTTGAACAAATGCCAACAAAGGCACCGGCCATTCAAGCGGCTTTTGATACCTTGATTGCGGAGGTTACTGCCCAAAGTAACGAAATGCATCAGACATTGAGCCTGGCAGGCGTGTTGCGTGCGATGAATTCAGAACAACAATATCGGCTGAATCAATCCATTTACTTACTCAGCAATGAAGTGGGTGCTGGCGATAACTTTGTTGGCGCAGATGCTTCGGCAAGTTGGTGGCACAGAAACTTTCGCATGTATGCCAACATTCAACTAGCGGCCAGCCCGAGCAAGCGAGTTTTGGTGATTGCTGGACAAGGCCATATTGCTGTTATCAAAGATTTTCTGGCCAATGACACTCAGCGCAAAGCGGTGTTTGTTGACAGTTTTTTCTAATATTCACCTATTTTGCTCAACCAAGTTGCTGTGTTTTTGACCTGGTTGGGCAATGCTGCGGTTCTTGGTTTGAGTGTTTCCCTAACAGAATAACGGGTGGCAGTGAGACTTCAGCAGCCTCAAAGACTTATGTTTATCAGCCGCTTAACTGCCCTTTTAGCTGTATCCTTGGTGCTACGTAGTGATGTAGTACCAAGGTTCTCGTTTAGCATTTGAACGAAACTACTTACTTCGTCTAGACCCAATTTCTCCACTCATTTACCCACCACTTATCCCACGATTAATCAATCACAAGTTCTTTGGCTTTCACGTTTACTTTTACGTGCCTCTCCAAGGGCGAGCTTAACAAATAAATCACGCCTGCAATCAATGAAACGCTCGCCACAATAGTCAATAATTCTTGCATCGGTAAAGTACTAATTTATCCTGCTACCCCTGGTATTAAGTTACCCAGCGATGCGCCCATAAACCAAATACCCTTCTGAATGATGCCATTTGGCGGTGAACTCAAGTTTATTCTCAGCATCAACTTCAACTTTTGCCTCAACCGTAACTTAAGTCTTATTCTTAAAGAGATACCTTTTGGCGGCTCACTTGGTTTCTACCTGCTTTTTTAGCTTGGTATAAACAGCGATCGGCTAAGGTTAAAAGCTTGGTTTTATTAACTAGATGACGCTGATTGGCACTAACACTTACCACCCCAGCTGATGCTGACAGGTACCCGGTTGCTGAATCGCTATGCTCAATCTCGAGCCGCTTAAGCTGCATGGGGAGATCTTCAAGCCAGTGCTGATTTTGATTTGAACTAACAGAAACCAAAATAAATTCTTCGCCACCAAAGCGCACCACCATATCGGCACCTTGGATTGAAAGTAACTGGGCAAAGCTGACCAAGGCTTTATCGCCCATTAAATGCCCGTAGCGATCATTATATTTTTTAAAGTGATCAACGTCGATCATAGCCAATGAAAGGTACTGCCCCTGTTTTAAATTATGTAACAGAGTCGAGAATTGCTTTTCGAAATTATAGCGATTATGAATTCCTGTCAACTCATCAGTTTGCGCCTTTTGTGCTTGAATTAACTCGTATTTATATTGTTTTCTCAGCAGCACATCCGTTTGATATTGCATCGCGGTCATGATGGCAACTGTCATCACATAGAAGTTTATACTCCAAATGATATCCACCTCGGTGTTGAATTGGATTATAAGCAGAGCGACACCCAGCAACAGCCAAATAATGAACTTTTGCCCTAAGTGAAGTATGGGAATGGCTGTAATAAAAATGGCTGACAGCATAGGGCCGCCTTCATGAAGCTCTTGATGATTAATAGCATAGCTATAAAAGAATAAACCATTGATGAGGGTAAACAGTACCGCAAAAAATAACATTATCGAATCAAGGTAACAGGCGGCTGATTTTTTAATACTGAAAATCATTACCATTGCAATTATGAGGCTGATGATACGGGTTAAGATATCGGTGAAAGTATAATTAGCGGCTGCAAATGAAGAAAGGGTAAAAAATAGCAACACCGTAATTAAGATGTAACTCATCATTACTGCATTTGTGCGTGAGCGTTGATTTAAAGATTGTTGAAATGATAGTTCTGCCTCTTTATCTAACACCCACTTAGCAGGTAACCATTTCATTATTGAATTCCTTCGATTAATACTGCAAGAAACGACTAAAACCTTCAGTTAGCATTATAGTATTAGTTAATTTTTAGTCAGTCTATAATTATTGGCAACCACAACTCCACTAATATTCACACCTAGTCACCTTTCTGATTATAGCTATAAAAACAATTACTTATACCAATTAACTTGTTCAATATCAACTTAACAAAAACAAAAAAACGACCAGAAGGTCGCTTTTTAAATGCTTTTACACAGAATACTTCAATGAAGCCCACTACCACCATAATTGCGTCGCTGGCGATGATAAGACAATGAAGTTTGAGGTTTTCGCCGCGGAGTTGACTGGTGTCAATGAGCAGCGAAAACCTTAAACTGAAGCCGTATTATCAAGCCTAAGCAGCAATTATTCGTAATCAGATAATGGTGCGCAACTACACATCAAATTACGATCCCCATAAACATCATCAATACGGTTAACCGTTGGCCAGAACTTGTTGGCCTTAACTGATGCGGTTGGGAACACGGCCACTTCACGGCTGTATGGGCGTGAGTCAAACTCAGGGTCCATAATGTCGGCCATGGTGTGTGGTGCATTGTGTAATGGGTTGTTGTCTGCTGGCCACTCGCCTGATTCCACTTTAGCAATCTCAGCGCGAATAGAAACCATAGCTTCGATGAAGCGGTCTAGCTCTACTTTCGACTCTGATTCTGTTGGCTCAATCATTAGCGTGCCCGCTACTGGGAAGCTCATGGTTGGGGCGTGGAAGCCGTAGTCGTTTAGACGCTTAGCGATGTCCATTTCAGTCACGCCTGATGCTTCTTTTAGCGGGCGTAAATCTAAAATACATTCGTGGGCGACGCGGTCATTACGGCCAGTAAATAATACTGGGTAGTGTGCTGATAGCTTTTTCATCACGTAGTTAGCATTTAACAGCGCTGTTTGCGTAGATTGAGTTACGCCTTTAGTGCCTAACAACTTAATGTACATCCAGCTGATAGGTAAAATGCTGGCGCTGCCGTATGGCGCGGCAGAAACTGCGCCGTTGTTGTCGCTTTCACGACCAGGCTTAACCACAACGTGACCCGCTACAAATGGCGCTAGGTGTGCTTTAACACCAATTGGGCCCATACCTGGACCACCACCGCCGTGCGGGATAGCAAAGGTTTTGTGTAAGTTTAAGTGCGATACGTCTGCGCCGATAAAGCCAGGAGAAGTTAACCCAACCTGTGCGTTCATGTTGGCACCGTCTAGGTACACTTGACCACCGTATTGGTGAACAATTTCACATACTTCGCGGATGGATTCTTCATACACACCGTGGGTAGATGGGTACGTGATCATGATGCACGATAAGCTGTCTGCAAGCTCGCTTGCTTTAGCGCGTAGATCTTCTAAATCAACGTTACCTTCTTTATCACAGGCGGTTACTACCACTTTCATACCTGCAAGCTGTGCAGATGCTGGGTTAGTACCGTGTGCCGATTGTGGAATTAAACAGATATCACGGTGCGCGTCACCGCGAGACTCGTGGTACTTTTTGATGGCTAATAAACCAGCGTATTCACCTTGTGCACCAGAGTTAGGCTGGATACAAACTGCATCGTAACCTGTGATGTTAACTAGGTAGTCTGATAATTCAGTAATTAACTGAGTGTAGCCTTGCGCTTGGTCTAACGGGCAGAATGGGTGCATGTTAGCAAATTCTGGCCAGCTAACTGGCAGCATTTCTACTGCAGCGTTTAGCTTCATCGTACATGAACCCAATGAAATCATTGAGTGGTTTAATGCTAAATCTTTGTTTTCTAAACGCTTGATATAACGCATCATTTCAGTTTCGCTTTGGTAGCGATTGAATGTTGGATGGGTTAATACTGCGTCTTGACGGATAAGAGCCGCTGGAATGGATGAGCTCGCATTAGCAATCACTTGTGCATCTAACGCGCCAACGTCTAAACCATGGCCTGCGCCTAAAATCACATCAAATAATGCCGCAACATCGGCACGTACTGTGGTTTCATCTAAGCTGACACCAAATACGCCGTCGGCGTCGATACGTAAGTTAATACCTGCAGCAAGTGCACGGGTATTGATAGCTGCTACGTCTGCGCCTGCAACACTGATGGTATCAAACCAAGTGCTGTTTACTAGGTTTAAGCCTTTAGCCTGTAAGCCTGTTGCTAAGATATCTGTAAAACGATTAATGCGTGATGCAATCGTTTTTAAGCCTTGTGGGCCGTGGAATACTGCGTAGAACGATGCCATGTTGGCAAGTAAAATTTGCGCAGTACAGATGTTTGAGTTGGCTTTTTCACGGCGAATATGTTGCTCGCGCGTTTGCATGGCCATACGCAGTGCTTGGTTACCACGGGTGTCTTTTGACACACCAATGATACGACCTGGCATTGAACGCTTGTGCTCATCACGGGCAACGAAAAATGCAGCGTGTGGTCCACCGTATCCCATTGGTACGCCAAAACGTTGTGCACTACCAAATACCACGTCTGCGCCCATAGCGCCTGGTGATTTAAGTAACACTAACGACATGATGTCAGCAGCTACAGTAATAATCGCTTTGCTTTCACGTAAGGTAGCAAATAGCTCGGTGTAATCGGTAATTTGACCGTGACGGTTTGTGTATTGGAACAAGGCACCAAATAGCTCGTAGTTAACGGCTTCATGCGCTGGGCCTACAACAACTTCAAAACCAAAACATTCAGCACGGGTTTTAACCACATCTAATGTTTGTGGGAACACATCGTCGGCAACGAAGAAAGTGTTGGCTTTTTTCGCTTTAGATACACGCTTGGCGAGTGCCATGGCTTCTGCCGCTGCAGTGGCTTCATCTAATAATGATGCTGATGCTAAATCAAGACCGGTTAAGTCCATCGACATTTGTTGGAAGTTAAGAATAGCTTCTAAACGACCTTGGGCGATTTCTGGCTGATAAGGCGTGTACGCTGTATACCAACCTGGATTTTCAAACACATTACGCAAAATAACATTGGGTACTTGTACGCCGTAATAACCCATACCGATATAGTTTTTGAACACTTTATTTTTATCGGCAATGTTACGGATGTAGCTGATACCTTCAGCTTCACCACATGAATCACCAATGGTTAATTCTTGCGGTAAACGAATTTTACCCGGCACAGTTTGCGCGGTTAAATCTTCTAACGATTCAGCACCAACAAAGTTCAACATTTCTTGCTGTTGAGCGGCATTAGGGCCAATGTGACGCGTTAAAAATAATTCGTGCTGTTCTAATTGTGTAAGCGTTTGCTTGGTCATGATTAACCTTGTTCCAAATTTGCCAGTAGTGGGCTGTAGGGCACAGTTACTGGGTATGTGTGAAATAGTGGTACGTGTGAGTGGGTGTTATACGTCGATATCTTCCAAAAAGTGTTTTTTTGTTGATATTTTTATCTAATGACGTGTTACAGCGCGCCACACAAAACAAAGAAGCTCCCGAGGGAGCTTCTCAGTGCCGACAAGATTTACTCTTCGTCGATAACTTCTTGATAGCCTTCAGCATCTAATAGACCGTCTGCTTCAGATGCATCAGATGGCATAACGCGGAAGAACCAACCGTCGCCAAATGCATCGCTGTTAACTAACTCTGGCGAGTCTTCTAAGGCTTCGTTGATGGCAATCACTTCACCAGAAATTGGCGCATAGATGTCAGATGCAGCTTTAACAGATTCAGCCACAGCACAATCTTCACCCGCTGTAACCGTGTCACCCACTTCTGGTAATTCTACGAATACCATGTCACCTAATAACTCTTGAGCGTGCTCAGTAATACCTACTGTGTAGCTACCGTCAGTTTCAAGACGGATCCACTCGTGTGAAGAAGCATATTTCAAATCTGCTGGAATGTTGCTCATTGTCGTTGTCCTTTAATCTGGTTCTGTAATCTGTTGTAAAAAATTGTCCAGCTAGCCAGACATGATCCATGCCTGGCAAACTGCTTAATTAGAATGCTTGTTTGCCGTTACGTACAAAGCTTGGGGCAATCACTTTTACCGCAACGCGTTTTTTACGCATTTCAACTTCGGCAACCGCACCAATACCATTTGGTACACGCGCCATGGCAATAGAATAGCCTAAAGTTGGCGAGAAAGTCCCGCTGGTGATCGCACCTTGATGCTCTACACCGTTTTCGTCGGTGAAAAACACTGGCATATCATGGCGTAAAACGCCTTTTTCTTCCATAACCAAGCCAACTAATTTGTCGGTACCCGCAGCTTTTAATTGGGTTAATGCGGCGCGGCCAATAAAGTCACGATCGCTTGGCTCCCAAGCTACGGTCCAACCCATGTTAGCAGCAAGTGGGTTAATGCTTTCGTCCATGTCTAAACCGTAAAGGTTCATGCCGGCTTCTAAACGTAATGTGTCACGAGCGCCTAAACCACATGGACGCACTTCTACATCTAATAGCGCTTGCCATAGAGCTTCTGCTTCGGTTTCTGGCACGATAATTTCGTAGCCAGCTTCACCGGTATATCCTGTGGTAGCAATAAATAGGCTGCCAGATTGCACCCCAAAGAATGGCTTCATGCCTTCAATTGCAGCATTTTGCTCGGCATTAAATACTTTAGCCGCTTTTACTTTAGCGTTAGGGCCTTGCACGGCGATCATTGCTAGCTCTGGGCGTTCAGTGATGGTGACATCAAAGGCGGCAGCTTGCTTGTTGATCCATTCTAAGTCTTTTTCACGGGTCGCTGAGTTAACCACAACACGATAGTGGGTGTCAGTTAAGTAATAGGTAATAAGGTCGTCGATAATGCCAGCGTTTTCGTCTAGCATGCCGCCGTATAAGGCTTTACCTGGTACGGTAAGTTTGGCGACATCGTTAGCTAAAAGCTTACGTAAGAATGCACACGCATCAGTGCCAGTCACATCGACCACTGTCATGTGTGACACGTCAAACATACCCGCGTCTTGACGAACAGCGTGATGCTCTTCGATTTGCGAACCATAGTTAATTGGCATTTCCCAACCGTGGAAATCCACCATCTTGGCGTTCGATTCTAAATGCTTGTTGAAGAGTACCGTTTTGCTAGCCATTCTTATCCCTTATTGTGGGTAGTGCCATGTTAAAAACACAGCCTAGGTATTTGCTAAAATTCGGCCAAAATTATACTCGGCAGAGTTGGATTGTATACAAAAAAATTTTCTAATCCGACCGAGTTATCATTAGTTTAGCTAATGCGACATATGTAATAAATTTACAACCCTTTTAGATAAAAATCATCTATAGGGCTAGATCACCTGATATATAAGCGATTTTAAAGATTCTCAAGATGAAATTGATTCACGACACAGTTTAGGTAATGTCATCTTGTTGCCCATGGCTTGTCTGACGAACACTGTTTTCAGACCAGCAACATTATCAACCAGTGATAATCCGATGTCGCGGATGGCTTTTTTCAATGGATTGCGTCCAGCAAACAGGCGCTTGAAGGCTTCCATCGTGGCGATCATTTCCATCGCTTCGGCTTTTCGCCAGCGCTCTAAAGCACGTAAATGACGATAATCACCAATATCTTTGCCTTGCTCATGCAGTTCTGTCACTGTTTGAATAATGCTGGCGGCATCTAAAAAGCCTAAGTTAACCCCTTGTCCTGCCAATGGGTGTATCGTGTGGGCCGCATCTCCGGCTAGCACTAAACGATGGCGGGCAAAATGACGCGCATAACGCATACGTAACGGAAAGGCATGGCGCTCACTGACCACTTCACACACACCTAAACGACTGTCTAAAGCCGCGGTTAACGCATGACCAAACGTGACATCATCTAACGCTAACAATTGCTCGGCATGTTGAGGTGACGTTGACCAAACAATTGAACACAGATTGTCTTCATAAAGTGGCAGCATGGCCAGTGGTCCGTCGGGTAAAAAGGCCTGACGAGCGGTGGCATCGTGGGCGAGTTCGGTGCGCACTGTGGCAACAATGGCATGGTGGCCGTAATCCCAAAAAGTTAATGGAATTTGGCATTGTTGGCGTACCCATGAATTAGCACCATCGGCACCGACAACTAACGCGGCTGACATATTGTCACCATTCTCAAGGGTTAACCATGCTTCGCGTTCACCAAATGCCACACGTTGCAATTTTTGTTGTTCGATATGGGTGATATTGCTGAGCTCGCTGACTCGTTTGGCAAGTGCAAAGCTAATGGCATCGTTTTCAATGATCGCCCCAAGATGGTTTTCGCTGATGGCGTGGGCATCAAATTCAATTTTACCTATGCCGTCTTTGTCCCATACCATCATTTTTTGATACGGGCTGACGCGGCTGTGGTCAAGGTATTGCCATGCACCAAGGTTAATGAGCAGTTGTTGGCTGGCTTTATTAATGGCGCTAACGCGCAATTTAGGCTCACCGCTAGGGGCTTGTGTGCTACTAGCATCAATGACCACCACCTTTAAATTGGCTTCGGCTAAGCCAATGGCGGTCGCTAATCCCACCATTCCGCCGCCGACAATGGCAACATCGAAAGTTTGGCTGGTATACATAGCAGTGTCCTTTTAAAGCATCAGTGAAAAAGTAAATCGGTGTGCAGTGTTAGTACATTAGATATTCAATCAATTTAACGCCAGCCCATGGCAATTTGTGCCACAGGCCGTTTTAGCGGCGGCAACCATGACAGTAACCTTAACCCCAATGAACGCCCTGCCACCAGTGGCCAATGTTGATTTGAAAAGCCGCGCACTAAAAATTCGATATTACGCAAAGTACTGTGACGATCGTCCTGACGCGCGGCCAAATATTGATGGACAATCTCGCTGGAGCCAACATCAAAAGGAACTAGGTTACCCTGGGCGTTATCGTCAACCTGTTTAAGTGCGGTTTCAATCACCTGGATCAGCCCAACAACATCGCGTAAGCCTAAATTAAACCCTTGTCCAGCAATGGGGTGCAAAGTTTGCGCGGCATTACCGACAAACACACAACGGTGGAATATAGGTCGCGCCATTGTGGTTAAGGTTAACGGGTAAGTCACGCGCTTGCCTACCTGGGTAAAGCGCCCTGCCCGATTGCCAAAAGCCTGTTGTAATTGCTGTAAAAAGTCAGCTTCATCGGCCTGTGCCAATTGCGCAGCCTGTTGAGGTGAAACCGCCCACACCAGAGATAACCTGGCATGGCCTGATGCGCGCAGCGTTTGGCCTTTTACCGCAGGCTGATTGCTCATGGGTAACAAGGCTAATGGGCCGGTTTCAGTGAATCTTTCATATGCCCAGTGTTGATGCGGTTTGTCGGTTTCAACATTGGCGACAACAGCACTTTGCTGAAAATCAATTTGTTCGGCCTCTTGCTTTAACTGTTGGCGCACCACTGAATTAGCACCGTCTGCCGCCACCAGCAATTTAGCACTAAGGGTAATACCATTATCTAAAGTTAAATAATGGCCGTGCGCGTCGCTGGTAAGTTGGCTAAGTTTAGCGGGGCAGAATAAGGTGATATCTGCTTGTTTAAGCTGTTCAAATAGCACCTGTCCCACTTGCGCGAGTTCAACCACCTGACCGAGTGCCGATAGGCCCAATGGCTTGGCGTTCAGTTCGGTCATACCAAAATGGCCGCGATCTGAAATATGAATATCTTGAATTGCTGTGCCTAAATGGCTTAGCGCAGGCCAAATGCCTAAGCGATTGAGTTCAAAAATAGAGCCGTGGGCTATAGCAATCGATCGGGCATCAAACCCAGGGTGACTGTCGTCGGCTTGCTGCGCTTCAATCAGGGCGATAGATAGTGGTTGTGCTCGGCCTTGATTGAGCTTGGCAAGCCCTAACGCTAGGGTTGCGCCAGCCATGGCGCCGCCAATAATGACAATATCAAAGGGTTGCAATGCTGCTGATGCTGAATTCATATCTCAACTCAATCGCTTATGAATTATATGGCTAAATGATTAGTGAACGGTTTGAGTGGTTTCGGTATTGTCCATTTCCGGCTCTGGACCAAACTCGGAATAACATAAAATAGCGGCCATCCGCACAAACTCTTGTAACTCAATATAAGCTGCTTCTGACTCTTCATCGTCGCCTACATCAAATTCTACCTGAGCAATTTCAGCAAGATCTTTAATCACTTCTTTTACGTCGTCTGATGCCTGATTCAATTTAGGCTGAATAATGGCAATACCCGTTAAAAAGCTTTGGGTCCATAATGATAGCGCTTCTACGCGATGCGATAGCGACACTTCTTCTTCAGGCAACAATAATGTGAAGCCGAATTCAAAATCAACCAAACGGGTGACGGTATCTTGGTAAAGCTCGGTGATCAGTTGGAGTAAGTTGCTTTCTAGTGCCTTACCATCATTCATTAAATCTATTAATGGGCCAACCCAAGTTTGGTTATCCTGTTCAACACCACCACAGATTAAGCCGACCAATGCACCGTGAACTTCTACTGGGTGCTGGCCAATTTCGGCGGCGTCGAGGGCTTTTTTAAGGTTGTCGATACATAATGAAGGTGGGATTGCCATGGTACTTTCCTAAAGGGCGATAACTTTCCCAATGCTAGCAGAGTTCGCTATTAGCGCCAAATACTTGCAGCCACGATGTGAGATAAAAGCCAGATTTGCTCAGACATACAGCAAATAGATAAAAAGGCGCCTGCTTGCCTTGCGCTTTTAAATCCACACCTATATAGTTCGGCTTTAACAATATATGCTTTTTTTATAAAGGATCTTGCCGCGACGTTATGAGTACCAGCGCTGTTGAAATAACCCTTTTAGGGCGCACCTACTCCATCGCATGTCCAAAAGGACGTGAGGATAATCTACGCTCAGTGGCCAGAGAGGTTGAGGCACAGCTCACCAATCTTAAAACACGTACCAATAGTTTAAGCCGCGAAGAATTAGCCATTATGGCCGCGTTAAATATTGGTAATGAATTGTTTGAAGAAAAGCAGAAAAATAAACACTATATGGCGCAAATGGACGAGCGTATTTCTTTGTTACAATCTACGCTTGAAAATTCGTTGATTGAACGAAGTCGCAAGGACGACTAGAATCAGTTTTAGATATTTGCGTTAAGCAACTATCAACCTGTTTTGCTCCCTGGGATATGCGTGTGTTGGTAATGTCCCTGTGCCGATATTTACAAACCCAGGGTGAATGCTTTCATTGACATTGTGCATGCTCGGCTCGTATCGAGAAGCCTTAGGATATGAACATTTACCCGCCTTGAACCTACGGTTCAAGGGCTTACACCAGCCACGGTATTCTGGGGAGCATCCTAATTTATGACCATCACTCGCTACATGAACACTGCTGAAACACCAGTAGAGTTAACACCGGCTAAAACCACCTATTTCTCGTCTATAAACAAACACTTAGACAGTGCTAATCAGGCATTATCTGCAGTGGATGCTGATAATCAGCATGTGAATATTGACAACCTAGCCCATCAAGACTCGGGTTTTGAATTAAGCAATCAAGAGCGCTATGCCCTATTTGACAGCCAGGGAATGGGCCGCGATTTTATTCGCCGTCATATTCGTGAAGAACGTAAAAGCTTTACCTCGGCTGAGCAACATCAATTAGCATTAATTGCTAGCCGTCATATGTTGGCAGAAATTCAGCAACAAAATGCCCAACATGTGGCTTTGTATTTCAGCCACGATGGTGAATTGGCCACTGAAAAATTGATTGAAGCCTTATGGCATATTGGGGTGAAAACCTATTTGCCAATTATTCATCCTTTTTGTCCTGGTCACTTATTGTTTTGTCACTACCACAGTGAGTCGGTATTAGTAAGAAACAAGTTTGGTATTTCAGAGCCGAAGCTGAATGTACAAGACGTGATCCCTACACCTAAACTAGACATGATCGTTACCCCATTAGTGGCATTTGACGGTGCCTGTAACCGTATGGGCATGGGCGGCGGTTATTACGATAGAACCTTGAAACACAGCGTAGACAACAAACCTTTTGCGGTTGGATTTGCCCACGACTGCCAACAGGTGAGCCATTTGCCTGTTGAGTGTTGGGATGTGCCATTGCCATTAGTGATCACGCCAACTAGACGCTTAGCCCGTAACTAAATGCGCAAGCTAAGCACTAAAGTGCTAAGGCTTGGGTAGCGTAAACATAAAAATCCCCAGTACATTTGCTGTATTGGGGATTCTTATTTTATAGCTTAGTAAAACTCACTCAATAATAGCAAAGTGATTAACCTCAACTCGGGTTTAGAGATGGGCTCAATAGCCTCAACTCTGATTACTTAGCTTATTAACGCTTTTTCCAGTGCTTGACTGACATCGGCAATAATATCGTCAATATGCTCAATGCCCACTGAAATTCTAATTAAGTCTTCCGACACTCCCGCTTTTGCCAGTTCGGCCGCATCGAGTTGTCTGTGGGTAGTACTGGCAGGATGACAGGCTAATGATTTGGCATCACCAATGTTGACTAAACGTAACACCATTTGTAGCGCATCAATAAACTTACCGCCCGCCACTTTACCTGCCTGCGCATCTGCCGCTTTAATGCCAAAACTGATAATACCTGAAGCTTTACCACCCGTGATTTTTTGGCAACGTTCGAACTGTGGACTATTAGGTAATGCTGCATAGTTAACCCAACTCACTTGTGGGTGTGAGTCAAGGTACTCTGCCAACGCCAAAGCATTACTGCAGTGGCGTTCCATGCGTAAGCTAAGGGTTTCTAAGCCTTGCAGTAATAAAAAGGCACTTTGAGGCGATAACGCTGCACCGGTGTTGCGCAGTGGTACTACGCGACAACGACCAATAAAGGCCGCTGGACCAAATGCTTCGGTATAAACCACGCCGTGATAAGACGGATCTGGCTGGTTAAGTAGGGCAAAACGCGCTTTATTAGCAACCCAATCAAATTTACCGGAATCAATAATCACCCCACCAATAGTGGTGCCATGGCCGCCGATATATTTGGTTAATGAATGAATAACAATATCGGCGCCGTGATCAAATGCGCGGCACAACACCGGAGTGGCCACAGTATTATCGACCACTAGCGGCACCCCATGTTTATGGGCAATATCGGCTAAACGCTGTAAATCGACCACGTTACCCGCAGGGTTACCAATCGACTCACAAAATAAGGCTTTGGTTTTATCGTCTATTAGGGCTTCAAGGCCAGCATAATCATCATAAGCGGCCATGCGTACTTCCACGCCTTGGCGTGGCAATGTGTGGGCAAATAAATTATAGGTGCCACCATATAATTGACTGGTGCTTACGATGTTATCACCCACCTGAGTTAAGGCTTGAATCGCATAAGTAATTGCCGCCATACCTGAAGCTACGGCTAATGCCGCAATACCGCCTTCAATGGCGGCAAGACGCTGCTCTAATACATCTGTTGTGGGATTCATTATGCGGGTGTAAATATTACCAGCCACTTTTAAGTCGAATAGATCAGCACCATGTTGGGTGTCATCAAAGGTATAAGAGGTGGTTTGGTAAATGGGCACGGCTGCTGCCTTGGTCGTTGCTTCAGATTTATAGCCGTGGTGCAGCGCGAGCGATTCGAGTTTCAAATTTGCCGTTGACATAATACCTTCCTTTGATGATAAGCAGTGTGAATATTGCACTGATATCCACACTAGCAAATAGCCATCTAGAAGTCTAAATATTTTATTTGTTAATTGCTCTCTAGCATTACATTAACTGCCGCCCACCATCAACCGCATAGCTACGGCCAGTGACATAGTGGCTTGATTGCAGGTACTCCACTAGGGCGATAATTTCCTGATTTCCGGCTTCTTTTGGCAATATGGCTTTAGCTAACGCGTTAACTTTATAAGCATCATCATCGTGTTCGTTAAATAAAATCATCGCGGGCGCAATAGAGTTAACTTTAACGTGTGGTGCGAGTTTGGTGGCAAAAGATAAGGTTAAATTGTGAAGTGCAGCTTTACTGGCAGCATAGGCTATGTGTTTTTTGCTTCCCTTTTCGGCTACATAGTCAGTGATATGAATAATATTACTGGCACCTATCGCATCGTTATTTAGTTTAGCGCTGTTTATTAATAAGTCGGCCAATGCCAGGTTTATTTCATAGGGTGCGTTCACATGGACCTGCATCATGCGATTAATGGTTTCACCAGGGCTTAATGAGTTGTTGTCGGGTAACCAATCTGAAGCGTTATGAATAATGCAATCTAAACGCGCGGCACCGTTAACCTGCTCAATTAAATTGGCAATTGAGGTACTCTCGGTTAAATCACATTGGATCAGCGTTGCGCCTAATTTACGTAACTGCTCTATGCTGTCGTAGTGACTACGATAAGTACCAATAACGTTATCCCCAC
Organism: Shewanella holmiensis; assembly: GCF_025370255.1. Classification (GTDB taxonomy): domain Bacteria; phylum Pseudomonadota; class Gammaproteobacteria; order Enterobacterales; family Shewanellaceae; genus Shewanella; species Shewanella holmiensis. The sequence continues at coordinate 59,896 of NZ_JAMTCD010000013.1, forward strand.
GGGCTAAAAAGTACTTTGCGAGTGCATAGCCTATGCGTTTACCTACGCCTGTAATCAATACCGTCTTATTCATATACTTCTCTTATTCATCAGGATAGATTTGTTATTTTTCATTACCTTAGCATATCGACAAAGTCGCATACTAGGGACTGTTGTTAATAACCCACACTACCGTAAACTTAATACACTTCGATGACAGTACATTACGCTGGCAAGCTTGATTAGGTTTAAAATTTTATGCTCAAATTAGCATTAATCCAACGTTTGGCTGATCAACGCTAACTTACAGCATAAAAAACAGTCCCATGCTGATCACTATCGTTAACAGGGTATTTTTAGTAAACCACGCCAGTAATGTGGCAACCAGAGCGCAGATGAGATAAGGATTAGAAAGCGATAAATCCAGTTGGTTATTTGGGGCAAACACTATCGGCGCAAAAATAGCGGTTAACACTGCGGGGGCGGAATAACTTAAAAACGTCAGTGTTTTTTGGCTTAATCTAATCGGTACTCTCGGCTCAAGTAACGCATGACGACTGGCAAATACGATGATTGCCATCAATATTATGGTTAACCAAATCATCATTTTGTCTCCTCAATTGACACGGGCTTATCTGGTTTATCTGATCCAGCCGAATCATGCACTGACTCTGCGGTAATACTGGCGTAACCGTACCCCGCAAACATCCCCGTAAGCGTGGCAATTAATAATCCTGATTGTATTTCTAACACTGCGCACACCACTGCCAGTACTAACGATACCAACACACAAATCAATACCGAAGGCTTAGTGACGCTTGGCACTACAATGGCAATAAAAGTGGCAGCAATGGCGAAGTCGAGCCCTAATTCACCCAAATTATCAATATTTTGCCCTGCAACAATGCCAATAAAGGTGGCAATATTCCAACCTAAATAAAAGGTTAATCCACCACCTAACGCAAACCAGCGATCAAACTTGTGCTGCTGCCCCTGATTCGCAATGGCAAATAGCTCATCGGTTAATAAAAAACCCAAAGATAAACGCCATTTTAATGGTAATGGGCTAATGCGGTGACGCATTGCCATGGCATATAGCACATGGCGTGAAGTAATTAACAAGGTTGTGATAAGAATACTGCCCAAGCCCACACCGGCTTTTATCATCCCAAGGGCAACTAACTGGGCGCTGCCTGCAAAAATAATGGCTGACATTGCCTGACTTTGTAAGCCAGTTAAACCTGTTTCAAGGGCGAGCGAACCCGCTAAGATACCCCAAGGGATAACCGCGATAGTTAACGGCATGACCGCCAGTGCACCAAGCCAATATGACTTAGCGCGGCTATGGTTTTGAGCTTTAATATTATTTGCAGATAATGGCAATGGCATTCCTTGTAAAAATGAAGAATCGATTAACCGTAAGATTGAATCAAATTGAGTTGAATGAGGTAAAGCTAACTTAACCTAACTGAATTAGATAAAAAAAGCCCCTGATAAAATATCAAGGGCGAGGTGTTGTGAGCGGATTTGAGAATATTTAACCTGACGTTAAGGCTGGCGTTGTGTGTTTTGTTGCTGAAGTAATAAAGCCGTCAGTTGATCAATTTTTGCATGCAGCTGTTTTATTTCTGCCGCTGTTGCGGGCCTATTTTCATTATCAGCAACTCGCTCACTTGTTTGTTCCAATCCATTAGGCGCTGTTATGCTGCCAACATTTTCAGTGGTCAATATGCCCTGCTGCTCAATGGCGAGTTGCAACTTGGCTTCACTCATTAAACGACTTTCTTCACTCATCACATCTAATACCGTGCCCACCATCATGTTTAAAAAGGTAAAGGTCGTCAAGAAGATAAAGCTTAAATAAAACATCCAGCTGAGTGGGTATACGGCCATGGTTTCGTACATAATCGATGTCCATGATTCGAAGGTAGAAATACGAAACAAGGTCAACATGGCAATAGACACATCTCCCCATAAAAATGCATTAATATGCCCGAATAACATGCTACCCACTGCGCCATAAATATAAAAAATCACAAACATCAGTAACACTATGTAGCCCATGCGTGGGATAGCTTTAAATAAGGCATTAATCAGCATTCGCAGTTCTGGCACCATAGACACTAAACGCAACACGCGGAAGATTCTCAATAATCGTGCTAATAATACGGTTGAACCTCCTAATGGAATTAAGCTGCCAATCACAATCACAGTGTCAAAAATATTCCAACCCTTAGAGAAAAAGCTTTTAGGTCCGTCGCTAGCTAGGTAGCGAATAATTAACTCGAACAGAAAAAATACCGTAATACCGATATCTAGCACCAGTAAGCTTTTTTCTAGCCATGGCGGTAAATGATAGGTGTGAGCACCAATCGATAATGCCGACACCACAATGACAAAAATCACAAAGCCCTGGAAGGCCTTACTTTGATCAATGATTTTAAGTTTATTTTGTATGGCGGTAACAGACATAAAAATCAGCGCTCCTGCAAACATAAGTACAACGGATAAAATGTTGCAGGAGACTACAGAGCTAGGCTTAATTTTGCCTTAAAAGTGGTGAGAATAAAGTTCTAAAGGTAAACCGTCAGGGTCATTAAAAAACGTGAAGCGTTTTTCTGTGTATTCATCAACCCTAATTGGCTCTACATCGATATTGTGTGACACCAAATACGCGACAACCTGCTCAATATCATCAACCTTAAATGCTAAGTGGCGTAACCCTTGTGCCTCCGGATAACTGGGGCGAACTGGCGCATGGTTAAACGAGAAAAGCTCAATTTGGCTGCCATCGGGTAAGGCTAAATCCAACTTATACGAGTCCCTTTCAGCGCGATAGTTTTCAGCTAAAATAGGCAAACCAAGTATGTGATGGTAGAAGTGCTTCGAGCGGGCGTAATCGCCACAAATAATCGCCACATGATGAATACCCAGTAACATAAAAATTCCATTGCAAAGCATGTGAATGCTGATGTTATAGCACACCTAAGCTCAACGCGAGGTTGGAATGACGGCTTATGTGAGGTTTTTAACTCGCCATAATAGCTTTTTTTCGTATAAGGATTGGTCAAGCATTTAAATCTTGCTAAAATCGGCGCAAATTTAGAGGAGTCTTAACAATGTCAATGTATGTAGTGGGTCATAAAATCCCTGATTCAGATTCAATTTGTGGTGCAATCGCGTTAGCTTATTTAAAAAATCAAATTGGCGAACCTGCAATTGCTGCACGTTTAGGTGAGTTATCACCTGAGACGGCATTTATTCTAGACCGTTTTGGCTTTGACGCTCCTGAGTATAAAACCAGTTACGCTGGCGAAAATGTCTATATTGTTGACCATTCTGAGATCACCCAAGCGCCAGACGATATAGCTCAAGCCACTATCGTAGGTATTGTTGATCATCATAAGCTAGGCGATTTAACCACATCTACACCGTTAGAGTGTTGGATCCGTCCAGTGGGCTGTAGTAACACTGTGATTAAGATGATGTATGATTTCTATCAAGTAGAAATTCCAGCAAACATTGCTGGCATCATGATGTGTGCCATTTTAAGCGATACCGTTATTTTCAAATCACCCACCTGCACTACTGCTGATATTCGTTGCGTTGAAGCACTAGCTGAAATCGCCGGCATTGAAGACTTTAAAGAATTAGGCATGGACATGTTTAAAGTGAAGTCTGCTGTTGAAGGTACACCTGTACGTGATCTTGTGATGCGTGATTTTAAAGACTTCAACATGAACGGTAATCTAGTGGGTATTGGCCAATTAGAAGTAATCGACTTAGCTGTATTTGATGCTATTAAAGCTGATTTAGCAGCAGATATTGCGGCACTTAAACAAGAAGGCAATCGTCACAGTGTGTTATTGCTACTGACTGATATTATGAAAGAAGGCAGTGAAATGCTGGTTATTTCTGACAGTGCCGACTTAACTGAGCGTGCTTATGGCAAAGCGACGGTAGATGGTAAAGTGTGGTTAGATGGTGTGTTAAGCCGTAAAAAGCAAGTTGTGCCATCACTTCAGGAAGCATTTGCTTAAGCCTGCAACCATAGGTGTTAATCCGTTAAGTTGAGTAGACTAACGGAGATAAAAAAAGTCAGCTATTATTAGCTGACTTTTTTATTGGCTTGTTTCTAGTAACAGACTGTCAATTTTAGCACGTGTCGCGACAGTGGTTTTTTCTTGTTTTAGATAACGCGTGGCTCGGTTGAATAAATTGCGGCTAAACAATCTAAGCCACAATTCATCAACAATCAGTATAATGCTTACTCAGGTTCATCGGCTAAACATAAAGGTTGAGTAGCGAACAATTGCGGTGTCAGTATTGGCAACATGCCCTTAAGCACTTGCAAAGGTAATGCTGAGGTAAAACTGAAATCATCTGCTTTGGATCCCGGTACGAAGGCGGTTAAGGTACCAAAGTAGTTATCACCTAAGTAAAACACGAAGGTTGCGGTGCGGTTCATCGCGGTAGATGACACTTTGCGGCCATTGCGTATTTCAGTCGCAATACGGTTATCACCTGTGCCCGTTTTACCTCCTAAGCGTACAATATGACCCTCAGCATTGATAATGCTGTCTTTTAAGCGTCTTGCAGTGCCCTTTTCAACCACATTGGCGAGAGCATTTTTTAACGCCATTGCCACTTCAGGGCGCAAGGCTTGAATCGGCTGTTTAATGTCATTAGCAAACTTCACTTCATACGGAGTGTCTTGGGCAAAGTGCAATTTTTCAATGCGCATGGTTGGGGCTCGCACACCATCGTTTTGAATAATACCCATTAACTCGGCAAGTGCCGCCGGGCGATCGCCAGAGCTGCCTAATGCAGAACCGAGTGAAGGCACGATAAAATCAAATGGATACCCCATTCGTTGCCAGCGCTGATGGATACTTAAAAATGCTTCTACCTCTAACATCACTTTAATCCGTTGATCACGGGCATTTTGATGACGAGTGCGGAATAACCAGCGATAAACTTCAAGCAGTGTTGCCTGACTGTCTTCTAACACCTGGGTTAACTTGGCATCAGGGTAATCATTTAAATAGCTTAAAACCCATAATTCTAATGGATGCACCCGCGCAATAAAGCCCTGATCGGCCAAATTGAATTTATCTTGGCCATATTTATTGTATAGGCTATTGATCTGCTTATCTGTTTGCGGTTTTTCAGGCATTCTTTCGCGCAAAAACTGCTTTAAATCCTCGGTACTTTTATAGGGTTGTAAGTATCGATAAGTAGCCGATAAGCGATGTTCAGACGCTTGCACACCATTAAAGAAAGTCTCTAATCTGGCCTGTGGGGCTAAATTTTGATATTTGCGATAAAAACGGCGGACAAAAGTGCTGCCTTCACGTTTGGCAAAGGCTTTTAAGTATTCTTCACGGCGCGGATCTTTATCATTTCGCAGTAACTGCGCCATACTACCTTCGCTGTTATAACTGCTACTGTAGTTAACTATGTCTTGCATCAGGCGCACAAACGGCAAGTTTACTGAGTCTTGTAAGGCTTCATATAACGTAGGGTTGCGAGTATTTTCTTTCTTTTGAAAGTTGTTAAACGCATGCAAACCACCTCCGGTAAAGAAACGCTCATCAACCGATGCCGAGTACTTTCGTTGTAATGCAGCATCTAACATACGGGTTAAGTTTCTGTCACGGGTTTCAATGAGATAATCGACCACCCAACGAGTAATTTTGTCTTTAGGTTCTACATCTATACGGTATAAATCGGCCACAGTTTTATCTGCAAAACGCTGTTGCAGCTCAGCCACAATATCAAGGTAAGTAGCTAACACCCTTAACTTGGCGGTTGACCCTAATTCAAGCTTACTGCCTTCATTAATATCAAAAGGTTGGTCGGTGCTGTCGGTTTGCACCCTCACCCGATTCACACCGCGATCTTTTTCAAATAACGTAAAGCTATACAACACGTTAGGCAGTTGATCTGGGGTAAGTAATCGCTCACCTAACAATCCAACTTTCTGGGCATTCTCCTGAGTGCCTAGGCCACGTAAGTAATCACCCACTTGCTGCTGTAAATCACCATGGAAAGTTGATTGCACGGTTAAATCTAGGCGGTCTAAATCAAATAAGTTGCTTGATAACATGCCTGCGGTTCTTATCCGCACTGCATTCACCCCTTTGTTATTCGGCTTGTCTGGCACACCTTTACGGCGGTCAAACTTGAGCTTTTGTTGCATCGCCGAGTTCATCAATTGCGGGTCGATTAGTGCATAACTCACCAGTAAACGTAGGTGGCTATCAACCAGTTTTTCTAAATCATCGTGCCCCTGTAATAGGTAGTAAGAGGGGCGACGCTGGGCAATCATTAATGCCACAATTTGCCTAAAAACCTGGCCACGTTCATCAGCGGTTTTAGGATTATGCGGCGACATTAATAACTGATTTGCTCGATTAAAATCGGTTTTAAACCAAGCCCATAAACCATCACCAATACCATGAACTTCGCCAAAGCCTGGCGCTGAAGATAACGGCACTGTGTTTAAGTAGTCTTGAACAATCCGCTGCCTTGCTGCCAAGGTGTTCTCACCTTGCTGATACACGCGCACCATCGCCGAGCCAATTTGCAGTAACTTGTCTTCAATACTGGAGGTTAAACCAAACTCAGAATGACGGAATTTTTCAATCTGGGTCGCCAATGTACTGCCACCCGCTTTTGACATATTAACGCCAACTTTTTCGGCAATTTGCTTAATGCTGGCAACCACAAATCGTGGCCAGTCGATCACGGGGTTGTGGTTAGGCTCAGGATTCCATAGCTCACGGTTTTCAATAAATAATAAGGTATTAGTGACTTCGCTGGGGATAAGATCACTATCTTGATACGCTCTGCTTGGATACAGTGCATCAAATACATTCTCATCACGACAGTCTTTAATGATTAAACCTGATTGGGCTTTTTCATGGTATGGCGGGAAAAAGCCATAGCGGGTGTAGTCCATCAACATGGGCGAAAAGCTGGCTTGCTGTTCAATAATGAAGCCATTTTTAACCAATTTATCTATATACTGGGGTAACTTAGTGTAGCCATGACGAATATCAAATGGCCCATACTGCGGATAAATCACTTTATCGCTAGCAAAAGGCACCACCTGATAAGTCAACTGTGTACCGTAATGGTTAACTAATTTAGATTGATAGTGAGAGGTTTTAACTTCAAAGGAAACAAAAACACCCACCGCCACTAATAAGCTAATGAAAAGAAAGATAAACAGCAGTTTACCTCTACGGCTAGATTTGGCTTTTTGCTTTTGTTGAGAAGATTGAGGCCGATAATTATCAAACTTCATATCTAGATTTGGATCTGACACAATCACTCCATTGAAAACCAAAACTCTGACAACATGCCAGCAATGCACCCGCAATTTGAATATAACACAAAATTGCCACTGCATTTTATCAGATAGCGATAGTGTTGAGATAGATGGGTAATCACTAAGAAGTGTCTTTTTATCGGTTTATGGCCCCAAAAGACCATAAATGTCCATTTTACTAAGATAAGTTAATAGGTAACAGCCAATGAAGTGTGAACCTTTGCTAAGATTAGGCTTAGCCATGTGGTCTCAAACACAGTGGAAACAAAGCCTTTACGGCGATGCGCCCATCTCAGCGCGGTTAGCCCAATATTCACAAATATTTAATACCGTGGAGGGCAATACTACATTTTATGCTTTACCTAAACTTGCTACAGCAATGACTTGGCGTGATGCTGTGCCAGATACATTTAAGTTCACCTTTAAATTACCCAAACAAATCACCCATGATTTACAACTGCAAAATGCCCAAGCAGATTTAAGCCATTTTTTTAATGTCATGGCGCCATTAATTGAAAAAACCGCCATTTGGAAAATTCAGCTACCAGCAACGTTTGGCCCAAATGCACTTCCCACTTTAGCGACGTTTTTACAACAACTACCAGCCAATATGCAGTTTGGTGTGGAAGTACGTCATCGGGCATTTTTTAGCAAAGGCGAAGCGGAAAAAGCACTCAATCGTTTACTGTTCGAACATCAATGTAATCGCATTATTATGGATAGCCGTCCACTATTTGCCGCCGTTCCTAACAACCCTGTGTTAATTGATGCTCAACAAAAAAAGCCTAAGGTACCTGTGCATCCCATTGCCACAGCAAATCAGCCTGTGGTGCGTTTTATTGGCCAATTAGATGAAGATGTTAATAGTGCATTTTTTCAAAAATGGTGTAATAAACTGGCCCTGTGGATTACTGAAGGTAAACAGCCTTATGTCTTTATCCATACCCCTGATAATGTGTACGCCCCAGAATTAGCCGCACGCTTAAATGACATGCTAATAGACACCTTAAGCGATTTACCCACAATCAATTTAATCGACCCAGCGCCCAATCAGGCTGATCAGTTAGACTTGTTATTCTAAACCCACTCAAACCTATATTAGGTTAGCGCCTGAAAAAACTTCGGACACTTAACGCTTTAGTTAAGCAATCCATTGCGATTTATCATTAATGAGCGACTTCTAAGTTTAATCATGCGAAGCCCAAATTAAATGGATAAAAAAGCCAGTTGGGGATACCTACTGGCTTAATAAAACATTTAATCTATTTGATAACTCGGCTAGTTAACTAAAGCTATCAGTATATTGTTGATCAAAAAGGGCTTGGTTGACTTTATTACCTTTTAGACGTTCAACCACCAAATAGTTAACAGGCACTAATATCAAGGTGATAAAAGTGGCAAAGATAATCCCAAAGCCCAATGATATCGCCATGGGGATTAAAAACTGTGCTTGGGTCGATTGTTCTAAAAGCAGCGGCATTAGCCCCATAAAGGTGGTTAAACTGGTCAGCATTACAGGCCTAAATCGTTTGGCTCCTGCGGTTAACACGGCTTGCACTAAATCCATGCCCTCTGCGCGTTTTTTATTAATAAAATCTACCAGCACCAGTGAGTCGTTAACCACAACCCCAACTAAAGCCAGCATTCCCAATATACTGAATATGGTTAAAGGTGAGCCCATAAACCAGTGGCCTATGACGGCACCAATTAAACCAAATGGGATCACACTCATCACTATAAGTGGCTGAATGTAAGATTTAAAAGGTATCGCCAATAGGCTGTAGATCATAAATAAAACAAATACCAAGCCCCATTGTAACGAGCCAAAACTATCACTTTGCTCGCGAGCTTCTCCTTCTAGCGAATGTCTAACACCTGGATATTGCACCATTAAATTATCAAGGTAATCCTTCAGATCCGCTTGCAGTACCGTCATATTGGTATTTTCTTTATCGACGTCTGCAGTCACATTTAACACTCGATATCGATCAATACGCCGAATACTTGATGGGCTTTTTCCTGAAGTCATTGTCGCCACATGGCCTAGCGGCACCTGCATTCCCTGACTCGTAGTGATCAACACCTTTTTAAGGTCGTCCAATGACTGGCGTTCGTTAAGCGGTAAACGCACCATAACTCGAACATCATCACGTCCACGCTGGATCCTCTGCACCTCTGAACCAAAATAATAGCTTCTTACTTGGCTGGAAACCTCTTGACGAGTTAACCCTAGCGCTTTTCCCTGTTCCGTTAGTTCGATTAACAGCTCTTCTTTACCATTAGACAGGCTATCTGAAATATCAAACACCGTCGGATAGGTTTTTAAGTGCTCTTTCACTTTATCTGCAACTTCACTAAGCGTATCCAGAGAGTTAGCATTGAGTTGTATGTCGATAGGATCAGAACTACGTCCAATTTCAGCACGGTAAGTGACAGATTCTGCCCCAGGAATTTCGCCAACACTGCGACGCCATTCGCTCAATAATTGCCGAGAGGTAATGTCTGACTTTCTTTTCTCTGCTGGTGTTATTTCAAACCGCACTTCACCCGCATTGGATATACCGCCGCGGCCACCTGTGGTGGCCAAAATATTAATGATGACACTTTCACCCGTGTCCTCATCGGTATACTTTTCTTGTAAAAATTCAGCTTTGGCAGCAATGCTAATGATATGAGCATTGATCACTTCAAAGGGGGTGCCTGCTGGCATGGTCAAGTCTAGTCGCACTGTTTCACTAGGGATGCGCGGGAAGAAAGTAAACTTAGTCCATCCGGTTGCTAATAAAGCCGCGATGATGAATAACACACTGATAAACAAACTCAAGGTTGCGGCTTTATGCTTTAATGCGATACGTAAAATGGGTTGATAAAACTGAATAATCGCCCGCTCGAAACCATCAGCAAATTGTTGTTGTAGTTGTTCTAGTTTGTTGTAGTTTTCCTTCTCATGACGCAATTTAATATTTTTAAGATGAGCGGGAAGTACGAACTTAGATTCAATGAGTGAAAACAATAATACGGGGATCACCACGATAGCAATTTGCCCAAATATCGCACCGCGTGTGCCTTCAATAAACAGCATAGGTAAGAATGCCGTTACCGTTGTGAGAATGCCAAAGGTCACCGGCGCGGCAACCTCTTGTGTGCCTAATATCGCTGCTTGCTCACCATTTTCAGCCGTTTTAAGGTGAGTGTAGATATTCTCGCCAGTGACAATCGCATCATCGACCACAATCCCCAACACTAAGATAAATCCAAAAAGACTGATTACATTGAGCGATACACCAAAAAAGGGCATAAAGATAAAAGCGCCCATAAAGGATACCGGAATACCAATAAACACCCAAAATGCGATTGACGGCCGTAAAAATAGCGTCAATAGCAAGAGTACTAATATTCCGCCCTGCAGTGCACTGCTAGTTAAGGTTGCAATGCGGTTCTTTACAATTTCAGAATCATCATCCCAATAACTTAATCCATAGCCTTCAGGTAGTGTTGCCTGACGCGAATCAATGTAGTTTTTGACCTTATCGGCAACATCGATCGCGCTTTGCTGGCCAATACGATAAACATCAATAAAAGCGGCTTGCTGGCCGTTAAAGCGAGTTCTGACAGGTGTTTCTTCAAAGCCATCAACCACATTGGCTATATCTCCTAGCCGAATAATGGTGCCATCAGCTGCTGTTTTGATGGCAATATTAGCAAATTCATCCTTGTAGTATGCTTGGCCTTTGGAGCGCAATAAAATATCACCACCTTGGGTTTTTAAATTACCCGCAGAAATATCAGTACTTGAAGCATTAATGGCACGGGAGACTTCTGCTAAGGTTAAATTGTATTGGCGCAATTTGTTTTGTGATAAATCTAGCGAGACCTCATAGTCACGCACACCACTTAAATCTAACTGTGTTACCCCATCAAGGCGAAGCAGCTCATCACGTACAACTTCGGCAAATTGTCTGGTCTCTTTTTCACTATATTTTCCTGTAACCGTTACGGCTATGACTTCACGCTTACGCTGGGCTAGGGCAACAACGGGTTTTTCAGCATCAACAGGAAAGGTGTTAATGGCATCAACACGACTTTTTATGTCTGCCAACATTTCACGAGGGTCGTAACCGCTTTCAACCTCAATAAACACTTGAGATGATGATTCTGAAGAATTAGAAGTGATTTTTTTAATCCCTTCAAGATCTTGCACCGCCTCTTCAACACGAATCGTAACCCCTTTTTCAACATCTTCAGGCGTAGCGCCACGAAGCGATATTCCTACCGACACCATTTCAGACTCAACCGTGGGAAAGACTTCAAGTGGAATACGCGTTGAAAGGGAGCCTAAACCTAATACCAACAGCAGCAACATTAATAGGTTGGCTGCGACATGGTTTTTAGTAAACCAAGCAATCATCTTAGTGGCTCCTGGTTAGTGGTTGCTTTTGCAGGTGAATCACCGGGTTTTGTCTTTGCTAATATCGTCACAGGTGTACCTGAACTCACTAACCCTAGAGTGGTAATAACCAGCTCATCACCACGGTTTAAACCGGTCTTAATGACTGCATCTTGGCTATTTTGCCAGAGAGTGGTGACCTCTTTACGTAATAACTTGCCATCGTTAACCACGTAAACATAGGTGCCTTGATATATCGCTTTCGTAGGAATAACTAACACTTGATCTAATTTTTTACCGGCTATATTTGCGGTCAGATATTGGCCTATTTTTAACGGAATAGGTTGATTACTTTGATAATTAAAAGGTTCGTCAATTTGCGCAACCACATAAAGTTGTTGTGAACTGCTATCTATGGCACCTTCGGTGCGAATTAACTGTCCTTTCCAATTCTGGATCCCGATTAAGTCTGATTCAAAGGTGACAGTAGCCACTTCAGACTTACCTTGCTCAGGCAGTTCCACTAGCGATAAATCACTATTGTTTATAGGTAAACGAATTTCGACATAGTCGGTGGCATAGATAATTGCCAATTGCCCATTGGTTGTCACGACTCGACCAATATCAACATGCTTTTCTAAAATACGTCCCGAAAAAGGTGCTACGATTTTAGTTCGCTCTAATGCTAAGTTGGCTTTATCAAGTTTCGCTTGGTTAGATAGCATAGCAGCTCTTGCTGCCGCTAATTGCGGTTCACGTAACACAAGTGAAGTGGGTTCTCGGCCGTTGCTAAGACGTTGCCAATCAGCCAAAGCTTGATTAGTTCGCGCCTGCTCTTCTAGTAATTGTTGTCTAGCCAGTAGTAATCCCGCTTCAGCAATTTTAACTTCCGCTTGATAGTCTCTGTCATCAAGCTGAACTAACACCTCACCTTTTTCGAAAAAGCCACCTTCACGAAAATTAGGGCTAATGGAGAGGATTTGCCCAGAAGCCTGAGTCACTAACGAGCTTTGCGTTCGTGGCTTTACCACCCCGAAACTGCCCACCTGAACTTGATAATCTTGGGGGTTAAGCACTTGAGTCTCAACCGTCATGGCCGCAACAGCCATTGGTTTTCCACGCTTTGAGGTGGGTGGATTTGCAGTGATAAGTGCAATGATCACAATAGCCAAGACAATAATACCGACTGGGATAAGGTATTTCTTATTCATCATATTTTATTCTTCTTCTGTAACACTGGCATCAAGATCGCCACCCAACGCAAGGTGTAAGCCGATTCGGTTGGCAATAATTTGGTTTTTTAAGCTAATGACGGAGCTTTGAGCCACAAATGCACGATTCTGAGCATCCAATACCGTGGTGTAACTGACCAATCCACTTTGGTATTGCTCAAACGATAAGGTTTCAGCTTGAAGCGCATTATCTTGGGCTTTTAACGTAGCACGATATTGTTGCTGCAGACTGGCATCGAGATCGAGGTTATTTTCAACCACTTCAAAAGCACTAAATAGTGTACTTAAGTACTGCTGTTCTTGTTGTTTGAGGATCAGTTTTTGTTGTTCAGTTTGTGACTTTAACCGGCCAGCATTAAAAATGGGTGCCGTAATTCCAGCAAACACCGACCAAGAGCTATAATCCCCATTTAATAGGTTACCAATGTCACTGCTAACACTGCTGATATCGCCTCCCAACCGTAATGATGGGTAGCGTTGTTTTTGTGTATAAGCGACCAAAGCATCTTGTGCCAACAGCTGATACCAAGCCGCTTGTAGTTGAGGTTTACGTTTAACTAACTCACTGGGCACGCCAATTTTAATCCCCTGAGGCAATAAAGGCAGTGCGGCATCAATCACTAACGCCCCTGCTGGATAACCACCTAACAAACGTTCTAAAGTTCTTATGTCTTTATTAAGTTGGCTGCGCTGTGACAAAAGATTTGAATTTTCACTGTGGAATTCATTTTGAGTTAAATATACATCAAGCGCGGTATTTAGCCCTTGTAGATAGCCCGATTCTATAATCTCAAAATTCAGTTGAGCGTTCTCAGTTCGGCGTTCAAAAAGCTTAACTAACTCTTGCGATGCTACCACTTTGTAGTAGGCGATAATCACATCGGCAACCAATGAATCTCTTGCTTGTTGATAGTTAGCCTGCGCGGTCAATAAATTTAATTTTGATGCTCTGGCACTATCAGATAACTTGCCCCAGATGTCTAATTCATAGCTGAGATCTAAACTCAGATTGTTGATGGTTGACTGAGTGTCATTATCACCACTTCTACGACTATTGGCGGCAAGGCTTAACTCGGGCCAAAAGTTTGAGTCACTGATATTGCGCTGTTGCTTTTTGACTTCAACGTCTAACGCAAGCTGGATCAATTGCTGGTTGCGATTTAGCCCAATACTGATCAGCTCAAACAACTGCTCTGTTGCAATTGGCGTAACCCAAGTTTGATTGTCTTTAAGTGACTTAGCATCGGTATGCCAAGACAGAGGAAGTTGTGGCTTAACCAAAGGGTCATCCACATATGAAGCGCTACTGCAAGCCATTAAGAAAACTAAGGCAGTTGTAACAGCCAGAAGGTTAAAATGTCTGTTCATTAACGGTAAATCCATTTTTATTTTTATTAATGACTTAATGGAGTGAAATTGTTACGTATTTGATTCTAAATAGATCACTATTTAATTAATACCGCTATGATCTAACTTTGCATAGTTTTACATAAGTCCTGCCCAGTGTGTCGATTTTTAGCGTTAATGGTGGGAGTTGATTATTGGGGTAGAGGGTTGCACTACAGCACCGAACCGTATTAACGTTTTGACGCTTGTACACTGGGTATTGTTTGTCAGCTTTTTTACAGACAAAAAAACGCCAACATGATGTTGGCGTTTTTTGTTTAGTGGATGAACGGCTTCACTCGCTAAGGCTTAATTCGACTAGCGAGCTTGATACTCTGCATAATAAGCATCAAGCACGGCTCTTGTTTCACGACCAATTAGCTCATAATCATGGTGAGTTAAGTTGGCTAGTGATACCCGTACTGAAGAGTGAACAACATCAAACCCTTTACCAGGAAGTAAAATCACCCCGGTTTTGTGTGCTAACACAAAGAGGAAGTCTTTACCTTTGTTGTTGTCTTTAAACCATTGTACAAACTCTTCACCGTAAAGTTTGCCACCTAATGTGTCTAACTCGAGTAAGGTATAGTAATCAACACGGTCTTCGTTTTCTTCAATTTCAACGCCCATGTTTTTATACAAGGTTGTGTAACGTTCACGAATAATACGTTTACAGGCCGCTTTGTAGTTATCTTCTAAATCCATTAAACAACTTAATGAAAATAATGCCATTTGCACTTGTTGTGGTAATGCTAAACCTGCTGTGTGGTTTAGGGCTACAGCACGGCTATCGGCAACGATACGGTCAATAAACTTAATGTCTCTTGGTTCTGGCGTTAGCGTTTTATAACGGTTATCTAACTGTAATTGATGTGCTTCTGGTAACGCGCGCATTGCATCATCAAATACGTTTTCATAATGAATACCAATAGTACCTAAACGCCAACCTGTTGCACCAAAGTATTTTGAGAATGAATACACACATAAGGTGTTGTATGGCAGTTTGGCAAATAGCGAAATAAAGTTGTCTGCAAATGTGCCATAAACATCATCTGTGATGATGAACAAGTCTTTGCGCTGTGTGTTAACAAAGTCGGTTAAACGGTCTAGCGTATCGTTTGAAAATTTAACCGATGCAGGGTTTGCAGGGTTAACCACACACAATAGTTTGATCCCGGTATCTGCTAATTTTTCAATTTCAGATTGGGGTAACTGCCATGTTTTTTCATCTAAGCGTAATTCAACAATTTCTAGCTCATATTCAACAAGCTCTGGAATTTCCAAATAAGGCGTAAAGATTGGCGTCACTAACGCCACTTTGTCACCTTTTTTAAGTAAACCATTGTTAAACATTGATGCAAATGTATAAGCCATTGATGCTGTACCACCTTCAGTAGCGAACAGGTCAAAGTCTGTTGTCATTGGCATTGGGCCATACATTTCTTCACCTATGTACTGCTTAACCACTTTTTCAATGTTGGTTAACATACGTGAAGGAACTGGGTAGTTACAGGCTAAAAACGCGTTTACAAATTCGTGTAAAAAAGCTTGCTTATCGATGCCTAAACGGTCATTAGCATAGCTAATTGCTTTTTGTAAAAACTTAACGCCATCTCTGTTTAGGTTTTCTTTTGCAAAAGTGTCAAAACGTTCTACAACGCCAACACCATCAGGAATACCACCAAAACCTTCGTTTAAGTATGAGTAGCTGCGCTCTGACTCTTCGATAGCAAAATCGCCTAAACGTAAGAATGCTTTACGCGGTAAGGTCGCTAAGAAGTTTGGGTTACCACGACCCGCATCTAATAAAATACGATCTGGAACGGCTTTAGCCACTTCAATCAATTTATCTTTTAACTCAAATGGGCTTAAGTTAGCGAATTTAGTGAAATCGATTGTTGGTAACGCTTGGGTGTTTGATGTAGTCATAATATTTTACCTATTTATCAATTTAAAAGGGTGAATTTGGGGTGATAGTCGATAAGAGGAGACGTCACTCTCATCGACTATCTAGGGTAATTATTGGGTTGAAATAATGCCGACAATGATTGGACCCCAAAGGGTGAGTAATACATTGGCGATGGCGTAAGTGACCGTGAAAGCAAATACTGGTGTCGCATTACCTGCTTTTTCAAGTAGGGCTGCAAAGCCTGGGTTAGCACTACGGCCTCCCGCAACACAAGCGAGCGCTTCAATCGGGTTTTTAATCTTGAGTACATAGTACGAAATCAAGAACGAAACAATTTGTGGAATAATGGTTACCGCGACACCTAGGAACAATAAGGTTAAACCGTTTTCTTTAACCATATCGATTGCCTGAGGTCCTGCTTGTAGTCCCACCACCCCGACGAATACGGCTAAACCAAAATCACGTAAGAAGTTAGAAGCCCCTAATGGCAGTGTTGCCATATTAGGTTTACGGCTACGTAACCAACCGACGAACAGACCTGAAACCAAACAACCTGCACCTGAACCAATCGTGACTGGAATACCGGCTATTTCAAAGTTAATCAGACCAATCAATAAGCCACCTACCATACCTAAACCAAACAGTACGTAGTCAGTTGAAAATAATGAAACTAAACGCTTACCAATGCTTTTTTCGATACGGTTAATATCTTTTGCAGAGCCCGTAACTTGAATAATGTCATTTTTATGGACGATAAAGTCGGCTGAAATATTTTGCGAGTTACCACCACGGATCACGTCGGTAACATACACACCACGTAAGGTATCCACGTTAGTTTCAGCTTTAATCTGTGCAAGTGTTTTACCAATTAATTGCTTGTCATTAGCAACAAGTTGACGATTTTCTTCAATTAATACGGTGCCACGTGGTAATGCCACTTCATGCTTGGCTGACTCTATGTGTCCAGCGATAGCTTGGCGAAGACCGGTTACCACTAAGATGTCACCCGCTTTTATCACCACTGATTTATCAATTTCAATGTTTTGACCATCACGTGAAATCATTTCGATAGCGGTATCAAGCAGATCACCGTTTACAGTTTGAATATCTTGACCAATTAATTGACTGTCTGTTGGAATTTTATAAGCACGTGACACAAGATCTGTCATCGCATTAAATTCACCTGGCGCCAGCTCAGGCTTACCGCCAGACATTTTTTCAGCTAGCTTTAGTGCTTCTTCACGGATATCCCACTTCATGAATGATGGAATTAACCATGACACCATTAAAATTGGGCCTAACGAACCAAAGATGTATGTTACGGCATAACCTACTGCAACATTGGTTTGCATCAAGCTTTTAGCTTCTTCGGTCATGCCACCTAATTGAGATATCGCATCACCAGCAGTACCAATAATGGCTGATTGAGTTAAGCCACCCGCCGCAAGACCGGCGGCGGTTCCGCTGTCTAAATCGAATAACTTGGCTGCAACTAGTACAGTAATTAAGCCTGTAACTGTCATCACCACTGCTGAAAGCAGAATATTAATCGTTTTAAAGTTTAATGCCCCGAAGAACTGTGGGCCGCCTTGATAACCTACGGCGTAGATAAATAAAGCGAAAAATATGGTTTTGACACCAGGGTCTATTTGCACACCAAATTGACCGATCAACACACCCATCAATAAGGTTCCGGCAATACCACCAAGGACAAAACGCCCTATGGTTATTTTACCGACTAGGTACCCCAGTGCGAGTGTAATAAACAGTGCAATGTAGGGCGAAATAGCAAAAAGATTGCTGATAGTACTCATAATCAATGCTGCCTTCATTGTTAACTAAATTAGGGACGATGTTTTAAAGGAACATCGCTGGTTTATAGATACAGGTGAGAAACCACATCAAGCTACCAGAACACTGTGACGCTGGTATTACCCAAATGTCTCTCTTTGCCTTGGAAGCGATAATATCGTCGGAGGAATGTTTAAATGAATCGCATTTGATGGACTGAACCATTCAAACACATCAAACAAAAAACAACAAAAAGATAAGTCACTGAAAAATAATCAGTTTTAACATTATTAAATTGAGACTTAAGTGATAAAAAAGTAAAAAACTTTAAAAAACAATCAAAATAATGATTATGTAAAAAATGGTGCCATTAAACTCAGAAAATATACTGATGTTTTATCACCAATATGAAACTGACGGCTTAGGTAAAAGGTGGGGAAGCATCAGAAAATACCGCTTCAAATTCATCAAAAAGGTTGAGGTCGACAGCGCAGCATTAGCGACTTAAATCGTGATTTTCGCTAATTGCACGAATAAAATGTGAATAATAAACAAAAAAACCAGCAATGATGCTGGTTTTTCATATAACGTTGAAACATTAACGATTGATAAAGTGGTTTGATAACAGCTATTTCAAAATAGTTATTTCAACGCTGCGGTTTCGCGACAGTATTCAACAATGCTATCTCAAGGCTCACTTAAAAACCGCTAACCCAAAACTGGAGAGCTATTGTTATGATACCGATTTACTTCACTTTCCAATTAACTTGTTGGCCTGCAAAAAATGGCACAATTGGGTTACCGTTAGGTAAAATGATTTCTTCTGGTACTGTCCAGGTTTCTTTCACTAAGGTGACGGTTCCTGTGTTACGTGGTAACCCATAAAAATCTGCACCATGTAAGCTAGCAAAACCTTCTAACTTATCTAACGCACCTAAGTTATCAAACACTTGCGCATATAGCTCTAATGCACTCCAGGCGCTGTAACACCCTGCGCAACCACAAGCTGATTCTTTACGGTGTTTTTCATGCGGCGCTGAGTCTGTACCTAAGAAAAACTTACTTGAACCCGTTGCCACTGCGGCTTGTAATGCCTGCTGATGAATATTACGTTTTAAAACCGGTAAGCAGAAGTTGTGCGGACGAACGCCACCAACTAACAAATCGTTACGGTTTAATAATAAATGTTGAGGCGTAATCGTTGCGGCTACATTGGTTGACGCAGCGGCAACAAATTCAGCTGCCTCTTTGGTGGTGATGTGTTCGAACACCACTTTAAGCTGAGGCAAGGTTTCGACAATACGTGCTAGATAACGATCAATAAACAACTTTTCACGATCAAAAATATCAATGTGCGATTCGGTAACTTCACCATGAACCAACAACAACATGCCCTGTTCAGCCATCACTTCAAAAATGGGAAACAGTGCATCCAATGCTTTAACCGCTGCATCGGAGTTAGTGGTTGCGCCCGCAGGATATAACTTAGCAGCCACAACACCGACGGCTTTGGCATCAATAATGTCTTGTGCTGTGGTGTTGTTGGTTAAAAATAAGGTCATAAGTGGCTGAAAACTGCTTCCCTGAGGACGCGCGGTCAGAATACGCTCACGGTAATCTACCGCCATTTGAGCGGTAGTAACGGGTGGCACAAGGTTTGGCATCACTATCGCGCGTTGAAATAGTCGCGCTGTTGCTGGCACAGTTTCTTGCAGCATATCGCCATCACGAAAATGTAAATGCCAGTCATCAGGGGTTGTGATCGTAATTTGCGTCATAATGAGTCCTAATTAGTGCCGCTCATTTCAGGTTTAACCATCAAAGTGGGCTAGATAAATGAGCGAGGAAGATGTGTGCCAAATTTGCCGTTATTGTGCCTGAAAACAACTTGGCTTAATAGGTGTGTAATTTGAACGCTGACTTTGCTATGGCAAATAAATACTCATTTGCCGATACCATAATCCCGCTTTATTCACGGTTTGCATTCAACATACTGCTGCGCGGATTTGCAGCTAACAAAAAGGGCACCTGTGATAAGTGCCCTTTGAAAATCAATTTACAACATTAAAATATCAATTCAACACCGGCAAAAGCACCCTTGAACTGCATATCTTGGGTTGTATCAGAGAAACCATTGACATCAAAGTTGAAGTCTCGGTATCCGACACGAACTAGCGTATCTAATGCAACACCATCAAACTGCCAACCAAGACCTGCACTGTAATCATGTACGCCGCTCTCATCTAAACCTAGCATCACGTCAGCAAAAGCAAAAAGCCCTAAGCCCGGCACGCCCACTTGCGCACTACCGTATGCCATCACGACACCACTGTCGATGTCGCGTTGAGTAGCTGTACCGGTTAACCCACTACCTGTAAAACCGTCAACACGAAGTGAACCATGCATTTGCTTATAAGCCGCACCTAAATCTAGCGCAACTAAATCATTGTCTAAAATCTCGTAATACAATACAAAGTCCGTATTACTTAGGTCGTTATAAACAGTTGAAGCACCTGTAAAGTTAACCTGATTGTAGTAAAAGTCACTGCTATCTTTTGAACCTGAAGCTTCTAAACGATTTTCACGGATCTTCAAGTTCGGTACAAGTGGAATTGGATGCTCAATAGCCAACCACACACTGCCCTGTGTTTTAGAACCATAGTCATAATTTTGAGCAGGACCTGTGGCATTACCTGCATTACTGTCAGCATTAAAAGTACCCGATGCATCTGTGTTCCAAATATCACCACCGACTTTAAAACCCATAACAGTTGCAGCTTGCGCTGAAGAAACACTTAACAGCCCAAATAAGGCTGTTGCTACAAGAGTTTTGTTCATTTTTATCCCTGTGAAAGTAAATTAGTTAAATCAATTACTGCTGCGTTTGCACGCGAAATATAATTAGCCATGACAAGTGAATGATTGGCGACCAAGCCAAAGCCATCACCATTCAATACCATAGGGCTCCACACTGTTTCCTGAGTGGCTTCTAGCTCTCGAATAATCTGTCTTAAGCTAACTTCAGCATTTTTCTTTTCTAACACATCAGCAAAATCAACTTCTACTGCGCGCATAAAGTTTAGTAAAGCCCATGCTGAACCACGGCTTTCATGAAATATATCATCAATTTTCCACCAGCTGGTTTTTATCTCATCGCTCATGGCGGAAGGGGTAGATTGACGAGCAGATGTATCACCAGCTAAATCGGTGTTTAATCGGTCTTGCCCTACACTGGCAGATAAGCGTTGCGAAATACTCCCTAGGCGTTTTTGCACTTCTTTTAACCATTCATTTAGGTTATCCGCTCGGGCATAAAACTGTGCTGATGGGTTACCAGTATCGCTAATTCTTGCTTGGTAAAGCTTGACTAACTTTATCGCATCAGCGTACTCGCTTTCAGCACTTGGCACCAACCAACTGGTGTGTTCAATATTAAGCTTTGAATGTGCCGCAGATAAATCTTTATCAGCCGCGGACTGCGACTGCGAACGACTGAACTCTTTACGCAAGGCCAACGCTAAGTCACGTGTTTGCTCTAGCGCACCGAATTCGAACGCGGGCATATTGTCCATCATCACTGAAGGCGGCATCATATCATTTGATAACCAGCCACCCGGTTTATCCAATAAGGTTTCCATGGTGACTATCAATGATTGCGTTGTCGCATAACCGACAATCAATTTGCCCTGCTCATTTTGCAATGCTTCTGGTTCAATTGGACCGGGCTCAATACTCCACCACACACTAACAGCGTAGCCAATTAAGCCTGCAACAGCGGCGACAGAAAATACTTTATTCCTTGTAAACTGCATCAATACGATTCCTTAATGATGGTGATGATGTTCGCTATGATCTTGATGCGATGAGTCAGCATTTTTCAATACAGGCAATTCAACCTGTAATTGCTGGTCATTATCAAATATCAATGTTAATACAACCTTATCGTTTTCAGACAATGGCTTATTTAGCCCTAAGATCATAATGTGATCTCCCGAGGGTTTTAACGCTAAAGCACCATGGGAAGTGATTGGAAAACGTTCTACCTGGCGCATTTTTACCATGCCATTTTCATCAACTATAGTGTGTAACTGTGCTTCTTTTGCTGCCGGCGTTTTCACGGCAATTAAATTTACCGCGTCGTCACCATGGTTTTCTAAAGTTAAGTATGCCGCAGTATTTGGCACTGATGCCGGCATTGCACGCACATGACCGTCGACTAAAATGACATTGGCACTGGCTGTTAACGATACTGATGTTAGCACTAAAAAACTAAACAAGTGTTTGAATATTATTTTCAATGTCTTAAACTCCATTTAATCCCTGCTCGTGTTCACAAAGGAAACAACGAATGAGTCTTATAAAAATGCGTGATGAACAAGGTGTTCGTATCATCAGCTTTAATCGTCCAGACAAGCGTAATGCTTTTAATCTAGAGATGTATCAACAACTCACAGAATACCTTATCGAGGGCGATAGCAACAACGAGATTCGTGCCTTTATGCTACATGGTGAAGGAAATTGCTTCACCGCTGGTAATGATATCGCAGATTTTTTACAAAGTGGCGACTTAAATGAAGATCACCCAACGGTTAAGTTTCTATTCTGTCTTGTTGATTTAAAAAAGCCATTAGTTGCAGCCGTATCTGGTGCTGCTGTGGGTATTGGCACGACCTTATTACTACACTGCGATCTAGTGTATGCCGATAATAGTGCTAAGTTTCAAATGCCTTTTGTCAATCTGGCATTAGTGCCTGAAGCGGCGTCGAGCTTATTGTTACCGTTAATCGTAGGCCAACAAAAAGCGGCTGAACTCATTTTATTAGGTGATGCATTTAATGCTGCAACGGCCTGTGAATTAAATATTATCAATCAGGTTGTGGAATCCGACTTGATTGAATTTGCACTCACTAAAGCTAAAAGATTAGCTAGCCAACCACCAGAATCACTGCAAGCATCTCGTCAATTGCTGCGCTACAACCAACAACAAGTTAAACAACAAATGCAGCTTGAACTAGTGCATTTTGGACAGCGTTTAAAAAGTGATGAATCGAAAAAGCTGTTCCAAGCGTTTCTAAATAAATCATCTTAACCATTTGTACAACAACGCTATTCGCAGTAGCTTGTATTACTGCCTGTCACTGCTCATTCATTCAAGGGATTGTTTGAATGAAAGAGCACTTAATAATGGGTAGATTTTTTATCCAGTAAAACAGATAACACCAAATACGCAATAAGGGTGACAACGGGATTAGCCAATAAAATCAGCGCACTGATGACTCGAACCCACATCACCGACCAGCCAAATTGTTTCGCGAAATAATGACATACACCAGAAACAATTTTAGGCTTGTCGATGAGTTTCTCTACTAGTTTTTCCATTGTATTCCTTAATCTCTTATTCAAAAATTAAACATTATCAGTTGAGTTACTGGGCATGATGCGCAGTTTTGTGAGCAAGTTGGCGATGACGGCGCAACATACAAAGCTCATTAGTGGTAGCAATAAGATTGCTAATAATGGCGTCACCATTCCAAGAGGATCAACAAACATCATTACTTTTGGCTCGCAGTGGTAACTGATTGCTCTGCATCATCACTGGCTAACAGTTTTTCTTGGCTATCGGTATTAACATCAAAAATTTGTTCGGCAATTTGAGTTCTCAACGACAATACAAACTCTTGTTTAGCTGATACAAATAAATCCTGGCTGGCTTGTGAAATGTTTTGCTCTAGTACGTTTAGGGTATCTTGCACCATTGCGTCATTTGCTTGTGCTGCAAAGCTGCTTGCTGACATCATTACGGCGACAACGGCTGCACCTGCAATACGATTTAAACGAATTTTAGAATTTGAATTAAACATGATGGCTTCCTTTTCTGTTTAGTTTGCAATGAAAACTTTTTCATTGCGGGACAATATAGGTATTACAAACCTTGTGCCAACTTTTAAATAAACAGCTAAGACCATGATTAATATATTAAATAAAATATAGCCATTCAAAAAGTCACTTTTTAAACAATTACTAAAAAGAATAAAAAACGAACAGTTAGTAAAGTTCACTACCAAAGTTAGTCAATTAGACCAACATAAATTTTCAACAAAAAAAGCGCTCAAAGGAGCGCTTAATTCAGAGTTAATGATGCCTAAGAAGCCTGTTAGGTAGGTGCGTTCTCATTCATCAATGCAATAGCACCTCGAACAACTTCAATTCCAGCACCTGTTTTGTGCGCGTTTTCGCTTAAATAACGGCGCCAGCTTCTTGAACCCGGTAGCCCCTGAAATAATCCTATCATGTGGCGAGTCACATGATTCAAGCGCCCACCTTGTTGAATATGCCGCTCAATATAAGGCAGCATTAATTCAATCACTTCTTCACGGCTTAATTGAGGTTTGTCACTGTGACAAAGTAACTGATCAACTTGGCTTAAAATATAAGGGTTGTGATAAGCCTCGCGACCAACCATCACCCCATCAACATGCTGCAGGTGTTCTTTTGCCTGCTCAAGACTGGTCACGCCGCCGTTGATGCTGATATTTAAATGAGGATAATCCCGTTTTAATTGATACACGCGATCATAATCTAATGGCGGGATCTCACGATTTTCTTTCGGGCTAAGTCCCTGTAACCAGGCTTTACGGGCATGAATTGTAAAATCAGTACAGCCTTTATCGCTCACCACATCAACAAAACGGGTTAAAAACTCATAACTGTCTTGCTCATCAATCCCAATGCGCGTTTTCACCGTTATGGGAATATCTGCCACCTGCTTCATCGCATCAACACTTTCTGCCACTAATTCAGGCTCACCCATTAAGCATGCACCAAAACGACCATTTTGAACTCGATCAGAAGGGCAACCCACATTAATATTGACTTCATCGTAACCACGATCGGCTGCCAACTTAGCACAATGAGCCAAATCTTTAGGATTCGAACCACCTAATTGCAATGCCAGCGGATGCTCTTCTTCGTTGTAGGCTAAATAGTCCCCGCTACCATAAATAATAGCCCCCGTTGTCACCATCTCGGTATACAACAAGGTATTAGCAGACATAAGACGTGCGAAATAACGATAGTGGCGATCGGTCCAATCAAGCATAGGCGCTATGCTGAACGTCCTATCTAGCGTAACCCTTGGTGTATATGGCTTTGAATCAGTATTCTGTAAATTCATACTTCTCACATTTTGAGTTATTTTAATACATTTTTGCACATTTTAAAGTGGTCAGGTATCCTGTGAGGTATCCAAATAAATAGGACTGGGTACCCCAAATGGCTTTTTATGTAATAGACCCGAGAACTCGTGCTGATGGCACTATTCGATACAAGTGCTCTGTCAGAGTGAAAAAAAAAGGCAAGATAGTTTACAGTGATCACCGTACTTTTACAAAGCAAGCGCAAGCGGAAGCCTGGGGGAAAAAAGAAACCTTTAATCTCGAGTCGAATGGTATACCTGATCCTTTAAAATCAGTTTTATTGCATGAGCTGATTGGTAAGTATATTGAAGACCCCAACGTGCATATTGGGCGAACCAAACTTTATGTGCTGAATATGTTGGCAGATAGCGATATCGGTAAAATGAACGCGTTCGATATTAAGTCGCATCATATTGTTGAACACTGTAAAAATAGAATCAACTCAGGGACTGGGCCGTCTACAGTGTCGCACGATGTTAGCTATTTGAAGTGGTGCTTAAAAATGGCGAAGGCGAGCTATGGTTACGCGCTGTCAGAGTTGCCGATAATTGAAGCGTATGATTTGCTGCACAGCCAAAACTTAATTGGCAAATCAGCAAGACGTTCTAGGCGTCCAACTGAAAACGAAATAGATAAGCTAAAGGTGGGTTTGCAGGAACGGTCAAACCAGAGGATGGCGCACATTCCATATGTAGATCTATTAGACTTCTCTATTTTAAGCTGTATGCGGATTGGTGAGGTTTGCCGAATTACGTGGGATGATGTTGATGAACAGCAAAAAGCGGTAACCGTTAGAAATCGTAAAGACCCGCGAAAAAAAGCAGGTAATCACATGCTAGTGCCGTTATTGGGTGGGGCGTGGGAAATACTACAAAAGCAAACACGCAATGATGCGCGGGTATTCCCGTTTAATGAAAGGTCTGTTACTGCAGGGTTTCAGCGGGTTAGAAATGAATTGGGTATTGAGGATTTACGCTACCATGATTTACGGCGTGAAGGGGCTAGCCGGTTATTTGAGAAGGGTTACACCATCGATGAAGTGGCACAAGTAACAGGCCACCGCAATATTAATACTCTTTGGCAGGTATACACTGAGTTATACCCCAAGCGTTTGCATGATAAGGATGTTTAATGAACGTATCGGACAGTAGTGATAACTTGGGTAAATGGTTAACCGCATTAGCAGCTTTGTGCCTTATTGGGGTTATAGCTGCATTTCTTATCATAGCAACCTACGGGTATCAGATGGGGTGCTTTGCATTCATCGGATTTAATCCAAACAATTTGACTTGTAAAATATCCACACAGAACGATGACTGGAGCACTTTTAGCTCTTTGCTGTCTGGCTCATTCTCGATGATAGCAGGCCTTGGTACTTTGGGAGTGTTATTAATCAGCATGAAACAATTCAAAGTGCAACAATCCCAAATTAAACATCAAAATCAACGACAGGTAATCATAGATAAAAAAAATGAAAAAACGGAAATAATGCAATTAGACTTTATTAATAAACAGAAAGATTTATTATCCCTTCAAATAGAAAAAATTTACATTAATGAGTTTTTGGATACTTTAGATTCAATAGAGAAAATTTGCGTTGACTATAAGTTTTCCGACAAACTTAATACTTTCGAAAGCTTTTTAAAAGATGATAAAAAAAAGGATATCTTAACTGGAGAGCTATTTGAAATAATCAATTCATTTAACATGAAAGAAGAGTATGACATAAAAACTATTCATTACTTTTATAAAGCTTTAAGAGAGACATTAAACATAGAATATATTTCAAAAGCAAAACTTGGCGATGTCTCCGTTTTTCGGTGCCCTATAGGGTTTAACATTCATACTGTCGAGGTATCTATAAATAAATTGAACTCATTGATATACCAAATATCACGACGATTTAAATTTAGACTAGATATTCCAAACATTAATGTACCAAAAAGCCTAAAACTACACGAAATCATTAGCATAATTGATAAAAATAAACACTACCAACATATAAGAATAGAAAGTAATCTTAATGGTTATATTCATCTGGTTTTATTTATTTTCGAGATGACTAACTCATCATTAGGTCCACCATATAGAAATTTACTTTCTATTGAGCATCAAATGTATGGCATAGATGATTTTTACAATAATACATTCACTTTAGAATTCATTAAAAAAGCAAGAATACATATTGATACTTATTGTAGTAATCCTGATTTACTTTCTAGATTAAATTCCCATTTGAATAATTTTGCGAGTGAGTACAACAACTAAACTTCTATCTCTACAAACACCAAATCAGGTGCTGTCCCTAGCACCCTGCCGTCTTGAACATAGATATGATCGCCGATACTGCCAGAGCCGATTACCCGCTGGGTGTGGCCACTGGCAGTGGTGGCGGTAACCGTTCCATCGGTATTTGCCACGTTAATCGTCATAATTAAACGCGGGGCGCTTAGGCTTTGTTGCAGCTGCTTTAACATTGACTAACCTCATTACCTAGGCAACGTGACGAACAACCGTAATTGATTGCTCAATATCGATATCACCTGTGTTACTAACCGATGCGCTAATGGAGACGGAATCACAAGTGCCTTTGAACACCTCAACCCCTTCACGCACTCCCACTAACATACCAGGTGTTAATGGTGGTAAATCGGCCATGATCGGCAAGCTCATATTGATATTCAACTTATTGCCCGTGTCGGCCAGTGCATTGGTGCCTGCTGTTCTTGCGGCTTGGTTATCAACAATCAACTGCGCACTAATGTCATCCGTAGCGATATTACCCGCAGAGCCAGCGCGTTTAACTTTGGCGCTAATGCCCTGCTGCTCGCCCCGAAGCCAAACCACATTACATTCGGTACCAATTTCTTTTGATTCGCTGTAACTGGTGATCACCGCATCATGTAAAGTGATATCGGGCGTTGCGCCGTCCATCATCCATGGTGAAGTGGGCCAACGTGGTACCACAGTTAATAGTTGATTTTCATCATCACACACTAACATGCAGCCCAATTGCGAAACCGCTTCTTGCACTTGTTCAATGGGGGATTTATTACCTACGCTGAATGCACCGGCTGGCACGTTAAAATCAACAATGCCATTTAATGCCACGGTCCAATCGGTAAACTGCAATATGTTTGATAGTAGTCCAGCAAAACTTAATGATGTGGCATTGGTATAGCTTGTTGGCAACACATAAGGCGAAGCCAGTTCAGCACTGCGGCTGCGACCTGTACCTGTGTAGGTTTGGCTACCAAACACTTTGCTGCAACTTAGCTGCTCGATGTAGGCAAAAAACTCATAGCCATTAATGCCGATTTTAAGCAGTTGGTTTTCAGCCCGAGTCGCATCAATCCGGCTTGAAAAGTCCACATTCACGCTGCTGGCCCATTGGCCACGGCTGCGGCTGATACTGATATTGCTAATAACAATCGGTACGTTGTCAGACACACGTACACACGTAATGGTTGGCTGCATTAAATAATACCTGCGCAATTGCGGTTCAATGGGGATGTTAAAATCAAGGTCGGGTAAATCTGGGAACGGGTTAAGCAATCCACCACCTGGATACCACTCGCATACTTCAGGAGAGGCAGTAAACCGAATAGTGATGGGGGTTGTATTGGCGCTGAATGGGTCACTAAATCGGATTTTTATGGGTGATTTCGGTGGTCGATACTTGCTTGAGCAAACCCATCTTGCCGCGGGTATGCCCCACTTCACAGCACATTGGTTATCGCGCACATCACCATGGTATTGCAGCGCAACATTGGTGTGATGTTTAACACCATCCCACCAATTAACTGAGGTATTAAGTATTTCAGCATCAAGTGCTAACCAGCTTAAGACCTGCGTTTGTTGATGTTCATCAGGCGTTAACCAGGTGATGCCAGTAACCGCTATATGGTCTGCTGGAGTGGTCCAATTTAATGACAAATCAGACCGTGTTTCACCACTAATAAACCAACCCATTGCGGCAATAATGGTATGCGAGTACCAAGATTGCCAGTCGCTTGAGATTAACCGCCCATCACTAAACAATATCGACCAATCAGTTGATTGTTGAACTTCAAAGTTAGTAGCAGATTCAGCAAGGACTAATTCAGATTGTGGCTCTAATGGTGGAATCCACACTAAACCACACTCAATACCAATGGTATTATCCACTGGTACAGGTGGATCGATAGGAGTGTAACCAAAACGAATAACAATGGGTGATACTCTATCAACCCAAGGTTTATCAAATCTCAGCGTTACACCTGTGAATGGTTCATCGTCAACAAATCGAATGGTGATTGGTGATAACTGCTCAAACCAAGGTTTATTAAACGTTAATTCAATCATTATTGACTAATATCCACAGTATTAGCATCAACTAATTCTGCCTGAATACCATCTATAAATTTACAATTGTAAGTCATATTATCGTCAACAATACCAACAATTATGTTATTTAATGTTGTGTAATTTTTTGAAACTATTGTTTTACTGATACCTGATTGCGGTCTTAGTGTATTATTTAATATCGAACCAGATATACGATCCATTATTATAATTCTTTCAGCATCTAGATCCATATCGACACTTATTAACCCTAAATATCGTGGCTCAAGATTTATTACTTTTGTTAGCATTGATTTAATCATGAGTACCATTCCGAAATATTTAACCAAACGCCATTATAATAACCTCGTAATAGCATGTAATCGTGACCATTCCAATTTTTGATAGTTGGCCAAGTATGATCGCCGTAACCACAAAAACCTATTGATACCAATCCCGGTATAACACCCCTAAACCAAGGGTTTTTACCACTAATAGAACAAGATATATTATCTATATCTGTAGATGATGGGGATGTTGTTCTAATAATAACAGGTGCTAAAATAGGGGTTATACCTTGTGTCTCAAGCGTGTAGTTAGACCCAGTAACAGAGCTAGTATAAGTACCAGTATCTACAGAATGAGGGTTTTCTTTTTCATTACCATCCACACCATATATCTTATTACATGAGGTAGTACCTAGTATAGCTAATGAATGACCGTAATTGATATTAGTCATATCACCACCAAAGTTTGGTGCAGCAATTGTAAATTTACAACTATCATTTATATAATTACTATCTAAATCACCTACAAAATACACAATTTCATATTGTGATGAATTTAAGAAATTCAAATCATGAGTTGTAAATCTTTGTATAAAATAAAATCCTGTTGATGTGCCGATAAGAGTCCATTTTTTATTGGTTGTACTATTCCAATGACGGAATCTATAACCAGCTTTATTGAAATTATCTAAAGCTGACATACCCATAGCAGATTTCAATGATAAATTTGAGTTGGTTGCGTCAAGACCGTTATCACTCCAATACTGAACATAACCACCACTACCATCAACTGTTGAGTTTCTAAAAGCTATCTTAAATGTACCACTGTCCTCAAAAGCAACCGACCAACCCAATGGTGCTTTACTACCGTAACCCTCAACCAGACATTTTTTTAATATGTTGATAATCTCACTAGGTAATGGTTTTGTGGTGCTACTCAACTGTGGCGCGCCAACATCATTTGAACTATATACTGTTACTGGTAATCCCATTTTTACTCTCTCCTAAAAGAAGCCTTGTTAAGACTCGTTACCACGGAATGACAAAACTGCCCTATCCGTTGTTATTTGACTGTGGCCAGATTGCACGGTGCGCAG
This sequence comes from Shewanella holmiensis, assembly GCF_025370255.1. Lineage (GTDB taxonomy): Bacteria > Pseudomonadota > Gammaproteobacteria > Enterobacterales > Shewanellaceae > Shewanella > Shewanella holmiensis. The sequence continues at coordinate 90,819 of NZ_JAMTCD010000013.1, forward strand.
CATCATGATTGGGTTTGCACTGGCGTAAGTTTTAAAACGCACTGCCTCACCAACGTTCCAGCCGCCACCAAAGGCTTGGTTACGAATGATGAAATAAGGGGCCTGTGTCAGTGGATTAATCGGCGCAAAATCATTAACGGTATCGCCCGTTGCAACTTGGCCGATACGTCTGCCCACACAGCGATAAGCTGTAGATGAGGTAAAAATTAATACCCAATCTTCGTTAATGGCGGTGTTGTTCACCACCTCAATCGGATAATCAACCACATTCATGCTTGCTGTGGCTGGGGCGCCGTCTAAATCCCAATTGTTATTCCAACTGGTCATGTCGCGAACGGCACTAACCCTAGCTTGCATATCACCTAGGTTTTGAATACTCGATACCACTGAGCCAACCGGAAACGTCTGGCTAAGCGCTGCAGCTAACACCAACTTATTTAACTGCACATCGGTTACCAGTGCCGTTTCACCAATCGAGTCGGTTAATAAAAATGGCGCGGAAAAACCACTAAACTCACTATTAATCGTGACCACACCCGTTGCTTTTTCAACACTGAAATGGGCATTGTTTAACGTCCACAAACTGGCACCCGTTGCATCGGTAATGTCCACAAAACGGGCATTAGCGCGCACATTGTAGGTTTGCGCGATTGCAGGGTTTGCCACCACTTGAGTTTGCGTATGTTGAATACTAATGGTGTTCCATGCAGTGAATGACTCCACCAAACCACCGTTTTTAATCCGCAATGGGTTTAGGCCATAAAGCTCAGGCGGTGGTGACAAAGTAACGGTTTCAGAGATGTCATAACGCAGCGAGGTTAAATCCACATCAACCCCAAAGGTAATAGACACAAACTTACCGGCTATGGAGCCGCTAATATTGGCACCCGTGATCACACCGTTTTCATCCCCCGATGCCGACAACAAGGTTTGACCGTCAGATGAGTTCACTATCAAGTAAAACGTTTCAGGAATAGGATCTGCCACTAACAAGTTAAAATTAACCGCATTATCTTCAGCCAATCCGGGTTCAATTAAACACACATAATCAACGCTAAATTCCCCCTTGGCATCGGGGTAATGCGTCACCACACCAGTGTTATAATCTAACTCGGCAAATATACGCCCCTCGGCATAAAACACCCCGTTTTGCTCGCTTAACACTAAGTTGCCATAACCTGTATCTAAAAAGGTGATGGTCATTGATGTGGTACCAATGGCAATTTTATTACCTGAGGGGAACGCATCATTACTGTCGTACATTGAGTATTTATCAGCAGACACATAACTTAACGTCACATTTGGATCGAAAACATACCCACCAGTATTAGAACCGCCCCAATTTCTAGGTGTGCCTGTTGCGGTAACGGTATTGCCGGTAACAGACACAGACCAACTCATGCTGGTGCCAGATGCAATCGGCTTTAACTTTAATATCTGGTTTACGTAGTCGTTATTAAGTAAATCAGGCACCTCAAACGAATACGTGTATTGACCACTCACCCCAGGGGTTTGTAAGTTTTTCATAATCACCGAGGTGGGAGTGTCATTACCGCCACTGGCATTAATGCTGTTGCCCGTACTCACCGCAACTGACCGCACTCTAGGTAGCAGCTCGGTTTCAGTGGCGCTCACATCAAGGGTGTTAGCAGTGTTTTCAGCGGTTAACGCACTCACGCCATGGTATTTAATGCCGTCGTTGTCACTCACATAACGCAGTTTAGTACAGCCATTTTCACCATTAATCATGACATCGTAATTAGGCGTGTCATAAGGAATAGGCGGTTTAAACGACACCTGCCCACCTTGGCCACCTGTTACCGTTTTTTGCACTTCACAAAAGTGTTCAAACCGCGGCCAGTTGGCATTTTCATTACCCTGATACTCAACCGAAATCACAATCACCTGCCCTTGTTGCAAGGTGACGTTTTCATAATATTCTTTACCGTTAAACATGTAAGTTGATTGCAAATACGACCGTGGAAAACTGTCTTGCCCAGCCAACAAACCAATTAAACGATTACGAATTAACTGCCCCGCTTTAACCGATGATTCTAAAATCTCGACCATATCAGTCATGCGGTCAGCATCACCTAACGCCGCTGATTCAGCAATCAACATACTCACTAAAGGGTCAGCGGGCTTTTGACTAATAAACACATGGCCATCAAGCAAAATGCTGGTGTCTGCCGTATCTAAAGCCGGATAACATTTAACAATATCCACCGCAGATTGCGCGTGGTCGATATCAGAAATAGCCCTAAATAATTCATTTAATTGCCCAGACTGCACTTCGCTTTTAGTGCGCTGGCCACCTGCATCATCACTTGAACCAAGCAACTCAGGTTTAAATATTTTTAAGTCATTACGGGTAATGGTCATGTGCCACCTGTGTTAATCATGCTAAAGCGTTAAAAATCGTAAAACCACATTGGTGAGTAACGGGTATTCGCCAAACTCATCATCCAAATCATCACCGGTGATCACGTTAGCTTGGGTGTTATCCCACACCACATTAATGTTGCTGCCATCATGATTAATGGTAAATTCGGTGAGAGTGCTAGCGGCGTGGGCTTGCAGCGCATTAAAATCTAGGCGATGCATCCAACCATCTTTAGTACCCAGCTCTAATGCAATACCGGATGGAATAACGGTTTGCTGAATATGCGGCGCACCGTTAAGTGCCCGTTTCATATTTGCCGCCACGCGTTGGGTGTTATTGCGGTTAAGCCAATGCAATGGCTCTTCCAAATCAATGCCGTCAATAATGGTGCTAAACATAGGACCTCTTTATGTCGTGTTACTGCAAACAAACAGCTAACCACCCACCGACTGCAGGCGCTTAATTTCAGCCACCAATTCATTCACAATGCTGCGCTTAGTTTGCGCATCAAAAGTGCGGTTACCCACTTGCAGCTGCAACACAACCTTGTCACCGCTGCTTGGGGCAACAGTGCTTGGGGTTGGCTGGGCTTGGGTAATCGTTGTTTGAGCGGTGTTTTTAGCGGTGGTTTGTTGCTTTAAATTTTGCGCATCCGAAGTGGCGCGTTGTTTATCAGATTCTTGCTGGGCCTTAATCTCAGCAGTACGAAATGCATAAACCTTGTTTAAGGTTTTTTCCGCTTCACGTAACTGATTAATTAATGCCTGATCACCGGTTCGCTCAGCTTTCGCCAATTGCGCTTTAATCTCGGTCAGTTCTTGCTGATAACGGCGTTTTTCAATTTCGTCTTGACGGCCAAGGTAGCCGTCTAATTCATCTTGCAAGGTATCAAGGGTTGATTGCGCACTATCACGCAACGAATCCATACTGGCTTTAGCTGAATCAATGGCTGATTTCAGCACACCTAAATCTTGATCATTCATCAAGTTCATTGACTTAGCCGCACGCTCAGCGCTTCTAATTAAGCCAACATTACCGCTTTCAGCGGCATTCAACGCATCCACCATTTTTAGCAGTTCGATGCGCTGGCCATAATAGGCAGCTTGCGCCTGCTTTCCGGCTATTTCAGCTTTACGGGCAAATGTACTAATGCCGGTAAAGTCGATGCTAATGGCTAACTGATTTTGTAAATCATTAATCTCATCGGTTAACCGTCGATACGTTCCAATCGTTTTATCTAGCTCACTACTCGAGTCAGTTAACAGCGTTTGACCGTAAAGAATCGCTTTGAAGTAAGCCACCGCGCCTTTACTAAGCTCGGCCACTTCTTCGGTAACATTGCGTAAAAAGTCTGAAAAAAACTCAGCTACGCCAGCAAGTGATGATCCAGCTTGTTCCGCGCTTTTCACCACCACACCCATGGTGTTTTTCATGGTGGTACCAATGCCTTTGTTGGCATTGGACACTCTTACTTCACTTTTTTCAGCATCATTGCCAACGTTAGTTTGAACATCCTTTAAACGCTGATACTGGACAATCAAGGCATCAATGTTTTCGCTTAGGCCTAAATTAGCGGCTTGCTGGCGAATACTGGCATCAACTTGTTGATCACCGGCAGCAGCAGCTTTAATGGCTGCCTCGGCATATTTTAAAAATGCCTGATTAAGCTCGTTGGTTGAGGCAACACCATCAGCAGCACCTTGTTTTACCGCGTCATAAGTGGCTTTGGCGGCGGCAGCTTGCTCACGTAAAACCGAAATGGTAGTGATCCCAGCTTTAGACATCGCCAGTTCAAAGGCTTTCGTTTTTGCCGTTTGCTCATCGGTTGCATCGGCTTGGTTTTGTTGAGCATCAGCCACTTTATTAGCTGCATCAGCTTGCACTTTGGCGCTTTTAGTCGCGGCATCACCCGCAGCCTTGTAAGCGGTAGAAGCAGAACGCTCAACCTCGCCGGTTATTTGTTTCCATGCAGCCGAAATATCTTTGCTGTCTTGTTCAATTTGCTGCTTATACCCATCAGCAATAGCTTTGATGGTGCCCGATATTTTGCGCGCAGACTCCGCTAACTCATCACCACCAAGGGCATCAATCATAAATGCGTAAGCATCTATAACACCGGCAAACGCAGTGCTTGCCACTAGTGCAATTGATGACAAACCAGCAGTGATACCGTTCCACACTAAGCGCAGCGAACCACTAATTACATTTAATGCCCGAACAAACGCACCGATGTTTTCCAACGTGGCAGTAATACTGGCCCCACCATCGCGGATCATGGTGGTGAAAAAATCACTAATATCTTGCGCGGCCTGTTTGATTTGGCCGTTTTTATTGAGTTCATCAAACTTGGCGTTTAACGATTGAATAAAATCAACCGCCACCTGATAAGCGCCCGAATCAGCAATAATGGTTTTAAACTCGGTCCACTTGTTAGACATCAAGTTAACCTGGCCACTCAGTCTATCTAAGCTTTTAGACGCTTGGCCATTAGCCTGTTTGCCCATTTCAGTAAACAATGCAGTAATGGTTTCGCGGCTTAGTTGGCCAGCCTCACTCATTTTTTGCAGCTGAACCGCATTCTTACCAGTGACTTTTTCAAGCAAATCCCAAACAGGCACACCGCGTTCAACTAACTGCAGTATTTCTTCCCCCTGCAGTTTTTGCTTACCCCACGCTTGGCCAACCGCTAAAATGATCCCCTCTAATTTCTCTTGACTACCACCTAAACGGGCGTTGTAATCCACCATGGCCTGCAAACTGCCATTCATCGGGTCGATACCGAATGTTTTTAACGACGCAAAGGCTTGTTTAGCCGAATCTAAACGGGTACCGGTATTATTAGCAAAGTCTTTAATCCATGCGGTTGCCTGTTCACCGCCAGCAATACTGCCCATCATGGCAGTCATTTGCACGCCAAAGGCTTTAGCCTCATCCCCAGCAGTCAAAATCGACTTTAAACTTTCCCAAAGCCGATCAACACCAAGATAAGCGCCAGCCATAGCAACCAATGAGGCTGTGGCACTTTTAACGCTGCCACCAAAATCACCGGCTTGCTTTTGTGACTCATTTAATAACTTATTGTGGCGTTCAAGCCGAGTGTTGACCCCCTTTAACGCCACTTCACCAGCAGCTTGTTGCTGCTTTAAATCAGCACTGGCATCGGCCAGTTTATCCATGCTGATGCCAGCTTTATTTAAGCTGGCAGTGTTTTTGTCTAACTCAGATTTATTTTTATTAAGGCTGCGCTCAAGCTGATTCAGCTCAGCTCTTGCAGCCTTCACCTTTAAGGTGTAATCGGCTTTTTGGCGACTGGCGGCATCCGTTGCCGTACTAGATTCAAGCAATTTACGGCGCTGAATATCTAACGCGCTAGCCAGCTCATTCGCGGTATTTTTAGCACCGGTTTGGGCCGTGGTTAATTGCTGTAAATCAGTTTTGGCTTTGCTAAGCGCCGCAGCTTGTTCTTTGCTGGCTACAGCACCTTGCTGTTGCTCATTACTGAGTTTTTCAACTTCAACACGGGCTTGTTGCAGCTCAGTTTCGTATTTAACCAATGCCGCTTGGGCTTGGTGATATTCTTGCTCAAGCTGATTAGTGGTGCCTTCAGCCTGTTTTTGCGCCGCTTCAAGTTGCTTTAACTCTTTGGCAGCCTCTTTTTGCTGTAGCACTAACTTATCAAGGGCGACCGCATTATCTTTATAGGCCTTTTCACCTTTGCTGATTGCAGCGGTTAAGCCATCAATCGAATTAGCCGCAGCCTGTAAATCTTCTAACTCTTTTAAACGGGCATTAAGAATTTCGCTTTCTGCTGCTAATTCAGCTAAAGCCTTTTCAGACTTTTTAGCTTCACTTGAAAATAAGTCTTTGCCCTGAATAATCAGGTTAATCACTTGGTCTTTAAAGCTCATACATCACCAAATTAGCAATAGAAAACAAAAAAGCCCGCAGCGATTAACTGCGGGCTTGTTTGAAAATTGATACGTTTTACGCGGCACTACGCACAAAGAACTTCGACTTACCAGTAGCAACAATGCTGCTATCGGCCAGTACACCGCCCTCAATGTCGAACGAACCAAAGTCATCACCAATTAAGTCTAACCCTGATGTTGGGCTTGGCTTCCAGCGATAAAACTTAAGCACGTTGGGTTTACCTGTTGCATCGTTAACACCGTCAATCACCACTTTCACTTCTTGGCCAGATTCAACCAAGGCTTGCAGGGCGTTACCGGCTTTACTGGTGTAACTGACTTTTAAAGCTTGGCCTGCTGTAATCGCACCCGAGCTTAATGCACGAATACCGCCAGCGCTCACCACATAGTCAATATCAACATCATAGGTTGGCGTACCTGAGTCATGGGTAACCACTGGGGCAACAGTGGTATCAATCATTTTTGCGGTGTCTGCTAGGCCATCTAACACAGCAACAATAGCTTCATTAGTAACGGCACCAGCGGTTAACACATCGATTTTACCGCGCAGCGCTAACGCTAAGTTGGCATTGCTAAAGTCGTTTAAAGTCATCGATAACTTAACTGATTTCACTTTAGTAATTTCAGCAGCATTACCACCACCGCCACGATAGTTTGGCTGGGTTTTACTTTCTTGCTCGATGTCGATTTTAACGCCCGAGGCGTTACCCACATCGCGGCCATTGACATACACAATGCCTGAGCCGATGTAACTTTCGGTTACGGTTTCGCTCATAATCTTTCTCCAAATTGAACGGTATGAACTAGGGTTAAGGTAATGACCGCTAGCGCATGTTTTTCATGGCTTTCGGGCATAATGTATTTACAAGGTTCGGCCTCTTTAAAGCTGATACACATCGGCAACCATGCAGGTTTTTCGGTGTTGCGCTCCGCTTCAAAAAAGGCACTGCGGATATCGCGTACCAGGTTAATTAAGTCAGTGGTGGGGCTTGTGGTTTTGGTCACGTTAATCCCCGCAACCACTTGCAATGTCAGATCATCACGGTATTTATCTATGCCATTTTTAGCGGCAAAAGCATCAATATGAGGCTGCAAAAAGATAAACGTTTGCTCTTTTGCGACCCCTTGGGCATAAAAACCTTCACGCACAATGGCACCGTCAACCAGCTGTAAGCGGTTTAAGATGGTTTGGATCATGGGAACCTCTTAACAGAAATAAACTACTTAGCGTATTGGCCGTATTTTTTACGCAGATGGGCGATAATGGGCGGCTCTAAATCGTCACGCATAAAGCCAAAACTGCTTGCCACTGAAGGGCCATATAACGCTTTTTGTCCTTTAAGTTCACGCCAGGTGTTGTCCCCCTTTTTACGGCTAAACATCAACTGATTGCCATTGCGGCCAATAACCGTAAACGCACCACTAAACCACACGGGTTGATTGCGAATAACGTTAATGCTGTATCCACCGGCTACCCTTGCAGCACGCTTCCCCACCTTAAAACGAGGACTAGCAAAGCGGGTTAAGCTACTGGCGCGCATTCTGGCACTAATAGAGGCTGTAAGGGTTTTAGGATTAATACTGACACTGAAATGCTGCTCAACATACGACTTAGATTTAAAGCCATATTTGTTGAATATTTCAGTAGTGGCTAACGCATTACCAAACTTGGCAGCATCATCAATCGCTTTAGCAATAGCAGGCGCTTGGGCTGCACGCATCCGCTTTAACTCGGCTGTTACAGCATCAAACCCAGTTGTTACTATTGCCATTACGGTTATTCCTAATAACTCACATACACAAAACTGACACTGATATCATCAGAGCCATAATGCTGCGTCAGTCGGTATTGATTACCGTTCAGCTCAAACAGATCATCACATTGCACCTTGCCCTCACTGAGTAGAAACTCGGCAAGGCTTACCGGCTCTAGCACGTATTCGTTACTGCGGTCTTTTTCGGTTGGCGGCAGGTTTACACTTCGGCTAAAGGCGGGTTCGCCATCGCTAGGGATAAACTGGCACGGTTGCGCCAGTTTAGTGAACGCACGGGCAAGCTTGGCGCTTATGCGTTCGTTAATGCTAGGCATTAATTTTTACCCAAATGGTGTCACTTGGGTTACCTGCCGCAGCCCATGCTTTACCCGCTAAGGTATTGCCAGAGGCAACGCTAGTGATCATGCCATCAGACTTGATATACACCTGCGCGCCTTGGCCGATATCATCAGCAGTCACTTTAGGCAGTTCAAACACGCCTTCTGCAACGCCAACACCCACTGCGCCAGTTAATACCGCACCCAGCGACACCACAACCACTTTGCCTAATAACACAGGCGCACCACTGGCAACATCAGCCGTAGCAGTAAAGTCGATGGTATTACCATCTTCTACATAATTTTTCATGGAATGATTCCTATGATTTAACACAGATAAATAAAAAGGCCGTTACCTAAATGGCAGCGGCCTAATGTTATTAACTTGATGATTAGCGAATTTACACACCCGTTGATTTAACCAACCCACGGTGATCAAGCGGTGATACACCCGCATCAATACGCACTTTGGTTGCCACACCATCAACAGTAAAGCCTTGTTGCTGCTCAATGTATGGTGTGTCGATACCGTCAAGGTAAGCCACTTCAATAGTGTCTTCCCCCTGCGCAGCGGTTAAGTACCACTCTTTATCGCTTTTTGCTTTAAGGCGGGGTTCTGACAACACCTCAACAAAGTCACGAATGGGGTTAGCAATACCTGAGTTGGCATCAGTGCCTTTAACCGATGTTGACTGAATAATTTGCAACACCGCACGCTTAAGGTTTGGTGGTACTAATGCAAACGCAGGCATGATATTTAACGGTGACTCGCCAATCATTTGCGATTCCATTAATTCAGCCGCAAGGCTAAACGCTTCAACGCTTGGTGCACCTGAAGCAAGGTTGCCATGATCAGCATGGAACAAGGCTTTGCCATCGTTCATTTTGGTGTTTTTGGTTAACACGGCCCAGAACAAATCACCAATGGTGCGCTTGGCTGCTTTACCCATTTTCATCGGTACACCCATTAACATGTCCATGTCATCATTGATAACCGTTTGGCGTGTTAACGTGAAAATACCGCCGTAAGTTGCCAAGGCAATTTTCTCAGCATGATCACCAATGGTGACATACTTGTATTCAGCACCGTCTTTGACTTCTGGCAAGCTTTTAAACTCACCCATGCCGATACGATGCGCCACTTTAAAGTCACTTAACTGACCTTTTTTGGCGATACGTTCAAAGGTTTCAGCCGCTTCGGCCCAACCTTTTAGCACTGACTTATTCGCCACATCTAACATGATGTTGCCAAAATCAGATGAAGTATGAGTAAAGGCTAACCCCACCATTTGCATGACATTCATACCCGCACAACCAATGCCGCGATCTGCTAATGATGCACGGGCAAGCTCACGTAAATTGTAACTGCCATAAGCATTATCTTTATGGGCGGCTTCATGGCCTGCACGCGCCATTAACTGCGCACGAATCGAATCACCCACAATGTTACCGTTGCTAGCATGAATGATCACACTTTTAGGCTGCACAGCGCATGGCGTAATACCTTCACCCAACTTAGCCAAAATCATGTCTTTGGCTTTTTCTGCGTCAACATCATCATTGGCAATACAGCTATTTTTAAGCTCGGTTAATTGCGGAAAATGCGCAAAGGCACTGTTAATACCGTCAATCCGCGCTTTGTTCATTGCCTTAGCCGCCGCTTGAATATCCGCTGCAGAAGGTGCCGCGGGTGCGGGTACCGAAGCGGCTGGAATGGTAGCCGATGGCGCAGGGGTGTTAGTGGCTGCTGGCGCAGGCGTATTAGTTGCACCAGGTACATTACCCTGTGGTGCAAACAGGTTTTTTAGAGCTTCAGGCATATTAGTAAAGTCCTTGAGTCTTTTTGAGTTAAGCGAAGCCGCCATTTGCAGCGGTTCAGTGAGGGTGTTGGCGAAACCTTTTTCAACCGCTTCGCGGCCAGTTAGCCATGTTTCAGCCGCCAAAAGCGTGTGTAACTCATCTTCTGGCAAACCTGTTTTTTGTTGATACGCGCCAACTAAATTGCCTTCTACTTTGTCGAGTAAGTCAGCGTATTTGCGCATGTCATTAGCATCACCTAAGGTGCCGCCCCATGGCTTATGCACCATCATCATGGCGTTTTCGGGCATAATCACTTCATCAAAGGCCATGGCAATCACACTGGCCATTGATGCGGCAAGCCCGTCAATATGGCAAACCTTGTGCGCGGGATGGCCTTTAATCATGTTGTAAATCGCCATGCCTTCAAACACATCACCACCCGGTGAATGAATGCGCGCGGTTAAGGTGCCGATTTTGCCTAATGCTTGTAAGTCATTGGCGAACTGACGAGCACTAATGCCCCAGCCGCCAATTTCGTCATAAATCATTAGCTCGGCATTACCGTTTTGCGCCTTTAAGCTGTACCAGCTTTTATCAGGCTTATTGGTCGGTGTCAGGGTCAGGCTTGCTTGTGGTGCCAGCACCATTGCGGCGGCCAGCGCCAGATGAACCTTGGTCTTTTTCACTTGGGGAATCTCCGTTTTGTGGTACTGGGTCGTTACCCGTAACCATGTCGTTGTCGCGGTTAAACTTCAGCTCACGTTGACGCTGGCGTTTAACTTCGCTTGGATTACGGCCACGGGCCCTTGCCCAGTCAGCCTCGGTAGCGGCATTACCGGCTATCATCATTTCCCAACCTTGGGACTCTTTACGGGGGTCAATCCATGGCATGGTCGGGCCGTAATAAACGGCATCAAACAAGGTGCGCATGTCTAAGTCTGGCGGTAGCACTAATCGGTCTTGCTTGTTCATTAACTCCATTTGCAACCAGTTTCTAAACGCAGGTCGCGCCCAACCGGCACAAAACCATTGCTGCATAATGCGGTTTGATTCGTCTTGCTCAACCAGCTCTTGGCGCTGGCTTGAGTAACTGCCTTGATAATCACGGGCAATGCTCGAGTAACTTCCTCGGGTGCCCGCAGCGCAGGCTTTTAACTGACCATTACGAAAATCAACCAAATGCACATTGGGGCGGTTTGACTCAATCATGCCCACATCTTCACCGGGTGCGAGGTCGTCAAACGTCATACCTGGTGCAATGTTAATTTCGCGGTTTTGGCTTTCGCCTTGGGAGGGCGTAAACATAGTGGCGTCACCGCGTTTAATGTAAAACGCTAACGCTGCAGCAATACGGGCAGCAACACGTTCAGATTCTTCATAGTCTTTAATGTCGCCAAGACGGGTTAAAATGCCATGAAAAATACTAATACCGCGCAGCTGGTGCAGGCGCTTAAACAAGCCAAGGTGCAGCATATTACTGGCGGGTACGGCTTTAGTTTTAAAGCGAAAACCGATTTGGTCAGCGGGGTGATCAAGCAACACATGGTATTTCACCACCTGCCCCCAACCGTTCACCTCTAACCCTTGGCGAACGCGCGTTGATACATCGTTAAGTTCAAACGGAATATAATCAGGCTCTAACGCCTCAATACTGTATTGGGTGCCTTGTGGGTTTGGGTGACCAAACTTAGCGGTTTTACCGCGCACTTGCTGGCCAAACACCTCACCATCACGCAATGCGGTACGTAACACTAAGCGTTCAAGCTCGGGGCGAGTAAAGCGCCCTGTTACGTCAGGCTTTAATGACCAGCTAGCAAATCGGCGTTGTATTTCATTGGCTAAATCATCCAGTATTTCACCGCTGATACTGCGGGGCTGTGGCTCAACCACAATGCCTTGGGCACCAATTACCCGCTCTTCCATGCGGTCTAAAATGCCAATACTCAGGTCGTGGTTTTCATCTAACCAACGCGCTTGTTCACGCAAGCTTTTACCTGCGGCAAATACCGCTTGGTTGGCGCCGCGTCCTTCTTTATTGGCTTTATGGGTTCGGCTTGGGCTGGCAGCTTCGTAACCTTTAAGGTTGCGATAACTCATGGCTGCTGCTTGTCGTTTTAACGCCCAGCCAGGGGATAAATACGATAGTGCATCGTTAATAATGCTCATATTGATTCCTAGTTAAATCGGGCGAGTGTGGTACCCCGTGGACGGGTAAACATGCTTAGGGTGCGCTGCCATTCAATGCGACCTTTGCGAATTTGTTCTAGGTCTTCGCTGGTCATCAGCTTGCCGTTAACGCTAACGGTTTTACCCGCCAACACCTCCTTTTCGGCCTCGATATACAGCGCGACCATTTCTGTCGCTTGTTGCTTTGACATTACAGCCAGCCTCCTGATTTAGCCGAGCCGCCATTAAGCCAGTTATTAGCTGGGGCTTGTTTCGGTTTTTTAGGTTGTGGGGATTCATCAACTGATGATGGGGTTTCATCTTTATTTGTTACCACTTTACTGAGCGAGTCGAGATTAATGCCAAAGCGATCAATAGCGATATACAGCGCAGCCAAGGCATACACAAAGCAGTCGAGCGCTTCGTTACGCCTGCCGCCTGCTTCCCAGCGGTACACAATGCGACCGTCGCGACGAGTAGGCATTTTGCGTTCAGACGTTAACTGTTGCAGTTCGGTGTCATCACAAATGCTGTCGTTAAGCGGTAAATGAATTGCGCCAGCTGTGCGTGTATCAACACTGGGTTGAGTGCGCATCATGGCCATAATCAACTCTTTGGCGTTGTCGGTACCCACCTCGGTTAAGTACACGCCTTTGTTACTTCGTTTTCGGGGGAAATTAGCAATCGGCTTGCCGTACATATTGGCACCCCTAATCGGTACCACACGAAACAACCCTAGCTTTTTACTCATGGAGTAAACCGTGTCAGTGTAGTGACCGCCCGAATCCCAACAGCTGGTGCCAATGCTCAACACAATACCGTCATTACGGGTGTAGCTTTGATTTAACCGCAGGGCCACTTTATCCAGCAGCACTTGGCTTGCTGGGTCACCATATAAAATAAACCTATCGATTAAGGCACATTCTTTACCTGCACCCCAGCCCCAAACACGGCCTTCGTAACGGTCGTCTTGGGTATCTACCCCAGCGGTTAAATACACAACCCAATCGGGCATATTGCCGTTGGGGTACATTTCACGCCTGCGGGCTAAGTCTTCCCATTCAATCCGTTCGCCGTTGTCGTTGTCCCACGGCTGGCCCAGTTTGGTATTAACAAAGGTTTGCAGCTTTTCTTTATCGCCTTTGGCTTTGTAAAACTCGGTAACTAATTTGGCCCAGCTGTTAAGCGTGTTATAGGCCGACCAGATATAAATTGAGATATTTTCAGGGGTTAAAAAGTCGTTGCCGTCTTTATCAAAAAATGAAATAAAGTCGGTTGTTCTCACTCCGGTTTTGTCGCATATCCATACCGCGCGGGGGTGCTCTTCCATATCGTGCAGTTGATTGTTTTCAATGCAGCAACCGCAGTGTTCGCACACGTAATACGCAGTGTTAGGGTCGTTGCCTTGCCATTTAATACCAAAGGGTTCAGTTTTACCGCCCCACTTTAAATGCTGTAGTTCATCACAATGTGGGCATGGTAGGTTAAATCTAAATTGGTACTGGCTTTCGCTACAGGCCTTTTCAATTTGGCAACTGCCTAATACTTTAGGGGTTGAACCCCGTATCGATTTAGGAAACATCGACAACTCAACACGGGTGTCACCTAACGAGGTGGCGTTACCTTCGTGTTCGATTGACTCATCAAAACCGGCTAACTCATCGTAAATCACATCATCGGTGGATATTTCACGGTAATTAGCAGCCGCGGTACCACCACGCACCATTAAGGTTTTACCGTTGCTGAAAATTTTATCTTCTAAGGTACTGTCTTTATGCTTGCGGCCAATCCACGGTGCTAGGGCTTTCCAAATCGGCATGTCACGTATGGCGGTTTCAACGTGCTTTTTCATAAACGTTTTGGCAGCACCGTCACGGGGCTGGTAGATCAACACATTACGTTTTTTGTGTTCTATCTTGTAACCCGCATTGGCCATCAGCATTTTGGTGTAACCCACACGCGCTGATTTCATAATATTCAGCGTGGTGATTTGGTCGTTACCCATGGCATTCAATATGCCAATTTGAAACGGTAGGCTTTCCCATTTACCTTCGGTGTATGACGATTCAGACGACATATAAAAATGACTGTCGGCATATTCACTACAGGTTAAAACAGGGGGGCGATAAAACGATTTAAGCCCAGCAGACACAGCAGCTTTCAGATTGTTAATCTGTGCTGCCGATATACTCATCTAATAAATCCTCAATGCCGTTGGCCAGCTGCGCGGCGGTGTTTTGGCTTTTAATCACTTCTGCACGAATCGCATCAACTGTGCGTTCAGGCATGTCGGGGAATTTACGTTTTACCCGAATGTGTATTTGGTCCAGCACTGGCGATATTTGCGCGGCTATGCGGCTAAGCACAAACGAGCAAAACGCCACCTCAACCACTTCTTTACGGTCTTTTTCGTTTTTAAGCTCTTGGCCATCGGCTTGCGCTTTGGTTAAGCGGTAACGCTCAAACTCAATATTGGGTTTGTCGTCTTCATCTTCTACTGGCCTGCTAATGTGCTTTTTACGCTCATTAGCCACCCGATTACCAACAACATCAGCCATGGTGTACAAACACTCGCGGCCTTTTTTGCTGTGTATTGGCACATCCCACTTGTCGAACGCTTGGGTACTAATGCCCAAGCTTTTACACAGGTCCGTTTTATTCAGTAGCACGGGCTCGGTTTCAGGTGTGGGAATACGTGCCATTAGCTAGTCCTTGTGAATATCGTCTAACACATGGCTACATCGTTCTTGTTCAATATGCTGCAATTGTTTGGCGAGTAATTGTGCTTGCAACGTTTGTATGTGTTTTTCACCCTGTCTCTTACGGGCCTGATAAAACCAGTTAATAAACGCGGTAAACACAGCACACAAAACGCCGACTAACACCCCAATATCCATATCGTTCACATAACTGCCAGCAGC
Source organism: Shewanella holmiensis (assembly GCF_025370255.1). Lineage (GTDB taxonomy): Bacteria > Pseudomonadota > Gammaproteobacteria > Enterobacterales > Shewanellaceae > Shewanella > Shewanella holmiensis. The sequence goes on from NZ_JAMTCD010000013.1 coordinate 106,110, forward strand.
GGTAAAAAACGAAGCAAGGTAAGACAATAACGATGTGAGTTTTGCACTAAGGTCAGTCGTTATGCTCATATTGCTGCCGCCATTGTTGTAGGCGCTGCATGTTTGCATTACACATTGCTAGCGCGTTGGTTTGAGTAAGGGAATGATTCAGTAAATCGAGATTTGAGAACCCAATAAAACGTGGGTTATCACAAAGCTCAAGCCAATCAGGGGGCGGTAACACATAAACCGTTTTGGTTTGAGTCACCACTTTGACAATCGGCGGGCTTGAGCAGCTGCAAAGCATCAGCAGGCAACAAAGCATTAGCCCAATCTTTTGTCGGTTCATCGGTTGAGTCCTTAATCAGATTGGCTTTAGTTATTTTGCTTTCATGGGTGGCTTGTAAATCAACAACCTGTTTTCTATGCCTGGCATTCAGTTCGGTCATCACGCGGTAATCACGTTCAAGCGTGTTAATGCGTTCGGCTTGGTTGTCGTTACTGCTTAATAGCGCATCAACACTCACTTGCGATTGCAGTAAGTCATGGCTTAATGTTTTATTAGCGGCGTTAAGTGAGTTAATACCCAGCGCGGTAATGCCCAACAAAGCCGACATGATCAGCACAATGCATAACAGCACAGTGGTTTTAAAATCATTAAACATTACAAGTCCCTCAAACAATAACGCCGCTCATTTGAGCGGCGTTTAACTAAACCAGGTAACTTTTTCTTTTTGGCGTAAACCCACCTTAGCAACTCGTTACATGCGCCAACGCGATCACCTGCCCACAACTTTTTACGCAGCGTAGAAGCCCCAAAAGCCTCGGCCCCAATGTTGTAAATAAAACTCAGGTAAGCAATGTGTTCACCCTCGCTTAATGGCGGGGTGAGTTTCACCAATTCGCGGTCAAAGGTGTTAAGGCTGGTTGCCAGCATGTCTAGACACTGCTGGTGAGTGAACACCATGCCAAGTTTAATGTTGTGGCCAGTTTGGCCAAAGCAGGCCGTTTCAATGCCGGCAGGGTCAACATAGGTGCGTAATACTTCACCTTCACCCGTAGCAACTAACACACCGCCAGTCAGTAACACGCCAGATAACCCCAGCGCCAAAAGCCTAGTTTTAATATTCATGCAGCACCTGGTAAATATGAGCAAAAAAAAGGGCTCCAATACAGAAGCCCAACGGCGATGATGTAACTAGAGTATGCAAAGATGAACAAAGAGGAGCAAAAAGGAACTAGAGAGGAAGCAAAGCCAGTTACGCAGTGGTATCAAGCTTATATAAACTATAGCGGTTTTTAGGGGTGAAAATACGCCATATATGGCGTGTTTTACGTCACATATGGCGTTGGTCGAATTGAATTTGTGTGATATGTAAAACCGATAACTTCTAGGTTTGGTTTAGAAGTTATCGGTTAAGTGATTTGCTGCAAATAGAAATGGTGCGCTAGCTATCGGCAAACTTGTTGATGGACAAAAAAGGTTAGCCACTAGGCTTCAACACGCTGAATCACATTATGCGAACTACAGTGAATAAGATAAATGCCTGCATTAATTGACAAAAAATTATTGGCTAAAATTAGCGGCAGAGGAGCAAAAGCCAACTGTTTTTTGTCATTTAAAACAATTTGTTAGTTTTTGTTTAGAAAAACTATTTTCCTATTTTACCCATAGATTTCATGTAACTGTCCAGTAAGCCCATAGAATTTAACATCCTAAATGGGTTGCTTCTGACAGCGTCATCCTCATGGGCTTCGGTGATGCTACACCAAGGACATAAATCGCTCTCTGCTACTAGTGGCTCTGAGCAACTATCGCAAGTATTGGGTGCAATTAAAATATCGCTATCAGAGAATATGAAAACATCCTTAGATTCATTTTTCATATATGGTTTCGGGTGGCTTTTACCAATGACTAACTCATACCAAGTCAATTCATTTTCTTCAGCTATTTCTTGAGCTAAACCAATATTTTCCTTAGGGTATTTTGAACCAATAATAATGCCCGTTACCAAATCACAGGGAATGTATAAAATATCGTTTCCAGCTACTTTCTCAGTTACTCTTTTTATATCAACAAACCGACATTCTTGTTCGTATTTCCAGTCATCGTATTTAGCAAAATATGATTCAACAAAAATATATTCTTGTAAGGCATAAGAGTGACGTGGTTTTTTTAAAACAGCGGCTCTTTGGAGGATAGGCTGAAGGTGCTCACTTGGCGCATCCCTGTAAGTAACATCCCAAATTGGGTTACCTTTAAAGTGTTCTTGCAACCTCTCTAAATCAAATTCTAATACGAATCCTGTATGGTTATTTGCATAATGCGCCCACATAGGGGAAACAATCGGGGACTTAGAAAAGCATGTGGTAGGACTTTGTGGAATATCAGAAATAATATCATTATAAAAAGCAAGTAGATCCGCAGGAGTGTTCAAATCCATACCAAGGAAAAGCTCAAAAGGATCATTATAATCCTGTGGTAAAGAGCATTTTACACCGCAAAATCCTTCTTTTTGGAAGACTAGTTCGATTACATCATTTGAAAAGTATTTATATATTTTTGACATTTAAATCGATCATCCATGTACGAAAAAAATCACAGTTAAACGCCCATAAAAATGGCTACATTGAGTCGCCATTTTTTGTTCGTAGCCAATAATCGTGGGGCAATGTTTTGTTTTATCCGTTTAAGCAACCTGTTAGATGAATGTGTAAATGCCAGCGGCAATACCAACGACACCGGCAATTAATGTGAATATCCAATTATTGGAAATAAACTCACCAAGTGCTTTTAAAGAGCCGCCGTTTAACTCCCACCAAGTAGATTTAGTTATTAAGCTACCATCAAGCGTACGCCCTAGAAAGTTACAGAAAACATCTACTTTACGTAATGTTGATTGATGAAGTTTTACAAAATCTTTATTTTCAAAAGCTGTGGCTTCACCTGCGCCATCAAGTAAATCTTTAGCTGTTATGAAGTTCATCTCCATTAACTTAACAATACGAGGATGGGGCGCATAACCATTGGTATAAAGTGCTACTAGCACCCTTGAAAGATCAACTTTTTTTGAATCATCCAAAATATATGGTTCACCACCGAGAATCTTAAACCTATGTTCAAGAGCCGGAAATCCGTAATTAATGTCACGCATATTCCAATGAATCCAGTAATGCGAAGAATGCTGCTTCATGTAGTCATAAAACTCTTGAAGCATTTCTTTCTCAAGCATATCGTAATTCTGCTGAATTTCAGCAAATTCAACATGCTTTAACTCAGCAATTTTATGTATAGAAAATGATGTCGTTTGCCCGCTCTCATAATTCCTAACAGCAATAGACGTCACTCTTGGTGTTTGTCCTTCTGGGCGATCATAAAAACTTTCACATGAGTAGTGAATAACTAGAACATGTTCTTCTTTTGAAGATAACTCGTTAATTTTTTTACGCGCTTTATATCGTCTTTCTAGCTTTTTTATTTCAGATGCCACTAGCCTATCCTTGAATTCATCTAACGAGGCTGAAGAATAACTCTATCAGCCAAATTCGATTAAAAACCGAGTTATTTAAATCAATCCCAAACGCTTTCAGTAATTAGGTTTTGCATTTGGAAACCATAAAAATGGCTGCTTTTCTTAAAGAAGATAAATTATACAACCTCAACACCTACCTCAACGTACAAGTGTTATTGGCATATTTTGGGTCGCAAAAGGTAACAGCGGGTATTTGCACGTTGAGGTGTTAGGAGAGCAAAATTGATAAACTATCGTAGATCCGTAACACCAGCTGCAATTAGCTCTTGTGCTTGCTCTTCAGATAAAACAGCTCGAGCTGGACCACAAACAAAGCACGGCCCCGTCGGATGCTGGCGAATTGATATTACGGATGGATCTCTGAACTCAACTGCAAAGGTAACTGAGTCTAAAATAACTAGATTCTCTTGAACGATAATTTCTTTTACTGACATCACATATTTCCTTATATAAATTAACTACTTGGGAGTAATACTTAGCTGGTAGACCTCATGAATAGCATTTGTATTATCATTCAGCTTTCCTTGCCACTCTGCTTTTTGTTGCTCATTTAAATACTTACCTTTCAACGACTTAACTATATGCTTTTTCTGTAGATTAAGCGATGTCAACATTTGCTTCTGCACATCTGTTAAGTGATTCTGCTTTTTTACAAAGTCACTGATGAAGTAAGTTATAACCCCTGATAATACGGGCGCAAAAGCTAATGCTATAGGTCTTACCCATGCAAGTTCAGCTGAATAAGGTAGATTTTCAGCAATTGCAATGATGACAAGGCTAATTCCACTTGCAGTTGTTAAATCAGCATTAGAGTTTTTGTTCAAATCTATTTCTCTTTATCTCTAACAGATCTTTTACTAGCTGCTCGGTATTATCCAAATGAATTGTATATTGGCTTGGTAATCCGTCTTTAATGATAGTTACTTCAACTTCAGTCTTCTGTAGCAATTTTTCAGTTAGTTTCTTCGATAAAATAAAGAAAACATCATAAATCATCGGCAGCGCTAGAATCGCTCCGATGGTTCCTGAAACAATGAATAAAGATGAGCTATCAAAAAGACTCATGACTATATGATTTTCCTAGATTTGTCAGCTCTGTGACGTATAACTTTCTCTATAGAGAAAGAAGTTGAAGGACTTGCACCTGTTTTAAATTTAGTTGTTTCGCGTAATTTTACCTTAAAAAAATCGCCTTTAATAAAGTTTTCTTCTCTTGAGCTAATTCTTTTCAAAAAGCTGCTATCATTCATTTTTACAGCTGTATCAGACTCTTCATTTGGAAGTAAGACTCGCCAGCCACTTTTTGAGTCAAAATTGACTTGTGTGAAGCTAATTTCAATGTCTTTGTCTTTACTATTTTCTTCAATTACAGTTTGTTTAGTCTGTTTTTTGAAGTGAATAAGCTCATCTGATTCAATAGTTTGAATGACTTCTTCATTACTATTTAAAAACTTAACTTTAGCACCCTGTTTTTCTGTTACGTCATTAAATAAGAGTGCTTCAAATTTGTTACGAAAGATTGGGCTAGTGACTAGCTTTTGAACGGCATGTGTACAGACAATTTTTTCGCCATCTTCCATCTCAATAGTAGCAGTACCATCGTCATTACTAATAACAACTTTGACTTTCTTACTTTTCATTGCATTTATAACACCCATGACGGAACCAGCAAATGCAGTTGCTGAGACAGCTGTAACGCCAATAATTGGTAGAATATCAATAGCATTAGCAGCTAGCTGTTGTATGCTAAATTCGACACCAAAAGAGCCCGGCTTATTAGCTTTTACACTGACTTTTATCGAAGAATCCTCCCCGTTGATCACTTTATCTGCATCTTGCAATGAATCATTAAGGCTTAGCAAACTTTGCCCCAAAGTAGCAGCATCAATTTCATGATCCTTAGTATCTTCGGAGTCATAAATTAAACTAAATATCTGTGAAGTGTTTTTGTCCATGAGATTTCCAAAAATTTGATTATTAACGTCTTTATTAATATTAAAAGCGCATTTATTTAATTACCGGGGGCTGAGTAAACTTTTCACTTTGTGCTTGTGTGGTTCAAATGATCTGTGATTTTACAAGCTAATGATTGGCTTCTTCTTCCCTGAAAGGCGTTCTCCGATTGATTTAGGAGTGTGGCCTGCGTTTATTTTTTATTTGTTACAGATTACGCTATTTGTTCTTAAAAGTGCAATGACTTGATTCATACAAATGTGATTTAAATCATTTAAAACTAGCGAATTACATTTTGTTTCGTTGATTGTGTATCAGTAAATAGTTTATTCCAATAGGCAATATTAGTTGGTTTATATATGTATTTTTTGCACGTAAAATTTGTTATGCAATAACATCTAACATCACCACCTAAAGTAAAGACACTAAAATAGCCGTGTGAACAAAGATACTCGATGACACAACATTAGCTTTATAAAATGGCTGATGGGTTATCGATTACTCAGTTAACTGATAACTCCCTTAAGCGATAACAAATTGACAAATGCACCTGAGTGGGGCGATACTGTTTAGGCATTGGCAAAATCCAATGCCGGGATTGAGACCCCGCTATAACACAGGCGCAATTGTCGCCAGCCTAGTGCTGGTTTTTTATTGCGAGATTCGGCGCACCTCTACTATGGTGGGCTGGATGGGGCAACCTTCGGGTTGGCCGTTCCTGTGACGGTAGTCTCAACCCCATTCAGCTCATCACCAATTAATTGAGACTACTTGGTGATGATTACTCTCGAACACAGGAGTGTCACCCATGAACCTACAACAATCTAAAAACTACCCTGCGCAATTGGTCTTTATTAACGGCCAACAAACCATTACCAACTCACTGGTTGTCGCTGATTATTTCGGCAAACGTCATAGTCATGTTTTACGTAAGATTGATGAAATACTTGCAGATGCCCCAAGTGAATTTACGTCAGCCCACTTTTGGGCTAACGTGCAAAATCAACAGGTTGGCACCAGTCAGCGTGATTTAAAGTGTTACCACCTGACCAAAGACGGTTTTATGTTTTTAGTCATGGGCTTTACCGGTGCCAAAGCTGCCGAACTTAAGATCAACTTCATTAATGCCTTTAACGAAGCCCAAAAGCGACTTAGCCGCACGACACACCCGTTTGAGCGTCAGCGCATGATGTTTACATGGGAAGGCGGCAAAATAGTGAGCTCGCAACCGATAAATGATGACCAGTTTGTCACCAGCCGCGATAAATTAGTGCAGTACATGCGCGAACCCCGCTTTTTATCGCTTGAGCAATTGCTAGAAATCAGTGAAGCCGCAAACCAACAAATTGCGACACTAGCAAGATTGGCAGAGAAACAAGCCCGCTTACGCTAAAAACACCACTAAACGCCCATAAAAATGGCTACATCAAGTAGCCATTTTTGTTTGTAGGTAACCAAGGGGGTTGATTATGTTTTGATACCAACGCCGCATTTAGCTGACTAAAATAGTTGGTTATAATGTGTAGCGAGGCGGAGCCTAACTAACTGTTTTTTTGTTTCGTTTAAAGTGCTTACTATGTGTTTCACCACTAATTCACTATTGAATAAAATTTCTATTCATTGTTGAATAATATTTCTATTCACTGTAGGCTTACCTTCTTAATTAAACAGAAACTAACATGAATAAGGTAAGCTATGGGAATTCTAAATGATGATGTACCAACAACTTCTATCCAAGTAGAGTCTAGAGCGGAAGCTAAATTTAGCCGTTCAACAATAGCTCACATCGAAACTAGTAAAGAGCAACTAGTAAATACTCGCAAGTCCATGCTAGATGATATGTCTAAAGGACAATTTACAACACCTCAAGATGCTTTAGACGCAATTATGGAATTACAAAGCATCCAAGGCAACCTCGACAAGCTATCTGACAAAATCAAAAATAATACAACTTCTAGCTTTTCTCCAAGTGACGTAGCGACAATGCGAGAAATGAAGAGCAATGGCACTACAGAAGCTAAGATTGCTGAACTATTTGATACAAACCAAACTAAAGTTAACCGACTGCTTAACAAATAACGTTTTAGTATTTATGCATTGCGATGTTTGCATGGCACAAACCGCTTGTTGGACTTGGCCGATGCCGAGTCCAGGATAATGGCTACGCTTTATGCTAAAGAAATTTGCTTTTTTGATGCGAGCTCTAGGCTGCAAAGCAATGTTGAATTGATTATGAGGCTTGATTTGTATGTGTTCAATTGCAATTCCCTTGTCATTGTGGTGTTCCATCACATCTTTTTTAAGTCTAGCTGATTCAATGAGGTTAATACACTCGATTGAGCCAGCATTTGGCGCTTAGCAGCGGCTTAGTTCAATGCCGCTATAAGCGGACTAAAATTATTGGCTAACATCTTGAACGGAGTGAAAACAGCCGACTGTTTTGTCCAACTTAAAAACCATGTTAGAGCGTTACGTATCCAAGAAACTTTTATGGACATATTCACCATCTTTATCTTTTACAAAATTGAGCCTTTCCATGCTCTCTTCAAATGATTCTTTTTTAAATTCGCCATGTTCCTTCCAGTAGTCATACTGCCACTCATCAATTTCATCTAATACAAAACCATTCGGAAGCCGACTTAGATTAAAAAGTTTACGCAATGCATATTTAGCACGGTCATTCGTTTTTTCGGGGATAACACCATCACGCAGACCATAGCCCAAATTAAGCTTGTAATAATAAAATTGGTAACCTTGATAATATAATGCAGCCAAGTCCATCTCCTTTTGCTGGTAATACAGAGCGCTAACGTTTTAGTATTTGTGCGTTTCCCTGCTTACATGACACAAACCATTTGTAGGACTTGGCTGCTGCCGAGTCCAGGTTAATGGGTACGCTTTATGCTAAAGAAATTTGCTTTTTTTGATGCAGGCTCTGAACTGCGAAGCAATGTTGAATTGGTTATGAGGCTTGATTTGTATGTGTTCAATTGCAATTCCCTTGTCATTGTGGTGTTCCATCACATCTTTTAAGTCTAGCTGATTCAATGAGTTTAATAAACTCAATTGAATCAGCATTTAGTTCCGCGCAGCAGGTCAGCAAGAGTAACTTGCTAGGCCACTTATTTAAAAGAGCAATTACAAAGTCTCTAGAACGACACCTTGAAACTTATCGATAGTTCCATCTTCTAATATACCTTCGAACTCCCAACCAAAAGCCTCGTCTCCAAGATTTTCTTTTGGCACTATTGCCCATTGAATATATCGATAGTATTTCCCCTGCTGTGCCACTTGAGATCTAAGATTGAATGAAGCGAGACGACGACCTGTATTTTCATTTACTAAATCTATAAGTCCTGCGTCCCCGAAGTCTCCTCTTACTTTGTCCTGTAAGTATGAAGTGCGTTTCTGGCCTGATTTGATATCTGTGCCTCCAACTACCACACCGGTCCATTCTTTAAAACCATTTGGAGGTGGCAAATTTAATTTCTGCCTAACCTCATACACCCAAACCCCAACTCTCCAATGCTGCGTTTTATTCTCAAATGAGACCCATAGTGTGCGCTTCTCTTCTAGCAAGCTCGAATAGTGAGCAGCCAAATCTAATTCCGTTAGTGATTTATGATTACTCATATCTTCATTCTCCTTTGTTTTTAGACTATTTCGGACTAAATACATAATAAGCTTAAAAACTTATTGAACGGCTCGCCGGATAAAACGACTATTTAGTTTATTGATTAATAACATCCTACATTTCCTACTATACCTCTGAATTAAAATAATTAAATGTCTCTTAAACTCAAATAAAAAACTTGAATTGCACATTAAAGTCTTAACATCAAATGCAAAAACTAAAGCAAACAATATTAATATATTAGTACAGCACTATTTTTCTCAACATAGTCCTTTAGACTGTTTTTTCACATACCATTAACATACATTCGAAACCAATTACAACTGTAAGTAAACAAAGTGCAGGTCACCTAAAAGGGGGGAATTGACTGACACAAAATATTTAGTAGTAAACTAAAGCTATGGACACAAAGATTTAGACGATCAAAAGTTGCGGTTTAAGATGATCAAAAGATGAGTGGAATTGTGTATCATCAAATGTAGGGTAAAACACTATTAATTCATTGGCTTAATAGGTTTATTTTCTAGGTAAAATTGAATAGCAGAGATCAAGCCTATAAAACAACAACGTAACCCCCTAAATTTTTCATATGTAGTGAAGCACTGCGCTTGTCCTCCCCCGCAGTACACCGAGCCAGAAGGACCCATTAAAAAATCAATGACAATTAAAAATAAAAGCCAAACAAAATCAATTACTTACAACAAGCCACACTATCAACATCAATAATATTTATAATCATAACCACTCCCCTAACCCTATCTCTGCGCGTCTCAACCAATACACATAAGACTTCTTACTATCGAACCCCATCAATGCCCACTGCCCTTTGCATACATAGTGCGCTCTAATGGCCCGTATACATTGGGGTGCTAAGCGTTCAATCATCATGTCGAACTGTCTGACATCACGCGGTGGCATTATCTCAACTACTGCAGCACTACCGTACACAATCACCTCGCCTAACTTGTCGCACTGGCTTCGGTTAGCAAAGCCTTGGCCGCGTTCTTGATGGGCCCAATAGTTACCCCAGCGGGTTAAGCCATGACGCAAGGCTTTCATGTTCAAGGTCACTTGTTGGTGTTGCAGCTGCTGCACATTAATCTTCGCCATTATTCTTCACCATCAATCATCGCCCTTATTTCATCAATTCCTAACCGAAACACCTGGTCGCATATTGCCGAAACATCATCAAACGACACTCGCACATCACCCCGTTCCCAACGCTGATAAGTCCGTTCACTTACCCCATAAATCTCGGCCACTTCGGTCTGGGTTAGCCCGCGAATATTCCTGCCCGTTTT
>NZ_JAMTCD010000014.1 GCF_025370255.1 Shewanella holmiensis
GCCATTTCGCCCCCAAAAACCTCTAATTGCATATTCTACTAATAATGATGCAGTGATCATCACAGCCACCCACTGGCAGTCAGGGTTTGACCACTCCCAACTTCCACTGACGATCTAGGCAATATCTCGGGCGCAACAGAAGAAAACCCACGATAAATTAAATATTGATGATATTGGTCTAACGCTTGGCTCATGCCCTTATCTAGGGTTGATTTAACATACTTACGCAGCAACACAGGCAAGGCATGATTAAGCAATCGTTCACCAATCATGGTATCGACACCTAGGTCAGCAACGATGGTTCTAAATAGACGGCGTAAGTCATGGCTAGTGAAATGCTTAAACCTAATCTGAGTATGCCAATCATGAGCAGAACGAATTGAAATAGCGCCAATATTGCCAGGGAACAAATACGCCCGTTTACCCACATGCTTAAGCTGCCAACGTTTATAATGCTCAATAAGTGCCTTAGCTGACTCGGTCATAGGCACTCGATGCTCTTGGTTATTCTTGGCATTACTGGCTGGTATCACCCAATAATCACCCGCAAAGTGTTCCCATCGCGCTAATCGAGTCTCGTTAATGCGAGTACCAAACATCATCATCAACACAAACAACATCTGCACCGGCATCACCACGGCGCCTAAACGAGTAAACAATGTCGCTAAATCAGACTCAAACAACCGAGTATCAACCACATCACCCACCTTGATGGAATACGTTACCCGATAACCCGCTAACGGATTAGCATTAATCAAACGCAGCTTAGACGCTGCAGCAAACACCGCTTTTAGCTTATTCACCGCCTCACGAATGTACTTAGGCGAAAACCCCTCAACCAACATCGGCTTAACCAAACTCACGTCAATCGAAATAAAACTCACATTCGCTAAACGAACATCAGCCAATCTAGGCAACAAATGACACTTAATCATCGACTTAACATTGCTGCGCCAACTTTTGCTGTAAGTCGTGTTATTGGCAATGTGTTCCTGGTACCACTCAAGCAAACTGCCAACAGAATCAAACTGGCCCATCACCATGCCGCCCACATTGCGTTTAGCCAACATCACCGGTAAATCAGCACACAAAGTCTTAATGCACATGCTTGGCCAAGTGCCTAACTTTTCCCAAACCGTTTTACCGTTTTCATTTACAACCAAAAACACGCTAGCCCGTTCACGCCCAGCTGCAGCACGTAAACGAATTTCAGGAAACTGAGGATCACGAAAATCACGCATCACACCACCACGTAACCAACGTCGCAAAGCAGCATCACTAAACTTGCCCAGTTCAACACCAGAAGACATCAAGCAACCATCCTGTATTCCCAAGCGGCACACTTATCACGACGGCGCTTTTGCTTAACTGAGTTTGGCAACTCACGCCATCTGGCACTTAACGCGGTTTCGCTATCATGCACACCAAAGCGTTCAAAACATTGCTGCTGAATTTCATACAGCGTTAAAAAACGGCCTTGACTCAACACACGACACAAACGCTCTTTTTGAGTTAACGGTTTATTCAAAACAGGCTTATTCATCGTTAGCACTCCTCAAACCCAGTTGACGTCTAAACTTCGCCACAAATGCCTTACCCTCTGCAGGTTCTATGCGACGGGTGGCACGAGTCGGCAACGCTTTTGGCAACTGAACATCAACCAACTCACCCTTAGCAAACTTGCGGCATAAAATCTCATACTGGCGGGTAAACATGGTTAACACATCTTTTTCAAACCCCGTCGCAAACAACCACGAGCCACACTCACGCACAGCCAAACGAACAACATCATGGCTCCACTTGTGATGCATCGGATTGTGATAATGCTTCTTGGCCTCACGGTAAGCGGATTGCAAATCAGGTAAACCATAATCACAAGCCGTAGGTTGGCACCACAACGCAAACTGGCGTGGCGTTGGCCAAAACTGTCTATCACCCTGCTCACGCCTTGCCCTGTTCAACCCCATTTGCACTTGTTCTTTGGTGCGAACATCTTGCAATGCCAAAGTCTTAAGCCACTCGGATTTATGTGCGGCCTCATCCTCAACCTTTGGCGCACCAACCGGAAACAACACCCGCAACTTGGCAAACACACTGTCAACAATCGCCATATCCATAGCCGATGGCTGCTTTTTAGCGCGGCCAGCGCTGGGTATTCCCACCTGCGTTGAATTAATCACTGATTGAATCGACTTCATATCAACGGGTCCTCTGGGTCAAAAACGGCATAAGACCAATCAGCCCTAACCGCCTGCTTAGCAACCAAGCCAGCGTTAACCAGCCAATCAAACTTAAACGCAATCCAGCAACGCTCAACACACAGCCCCAACACATCATCAACGCTTAAGCCCACACCAGCCGCGCTAATCAAATCAGGTGCCAGGCGATCAACCGCCGTTTGGGTTAACTTGGCCCTTTTCTGCTTACGAACGGCTAACCAGTCTTTAAAAACTTGCTCGCTTGGCAACGCAGGCCATTTTGAAAAATCCAAAGCTGAATTTTTTGATGTGGTGACTAAATCTTTTAAAGATTCATTGACTGGTTCTAAAGTGACTGGTTCTGGGTGCAGGAGATTCACTAGGGGTAGTGCAGCAGATTCACTAGGTAGTGCAGGAGATTCACTAGGGGGTAGTGCGACAGATTCACTAGGGGGTAGTGCGACAGATTCACTAGGTAGTGCAGCAGATTCACCACCTAAACCTGTATTTTCATCAAAATTAAGATGAAAAACATTAGATGAATTACCCTTAATACCCTTGCGATATTCACGACGTAAAAAACCTGACGTTTCAAGTTTTTTAACATGGTCCATCACGCTACGACGGCTCATTTCGCACTGCTCAGCAATGTAATTATAACTAGGCCAACACTCGCCTTGGTCATTCGCATTATCAGCCAGTTTAAGTAAAACCAACTTGCGCAGCGGATTGCCCACCTTCGCTTTCATGGCCTTAACCATTAATTCCATACTCATGGGCGCAATCCCCACAAAACCAACTCAGCAAACGCTAAATTGACGAAACACAAATGCTTGAGTAACATGTCTTTGCCTCACTCTCTCTGTAGGTATTAAGCCCGCACTCAGTCGCCAAACTTCAGCGGGCTTTCTTATTTTTAAATTCATAACAGCACCATCAAGGATGAATCATGGAACGATACAAACCATCAATAACAGTTGGCGAGTTCAGAGAAATGCTCAGCCACTATCCAGATAACATGCAGCTTGACTTCTCAATGCTCGATTTCAACCGATTAAAACAGCGCTCACCAACGCTACTCCAAGTAGAATTTAACCAACAAGTTTATCGAGATAGCTCAAACAACGTGGTGGTTGAAAACCTTGGACAATAGCCGCCGCATAAATACCCGCAACGTCTTGTGAGACTGGTGCATAGCTCTCGTGCACCTGATCACCCAACCATCGGGTGAAATGATATTTTTCGCCCGTTTTTTCAATAACCCACTTCTCTTTCTTTTCAACCAAACTGTTATCACTTAACTGAGTCATATCAACCTCGCTTTCGCATCTGCACACTGCGCTGTAAGCGCTCGTAATCATCGCGGCAATCAGCATCACAAAAGCGTTCATCAGTTAACGCATCACAGTAATAACAACTGCCCGTTAATGGCGGTAAATTGGGTTTCGCTTTTGCCAGCTCGGCCGCTAAATGCAGTTCAATCATGTCGCTAGCATCATCAACGTTATCAGCCATAACTAACCAACCGACTTAATAGAAGTATTCGACAAATACGGATAACTACGCTCAAACACATCCATAGCCGCTTGCGTGGTGCCGCGCGACTCACGTAATTCACGATAAGCTTGCTCAATCTCATGTCGAGTAGGTGCAACACCCAAACGAATCACCGCTATTTGCGCTTCGCAATTCTCTTTAGTTAACGTTGCCGCAATGTCGTTACTGCTAAGTGCCAAGCCGTCACTAACGTGATCAACCACCACAGTTACGCCCACCATGTTGTAAACATCGTTTAAATAGCCAATGCGTAAATCAACCGGCATAGCCGCCAACAGCGCTTGTTCAACAAAAAATAACCGCTCTGGCACTGCATTTTGGTCTGCATACTGCCCAAGCCAACGGAAAATCTTTTGCGCATTAACCCGGGCATCATTGTAAATATCATCAGAATGGGTAAACGTAATCCCCTCTTTTGCCAATACCGTCGCCAGCTTTAGTTCATCAACCGCCTGCACAACCGCAGTAGCCAACGCCGAACGGCTCACTTTGGGTAACTCAAGCCAGGCATTAATGGCTTTCATCAATAAATCTAAACGTGATACTTGTTTCATGCTAAATCCTCACAATCCTATAAAGTAAAACTAAGCAGCAGAGCTGATGGACGATCCAAGTAATGGTGACGTAACCTTTAGTTTCCCCTGCGTTAAAACCTCTATTTGATAAGCTCGAAGAATAGGTACCTCTTCGCCCCACTTAGAAATTGCAGGCTGAGAAACATTCAGTGCTTTAGCTAACGCACCTTGGCTACCAAAATGAGAAATTGCGGCAGCTGTCTTCATATAAACTCCAAATAATAATTAACCAAAATCATAATATAACCAAAGTTAATTAAACTCAACAATAAAATTAACTTTGGTTAGTGTGCAAGGTTATAACCTAAGTAATATAATTAACTTATGAAAACACTCGCCCAAAACATCCAAAACAAGCTAAAGGCTTCTGGTTTAACCCAAAAGGAACTAGCAGAACGCGCCAACATCTCACAGGTGATGGTGCACAAACTCATTTCTGGTAAAGCAAAAGAATCTTCGAAGTTAGTTGCTATAGCAGGTGTATTAGGTTGCACTGCAGAAGAGTTAATGTATGGAACGAAGAACCCTGCACCATCGAGCAATGCGGAATGGGCAGGCCCAATGGAAACATGGGACAGCAACACCCCACTAAATGATGATGAAGTAGAGATACCGTTTTATATGGAAGTAGAATTAGCCGCAGGACACGGCATTACGGAGACTAGCGAATATCATGGTCCAAAACTTCGCTTTGCAAAATCTACATTGCGAAAATCTAGTGTTGACTCCACCAAGGCAGCATGTGTGCGTGTTAGCGGTAACAGCATGGAGCCGGTATTACCAAATGGTTCAACCGTTGGCGTTGATACATCCCAAACAGACGTAATCGACGGTAAAATGTATGCCATTAATCACGATGGTATGTTGCGGGTAAAAACTTTATACAAGTTACCAGGTGGCGGTTTGCGCCTTCGCAGCTTTAACATCGACGAGTGGCCAGATGAACGCTACGAAGGCGATGACCTTAAACAGATTAAGATCATCGGTAAAGTGTTTTGGTATTCGGTATTGCTTTAATATAAACCAACATTATTTTGTCAAAAAGAGGGGCATGCCTAAAACGTTTCTGCCCCAAAATCATTTTTACAAATCTAAATGGTAAATAGCACAAGTAAACTTTGGCTATAGAAAAACTAATGTGAAAGTTTTTTTGCATAGTCCATAAGTCATGCTTGTCCTATCTTTGCTATCTCAACCGTTGATATTGTCTCCAAATCTCGTTATGTTACTGATTTATCAGGGTTGAGTAACATTTAGCCTTAACAATTGAAATCAAACAGGATGTTTATATGGGCTACAATTTAGAGTCATGGGTAACAAGGTTTGCAGAACGCTCTGACCTCTCTACTAGGTTGGTACATTTAACAAAACCGACTAGTACGTTTAGTGAAATGGAAGTCTTATTTCAAATATTAGAGAGCGGGGAAATAAAAGGGAGCGATAGCGAAGGGTATGTAATTGGCAGCAGGAAAGCGGCATGTTTTCAAGATGCACCACTTGATGCTATCTGCCAAAACTGTTGGTACGAACAAAAATACAGAGAAGAAAAAAATATAAATGCCAAAATTAGGTATGAACCAATTGGCTTACTGGTTGATAAAGAAGATGTATATTCTCATGGAGGAAGGCCTGTAATTTATGACAAAACCGCAGAAGCCATGAGGTATTTGAAGCAAGACCAACATTGGAGAATAGTAAACCTTGACTTGGATGATACTTCAAATATTGTCGATTGGACACATGAGCGAGAGTGGCGAGTCCCTGATGCATACAAACTTAATTTGAGTAAAACCATCTTACTTTTTACAAACGAAGGGGACTCTAGAGAATTTATTAAACTTTGTGAGAGTAAAGGACATAATTTTCATCGTGAAGTTGCTGGCTTTGTAACTTTATCTACTTTGCTGTATTAATATTTATCTCTAGGCCTGCAGTTAGTTTGCAGGACATTTGTGCTTAAACTGATGAACTCCGATCCATATCTCAGTGAATATAATACTGTTTTTTTAAGATAGTCATTACTAATGATAATGTGAATCGTAAGTTTTAGAGCTTGAGCACTAACTGACTTCTGTCCAATAACGAGTTTGGTAGGCCTAATGTAGTGGCCAGTTTTTATTCGCCACTACACTGCCACCGTGGTAAACAATAGACACTATCTCACCCGTTCTAATTGAAGATCTTAACGTTTCAATCACACTCATAAACCTTCCTTAGTTCAATAGTTTATTTATAACACCAACCTTAATACAAGTTATAAAAAATCAATTAAAGAAAAAATAGTTAACCAAAGTTATTGACGAGTTAATTAACCAAAGTTATATTTAGGCCGTACCCAATTAACTGAGGACGGCAAAATGATACTGACAAACACCCCTACAACAGACAAGCAACGTGCGGAACACTTCCATCTGGTCAGTATCCGTTTTGCCTGCCTGCTCGCCACCAAACAAGACCCAATGGACTGTGAACGTGTTGCATTGCGTGTAGCAAAACTTGAACGCCAATTAATGCACAGCAACCCAAGCCAACTGTTCAGCAGCCAGTTTGAAAACCAAGCCGGTGAACTCGGTGACAACCTCGCCATGCGTTACAACCACCACACTGGCCGCATCACCATCTGGCGCAATACCCCACTACACCAAACAGGCACGGTATTTCAGTTAAGGGCAAGTGTATGAGCGCCGCAATCGAATATTGCGACCGTGAAATAGCCAAGTGCAAAGACATGATCCGCACTTGGCCCCACGAAGCACCATGCCTGAAGCGCTTAATTAAAGGCTGGCAACGCACTAAGCAGAGTGTACAAAACCGCATAGATGAAGATGTAAAGGTAAGCCAATGAACACAGCATTTTTACTCATGGCCCAGTTCAACAAAGCGGTCATCCCAATCAAGGATATTTGTGATGAATATTTTGGGCTTTCAGAGGCAACCGCCAAGAACTACGCCGCCGCAGGCAAATTGCCCATACCCGCTTTTCGTGCAGGTAAAAGCAATAAATCAACTTGGATGGTCAACGTAACCGACTTAGCAGAATACCTCGACCAGTTACGCGACCAAGCCAAAAAAGACCATATCCACAGCCCAAAAGCGGCTTAACCATATTTAAATGTTTTGGGGGTTTCTATGTTCTTTGTATTTGGAGTGAGTGAAACATTAGTTAAGAAGGCAGCAGACAAAAAATGCAGCAAGTTCACAGGTGCTTATCCAAACAGACGAGAGCTAACTCTTGATGAATACCAGCAAAAACTAGCTAAAACCCGTGACGAACTGTTTGCCAAAATGAAAGCTCAAAAACTGAGTCACGGCTTATCTACCCCTAGTTTAGCTAAGCAATATGCAGAGTTAACCAAAGCACAAGAACAGTGCCGCGACATTGAAATTAGATACCGAAAACCAACAGGTGTCATTAATCCAAAAACCAAGAAAGAAGTTTTGGAATGGACAACTTACATAAGTTGAGAGGACTTAACATGAAATACCTTATCCAAGGTGGTGAAAGCGCCGAACGCCTGCAGCTGCTGTTACAACTCACCAATATTGACTCAGACAACATCAAAGCTGCATTGCATGATCACTTTGTTACTGGCCATCAAGATAACGTTGCCGCCATTCGTAACGAGGTTAAAAAATCAAACCTATCTCGCGCCATGAAACGAATAGAAGAAGTGGCCAACACCGTTGAGCAAATCAAAGAACTGGATTGGCAAAAGCTACATATGGATAAGGTGGCATAAATGAAATCTAAAGCAGCGTTTAACCATATTTTAGGCCACTACCGCGCCCAAAAAGTGGGATTGCCAATAAAAATGCATAGTGGTGACAAAATTGGAATCGCCATAAAACTCGGTGCGCTGGACTGCCTTTATTGGCAAGCACTTGGGAATGGATTAACTAACCTAGCTAAAGGGATTGGCAGAACGATTATTCATTCTTACAAGTACCATCAAGTGAGATTACCTGGTCACCCTATCACGGGCTATCAAATTAACGGTAACCCAAAGATGGACTTAGCAGTGTTATCGGGCGGTGCAGCATGAGCAAAATAACCAACACATTCAGCACCAGGCAAGGTGTTGTCACTATATCAGAGCCGTTCTTTACGCTTATGCATGACCATCAACAGATTGAAGTGACCTACAAGCCTAACAACTACAACGGCTGGGGAATGTGTAAAACCTTTAACGCCATCGAGGTTAATAACTTCAGCCAAGCCGATGCCGAGCTATTTGCCAGCACCGCCGATTCAAAACTACGCATACAGGGGCAAGCAGCATGAAAAAGTCAGACGTTATCAAAGAAGCATTAAAACAATGGTACGCCCTTCCTCGTGATCAGGCCGGTTCATGCCAACAGTTCATGAAAACGCTAGCTGAAAATCTAACTAAGGAAGGCAAGTAATGAGTGCAGCTATGGCATTAATACTCAGCGACCTAATAGAACACTACTACATAAATGAACACATGAGTGGTGATCAGGTTGCTGCAAAACTCGGTTTAAGCCAATATCAGGTAAAAAAATATTTATCACAAAAAGGTCTGTCACGCACACGTAAACAGGCAACATCAAAAGCGGCTAGAACAATGAAGCAAAAGGCGGCAAACACCGCCCTCAGTCATTACGACATAGAAGAAAACCGCGAATCGCGTCCATATAAAATCGCGCTATCTATAATGAAAAGTCACTATCAAACAAGCCAGCAGTAGCTGGCGTGGTGAAATATATTTAAATGTCTTTATCATTTTTAGACAAAAACAAATCTATTGCATACATAAACCCAAATTTATGAGCATGTTCAGTCATTTGTTCAACAATATCGACAGTAGACACTGACAACCGCTTATGTTGTTGTCGCAAGCTGCAGTACTTCTGTCCCATCAAAAAACCTTGAACAATGGCCGATTCATAACAATCAGCATCAGGCACACACCAATAACTCACACTATCATCATTAAACTGAATAAATGGCAACAGCTGTGCTAGTTGCTCATCACTAATAAATTGTTCTACACTATTCATGAAGAATTTCCCTATGTCCAAAAAGTGGTGATTTTTCATAGCCCCTCGTGCTCGAACACTTGGGGCTAATCTTTATAGAATACATCCAAATATTTTCCTCGCAATCCAATACTTGCTAATAGCAAACCGCACTAAAACCCACACTAAAAATGAAATGTTACTCTATTCGAATTGATTTAAAATCTAAATGAAAACCCAGAACAAGTCAAACGCAAGCATTTGATGTAATTAGTAAAAAATTACTTATCATGTACATTAAAAGTATAGTTATGACAATGAACATAGCTTATTGTTGCAGCATGACACTGAAATCAATTTATGAAGAATTTAAAGTTGAGTTGTGACAACGAAAGGAATATTTACGTAATTTTTGACGTTAAATGTAATACTTACACAGTCAAGTGGTTTTATTGTTGAGCTGGAAAAATGGAAAGACTTTATTGTTGAAGTTGTACATTTAATATTTTTTTAATAAAAATTAAAAAAGATTGAAAAAATATTTAAATGCACAAAAAACACCCTAAATAGGTGTTGAATTTTGTTTTCAGTGAAAACTTTTATAAACCTGCGCGGTATTGACTTTCAAACTCGCTCTTTTTTTTATTACGATATTCAACACAATCAACCATGTGTTCATCATTTTGATATTGATGGCAATCTTCACGCGGTTCAAAAAACTTTATCCAAGCGTCATGCTTAGCTTTATTTCGTTCATTTTGAATAGCTATTTTTTTACGCTTTTCTTCAGCGGCTAAAATTTTGACTTTACGCGCTTCAATTTTTTGTTGAAGAGCCAATTCAGCTTGACGCTTTCTTAACGCTTCTTTAGCCAATTGCTCTTCTTTAATCGCTACTAGCTTCTGTTCAAGTTTATAAACTTCATATTGCTCAATAATTGCAGCACCTAAAACTAAAACACCCAACGCCAATAAAACACCGGCAGCAATCTGCAAAATTAATTTCATCTATATTTTACTCGTACATACACCACTGGTTTTTTTCTTTATCGAACCAAGTATCAATATTGACAGGCTCAGTGGCGCCTACAGCGAACTGTTCAAAATCAAGGTCCGTCAAATCATATTCACAGATAATCGCTGGTTCTAAAACAAAAATGTTAAGAACAGCAACTAGAGAAAACAATACTATTACTCCAACGGTTACCCTCACAGGACGAAAAACCATTACAGAGTCAACTCAGAACGTAGCAAACTAATTTGGCGGTCAAGTGTGCCCACTACAGTGTCAGCTTGTTGCATCACCGCAGTCATTTCTTGGGCCAAGCTTTGCTGCCAGGTTGCACCTGCTAAATTATTATTTGCATAACGGCCACGTTCACGAAGCTCCTTAATTTTTGCATCACGTTCTTTAAACACTTGTCTTCTTTCTTGCTCAAGAGTAGAAATTTCACGTTTAATTTGTTGCTTGCGAATATAAGAACTGACTTCTGATTTTTTATCCGAAATGGGAGAACTGGAAGAAAGGGCATGACTTGACGTGGTTGGTGAAGCAATAACGCTACCAACATTACTAAGATCTAGAGGTATACTTTCACTATCACAAGGTTCAGCCTGATATTTGCCATCAGCACATTTATAAACCTCTGCAGTAGATGCAAAAGAAACCAATAACAGCATAATTAAAACTGATTTTCCATCCATAGAATACCTCATTATCCAACTTATCTAAATTATCTAAAGAAAAAACAAGTCACATTTGCTGGCAATAGCGTGTCATCACAACTATAGGTAGGCTTAGTAAAGCCAAGGCTTCAAAACCATGTGCTTAACTATAAAAGTAGTATTAAGACAATGGTGTAGACTACACCCAGTATTGAAGTCAGTTTATGGAACCGTTTATGAAATCAATAGAAAGATAGTGAAGAAGGTTTTAAATATTAAAATTAAGTGTCTTTAAAAACAAAAAAGGCACTATAAAGTGCCTTATCTTAAACAAAAAAAGTTACACATTTGGCCAGTCGTCAGAAAAAACTGTATTAACTACTGTAAAATTATTCATAATAATATCTCCAAAATCTATTGTTCGAACTTTAAATGATTAAGCTATACTTTAGCTTGCTTCAGCTTGCTTCAGCTTGCTTCGCATTCAGCGATTAGAGCTTTGAACTGTTCGCTCTCTCTAAGACTAGCTAAATCTTCGTCTTCTTTCAAGCCAGATAAAAATCTGTTTCTATCCATTTCAGTATCTGCATACTTCCAAGCTGAACGAAGTGCATCATAAACTTGGACTTTAGGGAAGTCCAGTAAATTTTTGTAACAAGCGAAGTTAAAGTAAGCTAATCTTGACTTCTTTAATTCAATAGATTTACTCACATAACTTAGAGCTTCCTTTAAGTTTCCTCGTCTTTTTTCACATAATGCTAACCAATGATAAGCCTTAGGATCATTAGAATGCTCAGGTAAATATTCATTTATAATAATTTCAATGGCTTCGAGAAAAAAACCATTTTTTGCATGGCTTTCTGCTGTTAGAAGTACACTTTTAGCAGTTACTTCTTTCAACTCAATTACTTTTGCATCTAACTCTGCTTGTATTGCAGCAAAATCAGTAGAGAACTTTTTTAATTCTATACTTTTTTCAATATCGGAGTTCTCAAGGGCTTCCACTTGCTTCTGAACTTTTTTCAATGCAGCACTACTGATCAGAGATATTATTGGAAGCCCAGAATACCCGCCGACAATACTAATTCCTGCTATATAGAACATTAATTTTATCGAAAGCACACCAAATTTCGTTTTATCAACAAGAGGTTCTACATCCAAACCAAAAATAGCAAGAACTACAGCTATGGCAACAAATGCACCACAAATACCAATAAAAATATGTCCCCAAATCCCTGAGTCAGCAATATCACCGTGAAAAGGAACTTTTATTACATGAGTTTTATCACTTTCAAGTGCATGTACAAATCCGCCGAAAGACCCTGCTATCGCAACAGTTAAAAACAATGGCCACACGTTAAAGATTGGGGAACTATTTTTTAAGTCACTAGTACCAACACTTGCAATCGCTGCGGCATCTATTGAGAAACCAAGCATAAGAAAAACTACACACGTAAATAGCAAACAAACTAAACTTCCCATACTTTACTCAATTAATTTCTAAGCTAAAACCGACGTAGAGACTATTACATGATTGATATAATAAGAAAATATAATATTTCAATTTTACAATAATTTCTTAAATATAATACCAGGCAAGCATTAATGGAGAACCTAAATTAGCTAGCAAAAAGCACGCAGGGAACCATGGTAATAGGACAATAAATGAATAGTTCTAAGTGTAGGTAATTAATGGCTCAGATAGAACTAGATATTACGCAGCGTCTTTTAACTCTGTACATCGTTCAATTAACTTTTTTGCTCTTAATAAGGCATCTTCCGCCATAACACGAGAAATATCATCCCTTCCTATCTCATAATCAGCCAAGCAACGCAAGTCTCTTGAGGCTTTAAGCATATATGAAAACTTTTTCATTTCTCTTGAGTCATAGGGTTCACCTATAGCCGAATGTTCCAGGTAGCTCAGTAAACTCGAATGCACTCCACCACCTGAGTATCTAGGGATATCAGAAGTTATAATGCTCAGTACTTTATGATACATAGCATAGTATGATCGACTTATAGCATTTCTAAACCCTACTTCATCACCCTCATCCAAGGAACGATTAGCAGATTCAAGAAAGTCCTCTCCAGCTATAGCCATATCAGTTAGTCCTTAATCGATTGATGCAAATATCTCTTTCTGAATAAACCCTTATAAATTGAACAACTAAGGAAAGATCATCGAGACCATCCTCAACTAGACGCTCTATAAATCTGATATTTAAATCATAGACAAACTCAGAACTGTAGAGCTTTTCGCTTATCGCATACTGAACCGACAAATGCTCTAACTCTTTTAATTGAGAAATTCTATTGCCCACTACACGGCAATTCAATTCACTTGCAACTTCTAAAGCAATTTTTCCAACTAGCTTCAAACTCTCTTTATCTATTGCCAAGTTAGCTTCAATCATTGAATGAACTAAATCCATTTCAGCCTTTGCGTCTTTGGCAACGTCACTCTCATCAAAGGCATTCATTTTTTCTAGCCTATTATAGATTTCTTTAGCTGAGTCAAAATTCAAATGAATTATTTGCTCAAGAAAAACGTCATTCAAAAAAGATGGAAGATTAGATTGCAAAATGAGTTCATTACCAACTTCTATTGCTTTTAGATAGCAACATTCGTGCTTCAACAAACTATAAAAATTAGCTTTAGTATAAAAATCTGCATGACTACTTTTTAGTGCTTTTTGATAGCACTTTAATGCTTGCTCACTATTTCCTTGGATAGAATGCCCCCACCCAAGGACTTCATGCTTTTTGGCATAGGAATCTAACTTCTTGGCTTCGGCACACAGTCGAGCAAACTCAAACTCACTAAACTTTGAGCCAGAAAGAATCTTGTCTGTAATTGAGTCAAAAAGCCCCTGCGCTTTTGATGCTAATATAGCCAAAGAGTCGTCCCTAAAAATATTTAAAAAATAGAAAGAATTGATTTGCGAGTAAACTCTCGAAATTATCATCTATATATCATTTACAGGCAAGAAAAAGCCTAAAAACAATACAGGAAATGCATTGTCTTTAGACACATTCAATCTAAAAAATTGAGGTATCCAAAAGAGAATGAATAGGAATCAGGTACCCAATAGGAATCCGCTAATTTAATTTGCAATTACAAATCATATACTTAAAATAAAATCTTACCTATCAAGCATAGGTGCTACGGAAAAAGTGCGATCAAGTTTTGCAGTAGAAGTCATAAAAACCAAACATTATTGCTGAAGCGAAAATCCGATTTAACCACGAATGATATAACTCAATCGCCATTAAAAATGACACATGTAAAAAATCTTTTGATGCTTGGCCCAAATTATATCATGTAAGTCTTGGGTTCAGATACCCAAATCCCTTAGGGTGTTCTAGACTATAACTTAGTGATACAGTGATTATTCTTATGCCTCTTTATTGCACCATTGCATTTTCCCATAAGGAAGTAGTTTTTTATGAACGTTGAATTTATTAACCCCTTTCTTGTTTCTTTAGTTAACGTAATATCAACCATGGCCACGATGGATTTAAAACCGGGTAAGCCGCAGCTAAAAAATCACGATATAGCAAAGGGTGATGTGTCAGGTTTAATTGGTATGGTCGGTCCAAAAACCAAAGGCTCATTATCAATTACCTTTGAAGCACCTCTCATTTTAGAAATTATGCATAAAATGCTGGGTGAAAAACCTAGCAGCATTAATGAAGAAATTACCGATTTGGTTGGTGAGATTACTAATATGGTGACGGGTGGTGCAAAAAATCTGCTCAGTGATAAAGGCTACGATTTTGATATGGCTACACCCGTTGTCGTGTCAGGTAAAAACCATACGATTTCGCACAAATCCAAAGGGAAAAAAATTCTAATGCCCTTTAGCCACGAACATGGGATGGCTTTTATCGAAATCTGTTTTGAAGACATTTGACGTTCATTGACGTGGATCAGCCATGGTTAAAATGGCTGATTCACCATCACCCAAAACTCACTGTCTTCTGAGCCAAAAGCTAACTCTGTTCTTACTACAATGTTTTCAACCTCAAATCGCACACCCACACCAAAGGTATGATGCATATCTGTATGTAATGCCTGGGCGTCAAATTCATTCGCCACCTTACCGACCTCGGCAAACATGACCCACTGCCACCAAGGAATATGGTACAAATTAAAAATTGGCCAATTTTGTAGTGGTTGCCATTGGGGTTTTATGCGGTATTCAAGCGCATAGTTTACAGCGCTTCTACCTGTAAATGATTTAGACGAATAACCTCTTGAACGGTCATATCCACCTAAATACACTCCTGCAAAACTGGGAGGACGACGGTAATCTTGGGTAGAATTTTCATAGTCGTTCCAGGTGGGAGTGTCAGCAACAAACACATTTGCAGCAAGCACTTGTTCATCAAACCAACCATTGCCGCCAATATCATAAAAAAGACTTTGCTCAAACTCCCACAATGTCCAGTGAGGGTCGTCATCGATGGCTAAACCATGCTTTATTTTAACGCTGGTTTTTCCACCATCTTTACTATCATTTTGCGCATCACGATTATCCCACTCAAACTTCAGTTCAACCCCTCGAGCCTTATCAGCAAGCTGATCATTGACTGCTAACTTTCGGTGTTGGGTGTAAGGCGTGATTTTAATGCTACTGACACCGGATGCTAACGGATTCCAGCTAATATCATCGCGACGATCTAACAGAGACTGTTTTGCCCCATTTGCCCCCGTTGCAATAGGCAAAATATATTTAAAGTGTAAACGGCTAAATCCTTCATCCCCTTCAGAAATGATTTTCTCCGTTTGATTATTAGAGGTTTCATTAGCATCTAAGAAATAAATGCCCTGTTCGTAATGGCCTTGATAGCTTTCAAATGAAAAAAGCCACTGCTCAATGGTGGGAATTTGATAATTATATAGCCCTAAAAAACCTATCCAACTGTCATTACTACTGTATAAACCTATCCCAAGCGCTGCGGCTTGAGGCTGGCCAGCATGCTTTATAACTGCCGCGCCGCCCATTGCAGTGCTTAAGGTTTCGGTAGAGAAAATAAACGGTAGCGCAATAAATTCGGCGTCAGGATCTTTATTTTTGCTTAGGGCATCTGTGTGCTGAGTACTTTGCGCTTGTGAAGCAATTAGCGGTTCAACAACAGAATTAGCATTGGCATCAACAACCACTAAACAAAATAGCGCGACACTATACAAGCAGTGTTTCATTATCTCATCTCCGCAAACTTTACGATAAAAGTTCAACCACAACTCTTGGAGTTAACTTGGTCACTAACTCATAAGCTATAGTGCCAATATGTTCAGCAACTTCTTCTACAGCCAGATCTTTCCCCCAAAGTTGAACACTGTCACCGACGTTATCGGTCGCATCTTTGCCTAAATCCACAGTCAACATGTCCATAGAAACACGCCCAACGATTGGCACTCTTCGCCCGTTGATTAATACTGGTGTGCCTTCAGGAGCATTACGCGGATAACCATCGCCATACCCTATGGCAACAACGCCAAGTAAGGTATCTTCTTTGGCTTGCCAGTAAGCACCATAACCCACGGTGCCTCCTGCTTTATGCTCGCGAACTGCAATAAGATTAGATACCAGTTCCATTGCTGGAATAAGTTGGTGATTGACCCCTTTATCGCCTACAACGGGAGATACGCCATAAAGTGCAATGCCTGGTCGTATCCAGTCGGCTTGGCTATGGGGCCAGAACAAGGTTGCGGCTGAATTGGCTAGGGTGCGTTCGCCATCTAATCCTTTAATAAGATCTTCGAATGCTTGTATTTGCTTTTGAGTTAATGGATTTTGCGGTTCATCAGCACAGGCAAAATGGGTCATTAAATTAATGGGTTTAGCCACAGATGGGCAAGACATTAGTCGCTGATAAACATCCGCAAACTGTGTCAAACTGAACCCTAAACGGTGCATGCCTGAATCCACTTTAAGCCAAACTTTCACAGGCTTTGATAAGCTGGACTTTTCTAACATTTCAATTTGTGATTCGTGATGCACGACCGTTTCAATATCGTGCGCCACAATAAGCGGTAAATCAGAGGCGCGGAAAAAACCTTCAAGCAATAATAAACGGCCTTTCACGCCACCATCTCGCAGTTCTAATGCTTCTTCAAAACGTGCTAACCCAAAACCATCAGCCCCGCCAGAATAATTGCCAACACATTGGGCAACATTCAATAGACCATGGCCATAGCCGTTAGCTTTGACTACCGCCATAATTTGACTATGAGGTGCGATTTCACGCAATCTGGCAAGATTGTGCTGTAAGGCATGACGACTGATTTCTGCGCGAGGAAAAGGTTTCAAAAATATAGCCTTATAAAAGCAAAGAATGGCCGCAAAGCTAAGCCATTGTTAATTCTGTTTGTGTTATCAATTCAATACTACTGGGTTAATCTTCTTCGAATTGCGGCCCAGCATAGTTATCAAATCGCGAGAAGTGCCCCTGGAACGCCAATTTAACTCGTCCGATGGGACCGTTACGCTGTTTACCAATAATGATCTCAGCCGTACCTTTGTCTTCAGAATCATCATGATAAACCTCATCACGATAAATAAACATGATGAGGTCAGCATCCTGCTCAATCGCGCCCGACTCACGTAAGTCTGAGTTAATTGGACGCTTATCTGCTCGTTGCTCCAAAGAACGGTTAAGCTGAGATAATGCCACAACGGGGATTTCCAACTCTTTGGCTAAGGCTTTTAATGAACGAGAAATTTCTGAAATTTCTAAGGTACGATTGTCTTTTAACGCTGGCACCTGCATTAGCTGCAAGTAATCGATCATGATCATGGATAAACCGCCGTATTCACGCGCAATACGTCTGGCTCGGCTGCGCACTTCTGTAGGCGTCAAACCAGAGCTATCATCGATGTACATTTTGCCTTGTTCAAGCATAATCCCCATGGTTGAAGACACACGGGCCCAATCTTCATCATCCAATTGCCCGGTACGAATTTTGGTTTGATCAACCCGGCCTAACGAGGCCAGCATACGCATCATAATTTGTTCAGACGGCATCTCTAAACTGAAGATTAATACTGGCTTATCTTCATTCATTGCCGCTTGTTCACACAGGTTCATCGCAAAGGTAGTTTTACCCATAGACGGACGCGCAGCAACAATCACTAAATCTCCGGATTGAAATCCAGAGGTCATTTTATCAAGATCAGCAAAACCACTGGAAACCCCTGTCACCCCATTATGTGGGTTATTGTATAGCTGCTCAATTCTATCAACAGTTTTTTCAAGAATCGATTTAATCCCTTCAGGACCTTCACTTGAATTGGCTCGTGATTCAGCAATTTTAAATACTTTGCTTTCAGCTAGATCTAGCAGTTGGCTAGAGTCTCGCCCTTCTGGGTTATAACCTGCATCAGCAATTTCGTGGGCAACACCAATCATGTCTCTTACAACGGCGCGTTCACGCACAATTTGAGCGTACGACAGAATGTTACCGGCACTGGGAGTATTTTTAGCAATTTCACCGAGATAAGAAAAACCACCTGCATCATCAAGTTGATCTTCAATTTCTAACTGTTCAGATACCGTAATTAAATCAATAGGCTGGCCACGCTCCATTAAGCGTTGCATAGCCTGAAAAATCATACGATGAGAACGTGAATAAAAGTCTTCTGCGACAACCGCTTCAGCAACGCGATCCCAGGCTTCCGCATCGAGCATAAGCCCCCCCAATACAGACTGTTCAGCCTCTATCGAATGAGGGGGTAACTTTAATGCATTGACTTCGGCATCTTTCTGCCTATTTCTAGCCTTAAATACGGTTGATTGTTGCGACATTGACACTCCAAGTTTCCAACGACTTTAAAAAATATGGTATAACACCGTGGTCGAATTTAGCTAAGGTAATATTACCCTAGCGGCGATGCTAAAAATACGGAAAAAATAAAATACATAAGGATAAAACATGCGTATTACATTGATAGCAGCCCTAGTGTTGTCATCGGGTTTTGCTTACGCCGATGAAGGCCAGTGGCAACCCTATCAGATGCCTTCGATTGCCGATAAACTGACTGAGCGCGGTATTGAAATTCCCGCTAAACAACTAGCAGATTTAGGCCAATACCCCATGAATGCCGTGGTTAGTCTGGGCTATTGTACCGCCAGTTTCGTATCTCCCCAAGGTCTAGTTGTCACAAATCATCATTGCGCCTATCGTGGCATTCAATATAACAGCAAAAAAGAACATAATTACCTGGCCGATGGTTTTCTTGCCAAAAAAATGGCCGATGAACCGTCAGCGGGTCCAAACGAACGTTTATACATCACTGAAAATGTCAAAAATGTCACTGAACAGGTTACTGCTAATTTAAGTGATGAGCCGCTGACCCGTTATGAACAGATCCAAACCAACAGCAAAGCGTTAATTAAAGAGTGTGAAGCGGACGATAACTACCGATGCTCGGTAAACAGTTACCACAATGGCTTAGAGTATTATCTAATTAAGCAGCTGATCATTCGTGATGTGCGCTTGGTATATGCACCACCTGAAAGTGTCGGTGGCTATGGTGGTGATATTGATAACTATGAGTATCCGCGTCATTCAGGTGACTTTACCTTTTTACGCGCATATGTAGGTAAAGATGGTAAGCCTGCAGTGTATTCTGAAGATAATGTGCCTTTTACCCCAAAAAGTTATTTAAAAATCAATGCTGATGGCGTTAAAGCAGGTGATGGCGTATTTGCCGCAGGTTACCCAGGTTCAACAAGTCGTTATAACTTAACCAGTGAACTAAAGTTTGCCAGTGAATGGTTGTACCCAACGTATGCCGCTCGCTATCAATTACAAATTGACACCATTACCCAAATGGGCGAAACAGATAGAGATATTGCCATTAAGTACGCAGGCACTATCGCTTCAATGTCAAATCGTATGAAAAAGCTCAACGGCCTATTAGACGGTTTTAAAGCTACCGATATTGTTGGGATTAAGCAAAGCCGCGAAGATGACTTTCTTGCTTGGCTGAAACAAGATAAAGCGGCTAACCCAAAGTTAATTGCTGAGCTTGAAACCTTATTGGCTGAGCAACAAAAGCAAACTCAAACCAATTACTACTTTGAAAACGCGCAATCAAGCACCCTTCTATCTACCGCTAAAAAGCTTTATCGTTTAGCACAAGAAAAGCAAAAACCGGATGCCGAACGTGAGTCTGGCTACCAAGAGCGTGACATGAAGATGTTCCGCGCAGAACTCGAACGTATCGACTCTAGCTTTGCTGTTGAAGTAGATAAAACCTTATGGTTACAGGACTTAAATGCTTATATTGGTCAGCCATTAAAAGTAAAAGTGTTTGATAATGCGTTAGAACATGCCAACAACCATAAAGAGTTTATTGCTAAAGTTGATGGCATGTATGCATTAACAGAACTCACTGATCAGGCAACGCGTTTGGCTTGGATGGATAAGTCTGTTGAAGCGTTTGAAACCAGTAGCGATCCGTTTATTCGTTTAGCGGTTGATGTTCATGCAACTAACATGGACCTTGAAAAAGCCAGTAAGCTATTAGATGGTAAGCTATCCAAAGCGCGTCCAAAGTATATGGAAGCCGTGATTGCTTATTACAAAGCAAACAACTGGCCAGTATATCCTGATGCAAACCGTACATTACGTATTACTTACGGCATGGTGGATGGTTACCAATCTAAAGATGCGTTATACAAACAGCCTTTTACCCGTCTTGAAGGCATAGCGGCAAAACATACAGGTGAAGAGCCTTATAATGCGCCAGCTAAATTGTTAGCCGCTATCGCAACCAATGATTACGGTAAGCATACTATTCAGTCAGTGTATAACGATCCGCGCTCTTGGATGTGTAAGCTAGTGTCGTGTGTTGAGACTAAAAATGATTTTAACTCTGTTCCGGTTAACTTCTTATCTAGTGTTGACACCACAGGCGGTAATTCAGGTTCTCCCGTCTTTAACGGCAGAGGCGAATTAGTTGGATTAAATTTTGATTCAACTTACGAAGCAATTACAAAAGATTGGTTCTTCAACCCTATCATTACCCGTGCAGTGCATGTTGATATTCGCTACATTTTGTGGATGATGGATCAAGTTGATCATGCTGATAATTTAATAAAAGAATTAGATTTAGTGCGTAACCCTTAATCCTAGATGATATCTAAAAAAATGGCGCTCATATGAGCGCCATTTTTATTAGTTCCGCATACCCGTTTAAGCTAAACCTGCATGGGTACCTTTAATCTAGAGTTTAAACTGAGATGTGGCATTTTTTAGTTGAATAGCGAAGTCATCTAAACCCTGAGAGATATTATGCACTTCCGCTAAAATACTTAATGAATGCTCAAAAGATTCATTCATCTCAATCACATTGCCCCCTACTTGCTCCGCCACCACAGACTGTTGATCCGTTGCTGACGCAATATGGGTATTCATGCTGTTAATGCTAACAATTTTCGCTTGAATCGACTTCAACGCATCACCAGTATCTTTCGCATATCGCTCGTTATCTGATGATTTGGTGATCGCCGCCCCCATAGTGGTCACTGATGACTCTGCCGCACCTTTGAGCCTTTCCAATACACCACGAATTTCTTTGGTCGCATCGGCAGTTTTAGATGCGAGTGCACGCACTTCATCAGCCACTACTGCAAAGCCTCTACCTTGCTCACCAGCACGAGCCGCCTCAATGGCAGCATTTAACGCGAGCAAGTTGGTCTGTTCTGCAATTGACGTAATCACATTTAAAATAGAACCCACACTTTCGGTATCTCGTGCTAATTCGTTAATAGAATTTGACGCAAGTTCAATACCCTTATTTAAATCTTGGGAGATATTAATGGTGCGCTGCACAACCGCTAAGCCTGCGGTAGCTTCACGCTCTGCTTCTTGTGCCGCTTCAGCAGCTTGCTGAGCACTGAGTGAAATATTATTAACAGAGTGACGCATCTCTTCCATTGACACATGCACAGTGCGAGCATCTTGGCTTTGTTGTTGCGTCGCCTTAGTCGCTAACGACATTTTATCTTTCAGCGATTTAGCACTTTCTAACAACGGATTAGTTACACTAACAACGCCTTGAATCGAATCGGCTAATAAACGCAAAAAACGGTTGAAGTTACTTGATACTTGACCAAGTTCATCTGTGCCATTCACGTTCAATTGATGACGTAAATTACCTTTACCATCAGCAAGCTCACCTAATGAATTAGCAACATCTTTGGCTGAGCCACTAATTGAACGCGCAATCGAAATAGTCGCAATAGCCATAATGATAAGTAACGCAATACCAATGCCTAACGTGAGGTATAAGCTTTGTTCAGAGCGATTACTTGCCTCGGCAAGTGTTGATGAAAACTCATCAACTTTATCAACTTTATATTGGTTAATACCGTTGGTTAATGTATCAAATACGGCTGATTTTTTTTGACTAATTTGGCCAACCTGACTCATATCGATACTGCCATCTAACATACCTCTGGCAAGATCGGAGGTCATATCATTGTATTCTTTTAAGGCGCGGTTCAAGGTTGATAATGCTTGGGATTGATTATTATCAATGACGCTTAATTTATTCAGATTGCTATCTAAAGACTTAAACACTTTACTGGCATTAGTCAGTAAATCTTCATCAGCAAATGACACTGACTGGGTATATAGCTCGTCAAGCCGTTGAACAAAAATTACGTTCTGATTGGCAAGCTCTACACGTTCACTCACTTTACTTTGCATAAAGTTCATCGTGTCACGGTTTTTGTTTATCGCGACTATGCTGATGGCTAAGTTGACGGTAAAAATGACCACAGATAATACAAAAATTAATCCCACTTTCTTGAAAATGGACATGTTATTAAACCAATTCATACTTCGCCCCCAAGCGATGCTAACAAGTGGTGAACCTAATAAAGATTCTAACCGTGTCAAAAATTGAACTTATCTCGTTCCATGAGAGGCTGTTACTTTGATTTTATAGTTGTGGCACACATAAAAAACGTCGATATCTGTATATCATAGTCAACAGACACAGTGTTGATGAGAAAAACGATAAATAATCGTTCTTTAACTTCAATTTTTTACCATGACTCTTTTTTATCGGCAATTATGACATAAACTAAACTAAATAATTGAAACTTCTGATTATCTTAAATGAGCCGACTTAATAAGCAAAATAATTTCTAGACGTGCGTTTCACTTGATAAAGTTTTTCATCTGCTAAATGACATAATTGATCTTCAGACATCCCCGATTTAAACACAGCAATGCCCTGTGAAACGGTGACTTTATCACTGACACTTGAATCTGGATGCGCAATGGCTAATCGTTCAAGTTGCTGCTTCACTTTTTCTGCGACAACAATCGCCCCCTCAAGATCGGTTTCAGCAAGTAATAATATAAACTCTTCACCACCATATCTAGCACAAATATCACGTGGGCGATTAGCAATATTTTTGAGCATATTGGCGAAATTAATTAAACACTTATCTCCTTCTTGGTGCCCCAAACTGTCGTTAAGTTTTTTAAAAAAATCGATATCAATTAAAATAATCGCTAGCGGCTGCTTGGTTCTTTCGCTATGAGCAATTTCTTGGTTAATAACATTATCAAAATGACGTCTATTGGCAATTTTAGTCAAACCGTCCTGCGTTGATAATTCTTCTAATTCTTTGATCAAACGTTGGTTATCTACTTCTTTTGTTATTGCTCGTTTAAACCACTTTTCGCTCACCTTATGCCCAGCCAAAAGAATCAACACAAAACATGCTAAGCGCAAGCTATCAGCCCATACATCAATATCCACACCTGAGATATAGATAAAATTAATGCCTAAATGAAAAGCACATAGCACTACAACACTACTAAAAAACATATTGCGACTAGGCAGTAGTGAGATGCCAAATGCTAAAACTAAAATATCAATAATTGAAGTGGCGGCATGAATAAAGTTAACTGAATAAAATAACAATGATGAAATAAATATCAACCAGCTGAAAAATAATGCCACAAACAATAATTCAATTGAATCATCACGCCTAAACAGCAATTTATTAACAGGGCTAAAGAAAACGATAATGGACAATAAAGGGAGCATGGCTAGCAACATAGTCGAGAGTGGTATTTCCCGATATAAAAACACGGGTCGACTGAGCAACAGTAAAAGTAATAAGCCTAATGATAACGCTGTCAATCCATGAAAACTTTTCTTCAAATAAATTTGAGTTTCTAATTTTAGCTGTTCGTCAAAAGTCATGATGATATTTCACCTATTTGTCTAATATTACAAGTGTATGTACTACCGAGTTAATTAACAAAATTATCCCTAAAAATAACAAAAGCCAGCAATGATGCTGGCTTAAAGGTTCACGTAAAACTCATACGCGGTTTAGCTGTATTGTAACCTAAATTAGGCGGCCTGTTCTTCGGTAGCCTCTGAATGACGAATTAAGTAATCAAAAGCGCCCAATGAAGCTGTTGCACCACTCCCCATGGCAATAATGATTTGCTTATAAGGTGTGTTGGTGACATCACCTGCAGCAAATACCCCCGGAATAGACGTTTGACCGCGCGCATCAACGATGATCTCTCCACGAGGCGTTAAATCGACTACGCCTTTTAACCATTCGGTATTAGGGAGCAGACCAATTTGCACAAATATACCGGCTAAAACGACATTATGGCTTTCACCTGTTTTACGATCGGTATAGGTCAAGCTATTAACCCGAGTACCATCACCATTGACTTGTGTGGTTTGCGCTTGAGTAATTATGGTTATATTGCCCATTGATTTTGCTTTACGTTGCAATACTTCGTCTGCTCGTAATTTGCTATCAAACTCCAGTACCGTCACATGTTCTACAATATTAGCGAGGTCGATTGCCGCTTCGATACCTGAGTTTCCGCCACCGATAACAGCAACACGCTTACCTTTGAATAATGGACCATCACAGTGTGGGCAATATGCCACTCCTTTACCGCGATATTCTTTTTCGCCAGGCACATTCATTTCACGCCATCTGGCACCTGTTGCCAGTAATACGGTTTTGCTTTGTAATGTTGCGCCATTTTCAAGCTCAACATCAAATAAACCATTCGCAGCTAATTTAATTGCCTTTTGGTTTTCCATCACGTCTACATCATAATCTTTAACGTGGTTTTCAAGATTGGCGACTAATTTAGGACCTTCGGTTTTTGCCACCGAAATAAAGTTTTCAATGCCAACAGTTTCAGCAACTTGACCGCCAAATTTGTCGGCCACAATTCCAGTCGCTAAACCTTTACGCGCAGCATAAATAGCCGCTGATGCACCCGCTGGACCACCACCAATCACTAATACATCAAAGGCAGATTTTTTATTTAACTGCTCAGCTTTTCGGCCTGCAGCGTTTTTATCCAGTTTATTTAAAATTTCAGCGACGCTGATAGCACCAACTGAAAATGCTTCGCCGTTTAAATACACTGATGGCACAGATAATATGTTGCGCTGTTCAACTTCAGATTGGAATAATGCACCATCAATCATCACGTTTGTGATATTAGGATTGATTGCTGCCATCATATTCAATGCTTGAATGACTTCAGGGCAAGTTTGACAACTGAGCGAGACATAAGTTTCAAAATGAAACTCACCCGGTAAATTGCGAATTTGTTCGATAACGTCGGCCTCTAACTTAATAGGGTGCCCACCGCTGTGTAATAACGCCAATACTAAAGAGGTAAATTCATGACCCATTGGCAAACCAGCAAAGGTAATACTGGTGTTTTGCTGTGGATTAATCACAGTCATGCTTGGCGTGCGCTGACCTTGTACTGCAATACTACTGACCAGTGCTGAACTATCGACAATATCTTGAGCCAGGCTGGTTAACTCTGCAGATTTTTTTGAGTCATCTGCAGATACCACAAGTTCAACTGGGTGTTTAAGATTCTGCAGATAAGTTTTCAGTTGATTTTTTACGTTGGCATCTAACATAACAACTCCTAAAGATGAACAAGATGAAGGAAATAAACTAAGTTTGTATAACCGAATAAAGGTGAAGGTTGCCAGTTAATGCAGGGGGGCATTAACTGGCGACATAACGCTTTCTAACAAGAGGAGGTCAGAATTAAATCTTACCCACTAGGTCGATAGAAGGTGCTAATGTTTCTTCACCTGGTTGCCATTTAGCTGGGCAAACTTCACCATCATGGCTAGCAACATATTGCGCAGCTTGGATTTTGCGAACTAATTCTGATGCACTACGACCGATACCTAAGTCGTGAATTTCAGCAACTTTTACTTGGCCTTCAGGGTTAATCACAAACGTACCACGCAGTGCTAAACCATCTTCTTCGATCATCACACCGAAGTTACGTGTGATAGTGCCTGTTGGGTCACCGATCATTGGGTAAGTGATTTTGTTAATAGTGTCTGAACTTGCATGCCAAGCTTTGTGAGTGAAGTGGGTATCAGTTGATACTGAGTAAACTTCTACGCCCATTGCTTGAAGCTTTTCGTAATGGTCAGCCATGTCGCCTAATTCAGTTGGACATACAAAGGTAAAGTCAGCTGGGTAGAAAAATACTACAGACCATTTACCTAATAAATCTTGCTCAGTAACGTCAACAAATGCGCCGTTGTGAAATGCAGTCGCTTTGAATGGCTTGATAGTGCTATTGATAATTGATTGTGACATGATTAACTCCATTGTAATTAACTAAGTGATGTTGTAATGCGGCGTTAAAGTGAGAGTTTGTATTCACTTAAACATTGTGCCGTCATTCGATGGAGTTAGAATACGCTGGTAGCTTAATTATGTATAACGGATAAAAACTATTATCTTAATCGGTTTTTTGATTTAACTGAGTTGGGTTATCGATTTATTCATGCTGCTAAGTAATTGCCTGATTTGTAATAGATAGATTCACCCCGCTATTACTTCCAAGGTTCAAAACGAGTTAACACCCTTGCGACATTCACACCTATGGCCTGACTTAAAGCTTGTTGATTGGCTTTACTGCCCATAGCCGCTAACCCCTGGCTTTGATTGGTGGCAAATACCACCCAATTACCCCCGCCGGTTAAACAAGCTTCGACATGACTAAAATGTTGTTGAAGATGGCTCAATAATGCCGAGTTATTACGATGCTCTTTCCAGCAATTCAGTACTAATATCCCTTCAGATTTAAGTGCTTGATGGCAGTACAGGATAAATTCGGCAGACAATAATTGAGGGTCTACCCCCTTCTCACTGTAGATATCAACAAATAGAATGTCGGTCTTCTTAAAGTCACCCGCCTTAATAAAGTGATTAGCATCCTGGTGAACTAAGGTTAACTTTTTACCTGTTGGCAGTTGAAAAAATCGTTTAGCCGCGTGAATAACTTGCTCACGAATTTCCACTGCAGTGATTTTAATCGCCGCATCATAGTGGCGCAGCGCATGTACTAATGCGCCGCCGCCTAACCCTAAAATCATGACACTTTTAGGCTGTTTAGCCATTAGCACCGTCAACATAGCTTGAACATATGTATGTTGAGGCACATGCGGCTCAGTTTTATCCATTTTACTTTGCTCGTCATTATCACCAAATGATAAAACTCGAAAGTGGCCATCATCAAGTACAAACAGGTCACCAAACTCATCCGTACTGGTATGTAACACTTTATAATCAGACATATAACTCCACATTGTTGTTCAATTATTAACCGAGCGGTTAAGTCTTACTGTTCAGAGGTGTGCTAAAAAGCAGGGTAATCGAATCACGCGAAATGCTGCTTGGCAAATCTAAGTCAAATTCACTTAGCTATAAATAACGTCTTGTTACCCACCTCAGAGCAAATTAGTTGAGCTTTTCTACTGCACATCCTCTAAAAGTAAATAGCACAGCAGCAAGGAACTACTTGTTATAAACGTCGTTCAACGCCTAACAAAAAACATCGCAAGTTCAACAAGATCTAAATTCAGCAAGCCAAAATAATGCAAAGATTGTATTATACCGGATCATATAGAGGTAGTGAGACAGTATTACTTTAGGGCTGGTTATGTTGAATCAAATTGTGATGGTGTTGTTGTATTTAGGCGTATTTATTATCGCTCAACATCAACTGAAAAAGTGGATAAAAACCCAAGCTATTAAAAAGCAGGTTAACGAAGTGCGAAGTCGATTAGTCACCCGACTCATTTCATACTTTATGTTTTTTGTCACCCTATCGGTTATCGCGATTTCATTAGGATTGGGTTATCAAGAAGTATCACTGTTCGTCTCTTCTGCTTTTGCCGTTTTAGGGGTGGCCTTATTTGCCCAATGGTCGATTTTAAGTAACATTACGGCAGGGGTATTGATCTTTTTTGTATTCCCTTACCGCATTGGCGATCGCATAAAAATTGTCGATAAAGATGAAGATATGTCTGGCATCATTGTTGAAATATCGCTGTTTCATATCTTAATTAAACGCGACTCAGGCGACGTGATGACCTATCCAAATAGCTTAATGCTGCAAAAAGGGGTGATTAAACTGTCAAATGACAATGTTGCGAAGAAAAAGCCCACCAGCAAACGGATTATTCCAAAACGCTTAAAGTAACCATGAATGATTTACACCTAACAGAAAAGGCGCATTACGCGCCTTTTCTGTTAAGCAGATGTCGTCAGGATTGGCTGGCTCCAATCATGCGTTTATCTTAATGCCCCAGCCATAATAAGCAGAGGTAAATAAACGTAGGTGAACTCTCAACCGCGAATGTAATGCTTACCTGTACTAGCATCCGAGGTGGGTGCTAATTCAATATACGTTGGAAAAAGGCCACTGATTGCAGATACATTTGTAATGCTAACGCAGGATCGTAACGATCGCCTTCATCGCGCATAAATGCATGTTGAGCATTCACTTCTAACCAACTGAAATTAGCATTCACATGTTCCAACTGTTGGTATATCTGCTTACGACCTGCAGCTGACACATGGGGATCTTGTTTGCCAAATACCATCACTAATTCACCTTTAATGTCCCCTGCACGGCTCAATGAATCATTTTGCGGTTTACAAGGTAAAGTGTTTGAATGGATATCGGTGGCATATAAACAAAATGCCCCTTTAATATCTGGGTTTAAAGCGGCTCTAAATGCAAGATGACCACCAATACACACCCCCATAGCGCCGACTTTATCGGTGCAGTAAGATTGTGAACGAGCAAAATCAATCAAGGCCTGGGTGTCACTATCATGCTGTTCTAATGGCTTAGCAAACTTGTCCTGATTACCTTTATCTTTGCCTGCTTCATCATAAGCCAGTACCGTGCCTATTGGATTAAGCTCATGAAATACTTCAGGCACGAGTACCACAAAACCATGCCCCGCCAAAATTGCAGCTGCTCGGGCAATGGGCGCGGTTAATTGAAAAATTTCAGAGTAAAAAATGACACTGGCAAATTGACCGGCTTGTTCTGGACGAAAGACCGTAGTGCGCATAGTGCCTGTTGGCGTGGCAATATCATGTACTTGAGTTGAAATAATCATAGTGTCTCTTGCAAAAAAATGGAGCCCGTAGGCTCCAATTTATCAATATTCAATGCAAGTTAACACAGCTCATTACCCGATTTTTCACCTAACGCCAGTGCTTGAACATTATTCAAGGTCGTTAAGGCTATCGCATTTAACGCTTCTTCGGTTAAAAATGCCTGGTGCCCAGTGAAAATCACATTGTGACAAGCCGATAATCGACGGAAGACATCATCTTGAATGATCTCACTTGATTTATCTTCAAAAAATAGCCCTTTTTCATTTTCGTAGACATCTAATCCTAACGAACCTAATTGGCCTTCTTTGAGCGCTTCCATGGCATCGATAGCATTAAGTAAACCACCCCGACTCGTGTTAATGACCATCACACCTGCTTTCATTTTATTAAAACTTTGCTGGTTTAATAAGTGATGGTTCTCTGCGGTTAAAGGGCAATGTAAACTGATGATGTCACAAACAGGGTAAATTTCATCTAAGCTGACATATTCAACGCCAAGCTCAAGCACTAATGGG
Organism: Shewanella holmiensis; assembly: GCF_025370255.1. GTDB lineage: Bacteria > Pseudomonadota > Gammaproteobacteria > Enterobacterales > Shewanellaceae > Shewanella > Shewanella holmiensis. Next base: position 29,979 of record NZ_JAMTCD010000014.1, read on the forward strand.
TTTGGATAAGGATCATAGGCTAATACTTTACAGCCAAAACCTTGAAGTATCTTAATGGTTGCTAAACCGATTTTACCGGTACCAATAATACCCACGGTTTTACCAAACATGTTAAAGCCGACTAAACCTGCTAAAGCAAAGTTAGCATCACGAGTACGTTGGTAAGCTTTATGAATTTTACGATTAAGCGTCAACATCAATGCCACGCTATGCTCAGCCACTGACTCTGGTGAATAAGCTGGCACATTCACAACTTGGATACCTAATTTTTTCGCTGCCACTAAATCAACGTTGTTAAAACCCGCACAACGCATGGCAATCACTTTAGTACCACCTTTGGCAAGTTCAACTAACACTTCTTCACATAATGAGTCGTTTACAAAGGCACAGACCACTTCAAAGCCTTCAGCAAGCTTGACGTTTTGCATGCACAAGCGATAGTCAAAATATTCTATTTGGGCATTAAAGGCTTCGTTGGTGCGATCGAAATGACGAATGTCATACGGTTTTGCGCTAAAAAATCCAATTCTCATAGCATGTCCTACATTCAAAAGGCTTAACAACTTAGGGCGCTTTCCCCTGAGTTGCCAGCAAAATTAATTCTGCCTCTAGTGTATGCGAATAGGTCTTTTTTGTCGTTAACAGTCGTCATTTAACAAATGTAAATGTGATCCAGCATTGCTTCCTTTACCTTAATCCTCCTATAAAAAAGCGAGCCCATGTCTGGGCTCGCTTGCGGATATTGGTTTAAAATCAAAGTGACTGTAACGCCCTTGGGTTAATTTTCTTTGGCATACTTAGCGGCTTGCTCACCAGCAATGCGTCCGAAGGTAACAATGTCTGAAATCGCGTTACCACCTAGACGGTTAGCACCGTGAACACCACCGGTAATTTCGCCCGCAGCGAACATACCTGGAATATTTTTACCATTTTTACCTTTGACTTCCGCTTTAGTGTCAATTGCTACGCCGCCCATGGTGTGATGTACCGCTGGTGCAACTTCAATCGCATAATACGGAGCTGTTGTTAACTGTCTTGGTAAATCAGGGCGTTCGAACTGTGCATCCTTACCGTTTTTCACAAATTCATTATAAGACGCTAATGTCTTTGTTAATTCAGGTGCAGGCATGCTTAACTTTTTAGCCAGTTCGTCTAAGGTTTTACCTTCATTAACAATATGTAAATGAATGTAGCCTTCAATCTTACTTAAGCTCTTACGCACTGAATCATCGAACAACAAGTAAGCACTTTCGCCTTTTTGTGCCAAAATGGCTGCAGAAGCTTTGTCACGAGTGGTGATTTCATTGACGAAACGTTTACCTTCACGGTTGACTAATATCGCGCCGTTACCACGTACCGCTTCCGTTACCATTACCCCGCCAACAGGAGAGTAAGTTGGATGCGCTTGAACATATTCAAGATCTTTGGTTGCGGCCCCGGCAAGTTCTGCCACATCTAAACCGTCACCTGTAGCGCCTGGGTGGTTAGTCGCTTTAAAGCCTTTTAAGCTTGGATCGTACTTGGCAACTCGGTCGTTGTTCTTAGCAAAACCACCTGTGGCAATGACAACTGCATCGGTATTTATCAGGTAATAACCTGTGTAGGTCCCTTTTACTAATACACCAGTCACCTTGCCAGATGCATCTTCGATAATACGAACCACTCGGCTATTCAATCTGATATCGGTATCTTTACTGACCGCTGCATCCCAAAGCACTTGCGCAACATGAGCACCAACACCTGCTCCGCCCGTAGGACGGTGACTACGGTTAACACTTGCGCCGCCCATACGGCCAACGTCGGTTAAATCTGCACCTAATGCCGTTAACCAATCCACTGAGTCTGATGAATTATTAGCAAGCACTTTGACTAATTCTGGATCATTAATGTTACGACCACCTTTCATGGTGTCATCTATCATGATTTGTTTTTTATCTTCAATCTTTAATTTAGCCTGTGCTTTAGTTTCTGCGGCGTTCATGCCGCCTGCGGCTAACTTAGTATTACCGCCTGGGACAGGCTCTTTTTCTAATAGAATAACCTTAGCGCCACTATTACGCGCAGCTACTGCCGCGGCTAAACCGGCACCACCAGAACCAATGACCACTACATCGGTAGTTTCTTTAGCGCCTTTGGCAATGGCTTGATCTTGGGCATCTTTGTCTGCATTTACAGGCACAAACTCACGTTCCCATTTACCAGCAAAAGGCATTTGATAGTCAAAGCTATGGCAAGAATCACAATAAGTGACTGACTTTTCATGTCCAGAGTGACAGCTAGTACAACTGATATCACCAATGAGGTGCGATTGATGCGGCGACACAATCCCTTCTCTTTCGGTTTCAGCCACTTCCTTCAATGTGCCATGACAGCTGGTACATTGCGCATTTTCGTAAGTTAAATTATCGTCAGTTGGTCCCTTTTTATTGACATGACAAGTATCACAACTGCCCATTTCACCATGAAAGTCGGCTAAATTTTCGGGTGTGGCATAAGCGGCTGTGCTAAGGGCACCTGATATCAGCAGCGCCAGCAACGATTTTGTTGAGTTTGTTAACATATGTTTTCCCCTACCTAACGGTATTAATCTTAGTAGTAACATAACACCCTCTAAAGAGGTAGATTGGTAACAAGATCACACAAACATAACCTTACTTATAAAGTGGTTATAATTGTGTTCTAACGCACTCATTAGCAAAGATGCATATTGATACACCTCTAAAAATGTAACTTGCTTAGTGTTTATTTCTATCGCTGTTGCTAACATAAGGTCATGGTTTATATAAGCAGTTAATAACTAAATGAGCAAAAACAACACTGAGCAGTCACCGCTATCAGAGACACGATTTTGGTTTGAGCGTTTAACCAAGACAGGGCTAAGGGCCCTACATATCATCGGCGTTGTTGGTGCAGGTGGAGGAATTTTATTACATGTGGATAAAAATGCCTGGCTGACTTATTGGATCATGGCCATGTTAACGGGCATATTGCTTATGGCATGGGAAATTATTCGGGATTGGCGTTGGCTTATCCAATTAAAAGGCGTGCTCACTTTAGCCAAAGTAGGGTTATTGTTTTTACTGGTGCCATTTTCGAATTGGCAAGTTGAGATAATAACCGCGCTGGTGTTGTTATCGGTTATAGTTTCTCATGGACCCGCTGGATTACGTCATTATTCCGTGGTGCATAGAAAGGTTATCCATGGTAAAAAAGAGATTAAAGGTTAGTCTTTTACAATCAAGGACACAGGATGTTCCCTTATCCAGAGCAATACCGTACAGCTACGCCACCAATTACCACAGCATTTATGGTTTTTTGGGCAATACTAAGCCACAGCATTTTTGCTGATGCTAGTCCATTTGCACTTTATCCATTAATGATGTTGTTTCCATTTGTGATTGTATTTCACGGCTATTTGATTTGGTTGGCACAGGGTATGAGTCGACTCGATCAATGTTTTTACGCGCTGGTTCATATTCCATTAGCATTTGTGGTCTGGACCTTTACCATTATGCATGTCAATGGCAATGCTTTTTCTTAACTCGCTACTTTATATAAGCTTGCATCTACATAAGTGAATCAGTATCTTTGCCGTCCACCTGCAATAGAGACCTGTTATGGCCAATTTTATCTATCATCCAGCTACCGATCCTTGGTTAGATATCATCCATCAAGATAAAGATATTATTGTGATAAACAAACCTTCTGGTTTGTTATCGGTTCCAGGAAGAGAAGCCCAATACCATGACAGCGTATTTACGCGTGTATTGCGCGATCACCCCAATGCACAAATCGTTCACCGACTTGATATGGCAACGTCCGGTATTATTGTACTTGCCTTACGGAAAAATGCTGAACGGGAGTTAAAGCGTCAATTTCGAGATAGAGAAACCCATAAAGTCTATTTTGCGCGCATTGCAGGTTATATGAAACAGTCTATGGTCCGAGTTGATCTACCGCTAATTTGTGACTGGCCGAATCGGCCTAAACAGAAAGTGGATCATGTTATTGGTAAAGCCTCAACCACACTAGTTGAAGTCATAAGCTACGCCAAACGTTCAACCTTAGTAAAATTAACTCCCATAACGGGTCGATCGCATCAGCTTAGAGTGCATATGATGGCGCTTGGTCATCCCATTTTAGGCGATGGCTTTTATGCCGACCCTCTGGCAAAAAGCTTAGCACCAAGATTACTGCTGCATGCCGCAGAATTGTCTATTAAGCACCCTTATTCTGCCACGCCAATGACGTTCGATACCTTACCATCATTTATCGAGCCCACAAACGAACAGTAATTTTAATAGTAATAGTTTAATAAAAGACGTAAATTAGTAACCAATTGAATAGATATTAGGTACTTTACTGTGGATAGCTCATTTCAACGAGACCAGCTTGATAACCAAATTTTATCGGCGCTGATGGAAGATGCCCGTACCCCATTTGCTGAACTCGCTAAGCGTTTTTCTGTTAGTGCAGGCACCATTCATGTGCGTGTAGAAAAAATGAAACAGGCAGGCATAATTACCGGTGCACAAATCAGTGTCAATCCCAAAGCATTGGGTTATGACGTTTGCTGTTTTATCGGAATTAATTTAAAAAGTGCAGGTGACTATCCTGCGGCTATTGCAAAACTAAACGCCTTAGATGAAGTCGTAGAAGCTTATTATACGACGGGTAATTACTCTATTTTTGTAAAGGTTATGTGCCAGTCTATTGATGGGTTGCAACATGTGCTAATAAACCGCATCCAATCGATTGACGAAATACAATCCACCGAAACGCTGATTAGTCTGCAAAACCCTATCGTAAGGGCAGTTAAACCTTAGAGCAAATCATTATAAGTTAGAAAGAGCAGCATGAAGTTCTGTAAAAAATAAAAGCATAGTTTTTTCATCTGCGTTATTACATTTGTTGCCTTGTTGTGATAAAAATGTTCATTGCACACCACGCGTGCAACAAAAGCATTATAAAAACATTACAATTGCACCCCGCGACCTATCTGCAGTTTTTCGATGATTGCAGTAATCATTTTGAGGGTGTCTTGAAAAACAAGGAAGACGTTGTGAAGACAAAACTATCACTCGCTATTTCAGCGGCACTAATATCAGGCGCATGTTTCGCAGGCGCTGCAGATAAGTACAATACAACTAATCAAACCAATAATGAGTATGCTGGTATTCAAGCGACCAAATTGGAAAAAAGTCAGAATACTCCTTCTGCTTGGATGATAAAGCTAACATCTCAATCAGTTTCTCAGCAAAATAGACTCTCAAATACTGATTTTTCTGCCGCGTTAAACAATGTTCAACAATCTCAAGCAAAAGTATTGAGTGCTATTAGCCAGTTAGATGCCAATGTCCAAGTTGTGGGCAAAACATCAAAATTGGTCAATGCTATTCTTGTTAAAGCAGACAAAAACACGCTTACAAGTTTATTATCAAATCCTGATGTTGCAGACATTTTACCCATTTATGATTACCAACTTGATGTTGCTGATAGTGCCGATTACGTGACAGCGACCCCAGTAATTGAAGCGGGCATTGCAACAGGTAAAGGCCAACGTGTTGCGGTTTTAGATACTGGCGTTGACTACACGCACAAAGCTTTAGGTGGTAGCGGTGATGTTGCTGATTATAACGCAGCTGTAGCTGCTCAAGCAGAAATGCCTAACTGGCCACAAGGTAAAGTAATTGGCGGTTACGATTTCATGAATAATGATCCTAACCCAATTGATGTCAATACTAACCATGGTACCCATGTAAGCCATTCAGTCGTTGGTATTGCACCAGACGTGGAATTGTTTGTTTATTCTGTATGTAACTCAGGCTGCCCTGGATTAGCGCAATTAAACGCACTAGAAGCCGCAATGGATCCAAATGATGATGGTGATATTTCAGACCGTGTTGACACGGTAAACATGTCTTTAGGCGGTGACTTTGGTGATACCAAAGGTGGCGCAGTTCAAGAGCTAATCGATGAAATGGTTGAGCTTGGTGTTAACTTAGTTATTTCTGCAGGTAACGATGGCGCTACACCATTTGTTGTCGGCGGTCCAAGTACTTCAAACAATGCACTATCTGTAGGCGCTATGACTCACCCTACAACTAAAGTAGGCAAGTTAGACGCAACTGCTGCAGGTGTTGAATTAGCAGCTTTTAGTGCTGGTTTTAACAAAAGCAATGTATTTGAATTTAACCACACCAATGCACCTTTAGTATTACCAACCTCAAACTTCAATGGTTGCGCTGCCTTTACTGAAGATTTTACCGGTAAAGCGGTAATCATTGACCGTGGCGCTTGTGGATTTACCTCAAAAGTATTAAACGCTCAAAAGCAAGGTGCATCATTTGTTATTGTTGCAAACAATAAACCTGATGATGGGGCATTTAATATGGGTGGTAGCGATGCTGCCGTTACCATTCCTTCGGTGATGATTTCAAAAGAAGAAGGCGATGCAATCAAAGCTGAGCTTGCAAATGGTGTAGTTGAATACTCTATTACGTCAACTGAAGTATTAACTGCAGGTGCTATTGCAACATTTACATCACGCGGCCCTTCAATTGCTGGTACATTGAAGCCTGAAATTACCGCTCCAGGTACTGCAATTATGACTGCACACCCAGGTTTAGGTGATGGTTTAACTCCAATTAGCGGAACATCTTTCTCAAGCCCAATTACAGCAGGCGCAATGAGTATCGTTAAGGAAGCCCTTCCTGAGCGCAATGGCTTTGAAATTAAAGCCACTATGATGAACTCAGCTAACTTAGATGTTACTGCAGAACCTCGTGGTTTAAATCCAGATGCTGAACTTGCACCTATTAGTTATATCGGTGCGGGTCTTGTTGATGTTCAAAAAGCAATTAACTTACCTGTTGCAGCTTGGAACAAAGATACCATGCAGGCAGCCTTAGCATTTGGTTTAGTTTCGTTAACCGAAGTGACTACGATGACTAAAACCATCACGGTTAAAAACTTCTCAAGCGACAACAAAACCTATTCATTAATGGCTGAACAACGCTTTATGAATGATAAAGATTCTGGCGCGGTTTCATTTACCTTACCTGATTCTGTAAGCATCCCAGCTGGTCAAGTTAAGTCATTTGACGTAACTGTCACTATTGACCCTTCAAAATTACCAGAATGGACACTCACGTCTTCATATGAATTAGATGGTACAGCGGCTGAAGCTTCTGATGCGTTAACCTTATCAGAATATGATGGCGCTATTAAGTTTATGGATGGTGAAACCGATGCATTGCATGTGGTTTATCATATCCTACCAAAAGCGGCAGCGGCAGCATCAGTTGTGACTGAAGTGACTGAAGATGGCATTGTAAGAACATTCACCAATACTGGTGCAACTGCGATTACAGCTCCATTTAGTGCACCTTTAATCGCAACAAGTAAAAAAGATATGTCATTGCGTCACGACCTATTAAATGCTTCTGCTGAACTTGCTGGTAGCGGATCTTGTGGTGCGGGTATTGCTATTTACAATACTTTCCAAATGCGTGACCCAATTGCTCATGCGTTAGTTGCAAGCTACAACGTAGATTATGATGTTAACAATGATGGTGTATGGGATTACACATCTAAAACCGTAAATCTACAATGGTTTAATGATGACTACCCGCGCTCTTTATATGGTTTTGTAACAACTTATGGTACTTCAAGCGGTTCTTTACAACCTGCATACCATGTTACAGGTAATGATTTCTTAACCACTAAAGCGTGTTTTGAAGATTTAGGGCTTGATCAAACCAATCTAGGCGAATCAATTAGCGTTCGTTTCCGTGTAGAAGAAAGTGATTGGGCACCGGTATCTACAGGTACAGGTGATGAAGTAGTAACCTCTTTAAGTTTAGTTGCTCCAGATGCTTCAGCAGGTTTAGTTGATGCTGAAGGCAATGATGTTACTGAACTTAAGCCGGGCGAAAGCGCAATGCTAATCAGCTCAGTTGGTGATAACTCAATGGGTTATATGCTGTTATCTGAAGATGGCTCAATGTCAGTTGTTGCCAACACTACAGATGAAGGCAACTCTGCACCAGTAGCTGAAGATTTAGTTGTCTACGTTGATAAAGGTGCTGAGGCAGGTCTAGTATTAGGCCAAGTTGTTGCAACTGACGCAGATATGCTAACCAGCCCAATATCAGAGTTTATTGTTACTAGCTCTGATTCAAACATGATAGCTATCGACAGTAAAGGTGTTGTCTCACTAAGCGAATCAGCTGTAATTGACCAACAAACAGAAACAATGACTGCTTCTGTTGTCGTAATGGATACCATGGGCAACCGCTCTGAACCTGTTACGGTTTCAGTAATGGTTAACAATACTGTTCCTACAGTTGCACCTACAGGGATGACAAGCACAGAGAACTTTGTTGTTACAGCAAAAGCAAATGGTAAAGATGCTGATGGTGACAAGTTAACTTATACTTGGACTCAAACTTCAGGTACAGCTGTTACATTCGCAAATGGTGGCCCAAGCATTAACTTCACAGCGCCTGCTGGTGATCATGTGTTGAAATTCTCTGTAGTTGCGTCAGATGGTCGTGCTGAAAGTGCCCCAGGTGTTGCTACTGTTACAGTGAATGCTAAAGTAGAGCAAAGCTCTGGTGGTGGTTCAATGGGCTGGTTAACAGCACTATTACTACCTTTAGCTGCATTACGTCGTCGTAAGCACTAAACCCAAACGTTAATTCGTAAAAATAAAACCAGTTGCTTAGGCAACTGGTTTTTTATTTAAAGCTTATAATAACTCTGAAACACCAGCACAGCAGCACAGCAGCACAGCAGCACAGCAGCACAGCAGCACAGCAGCACAGCAGCACAGCAGCACAGCAGCACAGCAGCACAGCAGCACAGCAATAACGTAAAAGGTTCATCCGAAAAACACTAACAACTTGGCAGCACATCAACTTATCGCATTTACTCCACACAAAATAATCAACTAAAGCATTGAAACCTTTACCCATCCCCTCGACTACCTCCATTTAGACGATTCGGCCTCTCTGACTAAAAACAGCAACAACGAGATTTAATTAACTGAACTCAAGTATTTATGACTAGAGCAATCGTTATGTAGGGTTTGATACATCATATGCGATTCATGAATTGCAAGCTTACCCGTTAAAGTAAGCTTATCGGATACTTAGGCGACTGTAACTAAGCTGCAAGTTCCAGTTTTAAACATCATCCATCAAATATTAATTTATAAACGGTAACGCTATGCCTCATGAAATAACATTTGGAGAAATATATGGGCCACCACTGCTTGTGGTCATCCCTCTCGCTTATTTACTTATGCTAATTGCGAGCAAAATATTGACTAAAATGGGCTGCTATAAATGGATAGCTTTACCTGCTGTTTTTGAATTGAGTTTAGTCGCCATCTTTACGGTAGCCATTGGCCAATTTATTACAATTGTATAGCTGACGACTCACGTAAAACAAAATAAATCAATTTAAATCAATTAGATAAAAACAGATAAAGGACATGGCGTCATGTTTCGATACTTAATCACCACTATCATTGCCTCTGTTGCTATTGTGGGTATTTATACTCAATATCAACTTTACTCAGAAAACCCATGGACGCGTGACGGCCAAGTACGTGCACACATCATTCAAATTACCCCTCGAGTAACCGGGCCTGTTGTAAACGTTAATATTGACGACAACAGCCGTGTTAAAAAAGGCGATTTGTTGTTTGAAATTGAACCTAGCCTTTATAAAGCTGCACTTAACAATGCCCTAGCAAAACAGCGTCAAGCCCAAGCATTATTAGCTAAAGCCATCAATGAAAACAATCGTGCAACTGCTCTTGAAAAACGCAAACTAGGCTCGGTATCTGTATTGGATTTAAATAATTTTGAAAATGCCGTGCAAACCGCAAAAGCCAATCTTGCTTCAGCAGAAGCTTTAGTTGAAGAAGCACAGTTAAACGTTAATTTCACAAAAGTGTTTGCGCCAACAGACGGTTTCATCACTAACCTAAATTTACGTGAAGGGGCTCAAGTTGTAGCAAATTCACCTGTGGTGGCGCTTATTGATGAAAATAGCTTTTGGATTGAAGGATTTTTCAAGGAAACAGATTTACAAGGCGTTATTGCGGGCGATAAAGCAATCGTCACATTAATGATGAACTCTGACGAGCCAATCAATGCCAAGGTAGACAGTATCGGCTACGGCATTGCAAAAAGTGATGGCAGCACTGGTAATACTTTACTTCCTAACGTGAATCCTAATTTTCAATGGATACGATTAGCACAGCGACTTCCGGTAAAATTAACCTTAGAAAACATTTCTGATGATGTTCAATTAAGAGAAGGTACTACTGCATCAATCAAAATAATCAAAACCACTACCCTTTAATTAGCAGATCAGAAGCATGCTTTCTTATTCAACCAAAAATGCCATAAAGGTTGCCCTAAGTTTTACCTTAACCATTGCTCTGTCATTGTATTTTGGTTGGGAAAAACCTTACTGGGCGGCCGTTACCATTATTGCAATGGCTGCCAACGAGACCTATAGCCACTCGATAAAGTTAGCAAGAGATCGTCTACTGGGCACCTTGTTCGGCGCTATCTTGGCATTGCTAATGATTAGCTTTTTATCCCAAGAGCGCTTTTTGTTTATCAGCGTTTATATTGTTATCGCTGGGATTGCCACCTACATGGCTTTTAATCTGAAGTATGGCTATATATTCAGAATGGCTTTTGTGGTCTGCTCGCTAATTAGTGCTATTGGCAGTTTTAATGATATAACAACGTTCGATATGATCACGCTAAGACTGGAAGAAAACGTCTTAGGAGTCATAGTATATTCATTGGTATTTCGTTTTATCTGGCCAAATAGCACTGAACAATACTTCTTTGATTTATTCAATAAAGTGTTAGCCAACTTAGAACAAACATGCGCAAAATTAACCGCAACTATGACTCAGGAAGAGTTAACAAGAATCACATCAGACCTTGAAAATACCATTCAGCAGGTCGCCAAAATGAAGTCGATAATTGACTTACCAATGAACGGGAGTTATCAACTCAAGTATCAGCAAAACAAATGGAAAACTGCAACCATAGCCAGTTATGACATCGCTATATCGCTGAAACAAATCATAACGGCTAGATCTGAAGTAAATTGCCAAAATACGGACTCGCAAAATGAATTAACTGTGATCAAACAACAGATTTCGCATCTTAAAGATGCGAATAGAAATGATCAAAATCTAACAGGAATATTGACAAAAAATAGCTGGAAGGATTTAGACAAACTAACACCCAAAGTATCTAAAAAGTCACGTTTGATAGATGCGGCGGTTGTTATGGTGATGATAGCCACTTTCTTTTGCCTATGGATTTATATTCCATTATTGGGTGGATATCTGTTCCCATTATTGGCAGCTATTTTCTCTGTGACAATAATGACGATGCCAAAAGGACTAATGAAATCAATCGTATTTGGTACCATAACCCTAAGTGCAATTATTCTGGCTGAATTTGTGTTTATCATGCCGTTTTTTACCGAACTATGGCAACTAGGCTTATTTTATTTCATCAATATCTTTGCGATCTGGAGGATATTTGCAGCGCCCCAATATGCACTTTATAAACTATTAGGTGGAAATTTTTTAGTCATATTAACCATGAGTGCATTGCGTCTAACGCCAACTTATACCATTGATACGTCATTGAATTTGTTAATTCAGATGTTTTTAATACTGGGTATTATTCACTTCTTCGAAAAGTTATCTAGCCCTTTGCATTAGTGTTTAAATCGGGGGCTAAGTTATAAACTGTGATAATGAATGGAAGAATATCAATTTGATATTTTGCAGGCACAAAAAAACCGACTAAATGTCGGTTTCGTGTTCTCTTTGAATAGAGAAGTGGTACCAGTGGTCGGACTCGAACCGACACGCTTTTAAAGGCGGGGGATTTTGAATCCCCTGTGTATACCAATTTCACCACACTGGCACAATCACATAATTGAACAGTATCAATCAAGTGACGGGAATTATACCCATGCTTATGACAATGGCAAGCCCTTTAACCAGACTTTACCAACAAAAAATATCAAGCGCTTAAATTCCAATCGTATCTTTCCCCTCAAAGGCGCCAATTATCACAATTCTGCTTTCAGACAAGTATCACTTCCATACAAATGTAACAGTGATCACATTTAAACCACATCTATACCCATTTATAGGCAGGAACATTGATCGAGATCAGTTTTGTTCATTTAATTCAGCATTATGATAACTAGGACTTCACAATTACAAGGAATTTTATCATGGCATTTTGGTTAGATTTAATGTTCGGTAACCCAATTGGTTTACTCTCAATGATTGTCATTTTCAGTACTTTGGGAATTATTTCTTACTTAATGTGGATGTTCGTTGTGAAGTCAGCACCGGGCAATAATGAGTAATTTGCTTGCTGCGTAGTCTTTGTTCTTAGTTTTTTAATTGCTGTTTTTCAAGTAAAACTGAACCATTTCAGGGGCTAATTTAGCCCCTTTTTTCTTGCTCATTTGATATAAAATTCAACGTTGATCAGTCTAAAATCCTCATTAAGCGGCATGTTTACGCGGTTGAACTAATCCACTGATAAAATGGGGTCTGGCCTTAAGTAAGTGTGACAGTTCTTCTTGAGTTGGCTCCCCTGCTGGTAAGCGCAGCACATCACGGTTTAAGTAAATTCTCGCCGCCATCGAAATCTTATACTCAGCGGTAGGTCCTTGAATGGCGTAATGACGCTCGTTACCCAATTTTTCCAGAATATTAGTATGCAATAAACTTTTTACCGCTAACTCATTTTGCGGTAATGCTAATATTGTTGCACCTTGAAGGAAAAACTCTCTTAATAGTGCGCGTTCTGCAGGATCAAGTAACTTTACTTTCGCTTCAATGGTTTCAACGGTGCGTTTTTGGCGTAAATATTGAATTGATTCATCAGCAACAAAGCTAACGAGTTGGCTTAAAAAGTATGCTGCACCAACGATTAACCCAAACCCGATAATAAAACTATATTGGGTTACGACCTCAGCTAAAGCCAATTTTTCTAATAAGGCTTTCGGGGAAAATAACAATGCCAAACATGCAATGACCAACCACAACATCACACTCATAAAAGTGCGCTTTGCATTGCTTAAGCTAATCGCTTTTATCATCACTTCTTTCATATACCACCCACAGTGTCAGAATTTTGAACGCCTACGGTGTTAAAGCAAAAGTAATGCCACATTGATATATAAAAACAATTAAAATTGAGCATTAAACTTCGAGATTAAAGGTGGCTTAAAACGTTTTTATGCACTAACTTATTTATATAAGCACTTAGAATAATTAAATAAATGCCATGCTAAGATTTTCAGGACAACTATTAACTAGCCCTATTGGTCGCAAGCTAATGCTTTCGATTGTGCTTTTTAGTTCTCTCATCACTCTGCTTACCACTGTTTATCAGCTATTCAATGACTACAATGGCGATGTCAGCCGAATTGACCGAGCATTCTCAAGCATTGAAAAAGTAAACTTAGAAGTACTCGCTGCCAGTATTTGGGTTATCGATGAGCGATTAATCAACACTCAGATAGACGGTTTAAGTCAATTACCTGACATTACCTATATTTCCATCAAAGACGATAGCGGCCAAGAATGGCAAGCCGGTAAATACCAACAAACCTCCACGATTGAAAAGCAATTCGATCTTATTTATACCAATTCTAGCGATATAAAAGTGGGTACTTTGTATGTTCAAGCTGACTTAAACATTATTTACGACCGACTCTATGACAAAGCCATTTTAATTTTACTGTCCAATGCGATAAAAACTTTTTTAGTGGCAGGTTTCATTCTTTTCTTGGTATGGCTGAATATTACCCAACACCTATTAAAGCTCAGTCAATATTGCGACCGGATTAGCCTAGAAAAGCCATTCGAACCATTGCAATTTGCTCATAAAGACAAAGATGAATTTGCTTTAGTTGCTAATGCGATCAACACCATGCAGCAACAAGTTCGAGCATCATTTGCTGATGTGCAAGAATCTAAAAATGCCCTACAAAATGCATTAGAAGATCGCGAACGCTTACTAAAGCTAGAACGTAGTTACAAAGACGAGTTAGCAAGACAGGTTAAAGAGCAAACTAAAGAGTTAGAGCAATCTTTACTGATCCTAAAGCGCGCGCAGCAAGTGTTAGTTGAGCAAGAAAAAATGGCCGCTCTTGGTGGTTTAGTATCAGGTTTAGCCCATGAAATTAACACCCCTATCGGCATTTGCCTCACAGCGGCAAGCTCCCAGTTGTCGCATGTTGAAGATCTCATTAAGCTTATTCACAGTGAACACGCTACATTAGAAGAAATAAATCGAATACTGGAAGAATACCAACAAAGTTGTCAACTGATTGTTAACAACATAACCCGTGCCAGCACCTTAATTCAAAAATTCAAAACCGTCGCTGCTGAACAACGACATGAAAAAAATACTCAATTTAATCTCAAACAGCAACTCGAAGACATTGTTGACTCCACACAGATTATGTTTTCACCACAGCACGTTGATATCAAGATGAATGTTGATGCTGAGTTAGAGGTAAATAGTAACCTTAATTTGCTCAATCAAATTATCGGTAACATTATTTCAAATGCTTACACCCATGCTTTTAGAGGAATAGAAGATAGTCGGATATTCATAAATGCCTGTATTGATAATGATATGATAAACATTGAAATTCAAAACAATGGTTTAAGCATTCCCAAAGAAGTGGCCGATCATATGTTCGAACCTTTTTTTACTACTACCCGTAACAAAGGTGGGATTGGGTTAGGATTGGCGGCCGCCTTTAATGCAGCGACACTGATCCAGGGAAGTATTCGTTTTGAGCCACTTTCTCCTTTAGGTGGGCCTATGTTTATTGTCAGTTTCCCCTATACTTTGCACCCACTATTAAATGATGACAGCGTTTTTATTGATGACGGTAATGTCGATTAATCACCGAGCCATTGATTAACCAAGCAATTGATTAACCAAGCCATTGATTAACCAAGCCATTGATTAACCAAGCAACGCGACTCACTTTTAAAACCTTAAGCCAGGTAAGAAACAAGATTGACACAAGATTCAATCATATGACTGACAGCCAAGGTTTACACTGATAACAAAGCAAGTTTACTTGCCAGTAATGAGTCTATTGCGAGTGAATCAAAGGCTGCGAGTGGTGCAACAGGCTGTTTGATTTGCATTCGTTAGCGAATTAAAGTTAGTGACTATTTGGCTGCTAACTTTGCTAACACTCTACTTGCTGCCATAAAGCCAAAGGTGCCAGTGACCATAGTGACAGCGCCAAAACCCGAAGCACAATCCATTCTCATACTTCCCTCTGCTGTCGCTTTTGTCGCACATACACTACCATCGGCTTGCGGATAAACTAAATGCTGAGTAGAAAACACGGCATCTACAGCAAAGCGTCGTTGAACATTTTTACTAAATCCATATTCTTTGCGCAAAATACTCCGTACTTTTGCCAACAATGGATCTTGTACTGTTTTTGCTAAATCGGTTACTTGAATTTGACTAGGATCTGTTTGGCCACCAGCACCACCAATCGTCACCAGCGGTAATTTATTCCGTTTACAGTGGGCAATTAACGCTGCTTTTTGTTTAACCGCATCAATACAATCAACCACGTAACTAATGGTTTTATGTTGAGGATCTTGGCGGGGGAAATAATCATTGAGGTTATCTAAAGTAACAAAGTCTTCAATCTCATTAACTTTACATTCAGGATTAATAGCCAAAATACGTTGCGCCATTACTTCAACTTTTGACCGTCCAATTGTGTCTGCAGTAGCATGAATTTGACGATTGGTATTAGTGACACAAATATCATCTAAATCGATAAGAGTCATTTGCCCAATGCCGCTTCTAGCTAGCGATTCAGCGGCCCATGTTCCTACACCACCGATCCCCACAATAACAACATGTGCTTCAGCAAAGGTATTCAATGCCGCTTGTCCATACAAACGCCCAATACCCGCAAATCGATTTACATATGCTTCTGACAACATCTTGATACCCTAAAAATAGCTCATTTTTTCCAGTCGCCTATTTTAACTGACTCATCAGTAAAGCTAAATGCTCAAGGTTTATAAATCGGCGATAACCGTCCGCTAAAAACCTCGCTAGTCAAAGAAACCTTAGTAAATAAGATTACCCAAAGGTTATCAATTAGCAAAAAAACTGAGTTGCATTGCAATACTTTAGTAAAACGACCGTTGCGCGCCAGTTAATATATACCACCTAATTTATTGAAAAATATATATTTTTTAAATAAAGCGCACTTTTGCTAAAACTTTTATGTCAGACTGATGTCGCTTAAAAATATCCGCTAGTGCTGATATAGCCCTGGTAATTATAGGTCTTCAGACCATCTAATAATCACTACCTTTATAAAGGAAGATGAAAATGAAAAAAAACCTAATCACGAGTGCAATCCTTTCATGTGCCGCGTTAACCTCTTTTAGTGCACTCGCTTCAGGTCCTCAATTTTATGGCCGCGCTGATTTAGCATTCACCAATTCAGACTTAGGTGTTGCAACCCAGAACCAAAAAGACGGAACCATCATTGAAAATAATTTTTCATGGTTGGGCGTAAAGGGTTCTGAAAAAATTAACGATGACGTTGAAATTCTTTACCAAATGGAATTCGGCGTATCTAACTTTGATAATTCAGGTAACACTTTTGCCGCGCGTAATAGCTTTATTGGTGTAAAAACCGTTGCGGGTACTGCATTAGTTGGTCGTAACGACACGGTATTCAAATCTGCAGAAGGTGGTTTTGATTTATTCGGCAATACCAACTCAGATATTGACTTACTAGTTGCTGGCCAAAACCGTGAAGCGGATGGCATCAGTTATTACTCACCAAAACTTGCTGATTTAGTCACTTTAAACGCAACTTACCTGATGGATGATAACCATGTTGATGCAAAAGGTAACAAGATTTCTGCTGATTCTATGTATGCCCTTAGTGCAACATTAGGTGATAAGGCCTTAAAATCACATAATTTCTATGCTGCAGCAGCCTATCAAGATGGTATCAGCAACATCGAAGCATACCGTGGTGTTGTTCAGGGTAAATTTGGTAACTTCATTGTGGGTGGTCTATACCAACACAGCGAAAGCAACGATGCCGATTTAGAACACCTAAAAGGTAATAGCTATATTATCAACGGTGCGTACCTAATGGGTGATTGGAAATTTAAAGCATCTTTCGGTCATGATGATTCAGGTTTAGGCAAATATGTCAGCCGTTTTGTTGGTCAAAACAATGACAATCTAGCCAATGTTAACGATGTTGATTTAAAACAATTCAGCGTAGGCGCAGACTACCGTTTAAGCAAAAATACGTTAGTGTACGGTCATTACACTAAATATGATGGCGATATGCTAGTTGATACATTCAGCGCAGATCTTAACGATGATATCGTTACTGTTGGTCTTCGTCTTGATTTCTAAAGACTAAACCTTCTTGATTAAAGCGGCCAAGTTGGCCGCTTTTTTTATATCTGTATCTAACTGGAGAGCCGTACTGACCTGGCACACAAACTGCTATTTAGCTAGCGTACATTTATCACAATCTACCCCATTTTGAATGCTACCTCGACGATACAGAATGTTATTTTAACAATCACAGCCTGAATAGTAGAAAATGCTATCAAGGTGTTAATAATGGCAACAAATGATCTAACCGGTCACATTTAGGCGTTAATTCTTAACTCAAGATTAAAAAATTTGATCTATACCACAATTTGTCATCTTCAAAACTGTAAAATCCCATACTAGATTGTTACATAGTCGTTTACGGCATAAGTCAATATTAAAACCATTCTTAAAATGGAATCATAGAACATCTTGTTCTGGGAGTATGAAAGATGAAAAAAACCTTACTATCTGCATCAGTGGCATCAATACTAGCAATCACCTCATTTGGTGCACTTGCTGACGGCCCTGACTTTTATGGTCGCTTAGAGCTTGCTGTAACTACTACCGATACAGGCGCAACCTTACAGAGCGGCACCAATGGTGTTACTGTAGGCGAAAGTGGTACTTATTTTGAAAACAACTTTTCAAACGTGGGTGTGAAAGGTGCCGAAAAGATTGCTGATGGTGTTGAAGTTTTATACCAAATGGAATTCCAAGTAGAAAACACCTCTGGTTCTGGTGATACTTTTAAAGCTCGTAATACTTTCTTAGGCTTAAAAACTGCTGCAGGTTCACTTTTAGTGGGTCGTAATGACACAGTATTCAAGCAAGCTGAAGGTGGTGTAGACGTATTTGGTAACACTAACGCTGACGTAGACCGTTTGGTTAGTGGTCAAACTCGTAGTGCAGATGGTGTTTGGTACTACTCACCAGTTATTGCTGACTTACTTACCTTAAATGCAACATACTTAATGGAAGATAATCAAGATTCTGATGATTCTCAATATGCATTAAGCGTTACATTAGGTGACAAAGCACTAGCTAAGCATAGCTACTATTTAGCGGGAGCTTACAATAAAGCTATCGGTGGTGTTGATGCATACCGCGCTGTAGGTCAAGTTAAGTTAGGCGACTTTAAAATTGGTGGTTTATTCCAAAACTCAGAAAGCGTAACTAATAGTGACATCGACGGGAACACTTACTTTGTTAATGCTGTTTACAACATAAATGGTGTAAACTTAAAAGTAGAGTATGGTCAAGATGAAGCTGGCTTTGGTAAGTACTACAAATCATTAGGTCAAGCAGGTGCTGATGATATCAACGTACAAAATATCACTCTTGGTGCTGACTATCGTATCGCTAAATCAACCTTAGTATTTGCTCACTATGCAATGTACGAAGGTGACTTTACAGATGCCAACGTTAAAACTGATTTAAAAGATGACAACGTATTCTCTGTGGGCGTACGTTACGACTTCTAATCTTATTAAAGATTAAAGCATTTAGGCGACCTATTGGTCGCCTTTTTATTGGTACATTTTGGGGGTGAGTTAAACCTATAAGGGTAACTATATCTTTGCAATCGCTATACTTTACGAGTCAATCGATAAGCCGCTTCGTTTAACCAAGGTACTTGCTTATTTACAAAACGCGGATTTTCAGCCAACACATCTTCACAACACAGCAATGTGACCTCAAAATACGGTGCTAAATATTGTTCAATCCACTCTTGGCTGACCGCAAATGGTGGCCCTTTTAAGGTATCTTGCGGATAATCTAAGGTAATCAGCAGTCCAGACACATTGGCAGGAATCAGCTTTGCTAAGGTGGTGGCATATTGCTGACGCATAGTTTCAGGCCAGGCAATTAATGCAGCTCGATCGTAAAAGCCCCTAATATCGGCAGTCTCACTAAGGTCAATGGTAAAGATATCCCCTTGAATAAGCTCAATTTGATCAGCGCTAAAAAATTGGTGTTGATGTTTAGACTCTACTTGAAAAGGTAGCTGGTTTTCTTCAAAAAACTGCTCAATGGCGGTTTGGCTGAGTTCACAACCTTGCACCTGATGCCCTTGCTCAGCCAAATAACACATGTCTAACGATTTGCCACATAGCGGAACGAAAATTTTACTGTTTGCAGCCATGCCTAATTCAGGCCAAAATCGAATTAAAAAAGGATTCACTTGCGGCTGGTGAAAGCCAATCTGTTGCATCTGCCATTTTTCATGCCAAAACTGAGGGTCCATCTTTGTTTCTCCAGCGAATAAATTTGCTGGCTCACTTTATAAGCTTGAATCAACAGAAGCAACTTAATCATCTTGCTATTCGTTTAACTACTCCCCTTTCAGGGTTAGCTGGACTTTACGTAACCAGACACAATTTTCACACTGGCAATTTCGACGTGATAAATGGTGCGGCGACAAACTCGAATCAACAAAATCAACCGCAACTAGAATTTGCTGCTTCAAATCTTCTATAGACTTCTCCTCCATGGCGACCATTTCATCATTATGATTAATCCACACACACTCTTCTCCCTGATGGCAGGTAACGCATTGCTCATCTGAAGAGTTAAAAAATACGGCATGGGGACAATGAGTCACTTCCATCGACTTCAAAATACGTGTTCGAGGAAAGTCAAATAGTTGAATTAAATCTGCTTTTTTGATATTTGACATAAGTGTCTCCCTGTAAAAGCTTTGATTGAATCTACCTTAATCTTACCGATTACATGTGTTAACTAAATTGATACACATCAAGGTTTACTTAACCAATAAAATTAGTTAGGAAGCCCTTGAAGTCAAAGCCAGATAAGGATTAAATAACTGAAGCACATTAAGGGGATATCATTTGCAAACGCCGCAATTACAGCAGTTTTATATTAACGAAGAACAGTCGATTTATTTGCTCAAAGCCAATGATGCTCGCAAGCATAAAGCGTGGGTACGCTTATGTAAGCAACAGCTTAGTAAACTAGGTTATTGTGAAATCGAATTTATTGGTAAAGGTGCTTACGGCTTTGTGTTTGCTGGAATAAACAGTGTCGGTGAATCCCATGTGTTTAAGTTTTCACGCTTAACCTTACCGCAAAATATTCAAGACAGGCTGGAAGAAGAAGCCTACATGCTCAGTTTAGTTAAACATCCCAATGTACCTGCAGCCATTAAGTTTGAGCGCGTAGGCAAGCAAGGCATTTTGGTAATGGAGCGCGCCAAGGGAGAAGATTTAGATAAAATATGCCAGCGAATGGGTGCTTTGCCAGCATCGATGATTGTCAGTATTGCTCGGCAATTGGCTAATATTTTGTACTACTTACGTAAAGGCAAGCCTTTGGTTCATGGTGATATTAAGCCATCTAATTTGGTTTATGATATCGAAACCGACCGACTATCATTAATCGATTGGGGCTCGGCGGTTTTTGCCCAGCGTGACGAATACGATCGACCCGTGGATGACAATGTCATGTCACTAATGTCTAGCGATCAGCATCAAACCAATGCTCGTATGGGCGATGTTTACTTTATTGGAGATGCGCAGCTTAATGGTGCATTGTCATCGGCTCGATTTGATGAGCAAGGCGTTGCGGGAACATTATATGCTTTAGCTTCAGGGCAAAGCAGCCGTTTTGGAACTAAAATCATTCCCGCCACCAGCATAGGCTTACCCATTGAATTGGCAAAAACCTTAGATGGAATGTTAAGCGACGATCCCGATTTACGCTGTCGTGCCGGTGATTACTTTTTAAAAAGTATGCGCCATAGTCATCGAATGCACTTACCTGCCATCAGCTATCTTCCGACTAAATCTGACATTCCTGTTTGGGTTCAACCTCGGACCAGAGCCATTGAAACCGTCAGCTATAGCTCTCGTAAATCGTTTCTAAAAGAACACAATGATCACGACCCCATCGCTGACATCGACGATGTGCAAGTTGATAAGTATTACCGAAACTTTATGGTGGGCATGGCAGACACAGAAAAAGGCTTTATTGCCGCCGTAGGCCGGCTTGCGCAATATCCTATTGTCGGAGGGTTGGCGATACATTGGCAATCGACAGGTGTTTATATTGATTCAAATTTAGCCACTTATGACCCCTCTCAAAAAGCGGCGCTTATCGTAGCGGTCAATAACATGGTTACTATGGCCAGGGGAATAAAACGCATTGGGGTATTTAAGGCGTGCTTTTTTAATGCCAAAGACACATTACATATCGAGCGTAGTAGTCCTGATATGCCGTTTGAAGTCGGCGGTGAAATGCAGCTACCATTTGAAGTTGGCGATGTTCCCTCTTTAGAGGATAAATCACGATTACATTCTTATTTTGAAGATGGTAAAGATCCAGAAGAAAACCTCGAACTTCCGGCAGAAATCATGACCGAATTAGGCTGGTTAAATCAAATACATCATACAGGTTGTATTATCTTTGAAGCCTTACCAACACACTTAAAAATTCACAGTTATTTACGCTTACTTAACCCGCGCAAACAAGCTGCGTTTAGAGCTAGCCTTGACAGAATCATTGCCAACGCAAGCAAAATCCAAGGCCATGGGATCAGTGGATTTATGAAATTACCCTATAAAAACACCCGCCAGTTTTCTCATTTAGAAAGAAAACCAGATCTGTTTTACCCTAAAAACCCCAAACAACAAGCAAAATAAAACCGAGCTCCTAAGGTTACTCGGTTTTGTTATTCCTAATTTATAGTCAACGAAAGTGTTAGACGATAACGTTAAATAGGCGAACCTGGCGGCATAGCCAGAGGCTCAGCGATTAATTTAAACTCAGGGGCTTGCAGACCTTTTTCTATGCCTGCATATAACCAATCATAATGTGCAGCCTGATATTCGCTGGCACGAGTACTCCGACGTTTAAGCTGTTTTAAGGTAAATTCAAGTTTAGCCAGCAATTGCGCCTTCACTTCAGCGGTGGTATGGCTATCGTGATAAGCCTTTAATATCCCTTCAATCACCACAGCATTCACGCGCATCTTAATGCCTAATGTCGCCCCTCTATTCAAGTCTTGATAAACAGTCGCGCCAATCAGTTTGTCCAACAAACTTGCCACTGAAAGCTGCTCAGCATCTTGCATAAAACCTTGGTTAATTCGATTTAAACGCTGCGGCGCTAACATTTGACTGACGATATGGCGGCTCAGCACTTCAGCCATCCCTAATTCATCTGCGACCACGCCAGTATTGCCACTAAAACTCTCCCGAGTCTTACGGTAATTGCCCGCTTTAGGTACCAAGGCGGTTAATACATTTTCAGGAACAGCTAAACTTTGTGCCGATAAACTGGCAACTAATGCATCTAATGCCGCAAACTGTTTTGTGGGGGCGGCATAATGCCAACTTAATCCCGCACCTAATTGCTGGTAATTGTAATCAGTTCCACCCAGCCATTTGGCAGCAGCCTCAACCTGATAGCGAGTAAGCAAATACATAGGCACAAATACATCGGCAAGCTCGCCCATCGGCTCATCTTTTAATAAGGCCTGAGCATTAAATTGCTCAATCGCATGTCGGCGTACGGTTTCTAAACGCAATAACTCTGCTACCGCATCACTGCCATTATCCCATAGGCTTGCGTAAACATGACTAGCACTGATGTCTCGTGAGTCAGTTTCGCCAATATAACGATAGCCTTTATTCATGGCTAGGCTCAATAAGGTGTCCTGATTAGCCTGCGGGCCATAACCAAACGCCACCGTGTATTTGTCCCACTCACCAATGCCTTCGGTATAGGGTGAATCAATGGCGATGGCATTGTTTTCTAAACGCACGTAAGGATGTGGGTAATCCATAACCGATGCATTCTGATTTGTTGATGCTGCAAAATTATGGTCAAAGCCCAGCGTATGACCAATTTCATGGGCCGATAATTGGCGAATACGCGCTAATGATAATGCCATTGCGGCATCAACCGCAGCGTCTCTATCCGGCCAATCTGCGGTTAATCCACGAGCAATAAGGTGATCTTGTCTTACGCGTAAACTGCCTAAGGTGACATGACCTTTAATGATTTCGCCTGTTCGAGGGTCGGTAATTGCCGACCCGTATGACCAACCACGTGTGGCACGATGTACCCATTGGATCATGTTGTAACGAATATCCTGTGGGTCAGCATCTTCGGGGAGGATTTTCACCTTAAAACCATTAATAAATCCTGCTTCATTAAAAGCGTCTTCCCACCAACGTGCGCCATCCAAAAGTGCCGTTCTGATCGGTTCTGGCACTCCTGAGTCAAGATAATAAATAATCGGTTTTATGACTTCACTTGGGGCGTCGCCAGGGGTGACTTTTTCAAGGCGATGTCGCAATAAATAGCGCTGCACGATAGGCTCATCGACTTGGGTTGAATAATCTAAATACTCTTCAGAAAGATAACCACTCATTGGATGATAAGCGCGCGGTTGATAACCCGCCTCGGGTAAAGCGACAAACGAATAACGCATCCTCACTGACATAAACTTGCCATCGGGAGTGACTTGGGCAACTTGTGGCCCTGGTTGCTGAGCAGTAAAAGTAAGATTGACATCAACATCCGCATTTTGGGCAAATGATTTGACTTGCTCAGGCATGATAACTGAACGCTGCGCATCAAGTGAATAAGCCCCTTGTTTTGTTGCAGCTAAAACATCGGAAACACCATGTAAATCATTAATCACCAGATCATTAATCGGCACTAATGTGGCTTTACCTTGAAGCAATTTTCCTCGCCACAAAATAGATTCCGCAAAAGCCTGCTTTACGGATTGCTGTTCGGCTTGATTATCACTGCTGGCTCTGAAATACGTATTAAGCTGTTTCAAGACGATGTAAGGACCATGCTGTTCAAACTGCACCATTCGTGTGCGCCCCAACTGCCCTCTGTCTAATCCAATATCATTTGAGCCCACACCATGGGGTAAACTGGTTAACAATAAAAAAGGCTGATTCAACTTATTAGCCTGTAAATAGAGCTGGCCTTCAACATTGTCAAAATAAAGATTAATAAAACCTTCGGCAGCTTGACTGTTTTTTATCACTTTCTCGGCGGTTTCAGCTGCGATAGCTTGAGTCGATAATGTTGATAACGACAACACGGGGCTAATAGCCAACAGTATTGCCAAAGAGAGCTGACGTGGTTTCATATTCTAATCCTTGTGTTAATTCTAGCCTAAGTCACAATGCCATCCGTTACGCATAACACAAAAGATCATTAGGCTTTATTGTTGTTTTTATATTCAATCCAATAAGATAAGGTGTCAAATAACTCATTTAACACTATCGGTTTAGTAATGTGCGCATTCATGCCCGCGGCTAAACTTTTTTCTCGGTCGCCCGACATCGCATGGGCTGTCATGGCAATAATCGGCATTTGTTCAGCACTGTAGCGTTTACGCAATTCTTTCGATGCAGTTAACCCGTCCATAACAGGCATTTGTATATCCATTAATACGGCATCGAATGGTCGAGTATCTATCAGATCTAATGCAATTTGGCCGTTATCAGCCATAACCACTTCATAACCAGCACTTTTTAATAACTCAGATGCCACTTGTTGGTTTATAAAGTTATCTTCAACCAATAAAACCAATCCAGATTGCTGCTCTTGCACATCTTCTTTAGGCACTGACTGCACATTCAGTTTCGGTTCTTTAGCAAAAGCGCTGATGATTTCATCAAACAAAGCTGACGCTTTAAAAGGCTTCTGCAAAATAGCGTGGATGTTTCTATCGGCTACATCGTCGGCTAAAGGCTCTGCACTGTATGCAGTCATCAGAATAATAATCGGCCGCTTTGTTAAACGACCGTCGGCGACCATTTCATCAACCTTAGTGAGCATTTCTAAACCGCCCATTTCAGGCATCATCCAATCTAACAAAATTAAATCAACTGGCTGTTTTGCGAGACAATCTAACGCTTGCTGACCACTGGCCGCGGTGCGCACCCCAAAACTGAAATCTTTCATTAGCGCAGAGTAAATTTGCAACGCACTCGGGTTATCATCCACCACTAATGTGGTTAAATTATTCAACTGCTCTGGCACCACCAATGGCTCAACGATGTTTTCTTCAGCAATTTCAAAACTAATGGTAAAGCTAAAAGTACTGCCCTGATTGATTTCAGACTCCACTTGCATGGTGCCGCCCATCATAGACACAAGATGTTTACTGATTGATAAACCTAACCCTGTACCACCGTATTTTCGGGTAGTTGAGCCGTCTGCCTGAGAAAACGCATCAAACAATTTAGATTGCTGCTCTTTGCTAATACCAATGCCTGTGTCTCTGACCCAGAATTTCAAGGTAATACGATGATCACGCTCACCGACATCTTCACAACCCAGTTCAATCTCACCATTTTGGGTAAATTTAACCGCGTTAGAGAGTAAGTTAACCAACACCTGACCCAGACGCAGTGGATCGCCATTTAAAATTAGCCCAGCTGTAACAGGTGCATACAGTAATAATTCGACACCACGCTCTTGGGCTTTGATGGCATTCATATCTAATACATGATCAAGTACTTTGTCTAACGGGAAAGCGACCCGCTCTAGCTCTAATTTACCGGCTTCAATTTTAGAGAAATCGAGAATGTCATTAATGATCCGCAGTAATGACTGCGCTGAGAATCCGGCTTTAGTGAGGTAATCCTCTTGTTGTGGAGTCAAACTCGTGCGCTGGGCTAACTGCAACATGCCAATAATCGCATTCATAGGAGTGCGAATTTCATGGCTCATATTGGCCAAAAACTCACTCTTATACATGTTCGCTAATTCCGCGTCTTGCTTAGCTTCAAGCAAGGCCACCTCGTTACTCTTTTGGCGTGTAATGTCTTTATGTGTACCTAACATCCGCTTTGTCTGGCCTGAGTCAGAAAACTCTACCGCACGTCCACGTGACAATAACCAATGGTATTCACCGAGTTTGCCTTTCATTCTGAATTCAATTTCATAGGCATCAGTTGGATCAAGTAAATACTGGCTTCGGTACTCTTGCACCCGATCCCTGTCATCTGGGTGTGTTAAGCCATCAATAGAGGACAATAACGCCGGAAACTCATTGGGTTTATAACCCAGCATTGAGTAAAAAGCAGGGTTACAAATAATTTGTTCTGAATCTATATACCAATCCCACAAACCATCTTCTACCGCATCCATCGCCATATGGTAACGCTCTTCTGATAAACGCAGTTGCTCAGCCGACTCGTACTCGCGGGTGATGTCTCGCCAAATAGAAATTAACCCAAGTAACTCATTACGGCGGTTATAAAACGGTAATTTAAATGCATCAAGTAATACAGGCTTGCCGGCAATCTCAATGCGCTCTTTGTACTGTAAAGAGTTTTTATCATCTAAGATTTTTTTGTCTTCAGCCAGAATACGTTTACCTTGTTCTGGGCTGGTAAAGTCACCTGTGGTTAAGCCAATAATATCGCTTTCATTCACGCCTAACATGCGCTCAGCTGACTTGTTACACCCAAGGTATTTTCCCTCTTTGTCTTTAAAGACAATCGCTTCTGGTAATGAGTCAATTAACGACCTTAATAACGCAAATTCTCGTTCTCGGCGTTCAGTGGTGTCACGTAGCCTTTGGGTACGGCTAGCCACTAAGTTATCAAGACGTTTGTTTTGCTCGGCCAAGTGACGTGTATATTGCTGGTTCTCTTCAAAAATACGACTTACCAGTAAAAACCACGGCTCCCAACCTGGGCTCATTTTTTCTGGTGGTGCTAAAGGAGATTGTGAACACGCTTCCAAATGGGTCAATAGTCTAGAAGCTGGGCTGACGAAGGCGCGGCGAGTTTGCCAATGCACTATGGTAACCAACACCGACAGCGCCAATACCACCATAATAAACGTCAGCTGTAGCTTTTCCCACGAGTCTTTAAATAGTGCGCCTTCTTCTTGAATATACAACAAGCGCCAAGGAGCATTATGCAATGCCACCGAGTGAATATAATGGCCATTTCGTAAAATGCCTTCATGGGCATCAAACAATTCAGACTCAGATAATGAATGCAATTCCGCCGGAATACGTTGGCTAATGTGGTAGACCCGGTTCATTTCATTAGAGTCAAAATCACTGTGGGATAAAATATTATTCTGTTGATCCAACAGGATAACTGTGCCCGGCATTTTGAAATATGTACGAATTTGCTTAGCAAGTGACGCTAAGGTCATGTCCAGATTAATGGTCCCGATGAAATCATCTTCAAGATAAACCGGTAAGCCCAAAGTGGTTAATAACCCCTGCTGTCCACCATCCACGTAAGCTGGGCTCCAAAACGCATTGCGCTGGGGATTAAGTTTTGGGGTCGCTAATTGAAATTGCTGTTTGTTTAATTGTTCTTCCCTAAAGCGCTGATCGCTATTATTC
This sequence comes from Shewanella holmiensis, assembly GCF_025370255.1. Lineage (GTDB taxonomy): Bacteria > Pseudomonadota > Gammaproteobacteria > Enterobacterales > Shewanellaceae > Shewanella > Shewanella holmiensis. Next base: position 57,834 of record NZ_JAMTCD010000014.1, read on the forward strand.
CAGGGGAAGTAAGACATCATTTTTCGCTTGGATACATAATAAATTGACGAGGCTTTTGGCGCGGCCTCTTTTGCGACAGGGAAGGAAAGCGATAACTCAAAGAGCATTTCTAGCTCTTGATAAAATTGCTCGCTGCGGCCGTCGAGTGAGCCCATACCCGTGATGCGCCCCATGTTGGTAAAGGGCTCACCACTTTTGACATAGTTGGGTTCGAGACTGAAATATTGGCCGTCAGCATTAAACTTTTCATATTGAGGCAGGCGATCTTTACGCACTTGCTCACCTAAGCGCAGATGATCAATGGCGACATCTCGTAAACTTTTTACGGCACGAATACTGGACTCAAGTAATAAATCGATTTGTAAAACGTGACGGGCAACCTGATCTTCACGCTGTTCTATTTGCACTTCTTTCTGGCGTTCATAAAAAATGGCCGCAGAAATTAATGACATAACGATTACACCTATATAGGTGTAAAAAACCGCGCGGTTATAGTTACGTTGGATCGGTGATTTTAGCTGTAAATCTGGCTCTGTTGGTTTCATTCCATACCCTTTGCGACAGCGCCTTTTTATTCAGGAGCAGGTGTCGGCGTAATATCAGAGTAGGCTATCACGCACGCAATAAATTAAGACAAGGTTCATATTATCAGGAACATAGTCGCAATCACACGCTTTAATCTAAATCTATTTCGATTAGGTGGAGCTAGATCAAGCTAATCAAGAACAAACGACAAAATGCAGTGATAAAACTAAGGCTACAAGGATTATTGTAGCCTTAATTTTCTACTTTGGTTGTTGTTAAGCCATCATACTAAGTTGCTTAAAGATGCTCTTCAGCAAATTCAGCCAAGCGTGAACGTACTACGCCATTTAAATACACATTCGCACTGCCTTCAAAATCCTTAAAACGCTCAACTATGTAGGTTAAACCTGATGTGACTGCCGTTAAATAAGTGGTATCGATTTGCGCTAAATTACCACTACAGATTAACTTTGTGCCTTCTCCCATTCGAGTGATCATGGTTTTTATCTGCGATGCGGTTAAGTTTTGGCATTCATCCAAAATGACCACAGAGTTTTGAATAGAGCGCCCTCGCATAAAGTTAATCGATTTGAACTGAATATTGGCTTTTTCCATAATGTAATTCACGCTACCGGTTGGGTTAACATCGTTTTTATGCAGCACTTCTAATGTATCTGTGATGGCCGCTAACCAGGGCGCCATTTTTTCCTCTTCGGAGCCGGGTAAAAATCCGATTGATTCAGCAATGTCAGGGGTGTTTCTGGTCACAATAATTTTGTCGTAGCGTTTTTTCTCTATCACTAATTCAAGTGCCGAGGCCATCGCGAGTAGGGTTTTGCCACATCCCGCTGGGCCGGTTAAAATAATCAATTCAATATCAGGGTCTAGCAGTGCATCTAGGGCCATACCTTGATAAATATTTTTGGGCTTAATTCCCCATGCTTCATGGTGCATTAACCGCTCACGTCCGCGGTCGATGATATCCAGTTGGGTATCATTTTTAGCAGCTACTCTGCCACAAAAATCAGATGCTTCATCTATCAAATACTGGTTTATATAAAACGGCTCTTTTCCTAAATGCTCAAGGGGGACTTGGTGCACAGTGTGACGTCCGACTCTGTCTGTCGAGACTTTATCGACTTGGCTCCAAAAGTCGCCATCGAACTGATAAAAGCCTTTGGCAAGAAAGCGAATATCATCGATAAGCTGATCGGTACGGTAATCTTCAACTCGCTCAATACCCGCACCTTTGGCCTTTAGGCGCATGTTGATGTCTTTAGTGACTAACACAACTGTACGGGGATGATGCTGCTTTTGAAGGTAAAGCGCGGTATTGATAATACGGTTATCATTATTGTCACCAGGTAAAGCGCCCATGGTGAAGTCAATTTGGTGGTCGGGGAAAATGGATAAACTGCCTGATGCGTCTAAGTGGCCCTCTCTACTGGGTAAAGGTACACCTTGAATAATTTGTTCTGGGGTGGTTGAACCGCCTAAGATGTCTTCTAAGGCCCTAATCGCAACCTGAGCATCTCTGCTCACATCGCGCTTTCTATCTTTTATGCTATCCAGTTCTTCTAATACTGTCATAGGGACAATTACGTCATGTTCCTTAAACGAATAAATCGCTAATGGTTCATGTAGTAACACGTTGGTATCCAATACAAACAACTTTCTGTCGTTTAGTTCCATGGCGCCTCCGCTGTGCTGATTTATCAAATTCATCTGCTAACAATGGCCTTACTTAAGACCTTATTTTTGAATGAGCAGTTTGTAAACATCACCCTTTAAATATGGCAGTGGCTTAGCAAAAGCTCAACTATTTGTTACCTGCTACATGACATTTATATGGAGGCTTGATGACACCCCTATGACACTTGGGCCGATATTTTGAAAATATCCGTTAAATTAAGTGCTAAAATTTTAAATCTGGGTGGGTTTACGATAATATACGCCCCCTTTTTGTTTCCCCGCTTCAAACATGAGAATTAAAAATGCCGTTTGCTTTAGGTCAACGCTGGATCAGTGATACCGAGTCAGAACTTGGATTAGGCACTGTTGTGCAAGTTGAAGGCCGTATGGTCACATTATTATTTCCTGCAACAGGCGAGAACCGCATGTTCTCCCGTACTGATGCGCCACTCACTAGGGTAATATTTAATCCTGGCGATAACATTGAAAGTGGTGATGGTTGGCAACTTACTGTTGAAGAAGTTGAAGAAAAAAATCAAATTATCGTTTATCACGGGATCCACAGTGAAACCCAAGAAAAGGTGAGTTTGAGGGAAACATTATTAAGTCATAATATTCGTTTCAATAAGCCGCAAGATCGCCTGTTTGCAGGGCAAATCGATCGTTTAGAACGTTTTGGTGTGCGTTATCAATGTCAATTACTGCGTCATAAACTCGCCACCTCCGATTTACTGGGGCTGCAAGGTCCGCGTGTTGGCTTAATCGCTCACCAACAATGGATTGCCCATGAAGTTGGCCGTCGTTACGCACCTCGCGTGTTACTGGCTGATGAAGTCGGTTTAGGTAAAACCATTGAAGCAGGATTAATTATCCATCAACAACTGCTTACCGGCCGTGCTGAACGTATATTAGTGATTGTGCCTGATACCTTGCGTCATCAGTGGTTAGTTGAAATGCTTCGCCGCTTTAATTTACGTTTTTCGGTTTTTGATGAAGACCGTTGTGTTGAAGCCTATGCTGATAACGACAATCCTTTTTACACTGAACAATTAGTCATTTGTTCACTTGAACTACTACGTAAAAAGAAACGCCTTGATCAAGCATTAGATGCCGACTGGGATTTATTAGTGGTCGATGAAGCGCATCATTTAGAATGGTCTGAAGATGCCCCTAGCCGAGCTTATAAAATCGTTGAAGCCCTCAGCGAAGTAGTGCCTGGGGTACTGCTGTTAACCGCAACGCCAGATCAGTTAGGCCATCAAAGTCACTTTGCCCGCTTGCGTTTACTTGACCCCGATCGCTTTTATGATTACGACGCATTCTTAACAGAAGAAGATAGCTATAAAGATGTGGCCGATGCCGCCCACGCGTTAGCATCTCAAGGTAAGTTAAGCCAGGAAGCTATCAATAGCTTAACTGAGCTATTATCAGAAAAAGATATTGAGCCTAATATTCGTCTGATTCAGGCCAGCGATGTTGATGCCAGTCAACAACAGGAAGCCCGCGATGAATTATTGCAAGAGTTGTTAGACCGTCATGGTACTGGCCGAGTGCTTTACCGTAACAGTCGCGCATCTGTAAAAGGCTTCCCGCAGCGTCATTTTAATGCTTACCCACAAACGATGCCGGAACAATATGTTACCGCTCAGCGCGTCAACGACATGATGGGTGGAGCCAAAACACCTGAAGCCAAAGCCTTGCAAGCGTTAAGCCCTGAAAAGCTATATCAGGCTTTTGAGAATGACAGCTCATGGTGGAAGTTCGATCCTCGCGTAGACTGGTTAATTGGTTTCCTTAAAAGTCACCGCAGTAAAAAAGTGCTGATCATCGCTAGTTTAGCGGAAACGGCATTAAGCCTTGAAGAAGCGTTACGTACCCGTGAAGGCATTCAAGCTACGGTGTTCCATGAAGGAATGTCAATTATCGAACGTGATAAAGCGGGTGCTTACTTTGCGCAGGAAGAAGGCGGCGCACAGGCACTGATCTGTTCTGAGATTGGCTCTGAAGGTCGCAACTTCCAGTTTGCCAGCCACTTAGTGCTATTTGATTTACCACTCAATCCAGATCTACTTGAACAGCGTATTGGTCGTTTAGACCGTATTGGCCAAAAAAATGATATTCAAATTCATTTACCTTACTTAGCCGGTACCGCACAAGAGCGCTTAATGCGTTGGTATCATGATGGTTTAAATTCGTTTGAACTCACTTGCCCTAGCGGACACGTATTGTTTAATCAATTTGCAGAAGAGCTGACCCAAGTTCTGGCCAATGATGATCAAGATGCGCTCACTTTGTTACTGAATCATACTCAACAACAATATAAACAGCTCAAGCATGCGATGGAACAAGGTCGCGATAAGCTATTAGAAATCAACTCACATGGCGGTGAACGTGCCAATGCACTGATCAAACGTCTGGCTGATAATGACAGTAGTACGGATCTTATCGGTAGTGTGATTCGCTTGTGGGACATCATAGGTGTTGATCAAGAAGACAGTGGTGAAAATACCATAGTATTACGCCCAAGTGAGCACATGCTTTACCCTACTTATCCAGGTTTACCTGAAGATGGCGTAACGGTAACGTTTGATCGCGACACCGCATTATCGCGTGATGATATTGCGTTTATCTCGCAAGAGCATCCTATTGTGCAAACCGGCCTAGATTTGATCACAGGTTCAGAAACGGGTACCACAAGTGTCGCGATATTGAAAAATAAAGCCTTACCTGCTGGTACTTTATTCTTAGAACTTATCTACATGGCAGATGCTTCAGCGCCTAAATCAACCCAGCTATACCGTTATATGCCGCCAACGCCTATTCGTATATTGTTGGATAAAAGCGGCAATAACATGTCAGACAAAGTCGATTATCAGAGTTTTGATAAGCAGCTCAGTGCGGTTAATCGTCATATTGCCAGTAAATTAGTCAATGCCTCTCAACCGATATTGCATCCGCTATTTGCCCATGGTGAAACCCATGCTCAAACGGCGTTATCGACATTAGTTGCAGCAGCAAAAGATAAAATGAGCCATCAATTAGGCGCTGAATTAAACCGTCTTGAAGCACTTAAAGCGGTTAACCCCAACATACGTGATGCTGAATTAGATTATATTCGCAATCAAATCAATGAGCTGAATGATTACATTGACGATAGTCAGCTACAACTTGATGCGATCCGAATGGTATTAGTAAGTCACGTGTAACACCTTTCAACTGAGGTAAGCGCCTAATAACAATAAGCACATGACCGATTAACCGGCATGTGCTTATTTTTTTAGTAGACTAAGCTATGATTGATGACACAAACAATTGATAACCAAGATTATCAAAACCCTAACGACGCTTCAGCAAAGAGGTTAATTTGCGCCCACTACGTACTTTATCGCTTTTTTTATCGAGCCTGTTATTAGTGCCAAGTTTACTGTTGGCGCAAGTCGATTTTACCCCAATCCCAGCCGCTGAAATTCAGACCATCACCTTAGACGGTAAACCCGCTGAGGTTTTGTTGAGATCCTGGAGCGGCAAACAACAACTTGGCTTAGCCATTATAGTTGGCGCATCGGATACACAAGCTCAAAGTTTGGGACTCAGTGGTTTTTTACGCCATCAATTAAATGCTAAAGGTTGGGCGACGCTGAGCTTAACCCCACCTAAAGGTTTATATCGCCCTAACTTTATGACTGAAAGTGAAGAAATCAAAAAAGCTGGTGAGGCTCAGCTAACCTTAAAGGCAAACCAGGCTGTGCCTAAATACAATTCTGAACAATTACTGGAACTAAGAAATTTTCAGCAAGCTAATTTAACTGAAGCGCTTAACCAACTAACCACGTTAGGACAACCCTATCCAGGAGCAAGAATGATTATTGCCTTTGACGATAGCGCAGGCATGATCACCAATTTGTTATACGAGAAAAAAATCCCGACACCTGATTTAGTTATTCTGGTTAATCCCTATCGAGAATATGAACAACTGATAGAGAAATCTGCTCAACGTAAACCGATTGCTGAACAATTGGTGATGATGTCAGTGCCAATACTGGATTTAATCTCCAATGATGCTAATCCATTGGCATTAGAAAATGCGCCTATCCGCAAGCAATATAATAGCGTCAAACCGACTAAGTACTATCGCCAGTATTATTTGAGCTTAGACTTAGACAATTCAGGGGGCTGGGAAGAGGCGTTAACGCGGATTGAAGGCTTTTCAAGAAGTGTTATCAATCGATAACACTTCCTCGCAGCATACTTGTTGGTAAAGTATGGTGACCTAGGTTGAACACTTAGGGTGTGTTGATGAGTGACGCGATCACCACCAGCCTTGCCTTGGACGGTAAGGCTTTTTAGGGTCTTTAGTTTGACGTATCGCCGCGATAACACGATTTTTACCTACTAACACTTTTATCTGGCTTAATGATTCACGACTTAATAACTGTCTAATCGAACCACTCCAACTGCGATTAATACTGTGTTTAATCGCTGCGAGGGCATCGGGCGATGTCTGCATATATTGCTCAGCAAGTGTCTGCGCGCGAGTCATGGCATCATTTACCACCTCTGAAACCAGTCCCAAATTTAATGCTTGCTCACTTTCTAGCACTTGCGCGGTATAGGTTAAATGCAGTGCTTTATCTTTCGACATTAATTGCCTTAAACTCGCGAGTCCGCCCATATCAGGTAATAAGCCCCATTTGGCTTCCATAATGGATAAACGCGTGGTTGGCTCGGCAATTCTAACGTCGGCACCGAGTGCAATTTGCATTCCGCCGCCATAACAACAGCCTTGCAGTACCGCAATAACAGGTACAGGTAAACGTTGCCATCCAACTGAAACTCGTTGTGCTAAATTGGCATTACCAGGTAACCATTTGAACAATAAAGGAATGCCTTTAATAGGGTCATTAGCTAAACTTTTGACATCTAACCCAGAGCTAAAATTGCCTTCCGCTCCCGAAACAATAACGGCTTTGATATTGCGATTTTTGGCAATATGTTTGATAGTCTTATCTATAGCGACAAACATAGCATAGTTAAGCGCATTCATTTTTTCTGGTCGATTTAAACAAACATAAGCAATACCATCTCGAATATCGAGCGTCACTAATTCCGTTGTCATGAAATATTTCCTTACTGGTCAGTCCAGATTTTAGACTATCATGTTTGTTGTATTTTGCTAATAGTTATAACATGTCGACTAATTGACCATAGTCAATTAAATGGCACTCCATGTTGTTACCATTAAACCCTCAATTTGCCGACCTCTGCAAAATGAGATTTATGAGAGCAAAAGGTTACATAACCCCATGCTTGGATGCCTATATCAATCATATTTAACATGAAAATCAGATTAATTTCGCATGTTATTGATGAGTATCCTAGAATAAAAGATAAGATAAAACGTCTTATAATAATAAATGAACGCCCTAAAAGTGTTAGCGATTGATTTTATTCAGCAGTACATTCTTTATCTAGGGCGAAATAAGGACAACAAGTCAAGATGACCATTCCCGTATTAATATGTGATGACTCTGCATTAGCCAGAAAACAAATGGCGCGAACACTCCCAAAAGATTGGGATGTAGAAGTGACGTTTGCCACTAATGGTGCTGAAGGCCTTGACGCTATTCGAGCGGGTAAAGGCGAAATCGTATTTCTCGATTTAAACATGCCAGTCATGGACGGTTATGAAGTATTGGCAACCGTTCAACAACAAGATTTACCCGCACTAATTATCGTGGTGTCGGGTGACATTCAAATTAAAGCCCATGAACGCGTAAAAGCCTTAGGGGCGTTAGATTTCATTCAAAAACCTGTTAGCGCAGATGCCATCAGCAATATTTTGCAAGAATATGGCATATTAACCCTAACTCAAGGTATCGAAGCCGATACTCAACCTATGGTCAAAGTTGACCTTAGAGATGCCTGCCAGGAGATAGCCAACGTGGCTATGGGACGTGCTGCAGATCTTCTTGCTAAGTTACTTGATGTGTTTGTAGTGTTGCCTATTCCGAATGTTAATGTACTTGAAGTCAGTGAGCTGACTATGGCGTTAAAAGCAACGGAAGAATCATCGACTATCTCAGCTCTGTGTCAGGGATTTATTGGCGCAGGTGTTGCTGGTGAAGCCTTATTACTCTTCCATGATTCAAGTTTTGCCGATATGGCGAAGCTTATGAAAATTAATCGCGAAGAAGAAACCCATACCGAAGTAGAAGTGCTAATTGACACTGGTAACGTGCTTATCGGCGCATTTTTAAGTGGTATATCAGAGCAGCTGGATATGAAATTCAGCCAAAGTCACCCTGTAGTTTTGGGGCAACACTGTACCGTTAACGATCTTATTCATGCCAGCTCTGAAAAATGGCAACGCACCCTTGCCATGGAAATTAATTACCGTATTGAAGATTACAATATCCAATGCGACTTACTACTTCTATTTACCGAAGATTCGATACCCACGCTTAACTTTAAGCTTGGCTACCTTCTCGATTAAAGATTGGATATTGCTAATATGTCAAATGATCTCGATGCGATGAATGAACTTCACTGGCTTATCGATATGGTGCAAACCATTGAAGTAGGTTTGATAGTGCTTGATCGTAATTACAACATCCAATTGTGGAATGGTTTTATGGAAAACCATAGCGGTATTTCGCCTAATTCCATCAAAGGAAAAAACCTTTTCACAGAGTTACCCGACATCCCTGCGGACTGGTTAAAACAAAAAATGGAATCGGTTTTTTTACTCAAAAACCGTACCTTTATCAGCTGGGAACAACGTCCGTACGTGTTTAAATTTAAAAACTATCGCCCAATTACCGGGCGAGCAGATTTTATGTACCAAAATATTACCTTGCTCCCTTTAGCATCGCTAACTGGCAGCATCACTCACATCAGTATTATTGTTTATGATGTCAGTGACATTGCGGTGAACAAGTTACAACTTAAAGCTATGAATCAACAGCTTGAAGAGTTAAGCCAAACCGATGGTTTAACTCAACTGCATAACCGTCGACATTGGCAAGAGTGCATGGAGCGGGAGTTTGAACGCTTTGCTCGTTATCAGGATCAAGCTTCTTTAATCATGATCGATATCGACAACTTCAAACAGATAAACGACAAATATGGTCATCCTGCCGGTGACAAAGTCATCCAACATATTGCCCATCTGTTAAAGCAGTCGTTACGTGAAACGGATTGTGCTGGCCGCTATGGCGGTGAAGAGTTTGCTATTGTGTTAGCTAAAACAGGTGATACTGATGCCCTGTATTTCACCGAGCGACTACGAAAGAAAATAGAAGCGTCGGAAATTATTTGTGATAACCGCATTATTAAAGTCACAGTAAGCTTAGGTATTAATGAAATAAAGCCTAATAGTGACAATAGTTCTGTGTGGTTATCGGGTGCCGATAAAGCCTTATATCAAGCCAAACAAAATGGTCGTAATCAAAGTGTTGTATTTACTACTCAAAACTAAATCACCTTGATATAACTACTAAAAAACCACTCATTGAGTGGTTTTTTTGTATCGACTATCTTCTGCTATCAGTTGAGATAGTATTAATGCATTTGCGCACTATCTTCATCATATTCGTCATCTTCATCTTCATCTTCATCTTCGTCGTCATCTTCAACATCACCGACAAAGTATGTGCCCCAGCCGTCGTAATCCACTTTTTGCTTTGCAGCAAGCGCAAGCAATTGCTCACAAGCTTTATCCAGTAAAGGCACTTCTAGCTTATGATACGCTATGGCATCAAAACAGAAGATAATCTCACCGTCATCCAATTCCATTTCTTCAGCATCATTGACTTCAAAACCGAGTTTGAAAGCATCAACAGCCGCTTTTTCTAAACGGTCAAAGTTGCTTGATGAAAAATGATGTTCGATGGTGTATTCAGCATCAGGTTCTGAACCATCAGCCATAAGGGCTTCAACAATTTCGCGATTTTCGGCTAACTGCTCTTTTAACTGACGCTCGATAGACATGAAATACTCCGAATAACGTAACTATAAAAAAATAATCTGACTATTATACTTTAACTTAAGCGTTAGGTTTAGCCATTAATGCTGCGGCTTCTTGATTTAGCTCTTCATAACGCTTTGCCATAATCCCGTGCACTTGAGTCGCAAAAGTTTTAGCGTCGTTTTTATCTAATCCTTGCGTCGCGATGGGTGCCATCATTTCAACAATCACCACACCATTGTTCCAGCGATTCATTTTAATGTGCTTTTGGCAAGATGCTAATACAGGTACAACAGGCACTTGAGCCGCGATAGCGGTATGAAATGCACCAACCTTAAGCGGTAATAATCCACGTCCTCGAGAACGGGTTCCTTCAGGAAAAATCCATACAGAAAGCAATTTCTGTTGCATTTTTTTCACGGTTTTAGCCATGGTATCAAATGCACTAGAACGGTTTTTGCGATCGATTAGGATATTGCCTGTCAGCCAGTAAATTTGGCCGAACAACGGCATCCACGCCAAACTTTTTTTGCCTAAACTCACCGTGGCTTTAGGTACCGCTGAGGTTTGGGTAAATAAATCGAAATTGTTTTGGTGATTACCTAGGTAAATGTTTTGCTGATTAACCACATCAGGTTGTACATGGCGGGTAATAACCTTGATACCAAGCACGGGGGATACGGAAGCAAATATTCTTGCTATCACGTGAACATTGTCACGATGCATTGGGCGGACGATACATAAAACCATTGCAAAAACAAAAGCTAAAAACAATAGTATGCCTAGTATTAACGAACGAGCGATTAGCAGCACAACAGACTCCTGCAGATTAATTGGCGACAGTATAACGAGGGCTGCAAATTGACTCAATCAATTTTGCATACATGTGTAAGCTGAAAAAGGCGAAACCGAATAAACATGTCGATTTCGCCTAAGAACGTTACTGAATTGCTGCCTAACGGGTTACCTCTGCGTTGGACTGATTAATGCGAGATATGGTCATCCTAAACAAAAGGGCACTTATCGCAAGAGTGGCCACAATCGCTGCACCACTAGGGAGATCATAACTGGCAGATAATGCCAAGCCAAAGATATACCCTATTACCCCAACACCGTAAGCTAACGCTAACTTGGCTTTTCCTAAATATTTGTTTAAAGCTAATGCAGGTAAAATTAACGTACTAAATACAAGATATACCCCCACTAACTCAACAGATAAGGTAATGACCATAGCAAATAAAAAGTAAAAGCTAATCCCATCTAGCAAATCAGGTTTAATGGCTATTGCCGCTAATATCAACGCAGAAACAATAGCTGGTAACAATAATTGCGACCAACTCACCCATAGAATTTGCCCTGACATTAACTGCTTTAATAATTCAGCACCATGGGGATCATTAGCCAACAACAACATGGCCCCCACCGCACTCAAAACATAAAAGCAGCCAATAAATGCTTCAAGCTCGCCTTTAAACTTAGTTGCCATCCAAGCAATAACTCCCGCACCTGCTAAAGCAAATAACGCTGGCATCCACACGTGTGAAAAAGGCAACTGTTCAATATCATGGTCAATGTGCGACACAATGGCGCCCAATGCCGCAACTTGTGCTATGGCTAAATCAATAAAGATAATGCCACGCTTTAACACCTGCTGCCCTAAAACCACATGGGTTGAAAGCACCAACAAACCTGCCACAAAGGCAGGTAACAGGATAGAGACTAGCTCAATATCAAACATAGGCTATTGCACCCCGTTCAATAGCACCAACACGTTATCGTAAAGACTAATTAAATCGGTACTTTGTTCGTTGCCACCTACTGACATTGGCAAGGTTAGTACAGGTAAATTGGCACGTTCACCTAACCAATTTGCCCCTCGCTCATCCTGATATGAGGCGACGATAATCGCCATAATATCGCCCTTTTCAGCACGAGCAAGTAAGGTGGCTAAATGGCTACTTGTGGGTGCTAAGCCAGGCTTAGGCTCAAGATCTGCCACTTGCTCAATTCCAGTCCATTGAAATAAATAGCGAAAGCTAGAATGATAAGCGATCACTTTTTTGCCTTTCAATGTCTCAGCTTGAGCTTGCCATTGTGGAATTTTAGCTTGCCACTGCTCACTGAAACGTGTGAAAGCCGTTTCATACTGGGTTTTGTTTTGCGGGTCTAATTGTATTAATTTCGCCGATAAACCTTCAGCCACTTCAAGCATTTTGTTTGGGTCAAAATGTAAATGAGGATTACCTTTGGCATGCACATCCCCCATTGACCTATCAACGTTATCCAATTGATCTAAGGTTTGAGTATGCTCTGCGGCATAAAATAACCCTTCGTCAGTTGAACGAACCTTGCGATTTGATGCTTTCATTTGCAGCATTGGCAGCCAGCCTATCTCTAAATCCGCGCCAGCACAGACGACTAAGTCTGCTTGGCGCATTTTAGCTATCAAACTAGGTCTAGCCTGCACTTGATGCGGGTCTTGCATCGCTGTTGTTGCTGAATACACATCAGCATCAGGGGCTAAAGATTTGGCTAACGAAGCATACTCAGGCTCACAGGCAAATACATTTAGCTGGGCATGAGCCGCAGATGAGCAGACTAATGCAGCAAATCCCGCAGCAGCTTTTATCAGTTTAGAATTGATGCGCACCGTGAGCTCCTAATGTCATAACGTATTGAAGAGTGATGATGTTATCATCTTCGAACCCATCAAAGTTTGTCCCTTTCTGGTTGGTATACTGTAAGCGAACGGTAGAGAAATGACTGTGATGCCACGCAAGGCTCAATTCCGTTTCTTTTAACTTTTGAGAATCTAAATGATCACCATGTGCTTCATGAGTATCCACTTCACCATAACGTAAACCTGCCGACCAATTTGGGCTAAATTGATACACACTGCTGACATACCAGCCTTGATGATAATCATCACTCTTCTCAGTGCTTAAAATATCGTGGTCGTGTTCATGCTCTTCAAATGAGAAAATATCAGTGACGCGAAAATATTCACCGCTTAATGTTAAATGCTGATATTTATAGTTACCATCTGGTGCCCACTTAAAGACAAAATCAGCAATATAGGTGTTTTCACCCGTGAAAGCAGCATTATGGTTATGACCACTATGATCATCCTCTGCTTCAATATGCGGCTCATGACCACCTTCTTCTTCAATGAAGCCCATACCATTTTCGTTACGCAAGTAACTTAACCCTAATTGCCAAGAACTAGAGACACCAATATCACCACCTAGCTTAGTAAAAGCCGAGTAAACACCAATGGTTTTGTAATCACGCTCAGCATGTTCTTCTTCCATGCTATGGTCGTCATGCTCTTCATGCTCTTCATGCTCTTCAGCAGCGCGCATTTTATTACCTTTAAAAACCTCTACGCCCATGGTCCAAAATAACTCTGTTGGCGCAACATAGGTTAAGCGAACACCGTCATCAAAGTAATGACCGCCCATAAAGGCTCGGTAAGCACCTGGACGATCAACAAAGGCATCCGAGTGTGGGTGTTGGTTGTTCAAGTAACCTACATCTGATAAAAAGCGACCTGCACGAATATCAAAACCGGCACCCAAACCCATTGTTTGAATAAAGGCTTCTTCTAATTCGACTTCTGTTTCATCATCATGAACAGCAAGAATGGCAGTCATTTTGCCATAAAACAAATCATCAATATTGGCACTGATTGCTAATTCAGTTTCTCCAAGCCCAAACCCTTCACCACGACCATCTAGGCCTCTATCACCCGTTTGATAATAACCATCAAGAACAGCACTGATATTAGGGTTAGTTAAACTTGAATCTTCAGCCATTACAATGATTGGGGCAAAAGCACAGGCGATAGCAACTAATGATAAAGGTGTTTTTAAAACAGACATACATTCTCCTACGTTTTAGCGCAACCGATTAAAACGGCGCTAAAACCATAAACTCACGATCGTCAAAGCAAACACTGCTGACGATTCAATAAAATAATCAATAATAATTTTTAGTGGGTTTACGAGACGGAAGGAGGGGCGCGACTGTGATAATAAAACTGGCTGACAGATTCAAAATCAGAAAAAATAACTTCATCAACTTGATATTGTTGTTTTTGAATCGGAATAGAAAACGAAAAGGAAGTCAGTGTTTTGTTCAGCTGGTGCTGGTGGAAACACAAGGTACAGTGATGAGAATTTACACCATCTTGATGATGCTGGGCACTGTGATTTGACGCAGCAAAAGCCAATACCACCAATATGGCACAAAGCCAAATAGTAATATGTTGCTTCAACTGAATGCTCAATCTCACAGATATACCTGAATCAGATGTGGTGGAATAAAGGCCACAATTCTAGAAGACCCGCAAAAAAAAGCAACCACTAGATTGTTACAAATCACTTTTTGGCTGTTTTTGTGCAGTCACAGACAATTACACCAGCGGCCGCCGTGATTTAAGATAAACTTAAGCTCATATCCGTAAAATTGCAGCATATTCTGGTAATTTGTAAGACGAGGACTGACCATGGCTAACTTTCTACGTGAAAACATCGGCATTATCATCACTATGATCGTAATTGGTGTTGTTGTGCTAGGCGGAATTTATTGGGTTGAAGCATCCTTGGCTAGCCAAGAGCAGGTCATTTCCTGATTCTCTTATACATCTTGTGACGAGGCATCTTCTGGCGCCTCTATCAAAATTAAATGATCCATTATATGCATAACCCCAACCAATATCACTCCTAAGATAATTGTTGGGGTAACAATGTGCATCACGTTATCCATAAAATATCCAGCTACTCCAGCAAAGGCTGCAATATAAAAGCCCGCTATTTTTCCTACAGTAAGACTTTTATGTCGTCCCAACCAAGCTTGACATTTAGGGCATTGAATTTGCGCACCAATTCCCTTGCCACGGGTTTGAGTTACCTTTGCCACCGAAAAGCTTTTATGACAAAAAGCACACTGCAATAACATATTGAATCCTTTTGATTAAATCTAATAATGATAATAACGTCCAACAAAGAGATACATGCATGCTTTTTCAATGGTGACGCCTGATCCTGCGGTGTATTATGCGGTAAACTTCGCGTTAATGCCAAAAGCTTATTGGTAATGCAATACAAACACTTTATGATTATTCCTATCAGTTTCTTATTTATAAAATCGGCTTAAATTCCAGACGATTCACAGGAAAAATCAATATGCGTAACATGGTTCTGACTCTAGGATTAACCCTAGCCTGCCTTTTCGGGGCAACTAACGTCAACGCTGAACCCCCTGCCATACCAGCACAAGCGACTGAGCAGGTATCTCAAGTCAGTGCTGATACTCAGCAAAAAATTGCATCGTTGACAGCAATGATCCAAGAAGATGTTAATTTATTACCTCAATCGAAAGGTGAAATTAAATCTATTGCTGAATACAGAATTGAAAATAAAACCATAGAGTTACGCAGCATAATAGATGAGTTGGTCAAAGCTGAAAATATTGATTACGCCTTTGTGACCCCATTAGTGCAATCACAGCTCGCGTTTTTAGACAAAGTCGGTGATTACCTCAATAACGATATTATCCGTCTAAAAAGCTCAGTGACAAATTCAAGTGATGACGAAGCGATATTATTGCAAGTATCTGCACGTGAGTTTGAACGCGATCATTACCTTAAAGCTGAGTTACAAACCATCAATTGGGCTGAAAAGGTCAATATTGATGTCAGTAATATTAAACAAGCATTACGTCAAAGATTGATCGTTCGTGCGGATAAACTACAAAGCCTAGTGACCTACACTCAAAATGAATTGCAAAATGCTGTAGCCGAAGCGACCGCTGCTGGTAAAGACATTAGTGCAGAACAAAAAATGCGAGTGACTAGTTTAAAAGAACGCCTCAAGCAAAACAGTACCAGTTTATCTATTGCTGCTGAACTGCTAGACCAGTTTCAAATCGACACCGCACATATAAAGCAAACCCTGTTCAGCGTGTCGGGCGATATTACTCAAGATGTATTGAACTTTAATGTAGCTTCAAGCCTAATTGAAGATTGGATGAATGTTGCTAAAGATCAAGCGCTAGACAATGGCCCAAGTGTGACATTCAAAATTGTGGTCTTTACCTTAATCATTTTCTTAAGCAGTCTGGTTGCTAAGGTCGTAACACGTATCGCCACTAAAGCGGTTAGCTCGTCAAAACTTAGATTTAGTAAGCTATTACAAGATTTCTTTATTTCATTATCCAGTAAAGCCATATTTGCCATTGGTTTATTAGTCGCATTATCTCAACTTGGGTTTGAATTGGGACCATTATTAGCCGGTTTTGGTATTGCGGGTGTGATTATTGGTTTTGCATTACAAGATACGTTATCTAACTTTGCATCGGGCATGATGATCCTTATTTATCGTCCATTCGATGTGGGTGATTTAATCAATGCAGCTGGTGTAACAGGCCGAGTGAGTCACATGAGCTTAGTATCTACCACAATTAAAACATTGGATAACCAACGTCTGATTGTGCCTAACAACAAGATTTGGGGCGATACTATCAATAACATCACCGCCGAACATCAGCGCCGTGTAGATTTGGTTTTTGGTATCAGTTATAGCGATAACATTGAACATGCTGAAACCATTTTAAAGGACATTGTTGAGCAACACCCTAAAGTACAAGCCACTCCTGAACCTATTGTTAAGCTGCATACGCTAGGTGAATCCTCTGTCGACTTTATTGTTAGACCCTGGGTTTCGCCAGATGATTACTGGGATGTATATTGGGATATCACACGCGCGGTGAAAATGCGCTTTGATGCTGAAGGCATTAGCATTCCATTCCCACAACGCGATGTACATATTTATCAAAAATAGGGTTACTGAACCTCAATAGGCATTGATATTCTTCTATTGAGGTAATACAAGACATAGATAGATATTCCGCACCCATTTTTTAATGGGTGTGTTCATTATTAAGCCACTCAAGTTAGGGGATGACATGATAGCTTCTCATTTTGAATTCTCAGGTTTTGTCGCTGGATTTTGGCGGATGAATGCTTGGAACATGAATGTTCAACAACGCCTGACATTGATAGAGCAGTATCTAGAATTAGATGTAACGAGTATGGATCACGCCGATATTTACGGCGTATATGAATGTGAGTCATTATTTGGTGAAGCACTAGCTATCGCGCCACATCTGCGAGATAAAATGCAAATTATCAGCAAATGCGGCATTAAGCCCATGTTTGGTGGCTTTGATAATCGTTATGTAAACCACTACGACACCAGTAAACAACATATCATTACGAGTGTTGAGCGCTCGTTAACCTCACTTAACACCGATTATTTAGACGCATTACTTATCCATCGACCCGATCCATTAATGCAAGCGGATGAAGTTGCTGAAGCTTTTCTTCAATTAAAAAACCAGGGCAAAGTAAAGCATTTCGGTGTATCTAACTTTTTGCCACAGCAATTTAATTTATTGCAGTCTAAATTAAGTTTCCCGCTTATCACCAACCAAGTTGAAGTTTCAGTTCAATGCTTGACGCATATCCACGATGGCGTGCTAGATCAATGTCAGCAATTAGGTATTCGACCTATGGCCTGGTCATGTTTAGGTGGTGGGGAGTTATTCAGTGCTCAAACAGAACAAGCCGTGAGATTAAGAAACTGTTTAACCTTAATTGCTGAACAAGTCGGCGCTAAAGATATTAGCCAAGTTATTTATGCTTGGATAAAAATGTTGCCGAGTCAACCTGTACCTATTATTGGTAGTGGTAATATTGAACGTATTCGCACCGCTGTCGCTTCAGATAACCTCACTTTGGATAAGCAACAGTGGTTTAGTATATGGCAAGCCTCTACGGGACACAGTGTGCCCTAGCCAATAAAAAAACACCCTATCGACCATGTCGGTAGAGTGCTTTTTAAAACAAATAATCTAATCAAATCTAATCTAAATAGGTCATTTGTCCATATAAATGTGGGCGTTTAGCTTTGACATCTCGCATCTCAAAACGCTTACCGTTTTCTAGAGACTCATATGCAAAGGTGACTTCAGAGGGCATAAATACCGGTAGTTTAAATTCCACTTCAACCTTAAAAGGTCGCTCGCCAACAAACTGCATCAAATGCGCCATACATCTTGCTTTAGACCACATGCCATGGGCAAGCACTCTTTCAAACCCAAAACGTTTTGACAATAATGGGTGCAAGTGAATTAAATTATAATCCCCAGAGGCTTTTGCATAGTTACGCCCAAGGTCTTCGGTTAAACGCCATTGCTGCACATCATTCCAGACCATATCCGATGCGCGGGGCGGACGAGGACGACGTTTTGCCGATTCAATGCGATATAAATAAGTTGAATGCGCCTGCCACACCAGTTCATCACCTACATAGATATTCGACTCCAGCACAAACTCTAAGCCAGCATCGGTTTCGGTGCTGTTCAGTAGCTGGCATTGAACCGAAAAAACTTCATTACAATTAACAGGTCTAAATACACTAATACTGTTTTTAAGGTGGATCATACCTAACAAAGGAAAGGTAATCGCTTTATGGGTAAATATCACTGCATGCAATCTAAAAGCCTGCACATAAAGGTATGTCGGTGGTACGACTTTGCCATTAAAATCAAAACCACACACGTTGGCGTATTGACGGATCTTATCGTCAGATAACATTACATTATCAGCTTGTATCGCAATACTTGGCAGTGGTTTTTGATCCCAACCAGGCTTACGACTAAAAAATATTTTACGATAAAGTGTAAAAAGCGAAGGCATCGCTTTTAAATCCATTTTGTAATCGAAACTCAACGTGTATACCCTTTTTCAAAACGGCGCTGTTTGCGCCACAATGATGCATTATAACGCAGAATTTCATCAAAATTGAAATTGTTAGCACAATACAAGCGCAATTATATTAATCAAAGTTAACTTTGCGGTCATATTTCACTTTACCGATTATATTTTGCTTTACCGACTAATAATGTCGTAGCAAAATAGCGCTTCTTTTTACTAATGAAATGCTGCAGTGCAAGATAAAAACTTCGATAAACTGAGTCAGAAATTTGCTAAAAATATTTACGGCACACCAAAAGGTGAAATCAGAGCCGCTGTATTGTGGCGCGATCTTGCACCGCAGATAGCAGCCTTAAGTGATAAACCACTGCGTATTCTTGATGCTGGCGGTGGGTTTGGTTTTCTCAGCCAAAAACTGGCGGCAATGGGGCACGAAGTCGTGTTGTGCGATATTTCAGAGCAAATGCTTGCCCAAGCAAAACAACAAATCGAGGCGTCTGAGGTGCAACTCAATATTACCTTAGTCCATAGCCCCATTCAGGCTCTTAGTTCTGCACAGCACGGTCAATTCGATATCATCTTATGTCATGCTGTGGCTGAATGGCTAATAGATGCCAAAACCACGTTACAGGGGTTATTGACCTTATTAAAACCGCAAGGCCTATTTTCATTGATGTTTTATAACAAAGAAGCCATGCGTTTTCACAGCCTTGTGTCAGGCAATTTCGACTATGTTATGCGTGATATGAAAGTCAAAAAGAAGGTGGGATTAACCCCAACACACCCATTGTATATTGAGGATGTGCGTCAGTGGTTTAATCAATGGCAGCTTACAATGATATGCCAGTCGGGTGTCAGAGTGATCAATGATTATTTAAAGCATCATTTACCCCCAAATTTTGATACTCAGCAGTTAATAGAGATGGAGTTGCTTTATTCACAGCGAGAGCCCTACTTATCGCTGGGTCGCTATGTGCACTTTTTAGCTAAAAATCCCTAAGCGATTTAACTTAAAACAACTCGATATCATTTTGTGTGCTTTGATCATTTTTATCTAATGCTTGCAGGTAATCTTGCTCCTGATGATTCACTTTAGACACAATACTCATTGGCAGCGACTTCATCAGAGCTTTACCTGATAAAGGGTGAAATAACACTTTACGAGGCAAAATCCCGCCCATATCTTCACTGACAATAGGGATATTTTCTAAGCCAAGGTAATGCCGTACAAAATCAATATTGGCCTGGCCTATTTGTATACTAATATGCGGCGTCATTTGCGCGCCGCCAAACACTTTGGCCTGTAAGCGTTTTCGACTGCCCCCCTTAGACATGATGGCGTTAATTAATTGCTCCATAGCCCAATTACCATAACGGCAAGAAAAACTGGTTAACTCTTTCCACTCATTTTGCGAGCGCTTTTCTGGGACTAAAAAATGATTCAACCCGCCCACGCCAGCAACAGGATCCCAAATACAGGCGGCAACGCACGAGCCTAATCGAGTATAAATAAGTTCATCTGCTTGAGAGATATAAAACTCGCCTGGATCAACTCGAATAATAGGTTGATGACCACTCAAACCCACCTGACTCTTTGACGATACTCTCAGTTGATGGTTTAGTTCTTGAGGCATGTAATTTCCTTAACAACTAGGCTTAACAGACTAAATGCAACGCTGTTGCCAACAGGCCTGTACTGTCGCCCCTTGTTGACGCAATAAATCAGGTATATTTTGTTGCCCTACTAAATGACCAGCTCCAATAATAAAGAATAGTTGCTCATCTGATTGTTGCTGCATCATCAGTAACATTTTATCGCTCATACTATGATTTCGTTGCCACAATAACTTACTTAACAGTTCATCTTCATCACCCGCTTGCTGTTCCATAATAGCGGCTAACCCGACCTCATCTCCTGTTCGCCAGGCTTGAATTAATTCGATCATTTCATGATCGGTAGCATTAACCGCTTCATCGAGCATTTGTAACTGTGTTTTTTCTTTAAAAGAGGAAATAAGTTCAAATTGGAAGGCCACACTTTCCAATTCGAGTAATGCTTTTGATTGGCGGTTAGCAGAAAATGTAGCATCAACCCCCTGCTCAGCGGTATAACCTAAACCAGCAAAACGTACCATGCTAATCTGTGCCGCTTGTAGCCACGGAGCAAAGGGTTGAATAGCGTTACACAAAGGCTGCATTTTTTGACAGTAATGAGCAGTGTTTTGCTGTGCTTTTTGCTGCATCTCTGGTGATGCTGTGCCGTATTGTGCCAACAGACTTACCGTATCGGCTTTTTCTATATCAGCCTCAATCACCAAAGCGGTACTATTGGCGAAAGCTTTCTCGATTGGCGAAGCCATAGGATAAAAATCAGCTTTACCGACATGAATAGATCCAAGTAAGAAGGCGTATTGCCCATGCCAGCTGATTTTATAAAATGGCGGTTTGTCTTCAGGTGCAGCACTGGCAGAAAATGGCACGCTAAGTATGGCGAATATCAGCCATAAAACTAGCTTGCCTTGCATCATAAAATTTAGGACATCACGGCCAATGCAATGCTTTAAAGTGATCTTCATATTTAAACAATTGCGTATTTTCCTTGTTGCATCCATTGCTGAACCTTATAATTTACTAAAATGTGCCGTTAGATTTAGAGATGTATATGCCGTATACCAAAGTCATGCAACAGTTAAAAGAAAACCTCCAGGTCGCTTACAGACAAGCGATTGACTGTGATAATCGTTTAGATGAACTTCGCAAGGCTGGACATGGTAAGTTTGTCGCTATTTTTAATGAAGAACAAGGGTTTACTCAAAAAAGTAATCGTTTCTTACCCTATGTACAAGAACTTGCTACGGAGTTTGAAACTATGCAAGAAAGTGTCCATACCGCACCAGAAACATTAGAAGCGTTTGTAAAAAAGTTGGCAATGCTGTTACAAACATTACAAGCCTTTAAACTACAAAGTAAATAGTTTTATTCCTGCAATGTATAAACATTGCAGGATACAGGGTGAGATCGCGAATACTTTCCGTTCAATTAGTGGAAGTTTATTAATCGAATAATCAACTGCATGGACGCAGTTTTTAAGCCATAATGGATGATTTTACGGCGTTTCGTTTAATAAATTTTCACGCTTTGTATAAAATCCAATCACTCATGCGGTAGCCCTGTCAATTACACACCTAAATCCGTTTAGCTAAAACGCCTCGCCGACGGAGAAGTAAACCGCACTATTATTATTTGATGAGCGAGCATAATCTAAGCGTAAATTAATTCGTTCAGCGGGTTGCAACATAAAACGCACACCAATCCCGTATGACGGAATAATATCGTCGGATTTATCAACATGATTGACATCATCCAACTTGCCTGCCCCCACAAAACCAACCAATCCCCAACGTTTATGAAAACGCCAACGCGCTTCCGCTTCAGTTTCTATTGCGCCTAACGCCATGTATTGTGTTGCAGAGAAACCACGCAAGCCTAAGCGACACGCCGCCCATAATGGAACTTCGCCCTCTTTCATACAGCCCTTTAATTTATATGCTACGGTGACGGATTCATGCACAGGGAAGTAACCATCAAATTCTAATGAATACGATTCAAAGTTAGTGTCACTACCAATGGCATCATTAAAAACAGTGCCATTTAATTTAAAATAGTAGCCGTCGTATGGGTTTGTGGGCATATCCCGAGAGTCATAAATGATCCCTGCTCCCAACCCTGCTGAAATAATTTCATTGCGTAAGTCAAAATGAATAGAACTAAAATCAACACTAAAATCCTGTTCAAAATCAATAAAAACGCCATTTAGCCCGACAAACCAGTTTCCACTAATACGGCGCTCTAATTCAAGCAAGGCCCCGTACCCGGTAATGTCCCAATCAACCGCAAGTGGTATGCCAATCAATTCAGTTGAAACTAATGGCAGTTTTAAATCGGTATAGGCAACCCCCCCTTTTAAATGCCAGTTATTATTATCCCAATAACTGGCATGACCAACGGCGGCCCCCCAACTTTCGTTACTAGAGTAAAAGCCAGCAATACCGGTAACCGAAGGAGGTTGAACCGACTTTTGCTCGTCAGTTTGTGGATAAAAATAGCCAACAAGGCCTGCTAAACCGTAATCTATGGTAGGGTTTGAAAATGGAATAGGGGCGGCAACAAAATTGCCCTTATTAACCGTTAGAGGTGCTTTGTTTTCTTTTAAATTAGGCACTATTGAACTTGGATCACTGGCAGTCGTTTCTTGTGCTTGACTCTTTTCGCTCTGACTTTCATTGACAATATCATCATTGGCGGCAAAAACGGCTGCAGGTGCCAGCATCACTCCCAATATCCCTAAAACGATAGGATTCAATTTGATAGCTTTCATATATATTCCTTTAAACAATTCACCATCATTTAGCGCATAATTTGAGCATAACACTATCATGTTAAGCTTTTCTTGTTGCAAATTTAATTTTTAATATCCATTTGAATATAGTACAAATTTAATCATATTACTCAAGGCCAACTGATTGCGATTGATGGCAAAACCTTGAGAGGCTCCTATCAACGCGGCGACAAACAATCGACAAGAGAGCATGGATGAAAACGGTGTACTTAGAGGAGTATTAAATGCAGGGTTCAGCATGGCGAACAATTAATGAACACTCATGCGGTTGCCCTGTTGCAGGATACTTCTGCCAACCACAGTAATTCATCATTAAATTTATTCAAGTATCCCCCTAAAGTACGACATTATTCTGTCATAAATGATGATTATGATGAGTTAACAGTCATCATTAGATCAGATTATGCCTTCAGTTGATTTATCCCAAGCCTTAGACAGTATTCTTGATAAACAAACGATTAATGCCGTCTTTCAGCCAATTTTCAATATAAAAAACAACAAACTCCACGGCTTTGAAGCACTAAGCCGAGGCCCTGATCATAGTCCGTTGCATTTACCTGTGCCTTTATTCAAAACTGCAGAACACCTTGGTAAACTCAGTGAACTTGAAACCCTCTGCAGAAGTATTTCATTAACTGCGTTTAAAAAACGTCAGTTGCCAGGAAAGTTGTTCATTAATATTTCGCCAAAGGCCTTACTTGATCCCAATCATCCTAAAGGCAGTACCTTAAAGCTTATTAAACAATTAGGCTTATCCCCTAGCGATGTCGTAATTGAATTGTCAGAACAATATCCCGCTGACGATATAGATCTATTAAAATCTTGCTTGAATCATTACAGAAATCAGGGTTTTCTAACCGCAATTGATGATCTAGGAGCTGGATATTCAGGACTGCGATTATGGTCAGAATTAGCCCCCGATTATGTCAAAATCGATCGTCATTTTATTCATCAAATTGATATTACTCCGGTAAAACAGGAGTTTGTTCGATCAATTGTTGATTTGTGTCAAAGCTTAACCTGCAAGGTCATTGCTGAAGGAATAGAAACTGAAGCTGAGTTAACTATGCTGTCTCAGTTAGGTGTGAGTTATTGTCAAGGATACTTATTAGGACGACCAGAATTAGAGCCGAATAGAGAATACATTAAAGCGCCGTTAGTGATGGCTTCATTACCTCACACCCGATATTGTGAAACGGCAGACAGCATCTGCCACAATGCCATTGTCGCCACCCCAAAAACACAACTAAAACAGTTAAGTCAGCAGTTTATTGAGCAGCCTGCACTACAAGCAATTGTAATTGTTGAGGATGATACCCCCAAAGGCATTATTAATCGTGCCACATTACTGGAATTATTTAGCACACCCTACGGACGAGCATTGCATGAAACCCACCCTGCAAGCGCGGTCATGGATAAACAGGTATTACAAATTGATGCTAACGAGCCTTTATCGTATGTCAGTCAATTATTAACATCTGAAGAGGCGCACACTGTCGCGCAGCAATTTATTATTACCCGCAATCAAAAGTTGATTGGTATTGGCCACACTAAAGATCTTTTACAACGGATAACTGAACACAGAATTAAAATGGCCCGCCATGCTAATCCATTAACTAATTTACCAGGCAATGTTCCTATCCAAGAAGAATTGAAATTGTTGCGCACACAGCAAAAGCCGTTTTACTTGGCTTATTTAGATTTATGCCACTTTAAGCCATATAACGATATTTATGGTTTTTGTCGTGGTGATGAGGTGATTCAACTTGTTGCTAAACTCTTAATGCCACATCAAAATGAACGATGTTTTGTCGGCCATATTGGCGGTGATGATTTTGTAATGATATGCACCTGCGATAGCACTTTTAACCATAGTCAGCAAATCATTGCCCAGTTCGAACAACATAAACAGGCATTTTATCAAGATGAACATTGGCAGAGTCAAAGCATGCTTGCTGAGGATAGAAAAGGAGAGCTCTTACATCATCCATTAATTTCTTTATGTATCGGTATTTTGCCCCCTTGTGTGACATCCAATGCGACTGAACATGAATTATCGACATTAAGTGCACAAGCAAAAAAACAGGCAAAACTCGCTGATAGCGGACTTTACCTGTTTTCACAGCCAACACTTAGTATGAATGTCGCCTAATTGCTCATCTCCTGATTAAGCTGTGGGGCAACTGTGCGTGTTAGCCAGTTTTCAATCATCGTTGTTTCTGCACGAAATGGGCGTTCATTGACACGATTAAGTCGTTGCATGAATCCCATGTCGGTTAATTTTTCATCACCTGCCATAATGACCTGCTCACCTTCTAAAATTTGATAAGTGAAAGTCATTCTTGGTGGGTAGAGTTCTTTAACAACACGCAAATCACCCGGAGTAGCACCAAAGGTTGGGCGCATGTCTCCAGCCAAATCGACATCCGAGACCTGCATCACAAGCTTCTGATTTGGCTTTAATGTTTTCTCCGCTTTTTTGTTGATATTTTTGGTCATGGTTTCAAAAAAGCGATTTTCAAAACGCGATTGCAATTCATTAGAGGATTTAATATCGCGATAACTTGCAGGGTCTTGCCACTCAACCTTAACAATACCATTCTCGGTTACTGGGCTAGTTACTTCAGCTTCATCAGCGATTGCAAGATTACTGATAAGTACACCAGCAATGAGTAAATAGTTCATATTCATAAAATGTCTCCAAGATTCATAAATCGGCCGATTTAGGCAATATCATCACTCTAACAAACACAACCTGTATCGTTGCTTAACATAAGCTAAATCAATAACCGTTTTTGACCAAGGCATAGTTATGCTGCAATGGCTAAAATAGTCAGTCTGATATAAATGCCACAATTGTTCAGCTTTCGTTCAATAAACTTAGGCTAGTATGCGGTATCGACAATTAAACACCTTCACTGTTAACGACTGTTCAAGGATCTAACATCGTAACGAATTGCTACTCATCCTACGGAATAAGATACTATGAAAACAATGAATAATGCTGTAAAACGTGTTTCTTTAGCCGCCATATTTGCCACTGCTGTTGTCGGTATGGCCATCGCCAGTCCAAGCAAAGCAAGTGAAATCGAAAATGACACTCTGGCACAACATACCGCACAGCTAAATGAACAAGTCATGCAAAACGAACAGCAATATGAATTGAAATTAGAAAAGCAGTTGACGCAACAAGTAGCCAAAGCTGAAAGCCAATATGTGGCACAAATTTGTCAACAGTATGATTTACCCTACGATAACGAAACATCAACTTGTCGTCGTTAATCCAAAGTATTATAACAAAAAGCCCTGATATTTAAGGGCTTTTTGCTAAAATGGAAATCGTGCACTTAACTTAGGGTACGTTTGCTTAAGTATTTTTGGTTTAGTCGAGAACTTTTTTCCCGCTGGCGTTTTACTGCCTGACGGAACAAAAGGTAACTCCTCATCAGTGCGATCCTCATAAAGCTTACCCGCGATCAAATCGTAGTCTTCAACAAAAGGATAAGCATAATTATCCTTCAAAGGCCACTCGGCTAAATCACCTAAACAATCAGGTTCATTGACAATCTTGTCATACCATTGCTGACCCAACGACAGAATAAAGCAGCGAAACTCAGCAAAAGCATAATCGGAATCACAACCAGTGATAATGTAAGCGGCCCCCCAAATTGACCAGGTGTAACTGCGGCGTAATTGTTGACCGAAAATTTTATCAAACGCTTTTAAAGATTCGTTATCTAATTCAGCTAATGAATGCTGTAATTGCAATGCCAATTGCTCTGACGATTGGTCTGCATGACTGCGCGTAACCAGCTGCCAAAATTGTGTTTCAGTCATCGCACTTCCCCCTGCCTACAAAATTGCGATATTCTACCGTAAATCAGTCTCATCAAGTGAACAAAATGACACAAAACAAGCGACCATTTAGTATTTTATTGTTGATAGTGCTATACAGCCTCTTTACCCTCATTGCACTTTGGCGAGCCACCCAATACGCCTCATTTGATATTTTAACTATGGGTGTACTTCCGGTATTAGTGGGTCTTTTGATACAAGCAAGATGGGCAAAAGTAGTGTTGTTTTTTCATTTAGGCTTACAAACCTTAGTGTTTGTAGCACTAAGTACAACAGCCGTTATTGCGCACCAAATTACCCCTGAAGATGTGAAACTGGAATTTGCCGGGCACAATATTCCCATAGCACTTGCCGTCGGCTGTGCGATAGGTTTGCTGGCCATACAATGGTGGGCAGCATTGCATCTTAAAACCCGCGCATACCTTAATACTCAAGGTATTTCGACAACAGCGTGATGACACCTTTTCATGGCAAGAAGCTAACATACGTATGCTATAGTTTATTTAAGCTAAAAAAATAATAAGAGTACAAAATGCACAATTTATCACCAAGTGAATTATCCATATTATTGCTAGAACCTTCTGAGACACAAAGAAAAATTATTATGTCTCGTTTACAACAAGAAGGCGTCATTAGCATTCAAACGGCCACCACTTTGGCTGAAGCAAAGGCAATTATTACTCGCCACAAACCAGACTTAATCGCCAGTGCATTGCACTTTACTGATGGCGAAGCGACTGATTTATTGATGTATATTAAACAAAAGCCTGAATTTCAAGATATCCAATTTATGTTGGTATCCAGCGAATGTCGTCGTGAACAACTTGAGATTTTTAGACAATCTGGGGTAGTGGCGATTTTACCTAAGCCTTTTAATGCTGATCATTTAGCCCGCGCGTTAAACTCAACCATCGATCTTATTAGCCATGATGAACTTGATCTGAGTCATTTTGATGTGCACAACCTACGTGTGCTAGTGGTTGATGATAGCCGTATGGCTCGTAACGTGATTAAACGCACTATTGGCAACTTAGGTATTCAAATTATCACTGAAGCCGAAGATGGTGCTCAGGCAATTGCATTGATGCAACACAATATGTACGACCTAGTGATCACCGATTACAACATGCCAAGTGTTGATGGATTAGCCTTAACGCAATATATCCGTAACGAAAGCCAGCAGTCGCATATTCCTATTTTAATGGTCTCATCCGAAGCAAATGATACCCATTTAAGTAATGTATCCAGCGCTGGGGTCAACGCCCTTTGTGACAAGCCATTTGAGCCCAATTTAGTTAAACAAATATTATATAAGCTGTTGGAAGAGTAGTTTAGCGCGCATTTAGTATTCTTTTTTGGTTTATATCGGACAAAATACTTTTAAACCGCCACCGCTTATGGCATGTTAACCACGTTTTTAATAAACATTTCTATGGAAAGCAGAGAATACCAATATGAACAAAAGTGAACTGATTGCAAAAATTGCTGAAAACGCAGATTTAACTAAAGCTGAAGCTGGCCGTGCATTAAAATCATTTGAAGCCGCGGTAACTGAAGCAATGAAAAATGGCGAAAAAATTTCTATCGTTGGTTTTGGCTCATTTGAAACCTCACAACGCGCTGCACGTACAGGCCGTAACCCACAAACGGGTAAAGAAATTCAAATTGCTGCTGCAACTGTACCTAAGTTCAAAGCTGGCAAAACATTAAAAGATAGCGTTAACTAATATTCTGTAAAACGCATTTTTTCAAAAGCCTCCTGATGGAGGTTTTTTTATGCCTTGATATTGTTCATATCAGCCCATGACCTGAGTGAACACCACCATCAATAATTGCACACATAAAGTGCAATGACGCACTATTACAAAGCAACAAACCTATTGTCACCCAACCGATTATACATTAAGCGTCTGATATATATTAACTTTTAAAACTGGCACAAGCTTCGCTTTGCATACCTCAGACAAACAAACATTTTATGTATTGCCCTGACATACAAGACATAAAATGCACAATAAAACCTTGAGGGATAAAGATGAACAAATCACTAATTCAAGCCGTCGCATTATCAAGTACGTTATTATTAACGAGTACAGCGTTTGCTGAAGTTTCAGCAAATATTGGTGCCACATCAAATTACTTATGGCGCGGTGTCACTCAAACAGACGATGCGGTAGCGGTTCAAGGTGGTCTTGATTACGCACACGAGTCTGGTTTTTATGCAGGCACATGGGCATCAAATGTTGATTTTGGTGATGCCGCAACTTACGAAGCGGATTTCTATGCAGGTTATGGTGGTGAGTTCGCTCAAGATTTCACTTACGATATCAGCTATCTTTATTATGCTTACCCCGATTCAGATAGTGACTACAACTTTGGTGAAGTCACTTTATTACTCGGTTGGAAGTGGTTAGAACTGGGTTACTCACATGTTGTCAACGCAGATTCTGACGTATCGGGTGCCGATAGCGAAACGGATTGGGGCTATCTACAGGCCAATGCCAGCTTTCCATTAACTGAAAAGTTAAGTCTGGGTATCCATTATGGTTATTCACAAGGCGATGTTATAGAAGACTTATTTGGCGACAGCTACTCTGATTATAATGTGTCATTAAGTGCCGATACCGACCTAGGTACGGTGTCCTTTATGGCTTCTGATACTGATTTAGATGAAGATGATGTAAAAGTGGTATTAGGTTACTCATACAGCTTCGATCTTTAACCTGAAACAATATTCGCATTCTCTGGTCACACTGACAATCTGACCTTAAACGCCACCTTCGGGTGGCGTTTGTTATTTACAGTCAAATACTGAGACTTAACCGCTTCAATTATGATTTAAAAAATGAGGCTTTGTGGTTTTGACGAACGAATCCTCTTCACTCAACTCTTTTATGTCATCGTTATGCATCCATGTTGATATACATAAATGGGTTTAAACATCATCTAAGCCATTTCGCTTTGAGGCGTATTTTTTAGCACCCTTAAAAATAACTGCTAAGCTCAAACAGGTAAGGTCAAAACATTTGCCCATTGCGGACAATATATTTTGCTTTTCTAATCGTTGTTTTTTAGTTAGAAAGTGCTCATTGGTTTAATTCTGTGGTTTACCATTGGTTTTGAGGGTTTTATTATGGCTAATATTACTGAAAGAGTTCCTGACGATACTGAAATTGAAGCTATGACTTCACCTAGAAACAGTAAAAGCGGTGAGAATTTACAACACAAACGTCAAGTGAAACGCAGACTAGAAGATTATCTTGAACAAGCACAATTGCGAAAAGCGATTGGTGATGACGACTTTTTCTAACCTAAAGTGCTTTACAGCAAACATCACGCTTTAGTTTGAATAGTTCACACTACTCAATCCCCTGAGTAGTGTGATGATGTTTAAATAGATAACAAGCTTAACCTGACGTTTTGTTATATCTATGCTGCTGATTTTGCGTTAATAACTGTTCAGCCTTTGCTCCTAAATACACATAAATCCCTAATCCAACTAATAATCCAACTACGGCAAGCATCATCATTATCGCTGGCTGTAAATATTGCTTTTCTCCCAAAGATGCTTTGAACATGGTTAACAATGCCTCAATGGAAATTGCGATCAAAATGGTCGAAATAAACCGTGTAATGGTGCGCCTAGTGGAACTGTGTCGAAAAATATCTTTATGCATTAGCACTTCTTCCTCCAAAATGGTTTTTCCTAAATCGAAAATAGCCAATGCAAGCGTAAGAAAGATAATGATCCCAAAAGGCAGCAAGGGGTCGTTTTTAGCAGGTTGAGAAAATAGGACATAAATATCTTTTATCACAGTCCACATCAATACACTGACTAACACGAATAACCCCAACACTATCACGCTATAAACCCCCTTAAAAATAGGCATCATTTTGCGTCTAGCACTGTCTCCCATCATGAACTCAATGAGTTGGGTTAAGTTAATATCAATGACGACAATCTCCGTATCTCCCACGGAGTTGATTAGCCGCCTCGAGGCACTAATACATAAACCTGCACCGGTATTAGACAGGTACGGGCTGGTGATGTAACGTTTATCCTGTTGATGAATTAAGCCAGTAAAATAGGGACGATGACTACGATCAGTATTAAGACCGTATTTTTCTCGGTTAACTTTTTGGTTTAACACCAGAATATTATCACTAATTTGCACGCCATCTTGGTCTAGCAAATACAGTAGTTGCACAAAAGGGTAGCTCTTAGCTAATTCGCTAAAAACCTTATCTGATAAGCCATTTTGAAACAGTGTTGCATCACTTAATCCCAGTAAAATAGAGTCAAGTAATTCGTGAATAACACTCTCATGTTCATGATAACGCTCAATAACACTTAAAAAACTCATTGCAGCCATACATTACTCCTTTAACATGATGAATAGCTAAAGCAGTGAATGTGCCAAGTAATTAAATAAAATAAATCAATAAGTTAAATTTAGCGCACTCCATTGACGCAGGCGAAACTAGTGCACTTGCACCGAAATAACGCCATCTATGTAGAAATTTTCAATTGGTTAATCCACGCAATAAATGCGAATATTCATTAAATTCGCTACGATTTATCACTCCATAGGTAATGCCATGTCTGATGCTGCATCTCGCTATCAACAAGATATTCGTCGTTTTTCAGATGAATTAATTCGTGTACAAACGCCGATTAAAATCCTCGATACGATTAAATGGCCCCGTGAAATTGAAGATAAATTTTTGGCAAAACAAACCAAAGTACTCCCCGAGATCAGTGCCAATTTTTACGATTCAATTCCGTTGTCATTTAATACCGACAAAACCCAACAAGAGCTAAAAGATCTTCGCTCCGCGATTGAGAAGCGTTTGGGAAAAAAAGATCAATTGGGTAAAATTTTGATTGCGAACGTCGATCAATATCGCATTGTTATTGATATGCTTAACAATCGTGGTAAACCAACCTTTGGTCAATTGAGCCAAGAGCTATACGGCAGCGCTAGTCATAAGTTACATGGCGATCGCAATACCCTTCGCCAATTAGGCGATAGATTAAGTCACATTTTTTCATTGCCCGCCGCGAGGCACATGAGTAAACAACACCCAAAAATTATTACAGCCCCACAGGCAGTTGATCATCTCAGCCAACGTTTAGTGAATTACTTCCATGATGATGAAATCCACGTAAAACTCAGCGACGGTATTGTGTCTGATGCCGCTGTTGGTGGTGATACGG
The DNA here is from genome assembly GCF_025370255.1 of Shewanella holmiensis. Classification (GTDB taxonomy): domain Bacteria; phylum Pseudomonadota; class Gammaproteobacteria; order Enterobacterales; family Shewanellaceae; genus Shewanella; species Shewanella holmiensis. The sequence continues at coordinate 90,268 of NZ_JAMTCD010000014.1, forward strand.
TAAAAATAAACACCCGTGCAATGTTCAGTGAATCTGACATGAATGTTTATGAGGTACACGAAGGCTGGGTGCATGTGGGCACCACACTCAATGGACGGGCACAACCCCATGCAACATGGCTAAGTGTAGGTTCTCCTCGCGTTACGGCCTCACAGGAGGGTTTAGCGGTGTTAATGGAAATGCTTACCCTAAGTTCCAATCCTGGACGAGCAAGACGCATTAGTGACCGCGTATCTGCGGTAGACATGGCTGAACAGGGTGCCGATTTTATCGAGGTTTATCGCTATTTCAGAAATCTGCACTTAAGCTCAAAAGACAGCTACCGCGTTACTCAGCGGGTTTTTCGCGGGGGAATGGTGCAAGGCGGCAGCTTTTTTACCAAAGATATCTCATATGTACGCGGTTATGTTGAAAACATTAACTTTATCCGCAGCGCCATCAGCACAGGCTTACCAGAACTGATCCCTATGCTATTTTTAGGTAAGTTAGCTATCGAAGATATCCCCGTTTTATATCAAGCATATCAAGAAGGTATTATAGCCGGACCTAAATATCTGCCGCCAATGTTTGCCGATATTAGTGGATTATATGCTTGGTTTGGGTTTGCATCGGGTATTGGCAATATTGATTTGAAAGGGGTGCAGCGCCACTTTGCTCGCTCATTCAGTAAAGTGTCCATTAATACTCAAGAAGCTGAGTTGTTTGAAGATGCGGAGTTTGACAATAACTCTGATTAAGATTAAATCTATATAAAATAGCTAAAAAATCAGACTCATAACAAGTTAACTAGGAAGAGAATTCATCATTTATGAACATGATGAATTAACATCTAGGCAGAGCATTAACCTACCCTGCAAGTTCATTACGCCATAAAAAATGGGAATAACAACTGTTATTCCCATTTTCAGTTCTATTAACACTTAAACATCGATTGAATAACCAGTACCAGTGCAATCGATAAATACTGAACATTGGCCGCTATTTGAACGCCTACATTGATGAAACACCAATGCATTCCCCCCTCGACTTTGTACCTGAGCTTTCAAAGACTTTATCAGCACGTCATCACTCGGGATCGGTTTGATATCTTGCTGGCTTAAAGGCGCATCATGACAATAAGTGGCTGATACATTACCAACATTTGTATATTCACGATTAAATACAAACTGCTGACTATACACCTCCACTTTACTTGCTCTCACCTTTCGTTCGCCAATTTCTAAAACGTTGGTATTAAATCGAAGCGAAGAGCAGCCCAAAACAACAACCGATAACATTAGTAGTATCAATACACTATTTAATCTGAGCATTATTCCTATATCCTTATAACTATCGTTGCATATTTAACTGAACCCAATTAAATATGCATCATTCCTTTATACAGCTTTTTTTAACGCTTTTTGTTTAACAAAATACTCGCGGGTTAAGCCAAAGACCACAGGGCTTAATAGCATAAGCGCGACAAGGTTTGGTAACGCCATCATGGCATTTAAGGTATCAGCTAATAACCAAATAAACTCTAATGAGCTAATCGCACCAATAGGCACCACTAAGGTGAAGATTAAACGAAATGGTTTTACGGCTTTATCGCCGAATAGATATTGAACACATTTTTCGCTGTAAAAACTCCAGCCTAAAATCGTGGTAAAGGCAAAAATAGCTAAGGCTATTGCCACAATATAATTACCCAAAGGTAAAGCATGGGAAAAAGCATAAGAAGTTAACGCCGCACCATTTTCACCGGATGTCCAAGCGCCAGAGACAATAATGGCTAAACCGGTAATCGAACACACTATGATGGTATCAATAAACGTACCTAACATAGCCACTAGCCCTTGCTTTACCGGGTTGTTGGTTTTCGCTGCAGCGTGGGCAATAGGCGCACTACCTAAACCCGCTTCATTTGAAAACACACCGCGGGCCACACCAAAGCGAATTGCCGCCCAAACAGCGGCTCCAGCAAAACCACCTTGAGCGGCCACTGGATTAAATGCACTGTGAATAATTAATTCAAATGCCGCAGGGATCTGATCAATATACACCACTAAAACCGCTAAACCCGCAGTAATATAAAATACAGTCATTAGCGGCACTAATTTACCCGCAACTTCCGCAATTCGTTTAATCCCGCCCATTAATACGGCACCCACGAGAACCATAAGAACTAAGCCTGTAACCCAACTAGGCACATTAAAATTACTGCTTAATGCATCGGCAACAGAGTTAGATTGCACGGTATTACCAATACCAAATCCAGCAAACATACCAAAAAAAGCAAAAGCCGTTCCTAGCCAGGCCCACTTTTGTCCTAAACCATTTTTGATGTAGTACATTGGTCCGCCGACATGATCACCGTTGGAATCTGTTTCACGGAATTTCACAGCCAATACGGCTTCGGCAAATTTAGTCGCCATACCAACTAATGCAGTACACCACATCCAAAATAATGCGCCCGGTCCACCGATAACAATTGCGGTTGCCACGCCAGCAATATTACCTGTTCCTATGGTCGCTGAAAGCGAGGTCATTAGGGCGTTAAAAGGACTCACATCACCTTTTTCGCTCTCATCAGTGACAGTTCGGCCCGACCACAACAATTTAAATCCTGTCCCCAATTTCAAAATTGGCATGAGCTTCAAACCAATCGACAGGAACAAGCCTACCCCTAAAATCATTACCAGCATGGGGATTCCCCACACAATGCCATTAATTGTACTTACAAAACTGGTGACCGCTTCCATTCAAAAAACCTCATGATTAGCTAAGTTATTATCTTTATAGTTATTTATGCTTTATCTATGCTGTTAACAAATCGAATCTAAGGCCGTATTTGCAGCAATTTTTTAGAGTACCCTGATTAACGTATTTTTTGCAACAATCCGCCATTCAAAATTGCATTAACTAAACCGTTTACCGCTAATTTATTAACTTATTAAGGTCAGGGTAACTTTTCTAATATCACTTTTAATGTGTCTAAGCCTTGCTGTAAATCAGCACCTATCATGGCTTCAAAATCCATAAATAAGAACATCAAATTCATCGGGTAATCCATGTGACCACTAAAACCCCATCGAACTTCTGTCTGATTATCACCCACGGCAATCGTGGTCATATAGGCAGGTTCGGTTGCTTGAAATGGTGATAAAAAACGCAATTCAAAATCAATACGTTGCCCCGCTGTAATCGCCTTAATCTCCTGCTCGCCAACACCCACATCTGGATTATCACTCGCCCAAGCACTCACAAAGCCGACCGTTGCGTCAGTACCTCGATAGGTTTTTTGCATATCGGGATCCATCGACGCCCACTTACTAAAGTTATCTTGATTTTTAAGGTATTTTACATAATCGAAAACCTCAGTAACTGGCTGATTTATAACGACCACTCTTTCGACTTGATAATCTTTTTTGATAAATAACGCGGTAACAAACGGAATAGCCACAATAATGGCCAATACAAAGATAAATTTTTTCAACATGCTCATGCTCGCTTTGATATGGCAAATCACGGTATGAGTATACTCAGCAACATATCGCTAACAACAAATAACTATTATGTATGTGAGGGAATTACTCAGGAATATAAATTTGCACACTCGTTTGAGCTGTTAACTGGGACGCGGCCATTTTTTCTAAACAGTCACGACACACGCATTGTTGTTTGTTAAGTGATACTTGAGGGTGTTGATGCAAATATTGTTTAATTAAATCGACGGCAGAAAACCCCGTATTCATGCACCAACAGGTTGCAATACTTTGACCATTAGCCATGGAGCATTGATTATTTTGCTGGCAGATGGGACAACAATTTTCAGACAATACAAACACTCCATAACGGCGAGCAAAAACGTAAACGCCCTAGAAATAAAACTCATCATTCTAGAGCGTGTTGAAGATCTGATTTAGTTCCCGTTCGTTATTTTTTAGGGAAGTTAGCTGATGAGTCGCTACCTAAAACCTGACCAGATATCGTTTTACCATAATAGCCATCGTGCTGATGATATTGCTTTTGAGTATCAGTAACCTGACCTTTAAAGCGCGGATCTTGTGGGCGCTCTTGCGAGTTAATATATGACGAAACATCCCAGGCTTGTTGAGGAGTAAGCTGTACACTTTTACCTAACGGCATATTTTCATAGATAAAATCTGCGGCGGTACCTACGCGATGCATACCCGCCCCCCAGTTGTAACTTTGCGGTCCCCATAACGGTGGTAAAGCGGCAATGCCAGCAATCATTTGCCCTTGGCCATCGTCACCATGACAAGATTGGCAATGCGCCTGATAAACCTTTGCGCCGCGCTCTGGTGAATAAGCTTGTTCAGCTTTAGGCACTGCTGGGTAACCACGACCGGGTAATTGCGCTAAAGCATTTTGATCCATTTTACTTGAGATGGCCTCAGGTAAAATAAAGTCATCACGCTTTGCCCCTTTAACTAATTCACTGTCGCTTAACTCAGGTACAGGACCTGCCACATTGTGTTGCAGCATTAAACCAGACATTCCCAGCCAATATGAATAAGCAGACAATGCCACTAACTCTTTACTGCCCGATTCTGGTGCTTTGCCATTCATAGAATAAGTAAAACAGCCTTGTAAGCGCTCTTCAAAGCTATTCACTTTGTCATTTTTTTTGCGATAGGCTGGATAAGCAAAATATGCCCCCCACAAAGGTGATGCATTAGCCTTGTTACCAGCATTTAAGTGGCAATTAACACAATTTAGCTCATTACCCACATGTTTATCGCGCAACTGTTGAGTGTTAACGAATAATTGATAACCCAAACGTACCTTATCGCCAAATTCACCAGCGGGAATATCAGCTAAGGCCGCAGACTGTAAATATAGGTGCTCGGCTTGCTTTTGCACTGAAGGTAAAGCTTGTTGACGGTCTGGCAACTCATCTGCTAAAGCATTGGTATTTAAACCGATTAGTACCATTGCACCTAAGATATTTTTTACTTGAAAATTCATAGTGTATCCTTACTTAAGTGAGGCGAAATACTGCGCAAGTTGATCTATTTCTACTGCGGTTAATTTGTTGGCAACATTAGCCATCATATTATCGGCATCACCTTTACGCGTTCCTTTCTGCCACGCTTCAAGCTGGATTTTAAGGTAACTCGCTTGCTGTCCCGCTAAACGAGGAAATAGTTCGGCACCAACGGCTGATGGTCCATGACATGAAAAACACGCAGGCAGATCGCGCGACCAATCTCCTTGGTAAGCGAGTTTCTCAGCAGGGTTTTCTATCACAACTTTATCGCCACGATAATGCAAGCCAACCTCTACAACAGGTTGAGAAGCAAAATAGTCAGCTGCTATTTTTATATTGTCACCTTGAAGCATCATCGCCATCGGCTGCATCAAAGGGTTTTGGCGGTTTCCTGACTGGAACAACTTAACTTGTGCTGCCATATAAGCGGAAGATAACCCCGCTAGTTTTGGCCCTGCGCCCTCTAGCCCCTGCCCTTGAGCACCATGACAACTCACGCATATCTGCGCAGCAGCAGGTACGGTTTGTTGCAGCTCTTTTGGCGATACATCGGGAACAGATGCACTCACTTGGATGCTAAGCACACTGCTAACAAAGGTTGCAGCGATTATGGTTTTATTCATTGTCATGCCTCTAAGAAGTCCATATCCAAATTGATTGTACCCACTATAGATGATTATTTAGACTATGAATACACAGTATTTTAATGCTGTTTTAAGGTTTAACACAAAAAGAAAAGCCCCTGTCGTCAATCGACAGAGGCTTAAAGAGCGAAGCTATTTTGCTTGCTCACTTATTTAGGGCGAACGCCTAATGTATGGCAAATTGCATAGGTTAATTCTGCACGGTTTAAGGTATAAAAGTGGAAATCTTTCACGCCTTCACGTGCCAATACCTTCACCATGTCAATTGCCACGTTAGCCCCCACCAATTGGCGGGTACCAGGATCATCATCTAATCCTTCAAATTGACGATGTAACCATGCGGGAATGGCCACGTTGGTCATGCCTGCAAAACGCTTAGTTTGCTTGAAATTGGTGACGGGTAAAATACCCGGTACGATTTCAACATCGATACCGGCAGTGACACAACGATCGCGGAAACGTAAGTAAGATTCAACATCATAAAAAAACTGGGTAATGGCACGATTAGCACCCGCATCAATTTTTTTCTTTAAATGAATTAAATCAGCCTGAGCATTACGCGCATCGGGATGCACTTCTGGATAGGCCGCGACTGAAATATCAAAGTCGGCAACTGAGCGTAATAAACGCACTAAATCATTAGCAAAGCGGGTTGGTTTTGGGCTGCCATCAGGCAAATCACCGCGTAAAGCCACAATATCTTTAATGCCTGAGTTCCAATAATGCTTTGCTAGCTCGACTAACTCTTCATCACTGGCATCCACTAACGTTAGGTGCGGCGCAGCAACTAAGTCTGTTTCTTTTTGAATACGTTCAATCACACCATGGGTGCGATCACGAACACCTGAGTTAGCACCATAAGTGACTGAAACAAACTTAGGGTTTAATGGCTCTAAGCGACGAATAGAGTTCCATAAAATCTTTTCCATTTCAGGCGTTGAAGGTGGAAAAAACTCAAATGACACATTGATATCACTTAGCTCAGATAAGCTCTGATTTAACGACTGTGAATGCTGGGCGTGATGAAAAGCCATTTTTTATTTCCTTCAACTGCTTCGATACCAATATCGATGGATTTAATGCTTAATGAATTTAATGGACGTTTAGACGTCTATATGTCCACATAGTAATTTAACTGACCATGATGTCAAGAATAAATGTGCAGAGATTGACTTGTTGTATGATGAAAATTGATCAATGTGAAGATGAAAAAAAGCAAGACTCGTAAAAGCCTTGCTTTATCTGTCTTTCGTGACAGCGATTACCTAGATAACAGCGCAATTACTCCTGCAATAAATCACGGCAAATATGCACTAAATCAGATTGAACCGCTGCAGCAGTCACTTCACGCCCAGCGCCTGGACCACGAATAATTAATGGATTGCCCTGATAAAATGCACTGCGAATAACAAACACGTTATCCCCTGGGGTTAAGTTGGCATAAGGGTGGTTTCTATCCACCCATTGTATACCCACCTCGGCTTTGAGCTTGCCGCCAACTTTATCTAACGATGCAACATAACGCAGCACTTTGTTCTGCTCTGCTGCTGCCACATATTGCTGTAATAGCTCTGCATCCAGCTCATCAATTCGTGCTAAAAAGTCTGCTAAAGTCAGCTCAGCTAAGGCATCAGGCACTAATGAGTTCAAGGCAATATCCTCTAACTCGATGGCAAGTCCTATTTCACGAGCCAAAATAAGCAGTTTTCGTTGCATATCTCGTCCGGATAAATCATCGCGAGGATCGGGTTCAGTAATCCCTAAGCCTTTTGCTTCCAACACCAATTCAGAAAATGACTTTTTACCGTCATAATTTTCAAACAACCAACATAAGGTTCCAGAGAAAATACCACCAACCGCTTCAATGGTATCCCCACTATTTCGTAGGTCGTTCAACGCATGTTGGATAGGTAAGCCTGCGCCACAACTGGCATTGTAACGCCAAAATAAACGTCGATTACACAGCTGCTGCTTTAGCTCGCGATAAAAAGGTAATGGCCCAGAGCCCGCTAATTTGTTAGCGCTAACCACATGAATACCACGGGCGAATAACTCAGGATATTGCAAGGTTAAACTGGCACTGGCGCTGATATCTAAAGCCACCACTTCATCACAAGACAGCTGCTCTAACTCGGCAAATAGTGAATCATATGTCCACTCACTAGCATGCTGTTCATACTGTTGTTTCCAGTTATCTAAATCGACACTCTGATCAGCAATGAATGCTTTTTGCGAACTGACTAAGCCGACCAACTCCACTGTAGCTTCTAAATCTTGATTCAAACCAAGACGGGCACGTTTGAATAAATCTATCCAGGCTTCACCAATATTGCCGACACCTAGCAATAATACGCCAATGCGCATTCTTGGGCCGGCACAACGGCGATGTACCTTTTGTGTCAGTAAACTTACCTGACCTTGAGGTACCAGAGTCACTAAACTTAGGCCATCTTGATAAACAGGCTTTGCATCACGACTTAATAAACGGGCAAAACTTTTGCGGTACAGCTCGGCATCGGCACTGACTAAAGCAACTAAACCCAAATCAGTTTGCACTTGTAACTCTTCAATACCTAATTCTAAGGTTTGTCTTGATAACAACGCCTGAACTTGCTTTTGACTTTCAAGGGTAAACGCCAATTCATATTTATGCTGCGCCAGAGACCAATAAGCTAACGGCGATAAGCCAGCTTGTCCTAACAACGCCAACAAGGGTTCCACATCTGCTGTCGCTTTAAAGCTAAATAGCACCACCTCATTCAAACTGGTCACCACAGGCGCGCTGGCCGAAGAACTTTGCGGCGCAATTAAAGTAAAATCAGTGTGCGAGGCATAACTAGAGCGTACCGCTAAACTCACTTCGGTATTAAATAAAGGCTGTAATGTCCGCGAGTGCAATACTGGCGAACCTAACTTAGCAAGCCGATCTGCTTCTGCCAATGACATGCTTTTTAATAACTTGGCATCGTTAATTTTGTTCGGATCTGCGTTAAAAACCCCTTCAACGTCAGTCCAAATAGTGACCCGGCCAATATCTGCCAAGCTGGCTATCAAGCTCGCGCTGAAATCTGAACCATTACGCCCTAATAATAACGTTTCACCTTGGCTATTTGCGCAAATAAATCCGGTGATCACTAGCCGTTCATTGGGATGCGCCGCAAGCAAAGCCTGTACTTTGGCGCGAGATTCATCAACTCGAATAATCGGCACTGCGCCTTCATCGGCGACAAGAATAGAGCAGGCATCAACATGCGATGATGCCACTCCAGATTCACGCAATAATGCCGCCATTAATCGTGCTGACCAACGCTCACCAAAACTCACCACATGACTGATTTGATATTCGTTGCGCTCTTCTAATGATAATAAGCTAATTAATTGTGATTTATCTGTCGACAAACGCTCACGTAAATCGCGAGCCTGTTCATTCGACAGTAACTGCTCAATCAAGGTTTGCTGGTAGCTAATAAGCACTTGCAATTCTTCTTGCCATAACTGGCCGGTATCTCGCAAATTCAACAGCTTATACAAAAAGTTGGTACTTTTGCCTGCGGCTGAAACAACAATTAAATCATCGCTATGACCATGGGTAAGTAAAATGTGGGCTACTCGACGATAACAATCTGCATCTGCAAGACTTGAACCACCAAATTTATGTAAATGACCACGCGCCATGTATTACTCCTTAAACGCCAACTACAGCGCTGCTACTGCAGCTAATGCGGCTTCAATGTCAGCCGCTAAATCTTCACCATCTTCAATACCAACAGATAGTCTCAATAATGTATCTTTAACGCCAGCCTCAAAGCGAGCCTGTGCATCCATTGCTCTATGGGTCATTGTGGCAGGAACGGCGACTAAACTTTCCACTCCGCCTAAACTTTCAGCAACACTGAATAGCGTTAGGGCATCGAGAAATGCCACTACTGCGGCTTCTCCACCTTTAAGCTCAAAACTTAACATGGCACCAAAACCTTGCTGTTGCTTGGCTGCAATGTCGTGACCTGGATGATCTTTTAATCCCGGATAATACACTTTATCAACCACATTGCTTTGCGTTAGCACATCAACAATGCGCTTGGCATTGGCTTGATGCTCACGAATACGCACCGCTAAAGTACGAATGCCGCGTAACGTTAAGTAACTGTCAAATGCCGACCCTGTTAACCCCAAGGTATTTGACCACCAATGCAGTAACTCGCCAATTTCTGGGTCTTTAGCAACAACGGCACCGCCCACCACATCACTGTGACCATTAATATATTTGGTCGTAGAATGGATAACGATATCAGCCCCTAAATTTAAAGGCTGCTGTAAAATCGGGGATAAAAAGGTGTTATCCACGGTAACCAAGGCGCCAACTTCTTTTGCTGCTGTGGCAATGGCTGCAATATCGACCACACGCAATAATGGATTAGATGGGGTTTCTAACCAGACCATTTTAGGTTTTTTGGCAATGGCTTCTGCTAACGCTGCAGCGTTAGTTTGATCAACAACAGCCAATTTAAACTGCCCTTTCTTGGCCAAATTAGTAAATAATCGGTAACTACCACCGTAGCAATCATGTGGCACAACCAATAAATCATCTGGCCCGAGTAAATTGGTCACTAGGGTAATTGCAGCCATGCCGGTACAAGTTATCACGCCGGTAGCCCCTTGCTCTAACTTGGCTAAGGCTTCACCTAGAATGCAACGTGTTGGATTGCCTGAACGACTGTAATCAAACTCACGCGGATTTTTATGGCCATCAAAAGAATAATTGGTCGATAAATAAATTGGAGGGACAACTGCGCCATATTGTGTGTCACTTTCAATACCCTGACGAACTGCAACAGTGGCATTGCTATGTTGTTTACAAGACTTGGTCATGATTGATTCCTAACATTACGAACACACAAAGAGATGTCTAGATGGCTAAATTTACCTAACTGAAGCGCTCAGGTCAACAGAAATAGACGTTTAGACGTCTAAACATAAAGAAATCTATTTGCAATGTGCACTAAAACACAGCAATAATTTGACTAGAAACTTTAAGGGTTTAAAATCTGCACCGAATTTAAAGTAAAGGGTGAGTTAATGACTGAGTGGAATGGCGACTATATTAGCCCATATGCCGAGCACGGCAAGAAGAATGAACAAGTAAAAAAAATCACAGTTTCAATTCCGTTAAAAGTTTTGAAAGTACTGACAGATGAGCGTACTCGCCGTCAGGTAAATAATTTACGTCACGCGACAAATAGTGAATTACTGTGTGAAGCTTTTTTACATGCTTATACGGGCCAACCTTTGCCTGATGATCATGACTTATCAAAAGATGAGCCAGACAGTATCCCACGTGAAGCGAAAGCATTGATGGACCAAATGGGTATTGAATGGGAAGACTTAGAGTAATTAATCACTTTTAAGTCATTTCACACCCGCTATTCATTCCATCAAGATGAATATCCTGCTTTGTCAGGGTAGTTATCTTGGTGGAATTTTGTTTTAGACACTATCAAATTCTTGATAACCATCAACAGAAAATGTTTGTGTTAAAAATGCGCGTAAAATAAGAGCCATAGCAATGCCATTTATCGACCCCACCACCTTAATACTTGCCTCACTGATTATCTTTTGCGGCGCGTTAACCCAAAGCTTAATCGGTTTTGGTTTAGCCGTAGTCGCCAGTCCTTTACTGTATATTGTCGACCCACAACTAGTGCCAGTGCCAGTGATTGTAATGGGGTTTGCGATTTCACTGATGACCTTATTCAGAGAACGTAGCCACCTAGAATTTAATGGGCTGCAATATGCGTTACTTGGCAGAGTTCCGGGCGGTTTTTTAGGCGCAAGCTTATTATTGCTTGCCCCTCAACCCATATTAGGTCTTGCTATTGCTGGCATTGTATTTACCGCAGTGTTACTGAGTATTTTTAAATTATCCGCACCAGTGAATCGGATAACCTTATTTATTGCGGGTATTGTTTCAGGTATTTTTGGCAATATCGCCGCTATAGGTGGGCCGCCAATGGCCATTTTATTAGCTGGAAAAGACGCTAGCCAATTTAGGGCTGCACTATCAGCCTTTTTTATCTTTAGCTCTATGATTGCTTTAGCAATTTTAGCCATCGTCGGTTTGGTTGAAGTGAAGCACATTTGGCTTTCTTTAATGCTACTACCATCAGTATTAGCAGGATATATGATTGCCGGACGCATTGTCGGTAAAGTAGATAAGGACAAAACCCGTAAAGCCACCCTAATATTGTGCACCCTGAGTGCGCTACTATTAACGGTAAAGTCTTTGAATCAAATATAACCCCCACCATACTGACTTAGCTGATCCCATCGGGTGTCAGCAGCCAAAAATCCTGCTTTATATACTCCCCCTTAAAATAATGTGCTGGCATTGAAAATTAAATTGCACTTAAATCGTCATTTGGGCGTATGTGACCATAGAGCTGATGACGACTTTACCCACCAATAAACATAGTCAAAATGTGCAAGTTTGATTATTCATTGCTAAAATTTATCAACATTTAACATTTTATGAAGATAAATTAGCAATATAAATTGCATTGTATTTTTAATGTTAACAATGATAGTTTGATTCTTAACTATAAAAATAAATCTAGAATTTCATCTAAAATCGGATGTGAAGGTGGTTAAACAATGTTTCAAAACTTCAGTTTATTGACACAAAACAAATTATCATCTGAGCTGCTTTTATCTTCGGTATTTATCAATATCCTTTCTCTAGCACTTCCCTTTACCATGTTGCAAATTTATGACCGCATATTGCCCAATGAAGCCTATGGTACTGCGGTAGTTTTAGTGGTCGGTGTTGGTATAGCAATTTTACTTGAACTGCTGCTGCGTTATGCTCGTAGTTGGTTATTGGCAAGCTCTGCCGCCAATTACGAATTAACCACGATTTCTAAGCTGGTCGACAGCCTAATGAAAGCCGATTATCACCATATGGAATCTTTGGGCTCTGGCGCAATAGCGCAAGGATTAAAAGGCGTCGGAGAAATGCGCGAGGTGTATTCGGGTCAAGCGGCTGTTGCTATGATGGACTTGCCATTTGTGATGATATTTTTAGGTTTAGTGGCTTACATTGGCGGCCCTTTGGTTTTTATCCCCATTTTAGTATGGTTAATTGCTGGGGTAAGAGTGTGGCAAATTGGCCAAAAGCTCTCAAATACAACTAGTAAATTAAATATCAGTGAGAATGAGCGTACTCAGTTACTTATGTTGGTGCTGTCTGGCTTAACAACCGCAAAATCGATGGCGCTAGAGTCACGTGTAACTTATGCCTATAAAAAAGTTAACCATCAACGTTTAGCTCAACAAAACGAGATTGATTGGCTATCTTCTAAACTTCAAGAGGTGATTCAAGGAGCTGCGCAGCTCACCACTTTGGCGCTAGTCCTTATAGGATGTTTAGAAGTGCTTAATGGTAATCTCACCACAGGTGGACTTGCCGCTTGCTCAATTTTAGCAGGTCGCGCCGTTGCACCACTTAGCGCGATTGGGAGTTTAAGGGCTAAAATAATTAATGCTCAACATGCAATGTTAGAGGTCAATGCATTGATTGACGCACCTCAAGAGTCATTTAATGCAAGCCAGATGTACCAGCAAAAACTGCCTATAGGCCCAATTCGCTTTGAGCATGTCAGCGCAAAACAGACTGGAGCAAAACTCAGCGATATCAATATTGAAATCCCTTCCGGCAGTATAGTTAACGTGACCTCAAACCCACTGACTCATGCCAGCTTAATGCTCAGTAGTATTGGCGCGTTTCATCAAGTTAATCAGGGCCAAATTACCATAGCTGGTATTGCGCTAAACGATCATGTTGGTTTTGAGTTTCGACAATCCATTAGTTATGTTCCCCCCTGGGCAACATTATTATCGGGTTCTATTTTGGAAAACATGACCCTATTTCGCCATGAACGAGAAGCCTATGCGATGGAATTAGCCGATAAGTTAGGTTTGTCAGCAACCATCGCCCAGCTACCGGCCGGGTACCAAACATTAGTTGCCAACAATAACAGCCAAATGCTCAACAAAGGAGCCATCAAACTGATCTCCTTAGTCAGAGCGTTTTCCCAATCACCTTCTATTTTATTGCTTGATCAACCTATGGTGTCACTGGATACTGACTCCCAGCAGCGTTTGCTAGCACTTTTACAAGAATACCGAGGTGAAATGACAATTATTATCGCTTCTTATTTTGATGAAATTGCACAGTTGAGTGATTTTTGTATTGATATATCTCAACATGGGCACGCAACCCTAGTGAACAAACCGGGGGCAAACTAATGACAACACCAGAACAAACCTTGTGTCCCAAATCACTGTTAATCAGACTATTTAATCAATTAGGATTGAATGGACAAGCAAAAAACATCGAAAAAAGTGATATAAAAAATCAGATTACCTATTTAGAAACTTATATATTACTTAAAAAGCACCATGTAGGTTTAATGGTACAAGCCATAGATAAACATCAGCTGATTAATACAATCCATCCATTTTTACTGCTTCCTGAGCAAGGTGAGCCGTTGATTGCTAGGCGTAGCAATCATCAATTTCAATATTTAGATGTTCAGAATCAATGGCAAATGCTGCCTGCTTTGCCTCATGATGGCCGTGTTTTTATCATTGAAAGCTTGCCATCTATGAGTAAAAAAGTCAGTGCTTTTGCAGCACACTTTAAAAAACAGACCAAATGGTATCAGCCTGTCTTTTGGTTAAGCTTACTCTCTAGCTTAACAGGTTTGGCAGTTCCACTATTTACGATGGCCGTTTATGACAGAGTTATTGGTGGGCAGACCCCCGAGATTTTACCCACTATAGCCCTAGGAGCCTTGATGGCTTTGATTATTCTAGTATCTAGCCGGCTTATAAGGGCCAATATTGTCGCGACTAGCAGTAACCGATTTGCTCGTGACTTGTCAGGCATGACGTTTAATCGATTATTGAGTATGCCGTTAATGGTGCTTTCTCGAGTTGGACTATCCAGTCATATAGCCAGAATACGTAACGCAGAGAAGGTCCGCAGTGTAATTGCAGGACCAGGCGGTGCTGGATTAATTGATCTTCCTTTTACAATAATTGCTTTTGTTGCGATTCTTCTCTTGGCGGGCTGGTTAGTGCTAGTCCCTATTGGAATGCTGATTTTGTTTTATTTAATCATGAAAGCGATGAATAAATTTACTCAGGCAGCGACACCGACCATCAGCAATGAATACCAGAATAGTCTAAATGAACTTGCCAAAAACTTGTTACAACTTAAAGCTTCAGGCGAAACCGATGGCTGGCATACCCAGTTTTTACGAAGGGCAAAAGAAAACTGTCGACAAAACTTTTTGTATGCCAAACGCAATGGACTAAATGCAGCAGTAGCCCATGCGATGGGGCTTTTCACTGCTTTGATTACCGTGTTCACCGGTATCTTCTTAGTGCTTAATCAAAGTATTTCTTCCGGTGCGCTTATAGCCTGCACCATGTTAATTTGGCGTATTACGGGTCCTGCGCAATTAGCTTTTGCATCCAAACAAAAACTGGACATGATAAAAAGCACGGTACAACAATTTGACCGTTTTATGGAGGTCACCACCGAATTTAATGAACTCAGATTAGATTCGCCAAATTTAGAAAAAGCACCGTCATTGTCACTCAAACATCTCACCTTACGCTATAGTGCAGAGACTGAGCCGGCACTTTCAGGGATTACATTTGATATAGAAGCGGGCGAAACGGTTGCCATTATTGGCCCCAACGGATGTGGAAAAACCACCTTATTATTATCCGCTATTGGCGTTATTGATGCTCAAGCGGGCTACGTGACTATTAATAATAAAAACCTCAAGCAATTTGACCCTGAAATATTCCGTCAATGGGCAGCATTTAGTCCCACAAACAGTGAGTTTTTACCCGGTTCATTGGCGTACAATTTACGCCTAGCCAAACCTGATGCTAGCGATGAACAACTTAAACAGGCATTAATTGATGCGGGTGGAGAAGCCTTATTATCAGCGTTAGATAATGATCTAAATGCCAATTTATTTAGCCGCGGCACCAGTATGTTCTCGGCGGTAGAGGGGGGTTATATCAGTCTTGCGCGTGCACTACTTAAACAGTCGCCGCTATTAGTAATGGACGAACCTATCGCCAACCGTAACCCTCACGCTAAAACAGCCTTCATCAACACGCTGACCAAATTGAAAGGGAGCACCACCATTTTGTTCACAACCCATGATCAGGAATTGATCCAATATGCAGATAAAGTGGTCATTTTAGATAAAGGAAGTGTGGTTTATGCTGGTCCCATTCCAAGTAATAACCCAGAAATCAGTAAAGATTCAGCTTCAACATTGGAGACACAATAATGAATGATCGCCAACTTACTCATCGTTCTTGGCCTGAACACGAGTTTACTGAAGCCGTTGAAGCCCCTGCTGAAAAACGCATCATTAAGCGGATCACCTTTTTTATCACGGGTGCCATTTTTGTCATGTTAATTTGGTCAATTTTTACCAATATTGAAGAAATTGCCAAAGCCAAAGGACAAGTTGTCCCGCTAGGGCATAGGCAGGTTATACAAAGTCAAAGCGGCGGCACGTTAGCCAGTATTATAGTGGCTGAGGGTGATGTGGTAAAAAAAGGCGATGTGATAGCCAACTTTATCGCAATTGATAGCCAAGCCGCTGCCGAAGAGCTTGTCAGTAAACAGGCAAACCTTGAGCTCAGAATTGAGCGTTATAATGCATTTATGGATGAAAGAGAGCCTAACTTTGATCAATATAGCCAAACTCATCCCGAATTAGCTCAACAACACGTTAAAACATTACAAAGAATGAATGATGAAAAACAGGCTATTATCTCATTATCCTTGTCTGAAATTGCTAAATCAGAAGCTGAATTAGAGGGGCTAAAGCAAGAAATGCCGCCATTAAAAGATCAAATTCTATCCGCAGAAAAAACCCTCAATATGATGCGTTCAGTAAAAGAGGAGCAAGCGGTGTCAAAACTCACCATGCTAGAGTCACAACAAAAGCTTGATTCGTATTTGCGCGAGCTGAAAAGCATGGAAGGTAAAGAACAAGTTCTGGCTCGAAATGTGGAAAATTTACAAAGTCAGTTAAATCAAAAACAAGCAACCTTACTAAAAGAAGTCGGTGAAAAACGTACTGATACACAAGCTGAATTACTCGGCGTCATAGCTCGCCTTAAATCAACGGACTCGCAAGTGCAGCAAACAACCGTCACCTCGCCTGTCGATGGCATCATTCAATCAATACCTAATACCTCATCTGGTAGCGTGATCCAGCCTGGTGGCACTGTTGCAGTGATTGTTCCCACCACGCCGACTGCATTACTTGAAGCAAAACTGTCTCCTCGGGATATAGGGTTTGTTACTGTTGGACAAAAAGCCCGAATTAAAATCGACGCCTTTGACTACAGCCGATATGGTGCAATTGATGGCATTGTAAAACGCATCTCACCCAGTACAGATGCTGATGAGAAAGGTGGCGTGTTCTACAAAGTACAAATTGCCATTGAAAAACCCTACTTTGGTAATACTCCTGGAAAACTTGATTTACTACCCGGTATGACAGGCGAAGCCAATATTGTTACTGGTGATAAAACGGTATTCCAATATATGTGGAAACCCGTATTTACTAATATTACAGATGCATTTGGTGAGCGTTAAGGAGTGAAGTCATGACTAAAAAAAAACCATCTACGCCACCAACGACCTCAGCGAGCGAGTTAGAACAAAAACTAAAACAACAATCAATAACCACGGCTAAGAAAATCGACAAGGATGTTGAGAGATTAAAAGCGAAAGAACGAAGGGATGCGGCGATAATACAAGGAACCAATCAAGATTTAGTAGCGGATAAATCATGGGGACAAAATATCGCCGCTTCAGATGTTCTTTCTCAAGATGAAAGGGAAAGCACAGCGGAAAGAAGTAATAATGTCAAAACGGAAACGGCTGATTTTCTGGTAAATTCATCTAACGACACACAAGTACAGCTAAAGACACCCGCTCCTTCTGCAGGAGATATCGCAATCCAGCCTATAGAAGCACCACAACAATCAAAAATGGTTGTGGAAACAGGCTCCACCGAAACAACGGGCATTGAACATAACTATCTGCATACTGCCACTAACCAGCCATCACCAACACTGCCCACACTAGCTCAAGCCTTAAACATTACCAGCAACATTATTCAACCTCCAGCTTTTGTCATATCGCACCAGTTAATAACGCCCCCAGAGCCTTATGTTGGAGCGCCACAACCTAACACATTACAAACTGGCACTGGCACTAACCAGCCATCACCAACACTGACTGGCACTGGCACTGGCACTAACCAGCCATCACCAACACT
>NZ_JAMTCD010000015.1 GCF_025370255.1 Shewanella holmiensis
AGACAAAGTCTCGGCTCAATGAATTCTGATTGCTTTATCAACCGAAGTTAACAAAGTCTTTTTGTACATATTGCTATGAACATTCATCGTTGCATTGAGTTTAAATTTTTTGATTGCTCTTCCTAAAAAGAAGCAATTTCGAATAACTCAATACCTGTGAATGTCCACACAGATTACTTGATAAATTGTTAAAGAGCGTTGATGTTAATTTTTCAAACATCGCCGTAGGACGCTAGGTCGTTGGCTTGGGCTGCGTATTTTACAGACCCTGTTGTTTGCGTCAAGTGTTTTTTCAAACTTTCTTTTCGCGTTTGGTTTGTTGCGTTTTACCGCTGTAAACCAAGCTGACTCTGCGTTTCGCTTTCGCTCTGTGCCGTGTCAGTGGATGCGCATTATAGGCAGCTTAAGATTTTGTGCAAGCCCTGTTTGGGCTTTTTTAACAAATCATCGCCCAAGTGAATACTTTTTGAACCAAGTGGTGTTTTTACCATCAAAAATGAGGATCTTTAGCGCAATGTAAGTTGCTAAAGGCTTTGTTTTATCGCATTTGGTACATCAGCAATACTATCAACTACTATAGTTGCTTCTTTAATGCCGGCTTCATCAACCACTTTACCACTACGTACTAATATTGATTTTCCAATACCTGCAGCCTTAGCTGCTCGCATATCGTCAGCTTTGTCACCGACCATTACTGAGTTCGCCATATCGATTTTCAAAAACTTGGCAGCATCAAGCATCATTCCTGGTTTAGGTTTACGACAATCACAGTCTTGCTTGTATTCCCCTATGCCTTTTTCAGGATGATGTGGGCAATAATAGATACCATCTAAATCCACACCTTTATCTGCAAAGTTCCAATCCATCCATTCAGTTAATGTATGAAAATCATCTTCACTATAGAAGCCACGAGCTATTCCTGATTGATTGGTAACAACGACTAATAGATACCCCATCTTCTTTAATGCAAGACAAGCATCAAATACGCCATCTATATATACAAAATCATCAACAAGGTGAACATAACCCGTGTCTTTATTAATGACACCATCTCTATCTAAAAATACAGCTCTGTTCAAAGGTGCAACTCCATAAGACAATATAAAATATTATTTTACTATTATTCCATTCATCGTTATAAATTGCACCGCGTAAATGATATCAATCATTCAATTTTGCAAGTACCAGCAATCTCATTACATCACTTAGTTCTCTCGTTAACTAAATCTTCCGATGCTATATGGTGCCATGTCCAACGTTGTTTTTTCATTTAGAATCGTTTCTGTAATCAATTTGGCACTGATTGCCGACCAAGTTAACCCTAAGTGTTGGTGACCAAAAGACACATAAATGTTATCAACCATTGTTTTTCCAATAACGGGTAAGCTATCTGGTAATGAAGGCCTAAATCCCATCCATCTTGTTCCATCCTCAACATTTGCATGTTCAAATACATTCGGGAGCAACGCTTTTGCATGTGGTAATAAACAGTCCGCTCGCCCTGGAGACATAGGTGCATCTAGCCCGCCAAATTCGACAGTGCCAGCTAACCGGGTTCCTTTAGCCATTGGCGTAATAATTAACTTACGGTTATAGGATGCCACAGGCCGCGATAGCTTAGCCTTTTGCGGCATCATAAGATGATAACCCCGCTCAGCTTCAAGCGGCACATGATGACCAAGTTGTTTGGCTAAAGGCTTAGACCACGCACCAGCCGTTAATAGAAGCTTATTGCTGGAGACTTTCATGTCACCATCAATCAAAACAGAAACACATTCACCCTCTGCAATGATGGTGTCAACTTGTGCCACTTTAAAAATGCCCCCTAAAGCCTTAAATTTATCCGCTATGGCAACGCAAATCTGATAAGGGTCTGGCGTGTGCCCCACTTGAGTAAAAAACAGTGAATGAGTGATCTTGTCACTTAAACTTGGCTCCAACTCACGTACCTGCTTACCCGTTAATAGCTCAACATTGACACCCGCCTCTTGGTACATACGCCACTCTCGTTCAACCTCTTCAAGAGAGTTCCCCTCAAATACCAATAAGCTACCATTCAAATGTAATAATTCTTCACTGTCGCAAAAAGCCAGTATCTCTTTCATTTCATGAATTGATTGTTCATTAAGTGCTTTAATGGCCAGACTATTATGCGTTCGACGTTCAGGTAACATATTAAACAAAAATCTCATGAACCAAGGCAAAGCACGATAAAAATATCTAGGACGTATCCTAAATGGCCCTAATGGATCAATTAGCATCCAAGGCAATTGGTGCAGTAAACTCGGATTTGCCAAAGGGAATACTTGTTCTGTGGCAAAATGCCCTGCATTTCCCTGTGATGCACCGGCAGCGATAGCCTCTTTGTCAAAAAGGCTGACCTTAAAACCTGCTCTTTGTAAGTAAAGCGCAGATGCTAAACCCACAATACCTGCACCTATTACAGTCATCTCACCTAAGTCGTCAACACTGCTATTACCTGAATCCATTTTCAATCTCTTATGTTAATTCATGATTATATGGGCTTATAAACTAAGCTTGACTAGCGCTTTGAGCAATAAGCAACGAATGCTTACTTACATTGCAATAATGTCGAAAAAATTATTTCAACAACTATTCTTAAAACACTTCCAATTGTACCTAATGCACTATTTCAAATAATGACAACTACGAACTGAATATTGTATACAGTATTCAATTATAGTAAAGTAGTTAACATCATTTAGACTCTATACGGTATAGATGACTAAATCGGGCCTCTAAATGGCTATTTTGTAAACACTGGGAAAGCTAAATCCTAAGCATCAGTATGATTATCTGTGCTTAGGTTTGATTCCTGATAGAAGTAACGCTTAATACTATTAACCTCTACCTTAACGCAAAATAAGGGCACAAAATGAAAAGAAACTGGCAAGGCGTATTCCCCGCGATATCGACACAATTTAATAATGACGGGAGCATTAATTATGACTCGAATGCCCGGATGCTTGAAGATCTGATTAATGACGGTATAGACGGCATTATTGCACTCGGCACTATTGGTGAGAATGCTTCTTTAAGCCCTCAAGAAAAGCGTGACTTCATCAAGCATACAGTTGACACAGTCAATGGTCGTATTACTGTTATTTCTGGGTGCACCGAAAATACCGCCCAACTTGCGGCGCAATATGCTCAAGATGTCGACGCTCTGGGTGTTGATGGATTAATGTTATTACCCGCTATGGTTTACCGTGGAACCGATCGTGAAGTGATTACACATTTCCAAACCGTTGCACGTTCAACAAAATTGCCAATCATGATTTACAACAACCCTGTCAGTTATGGTGTGGACATCAACCTTGAAATGACCGCAATTCTAGCGGAAGAACAAAACATCGTTGCCATTAAAGAATCCACAACCGATACCCGCCGTTTAACTGAATTGCAAAGCCGTTTTGGTGATCGTTTCGAAATTCTATGTGGCGTTGATGATATTGCACTAGAAAGTATCTTATTAGGTGCGACTGGCTGGATCTCTGGGTTAACCAATGTATTCCCACGTGAATCTGTCACCTTATTTAGACTTGCCCGTGAAGGCCGTATCGAAGATGCGCGTGAAATATACCGCTGGTTTATGCCACTACTGAGGTTAGACACCATTCCAACATTGGTTCAATGCATCAAACTGGCAGAGCAAATCGTTGGACGAGGTAATGAAAACGTCCGTATGCCACGCATGACGTTAATCGGTGAAGAACGCGATTATGTTCAAAAAGTGGTAAACGAAGCTTTAGCCACACGTTTAGATTTGAATAAGTACATTTAATTCTTATTCCCTAAAAGACTTGTCCCCTAAACAACAATAACAAGAATGGAGTCGGCAACGATGATAAAAGGAACATACTTTTGCGTCGATGCTCATACTTGCGGTAATCCGGTTCGGTTGGTCACCAGTGGCCATCCGAATCTTATCGGCAACACTATGAGTGAAAAGCGTCAGGATTTTTTGGCCAATTATGATTGGATCCGTAAAGCACTAATGTTTGAACCACGAGGCCACGATATGATGTCAGGGTCTTTTCTCTACCCGCCTTGCTCAGCTAACAGCGACGCCTCAATTTTATTTATCGAAACAAGTGGTTGTTTACCTATGTGTGGCCACGGCACGATAGGCACAGTTACAGCAGCAATCGAAACCGGTTTATTAACACCAAAAGTCCCCGGAAAACTGACATTAGATGTACCGGCTGGTCAAATCAATATCGACTACAAACAAACTGATAATAAAGTTGATTGGGTAAAGATTTATAACGTGCCCGCATACTTAGCACATATGGATGCTATTTTGGAGGTGCCAGGTCTTGGTTCCTTAACGGTAGATGTATCTTATGGTGGCAATTATTATGTCATAGTTGATCCTCAAGAAAACTTCCCCGGATTGCGTCATTGGTCAGCTGCAGACATTTTACGTTGGAGCCCAATTGTGCGTGAAGCGGCACGCCAACAACTGGTTTGCGTGCATCCTGATGACCCAACGGTTCAAGGTGTCTCTCACGTTCTGTGGACCGGCGAGACTATTTCAGAAGGCTCAGACGGTGCCAATGCAGTCTTTTATGGCGACAAAGCCATTGACCGTTCACCTTGTGGTACAGGGACTAGCGCTAGACTTGCGCAACTTTTTGCCCGCGGCATTCTCAAAGTCGGCGACACCTATACTCACGAAAGTATTATCGGTAGCCAATTTATCGGTAAAGTAGAATCAGCTACAAAAGTGGGTGACTACGATGCGATTCGTCCAAGTATTCAAGGCTGGGCGCGAGTTTTCGGACAAAATGCCATCACAATCGATGATAGCGATCCATATGCATTTGGTTTTCAGGTGGTTTAAAGGAATAACGATGAAAGAGCAAAACAATACAACAGCAAACATATGCGGTCAGCATTTTATTGGCGGTCATTGGGTAGGTAACGCTGATGGCTTCACCAGTTTTAACCCAGTAGAAAACAAGCCATTGTCTTGGACGTTTGCTGAAGCCACAGCTCAAGACGTAAACGAAGCGGTTATTGCAGCTGATAATGCTTTTGCTGCTTATCGTCAAACCTCTTCGATTCAAAAAGCGGATTTTCTCGATGAAATTGCCAAACAAATTATGGCCGATGTCGATAATATCATCGCAATTGCACATCAAGAAACTGGCCTTGCTTTGGCTCGTCTGCAAGGTGAAACAGGTCGAACTTGCAATCAACTAAAAATGTTTGCCAGTTATTTACGCTCACCTTCAGATGTTCGGTACGCTGATGCCGCTAACCCAGAACGAGCCCCATTACCTAAAGCGGATTCGCGCCTGGGTTACTTACCCATTGGCGCTGTTGCCGTATTTGGTGCATCTAACTTTCCGTTGGCTTTTTCTACTGCTGGCGGCGATACCGCATCAGCACTCGCAGCGGGTTGTCCCGTTGTCGTTAAAGGGCACCCTGCTCATGCTGCTACATGTGAGTTAGTCACCAAGGCGATAGCGCGTGCCGTCGAGATTTGTAACATGCCTGCAGGGGTTTTTAATCTTATTCAGGCAAGTCAGCCAACGGGATCAACGACACTTGTTCAACATTCTAGCATCAAGGCTGTTGGGTTTACCGGTTCGTTAAAAGTAGGTCGTATCTTAGCGGACCTGTGTTCAACCCGACCCCAACCGATACCTTTTTATGGTGAGTTAGGTTCAATCAATCCACAATTTATTTTACCTGCATTAATGGCTGAAAATGCTGAATCGCTTGCCCGCACACAGGTGCAGTCAATGATGATGGGACATGGTCAATTTTGTACAAGTCCTGGGCTAATCGTTGCACTAAAAGATGTAGCCCTGAAAAGATATCTGGCCAGCTTTAGTGAAGAAATGGCAATGCAAGAGGCAGCCCCAATGCTAACGTCAGGGATAGCTGCAACTTATCAGAAAATGACACAAGCATTAATGAACATTAAAGGGGTAAATATTCTTGCTCAAGGAAAAGCTGCAACGGCAAGCCACCACACACGTCCGCTTGCTTTGACTGTCTCAGTTAGCGACTATTTGGAAAATCAAAGCCTGCAAGCTGAAGTGTTTGGCCCTTTCGCTGTTTTAGTACAATGCGACACAATGGCAGAAATGCATCAACTTGTAGATGGATTAGAAGGTCAACTAACTGCCAGCATTCACGGGCTTGAAAAAGACCTTAAAGCCTGCGACCAACTCATAGAAAATTTAAGCTACAAAGTAGGTAGATTAATATTCAATCAAATGCCGACCGGTGTGGAAGTCTGTTACTCGATGAACCACGGAGGCCCATATCCAGCCAGTACTGATGTGCGTTCAACATCTGTAGGAATAGAGGCGATGAAACGCTTTGTGCGCCCTATTTGCTATCAGAATATGCCGTTGTCACAACTTCCAAGGGATTTACGCCCCGAAAACCCGCAATTAATTACTTTTTAATAGTGAAAATTAATAAAGGGAAACGAATATTTTCCCTTTATTAATAGTTTTTTTAGCGGTAACCTTGGGTGGATAAAATGTAGTAATGAATAAATAGACGGAAGCTATGAGTCTAATAACACCGATTATCCATAAAACACGTACTCAAATTGTTGTCGAAGTTCTCAGGGAAAAAATTCTCTCTGGTGCCATCGTGGCTGGCGAGGCACTGCGTCAAAGCGCCCTTGCAGAGGAACTCAATGTTAGTCGAATTCCAGTTCGCGAAGCTTTATTGCAGCTAGAAGCTGAAGGATTGGTCAAGTTTGAGGCGCACAAAGGTGCAACAGCTACGCTTTTATCTGCAGAACAAGCCACCGAATTATTTGAGTTAAGAGCGATGATCGAGACCGATTTACTCGCTAAAGCTATACCTAACTTACAACAACAAGATATTGTTCAGGCTGAAAATATCCTCGACCAATTAGAGTCAGCCTTTAAGCATGAAGACACAGTGGCAAGCTGGAACGAGCTTAATACCCAATTTCATACGATTCTATACAAACCCGCAAATCGCCCACACACCCTTGATCTTGTGCATGGCATAAACACCAATTGTGACCGTTATATTCGATTACAACTGCTGAGAACAGCGGGGATCCCAAAAGCGGAACAGGAGCATAGGCAATTACTGGAACTATGCAAAAGTAAAAATATTGAGGCGGCAACTGCACTGTTACATCAACATATTATGGATGTGTTAGTCGCAATCAGAGCATTAGTCCCAAGCTCAACAAGCAGCACTCCTCTAAAAAAGCCTAAATAAGGACTGTGTAGCGCATTGATAACCTACACTGTCCACCCCTAAAGCATTTGAAATGACATGTAATCACACCGCTATTTTCATACCGATTGTCACGTTCAATAGCAACCTACGACTAATTTGATTTTTTGAGAGAACATACAATGCAGTACGCGCATATTACAGGTTGGGGCAAAGCCGTCCCGCCATCGTCATTAACCAATGATGATCTGGCTACTTTCATGGAAACCTCTGACGAGTGGATTAAATCTCGTACTGGGATCAGCAAACGTCATATCAGCCATGTGAACACTTCGGTGCTTGCAAGTGTTGCCGCAAAACACGCTTTAGCCGCAGCAGGTATCGATGGCAGTGAATTAGATTTAATTATTTTAGCTTCAGCAAGCCCTGATACATTGATCCCGAACATTGCTTCTACAGTTCAAGCCAATGTTGGTGCAACCTGTGGTGCTTTTGATATCAATGCCGCTTGTAGCGGATTTTTATACGGTATCGGTTTAGCGAGCTCATTGATTAAAAGTGGCCAAAATAAAAAGGTGTTAGTCATAGGTGCTGAACGTTTATCGTTTTATTTAGACTGGTCGCGTAGAGAAACAGCCGTGTTGTTTGGTGATGGTGCTGGCGCTGTGGTTTTAGAAGCACGTGAAGAGGAAGGTGGAGTATTAGGCTATGAGCTTAATAATGACCCTGATGGACGTGAAATATTGAAATCAAGCTTTGGCAGCCAAATGGATAGATTAGACACCAGCTCATTAGATTTTTATATACAATTCAATGGTCAAGAAATCTTTAAACGCGCTATTCAAGGAATGGGCTCGTTGAGCACTAAGGTTCTTGAGAAGTGTAACGTCGATAAAGATGATGTTGATTGGGTGATTCCACATCAAGCTAACGAGCGTATCATCGATACTTTGGTTAGTCGGATGAAAATTCCGAAAGAACGCGCAATCGTCAATATCGCTAATTATGGCAACACTTCTGCAGCCACCATTCCCATTGCAATATGTGATGCGTTAGATAAAGGGTTGATCAAACCAGGCCAAACCATTTTATCTTGTGCATTTGGTGCTGGCTTAACATCGGCAGCATTGCTGTTCAAATGGACTGACCGTGTGACCCCCATTAATACAAGTGATGCCAAAGTGCCAGATTGTGAGCAAACTGCACTTGAGTTAATTAAACCTGCTGTGGATTATTTCTTTAAAAAAGCGGCTGAAGAAGGTAGATAAGCCCACTATGTAGCTTAGTTAGTCAAAGACTTAATTAAACTCAGTTATTGTTTATTTACTGTTAATTCGCATTCAAAATGCCCATCTTTGATGGGCATTTTTATTTTGATAGCCCCACAAGTTCATGACACTTTATCTGCTTTAAACCACCTAATGCTGACACTTGCGCTAAAAATAACTCTGCACAGGCAATCGCATCGATCAGTGCATTGTGGCCTGCGTAAACAGGGAGATGATATCTTTCTCGACTTTGCCCTAAGCGAACACACCCTTCAACTAATTGACCGTGCTGACGAAGATAACGGGTTTTCTCGATCATTAAGGTATCGATAAAAGGCAATAATACCCGCTGACCAAATACGTTTTGCAAGCTTTGTTGGATAAACGCCATATCCATAGGTGCATGATGAGCCACTAAAATATGACCTTGAGTTTGTCTTAATAACCACGCCATAGCCGCATCAATAGGTAAAGCATCCTGTAATTGGTGGTCGACAATGCCATGCACAGCGGCACTTTGGCCCACACTACCATCAATTGAAATCATCAAATGCTGTGCTCTAACTAAAGGAATCGTTCCCTTACTAATTGGCACCAAACCAATACTGATTATCTGATCATTTATCGGGTCAAGCCCCGTCATCTCAAGATCAATAGCCATCAAATCAGCATCATAAATGCTGCGAGTAAACTGTTGAGTTAATGAATGTTGATATTCATTTAATTGGCGATCATGTGAGCCTTGTTGTTTTGATAACGAGTCTAACCAAAATCGACTTTTAAGCCATAAATGATTGACCACTAGAAGCTCCGAGTAAATTTAAGCTTTAACCCAGATTGAGCATCATGCACCACTTTAAAAGCATCGCGTAATTGGTGGCGAAGCAATGATGAGAGATCCTGCGGTTTTAGATAATTACTTACGACCAAATTGTTAGTGGCTTGATAACCTTGATTAGCTAAGCGCATATGAGCAATAAATTCATGAGCATCAGCAAGGTTTAGCGCATCTTTACGATTGATGATATTGGCATCCATTAACGCACGGATGCGTTTAGCGGTATTCACCTCTTTTATCCCTGCACTTAAGGCATACACCCGAGCAATATCATTAATCAAGGCACTGCCTTTATGTTTTAAATCCATGCCTTTCACTTCACTTCCATCACGCTCAAGCACAAATTTTCTGAAAAAACCTAAAGGCGGCGTTTGTTGTAATGAATTACCCGCCATGCCCGCTAAAAAAATATCATTATCTTTAGTATGCGACATTACCGAGTCTTGTAGCTCATCAAACAAGGTTTGCGGTCCATAAACCGCGCGCATATCAAAGAAAATACTGGCATGCATCAGCGCCTTAGGTTCTGGAGACATCACCCATTTTTTAAACTTCTGTTGCCATTGTTGCAATGATAATCGCCATTGTGGATTTTGCGCCATGATATCGCCTGGACAATAAATATAACCACATTGGTCTAGCCCCTTACAAACTGCATGGGTCAATTTATCAAAATATGCTGCGGCAAATTCATCTGGTTCATGGGCTAGTAACAAGCCATTGTCTTGATCCGAACACGCCACTTGATCCTGACGTCCTTGTGAACCAAATGCTAACCAACAAAACGCCATTGGCGCCTTGCCTAATAATTGTTGGTTAAGCACAATCAATCGACGAGTCAATGCATCGGTAACCGAGGTTAATACTCGGCCGATTTCTTCAGCTCTTGCATCTGCGCTGATTAAGTTTTGTAATAACACCGGAATTTGCTTACTGACATGGATTAATCTTTCAATAGAAGATTGGCGATCGATTTCACCAATAAGTAATAAAGGTTGCGAACTTTGCGAACGTAAAATATCAGTGCTGGTTACCATCCCTTTGGCTTGCTGATTATCAACCACTGGCAAATGATGAATATTGTGTTCGCTCATCAATAACATGGCTTCAAAAACTAATGCATTTGAGGCAACCGTTTGTGGTTGTTTTGTCATGACTTTGTCGACACACGCGAGGCCATCTAAGCCTTCAGCTAAGACGCGATTACGTAAATCGCGGTCAGTTAAAATGCCAACCAATTGTTGATCTTGCAACACTAAAACGGAAGAAACTCGGTGATCACGCATTAACTTTGCGGCTTGCTGAACGCTAGCGTTTACTTCAATGCTGATCGGTGTATGCGACATAAGATTGGTTATACGACTCGTCGTGGTGAGATCTTTGGCCTTAAACTTATGCTCATTTCGCAAACGTTGTGCAAACGCTCGGGTGAAAAAGGTATCAAACTGACGATTTTGCGTGCGCAGCTCGGTAAACAAAGCTTGGGGAATGTGGTACACCAAACCATCTTCTAAAATGGCCACTTTATTAACCACCTTTTCACCCGACAATAAGGTCGAGAAGCCGAAACACTCACCTTCAGCAACCCTATCAACGAGCACACCTTGGGGATCTCTGACCTCAAACGCGCCACTTCGCACTAAATAGAGTTTGGGATTAACTGGATCAAACTCAACAAATGCTGATGCTTTAGCATAGTAACCAATATTAATTTCACGGGCGCAACGTGCTATCAGCGCAGCACACAGCACATCAAAAGGTGCATGGGTTTGTAAAAACTGTTCAATGGGCTGTAACTCGCTGGCATTCATAATTTTTTCTCAAAGACCCTTTGATTTAATATAGCGCCACTAACTAAATATTGGCTATAAGACTTAAGCCCAACGATTATTTTTTCACCCATAAAAAAGAGCGCCGAAGCGCTCTTAAAAGGGAAGATAATAATGCTTAGTGGTCTTGAGCTTCACCCGCACCTTGAGGGAAGCGAATAGACTCAACCATATCAACAACATCCTGTGGTACAGCGCCTGTTACTTTACTGACAGCGAATGCCACAATAAAGTTAACAAACATACCCATCATACCGATACCTTCTGGTGAAATTCCGAATAACCAGTTTTCTGGCGTGTTAGCACCGACGTTGACAAACTTGAAGTAAACAATATAGCCAGCGGTAAATAATAAACCAACTAACATACCTGATATTGCGCCTTCTTTATTAATAGTTTTCGAGAAAATACCCATAATAATGGCTGGGAATAGCGATGCTGCGGCTAAACCGAAGGCTATCGCAACCACCGCTGCCACAAAACCTGGCGGATTAATACCAAAGTATCCTGCCATCACAATACCTAGCGCAGCTGCAATTCGGGCATACATCAATTCTTTCTTGTCTGAAATATCAGGCATGAGATTCTTTTTAAGCAAGTCATGTGATACCGACGTCGAAATAACAAGTAATAAACCGGCTGAAGTTGATAACGCTGCGGCTAAACCACCGGCGGCAACAAGGGCGATAACCCATGCTGGTAGACTAGCAATCTCAGGCGTAGCAAGTACCATAATATCGCGGTCAATGGTCATTTCATTTGTCGCACCATTGGCATACGAAATTTTGCCATCGTTATTTTTATCATCCCATGCTATTAAACCGGTTTTTTCCCAGTTCTTAATCCAATCAGGAGCAGACTCATATGCCACACCAGTTGAATCAGGACCATTAATGGTTTCAATCATATTTACACGAGAGAAAGCCGCTAATGCTGGAATAGTGGTATACATGATTGCAATAAACACTAATGCCCAACCCGCTGATAAACGCGCATCTTTCACTCTTGGAACCGTGAAGAAACGAACGATTACGTGTGGTAAACCTGCAGTACCAAACATCAATGCGCCAGTGATAAAGAACACATCAACCATGGCTTTTGAGCCTTCAGTATATTGCGAAAATCCGAGTTCAGCAGATAGACCGTCGAGTTTGTCCAGCAAATAAACACCCGTACCATTACCTGCGGCATCGACTAATTCAGCACCAAAACCAACTTGAGGTAATACGTGCCCCGTCATCATGACAGAGATAAAAATAGCAGGAACCATAAAGGCAAAAATTAATACACAGTATTGAGCAACCTGAGTATAAGTAATCCCTTTCATGCCGCCTAATACCGCATAGAAGAACACCACGGCCATACCGATATAAACACCTGTGTCGACTTCAACTTCTAAGAAGCGAGAGAACACCACACCCACACCACGCATTTGACCTGCAATATAGGTAAAACAGATAAAGATGGCACAGATAACTGCAACGGTACGTGCGGTTTGTGAGTAGTAACGGTCACCGATAAAGTCGGGCACCGTAAACTTACCGAACTTGCGTAAATAAGGCGCCATACACAAAGCTAATAATACGTAGCCCCCTGTCCAACCCATTAAGTAAACAGAACCGTCATAACCCGTAAACGATACGATACCTGCTAACGAGATAAATGATGCCGCTGACATCCAATCTGCTGCGGTAGCCATACCGTTCATCACTGGTGGAACCCCACCACCAGCAACGTAAAACTCTTTAGTTGAACCAGCACGCGCCCAAATCGCGATGCCGATATACAGCGCAAACGTCGCGCCAACAATGATATATGTTAATGTTTGAACATCCATTTCAGTGCCCCTTAGTCTTCATGAACATCGTATTTTTTGTCTAGGGCATTTGCTTTTGCCACATAAACAAAAATCAGCGCCACGAATACATACATTGCACCCTGCTGCGCAAACCAAAAGCCTAATTTAAATCCCATAAAGGTGATTTCATTAAGCGCGTCTACAAATAAAATACCGCAGCCAAATGACACTGCAGCCCAAATTGCTAGCAGTCCAAGTACTAAACGTAAATTTTCACGCCAATACCCTGCTGCTTTATCGTTATTTTCAAAAGCCATTGCGACTCCCCTGTGCTAGTTTTTATAAAGTCGAGTTGTAAAGTCATTGTTAATCTAGCAACTCTAGGGGGTTCGACAATCAAGACCTTAGTCTAATTAAATGATGACACACATCAAAGAAAGCAAAATAAACAGATTAAAAACATACACATAGGTAAGCTTCGAACAAGGTAAACATAATGTAATTAGCCTGCAGCCCTAGACCAAGGTCGAACAAATATGCTGTTGCTATAACCATTAAATTAACTAAGACAGGAAATAACCAAGCTATTATAAGTGAAAGGCGAAGTGAATAACTTGTGATCATGTGGTTTGGCAGGTAAAATTTTTATATAATAATGAGAAAGGATATTTCATTGAAAAACCTGTTTTCAACTCCAAAAAACCTGTTATTTTCCATTGCAATGGGCATTCTTGCCCTTGTAATTAATCTTTATCCCATTCCTTTTTTTGCTAACGTACAATTTATTGTAGGTAATACACTAACGGTTATCGTAGCGGTATTATGTGGTCCTTGGTACGCGTTAATTACCTCCATGTTTGCTTCTACAGGCCTGATGCTAATTTGGGACAGTTATCATGTGTTTGCTATTTTTTCCTTAGAGGCATTATTTTTAGGTTTTTGTCGGCGACGTGATATTTATGCTCTTTATGGCAGTATCATTTTTTGGGTTTTGATTGGCATGCCCATATTCTACTTAATGGCCAATATATTCTTTGAATTACCCGCAGAACACCTCCCCTTTGTGACGCTAAAGCAAGCTATTAATAGCTTGATTTACACCAGTATTGCTTCTTTACTGATATTAATGCTGCCCAAATTATGGTTATTTGAAACTAAGATTAAAGATAAACAGCGCCGGACACTCAGTAAGCAGATGGTGTATTTCATAACCTTAATGATTACTTTATCGCTCTTGTTTTCAGCTTTGTATTTCAACTTTATTTCATTGAATAAACAGCAATCACTGATTAAAAAGAATCAGCAAGAAACGGTATTTCATCTAAGTTATGCTGGCGAACAATATATCGAGATGCATACCAAGGTGATAAAAAATGCCGCACAGTTTTTTACATTAGTGAACAATACCAGCGCCGAACAACAACCTTTACTGAGCAATTTACATAATAATTATCCAGGTTTTATCAGTATGCTCATCACTGATGATAAAGCGAAAATAGTTAGCGCAACCCCAATTACACGATTTAAAGACATTCACTCGAGTAACCATTTAAGCGTTAAAGACCGAGACTATTTTATCGAGGCTTTTTATAACCAGAAAATATTTACCTCGTCAGTCTTTGTCGGAAGAGGTTTCGGTAATGATGCAATCATAGCGATTAGCGCCCCCTATTTTCAAAAAGATGCTCCTTTACAACCAGCGGGGATTATTGAAGGTTCACTCGATTTAAAATACTTCTCCGCTATTGATTATGATTTCAACAAACACAAGAACCAGTCAGTCATATTAACCGATGAAGCCAATAGCATCATTTACGCCTCAGATGAGCTCAATTTAAAAGTGATGTCACCATTTAAGTACAGTATACATAATGGATTTTATGTCACAGATTTACAGTTACTCAATTTAAAAAATACAGCATCTAATATTCCTGAATATATTTATGCCTCTAAAGAGCTTAATAACGGCTGGAAAATATATGTCATTGAGCCTTTTTCGCCATTGTTAAAACAGGCAGAAAAACAAATGCTCACTAGCTTTATCATATTACTGGCTGCATTGCTGTTCAGTTTCTTTATTTCTAATCGAATTAGTCAGTTACTGACAGTACCCTTGGAGATGGTGGCAAATCATTTTGGAAAATTAAATCAAAATGATTTAAACACTCAAGTATTAGATGAAAGCTCGCCAAGAGAAGTTTATAGCCTTTATCAAAGATTATTAACCAGTAAACAAGAGCTTATATCACACCAGTTAGCACTGGAAGAAACCGTCGCATTGCGGACATTAGAACTGGAAAATGCCAATCAAAAACTACAGGAATTAGTGGATAAAGACCCATTAACAAATCTATTTAATCGACGCTTTGCAGAACATAAGTTTACTGAAATAAGAGATTTTTGCTTACGTAGCGAACAAGCTATTACTGTGGCGGTCCTCGACTTAGATTTTTTTAAAGCGATTAATGACAGCTATGGGCACTTAGCCGGAGATGAATGTCTTCGCCAAGTATCTGAGCAATTATCACAGCACTTTAAGCGCGATATTGATATTTTGGCTCGTTATGGTGGTGAAGAATTTATTCTGATTTTGCCAATGACAAATGCACTGAATATTGAGCATCATTTAAATGAATTTAGAATTAAGTTAGCAGCAACTAAAATCAACGCCCCAAATTCGGAGCAAAATTTCAACATCACGGCCAGCATAGGCGCGATAACGGCAAATGCCAGTTATCATGCCCAATTAGATAAATGGATTAAAATTGCTGATGATAATCTATACCAGGCAAAAGCCCAGGGACGTAATAGAGTCATTGTCAGTATTATTAATCCTGAAGCTGAGTCATAAAGGCATCCATTCGACCTAACATATAAGGGTAGAATGGGTTCCATTTTTGACGCAACATGTTGGCTGCAGACATTGAGAACAAACCTCTTTCAGCCTGAAATATTGCTAGGCCAATTTGAACCGTCTCACTGTTTTCAACGGCAATTGGCCCATAAAGTGAATCTTCAATTGGAAAAGGTAAAGCAATATGCGAAAGAGAAAATACTCCTTTAGGCCAGCTCAACAATAGTTCTTGCGGAGCTTGATCAGCGAATAATCCGACTTCCCTTGCACGCACTGCGCGTCCATCTTGTTGATAACTTTCGATAAAAGTTAAACGATAATCAATCGGATGATTGGTCCAGTATGGATCAAACGGTAACATTGGATCTTGATTCATTAACAAACGAAAATTTGAACTGCGATTATAGTCAAAGATAACCAATTCATGCTGATTTTCGGGTAAATATTGATAAAGCTCATCTACAACATTTACCGAAGAAACCGTATCATCAATGATTGACTGGAACGTTTGAATCGGCGCAATTGCTTGCAATTGCTTAGGATTTAATTGTTTCAAAAGCAGCTGATTACGTAACGTTAACTGATAAACAACATCCCCCGCATTCACGGCAAATGACATGTATTTGAATGGGTCATATTCAGTTTCAACACTATTCCAATACAATTTTTCTTGTCCAAGTAACTCACCTAACTTTGCCTGCCAGTAGGCTCCCTGTGCGATGGGCGTTAAACCTATTGCTGGAGACATGAAAATCATTTTACTGTATTGGGTAGCTTTGTTAAGCGTAATTGCTTCAAGTTCATGGTTTAACGCTAACGCTGCACCCGTTGAAAAACCCACCACATAGAGGGGTTTACCTTTTAGTTTTTCTGAAAGATGAGTGGTGGCCAGTGACACTACAGCAGCTAAATCAGACCAGGTAATATCAGTCAACCCAGATGGAATAGTACCGTGACCAGGCAATCTTAATCCCACAATATGAGCCTGGTGACGATAATGTTCTGCGATATGTGACATTGAATAAGGGGAATCTGACATACCATGTATTAGCAATAAGCCAAATTCAGCATCATCATTTTCCCATTCAAAAGAGCGATTCCAATCTGAATGCCATAAAGCAGGATCCGACGAACTGCCTTTTTCATAACGATTTACTGGAGAGGCTATTTCCGGCTGATATTTCTGATAAATCTTTTTATCAACTTCTTTAAAAAGTTTATCTTCTAAGGATAGATATTCAGTAAAATTTTTTAAACCAGACTGTTGATGATATTCATTTTTTAGATGGGTTGTATGCCATATTGAAAGATCTGGCTTTTCATTTAATAGCCAAACTGCCAACATAATCAAAGCGAGGGATGTGCCAATGATGCTATAAAATAATGCAAAGAAAAAGTGCTTAGTAGAACCGATAACAATAGCGCGCATGGGGATCCTTTTAATCTAAACCAACAATGAGTACATCAAAAAACTAAACGCCTAAAAGAGTTTAGGCTGATAAGATATTATATTAATCATAATAGTAAACGATATTAAAATGAAAATGCTTGATGAAAATTCATCCACGCCAGAATCAATTAGTCACTACTTTGGGGCCTCGACACCCAAAATCATCTTTTATTTACCGTCAGCGCCAATCATTCCAAAACATTGGCTTGCGATAAATGAACAAGCAATTGCACAATTAATTCATGCTAATGGTAATCACTGGCGTAAAATTATGGTGATAATAAGTAAACTTGTGTGCAAAGAGTTTTCTGATTGGAGAAAAGTACAACCAAGCTTGTTTCAACAAAATAGTGCCGCTCATGTCCCCCTTGCAATTGTCATTGTGCATGATTCATTTGAAAAAGCGGATGATCTTGCGCTAGATCCTAATATCATGCACATCATTTGCGGCAAAAATACCTTTTCACGTTTCACATTTGAAAATATCAAACTTGATCAAAACCTGTCATTGAATGAAAAGCAGACTATTCAATACCATCACCCAATATTTCTAACGCCATATTTAGACTATCGCCAATTTCCTAATGCATTAATAGCATTATTAAGACCTTTGCTGCACCAAAATAACTGAAGTTTAACAAGTAGGATACTCAACCGTTAAATAATATCGATGGGGAATGTGTTTTACAAACGCCAGGTTTCTAGTGCTCCATCTGAGCTTAAGGTCAATAATTTACCCTTTGATTTGAGCTTCATCGACAATACTGTTGTTCCTGCGCTAAAGGCGGTAATATTCCAACTATAAAGCTCTTTTCCAGATATCGTATTCCAGTAGATAACCGTTTGTTTTGAGGTTGCCGTAACTAAATTATTAGCATTGTTGATAAGTAGCGCAACACGAAAGTAACGATAACGTTCAAGGTAATCGAGCTTGCCAACATTCAAACTGGTCTTCGAGTCAAAAATAGCATTATTATCTAAAGCATCCGCAATAAATAAACGCCTACTGACTTGATCAAAGCTCACGCTGGTGACCCTTTGCGGACGTGAAAAACTATTTATTACTTCACCGCTATTGATAGCCCAAATCTGTACCTGACCGTCAAGTCCCGTAGATAAAACCTGCTGTTCAACATCAGAGAGTTCAACATGATTAACCGCGGCACTGTGTTGTTTAAACAATGACATAGTCATGCTGCTGCGCTGGATGACAGTGATAGTACCATCACTCATACCGACGATAATTGTGCCACCAGTTTGACTTAAAAAAAGACTTGTTACACTCGCATCAGGGTTAAAGCCTTGAGCCATCCAACGAAGATCTCGCTTTCCAGTTACAAGATTTAAAATTGAAATGTTGTTCTTTCCTGCTGTTATCAAGTATTGCTTATTTCCTGATAGTGCCAATTGATAATTCACTTCGTCAAAGTCATCACCAGTCCATTGATGTAATAGGGTTCGAGTCGTGATATCCCACACAGACAATGTGCGACTTTGCCCCAATGTCACCGCAATACTGGCATCAGTTGACAATACAGCATCCACAAGATTCTCTTTGACCAAACGATGAATTTCAATCGGCTTTTTACTATCTTCGATTTGATTACAGCCAAAAAGCATAGTGAATGCCAATGGGATAAGCATAAACATCCACGATGATCTCGTGCTAGTGCTAGCAAGCAAATTAATTCCTTAAACTTATCACCGTGAATACCCAAGCATAGGATTGAGTCTGTTTAATGCTAAAGAGCACTGATTTGAACAAAAATAAAAGACACACAAAAAACTCATACAAGTTGCTATGTGTCATATTTCTGAAAGTTGCCAGCAATGTTAAAGAGATATTAATCGTAAATCGTTGGAATAGGTTTACGTTTATGCTGAGTACGCTGATAAATCGCAATTAATTTAGACTCAACATGAGCATCTACAGGTTTAGCCTCTAAAAAATCATCAATTTGATCATAGGTTAGCCCTAATGCAACCTCATCTTCCAATTGCGGCTTGCCATCTTCAAGATCCGCTGTCGGAGCTTTGTTAACTAGAATATCTGGTGCACCTAAATAGGCTGCAATTTGACGTACTTGGCGTTTATTTAAGCCAAACAAAGGCGCTAAGTCACATGCACCATCGCCAAATTTAGTATAGAAGCCAGTAATGTTTTCAGCGCTATGATCGGTACCGACGACTAAGCCCCCGACCATACCCGCAATTTCATATTGCGCGATCATACGCATTCTGGCTTTCACATTACCTTTAACAAAATCAACCTTATCCGTGTCTGGTAATTTTATTCCGGCATCTGCAAGTCCAGCTAAAGTGGCGTCATGCGCACCAATAACCCCCTGGCCAATATTCACAGTCACTTGCTTACTGGGTTGAATAAATTTACAAGCTAATTGCGCTTCATCTTCATCCTTTTGAACTTGATAAGGTAATCTGACTGCAATAAATTGATAAGATTTATCCGCCGAACCTTCGTTTAGCTGATCAACAGCTAATTGACATAAACGCCCTGCTAATGATGAATCAACGCCACCACTGATCCCTAAAACAAGCGAAAAACAGTGGGCATCTTTGAGCTTAGATTTGATAAATGCGACGCGTCTTTGTACTTCAAATTCGGGTTCAATTGCTTTGAGCACATGCATTTCTCGTAAAATTTGTCCCTTCACCTTAAGCTCCTTCAATGATTAATCTGGCTCTATTCTATTAAAAATTTGTGAAAAAAAAACGATAATGACAAAACATTATCGTTTATTTTTAAAGTATTTTTTATTTAAGCTGAACTCTGGATAAGGTATTCACTAATGCATTGATATTAAGTCAAATACATACTCCAACTCCTCAGCCTGAACGCTTCAGGGCTACAAGTCAAATATGCTTGCATTAAATGAGTATTGCACGTCAACCCAAACCGTTAGCGTTAAAAATAGCCGCAGAAGAAAGATTTATTAACCAGAGTAAAGATTACTTAGCTAATTAAATCTCGGATTAGCGTTCCCAATAAGACTCTTCTAAACTGTCTTCTCGCTCAGGCAAACCTCTAGACAACCTTGGGCTGTGCTGGGCTAATACTTCATAAGCGACACGGTTAGCATATTTACACACTTGAGAGAATGACGAGTAGCATAATCCATCACGCTTATGCTTACTTGAACCAGGCACATTGGCTTTATGGAAATTATTAGCCGACAGATCATGTAACAAAGCCGATAAAGCCCCATCTCCAGCACCGTTAGTATTACGAATATAATCCGGCCCCCCCATATACGGGGCAATGTGTGCATACACTTTAATTGGCTGTTCGCAGTCAGCTTTTAACATCGGACGCGAAAATTCATAACGGTTAAATTCAGGAATAGCACCAGGTAGCAAAGTGTGGCTGGTTTCGCGTTTAGCGCTATCTTCAGCATAACCTGCAGTATATAAACCAATAGGTCCCGCGGTCGTCAGCACCATATCACACCACTCAAGCGCAGCTTCACTGGCCAATAAAGGATCTTTAAAGCCCGTTAACGCCTCACCTTCATCTTCATTCATTGCCAGAATAGTGACATGCTCTTTAATAAAGTTTTGCCACCAAACAGGATCTTCTTGAATTAAAAAACGCGTACCAAGCGTTAACACGACAGGGACTTCAGCGGCTTTTGCATATTCAATCGCTTGCATCGCAGCCGATGTCATGCCATCCCCCTCACTCGCTCGCATTAAGTAGGCAGTGATCACCAAAGCAGAGCTTTCTTGAACCACTTGCTGATTAATATAATGTGGCGTCAGCTTGTCCATTGAACCTTTGCTGATCGCAAAAGTGCGTTCACCATCAGCCGAAATTAACGTAAAGCAGCGTCCGATAGGGCCATCTACGGGTTGTAAATAGTTTAAATCTACTTTTGAAGAGGTATTGCAAAGGTAGCGATAAGCATAGCTACCGACCATAATATTTTGGCTCATGACACCAAATAATACTGAGCGGTCATCTGCAAGAATTGAGTAGTTATGCACGGTATTACCTATGGTGCCACCCGCAAACTCATCACTGATCATGTCATTTGATTTTAATTCGTTGTAAAGAATGTGTGCTCTTTCATCATCGATTAACGTAGAGTTACCTTTAGGTAAGCCATAGCGCTCAAGTAGCTCTTCGGCAACTTTAGCTTCAATGTCTACTAAAGTTTGATCGATACCACAAATGTAAGTAGGAAAAGTTTGCGGCTGTTGGGTAAATTGCGCCAAAAGCGGATCACGGTTACTTACTGGGAAATAATGCTTCGACTTACGTTGACCTGGAAACTTCATAATCGATTCTCATGAGTTTGCATCCGTGCAGCGAAATAAAAATATCAGTTTAGTTTATATTTAAGGCAATGTTGCCTAAATATGCAGCTGCCATAGACAAAAGGCGGCGAATAATAACATATTAACCTTATGAGATTAAATGACTTTTTGCCACAATCACAAGACATGTCTAGCTTGTTCTGCCTTGTGTTCAATGAGCAAAACTCTGATGACAACACAGATCTGAACTGGCTAAATATCTACTTCTTGTTATGAGTCGAATTTATAACGAGTTATTACATTTTTTGAATACATATTTAACCATGATGGTTTGAGAATTAACGATTAAGCGACATCATCTACAAAAGCAATAAACAGTATTGTTCAGCATTCAGGTCAATGAACCACACTAACCAGATGTAACATCAAACAACAACTAATGGCTCATTCTAATATTATTATTTCTCTAGCTAACGTTGATCAAACTATGTGATGGTTTGATTGATAAAGATGTAGAGTGTCTTATATCCGTCGTCTTTTAAGTATTATCAGCCTCTTCCAGCGCATCTATTACCAGAGAACTATTAGGCATTAGATATTAGGCATCCGGAATTGCGTTAACATTCTCATTTAGCACCAAGTGATTGTCTGCGCCTACGAGCAAGTTGTTACAGTCTCTAGGAATGTACTTGTGGCGTGTCGCAGAAGTGTTTGCACTTTAAGCCTAATGGAGATGAGTGACCATTACATTATTAACCCTGGAGTACAGGTAACCAGACTTTAACACTTAAACCGCCTTCTACGCGGTTTTGCATGCTAATTCGGCCACCGTGGGCTTCGATAATTTCGCGGCACAAGGGCAGACCAATACCTGTACCAGACTGTTTAGTCGAGTAAAACGGCAACAATGCTTGCGATAATACCTCGCTAGACATGCCACTCCCTTCATCTTCCACTTTTATTAATAAACCCACTACGGGGTGGGTTATCTGTTCAAAAATCAGCGCGACGCTTTCTGCACTTGAACCAGACTCATGGGCATTTTTCAGCAAGTTAATCAGTACTTGTTCTAACTGAACCCCATCAAGTTTAATTGGCGTTTGTGGTAAAGAGGACAACAGCTTAAATGGGTATTGCTGTGCTAACTGCAGAGTCATTTTAGGCCAATCAATCAGCTGTTTCTGTGGCAGCGGCAGCTTTGCAAACTCGGCATAATGGGAAATAAACTGACTTAAATGCGTGGTGCGATTCTCAATGGTATCAAAAATTAATTGCAGCTTGCTGTTGTCTAAGTGCTGGGTTAAAAACTTACCTGAGTTGACCATAGAGGCGATTGGAGCCACTGAGTTATTCAGCTCGTGACTGATAATGCGTATCACCTTTTTCCACACGGCGACCTCTTGACGATTGAGCTCTTTGGTCAGTTGTTTTAGTAAAATTAAATGATGCTGTTGATTGTTTTGGGTAAAGCGACCTCGGGAAATATGCCAAGTTTCAACATCACCATCCGTGCCCATATCATCAGCACCTTCAACCGAGTTGCCACCCATCGAAAACAGCCCTTCTTGCTCGCTGTTTAATGCGGCTTTAAGCGCATCAGGCAACATCATTATCAGTTCAGATAACAGCATACCTTCTACTTTTACACCGTGATTAAATAAGTGTCTGGCGGCGCCATTAGCATAAATAACCCGTTGATTATCATCAATCAATAGCATCACATTGGGTGAGTTTTGAATCACTTTATCGAGCATTAACTCACGCTGATAAATAAATTGTCGCTCGCTGCGCAGTTTTGCCGACGCTTGGTTATATAAACTCACCAAAGCATCAAGTTGTGGCTCGCCATAGGGATGCAGCGACACACTAAAGTCGTTGTCTTTAAAGTT
This sequence comes from Shewanella holmiensis, assembly GCF_025370255.1. GTDB lineage: Bacteria > Pseudomonadota > Gammaproteobacteria > Enterobacterales > Shewanellaceae > Shewanella > Shewanella holmiensis. The sequence goes on from NZ_JAMTCD010000015.1 coordinate 23,414, forward strand.
AAGTAAGCCGATTTCAAGTGCTTGCAGGCTGTCACTCAATCTGCGGGTAAGCCACATGCTGCAAAAATAACACACCGCCAGCATGACAATAATGGCCAACCATAAGGTGTCATCACCCAATGTAAACCACACTAAAGCGCCTGACACCGCAGCCAAAAGACAACTTAGCAGGTTACTGAATAGCAATTTAGTGCGTAGCGATAACATCATTATTTAGTCACCCTAAGACCGTATTTTTCCATACGACGATAAAGGGCTTGTCGGCTTAGACCAAAGGATTTAGCGACTCTGGCAATTACACCATTATGTTGTGCTAATGCCGCTTCTATCTGTTGTTTGTCGGGTTTAAAAATCGACTGAGTATCATCAGTATCTTGCTTACGGCTATTAAGATGATCTTCAACCACCAAGTCATACTGAGCAGCCGCGCCGCCATTAGCTATCGCCATCAAACCAAAGTCATCAATAGTTAATAGTGCTGATTTAGCTAACAGCACCGCCCGTTTACAGGCGTTTTCTAATTCGCGCACATTACCCGACCAACTGTGTGTAAGTAACGCCTGTTGGGTCGACTTATCAAGGCTAAAATTGGCACCTATAAAGTGTTTTACTAAGGGTAAAATATCATCTTGACGCTGATTGAGTGGCGGCACATTCAGTTCAATCACATTTAAGCGGTAAAACAAATCTTCACGAAACCGCCCATGGGCTATATCGTCGGCTAAATCAGCGTTAGTGGCACTCACCACCCGCACATTCACTTTGCGGGTTTGATGGCTCCCTAAACGTTCAAACTCACCGGTTTGCAACACGCGCAATAGTTTCACTTGACCTGATAATGGCAAATTACCAATTTCATCTAAAAATAATGTGCCACCGTCGGCCGCTTCAAAACGGCCGATACGGGTTTTATTTGCGCCGGTAAAAGCGCCCGCTTCAGCGCCGAACAATTCGGCTTCGAGTAAGTCCATTGGTAAAGCACCAATGTTGACCTTAATAAAGGGTTTGTCTTTTAATGGCGAGTTCGCCTGTAAAATATCGGCTATTTTGTCTTTGCCTGCACCATTTGGGCCAGTGATCATGACCGACACATCTGAGCGCGCCACCTGTAATGCCAAATCAACGCAGCGCTGCATCGCACCACTGCCAAACACTAAGCCACATAAATCAGCACCATTAATGGCCGACATACGTTCGCTGTCTATCCGAGTTAATTGACTGTTTTGCTGAGACAAACGATAAATAGATAATAGATTGCTAATGCTGTTGAGTAATTTGGCATCATCCCAAGGTTTACCCATGTAATCGGCGGCGCCCGCTTTGACCAACTCGACAGCAGTTTCTAGTTGAGTCCAAGCCGTCATTAAAATTATCGGTAAATTAGGCTGTAACTGGCGCAATGCGTAAAACAGCTGCTTGCCCTCTTCACCCGAGGTGGTGTCATGGCTAAAGTTCATATCCTGAATAACCAGGCTGATCTCTTTGTTGATAACAATTTCGATAGCCGCTTCAGGTGAATGGCAAAAAATAGCCTGATAGCCATGCAGCTCAATCATTAACGCAAGAGCTTGGCAAATGGCATGATTGTCATCAACAATTAAAATATTATCCATTAAAGTTTATTTGAGTCCAATTTGGTTGCAGCAATACAAAAACATGTTTACACAAAGTCCGTTTATACAAAAATATTTAAAACAAAAAGGCACTAAACAATAACATGACAGAAAACCTCACTGTCACGCTATTGTTAACTACAAGCGCCCGTTTTGTATATTACACGCTGCGCGTTGCCATAGCAGGTGAAATATTAGCGGCTTTAGCTGCCGGCACTATTACTGCCAGCGTGGTCACAATCAATAAACCAATCACTGAAATAATCGGATAAATCATTGGCACCATAGGCAAGCTATACAATGACATTAATTGCTGACCCAGCACTAATGCTAACATACCGCCAATGACGCCGCCGACAATACAAATCAGGTAATTCTCCACCATAAAGTATTGAATAATATCGCGCTTATTAGCCCCTAGCGCACGGCGTGTGCCAATTTGCTTAGTGCGACGTTGAATGTTAAACATCACCATACCGGTTAATCCCAGCGCTGTAATTAACAGCAATAACACCACCATAATGCTCAATACCGTCGCCATTAAACGATGATTACTGTAAGTCAGGCTTTTTAATTCGGTCAGGGTTTGAAAGTTATCCAGTACGCGATTAGGGTTTTCAGCATTCAAGGCTTTACGAATCGCCTCTTCTAACGCAGGAATGTGCTCAGGTAAGGCTCGAACCATATAGGTTTTATTACTACTGCTACCACCAAAATCGATATTTTGGATCACACTGTATTCAAAGTTTTCATGGTCGATCCAAGCTCCTTGAAGCTTATCTACCACCCCTACAACCGTGACAGTCTGATCGCCTTGATACATGGTTTTGCCTAATGGCGATTCATCGCCCCAAAAAGCTTTGGCTAAGGGCTGCGACACTAACGCTAGCATGCCACTGTCACCTAAGTTGGTATTTATTTCGTCAGCGCTAAAATTACGTCCGGCAATCAGTTTTGCTCCCATGACATTCAATAAATGCTCGTTACCTAAATAAAATGCAAAACCTGGGGTACTTTTAGCGGTATCTTCGTTAGGGCTGTCAACCCAGCGATCCATCCAGCCACTGCCGCTTAACGGCAACATATTGCTATAACTGGCGTCAATCACATTTGGCAAGGCGCGTAAAATGAGTTGATCGACTTCATTTTGCTTGATGTTATCGATAGCCGGGTCAAAATTGTACACACTGAACGTCAATATTTGATCTTCTGCATAGCCAGACTCACGCTGCATTAGCGACAAACGCTCGTTAATAATAAAGCTAGCATTGGCCACAATCGCAACAGATAGAATTATCTGTAACAGCAATAAAATAGGCGCACTTTTGCTGCGCATTAAACTGGATAAAATCGGTTTGATATGTAACATGGTGAAGTCCTTATTTAATCCATTATTGGGCTTTTAAATACACGCTGGGTTTAGTGCGGCACACCACCCAAGCAGGATAAACCCCTGCCAATACTGCGGTAGAAATGGCAATTAACGGCGTAATAATCCACATACTGGCATCCAGCCCGGTCACACTTTGCTCCATTGCAAAATAACTGTGCAATGCGGTTAATGATCCCCATGCCCACAATAAGCCCACAACCCCACCAATAAAACCAATCATGCCCACTTCAACCATGTACTGACTAAAAATCTGTTCACGACTGGCACCAATCGCACGGCGAACACCTACTTCAGGGGCACGTTTCAGAAATTTGGTCAGTAAAAGCCCAAGAATATTCACCAAGCACACACTTAAAAACAACAAGCTTAAACCAACAAGAATTTTGTTATCTTTTGGCACCACATCATTATCTTCAAGCCATTTATCAATATCACTAATTTGCACAGCTTCCGCTGGGATTTTAGCCGTGTCCGTAAAGCGACCAATGGTGCGTTGTTGCTCGACATAGCGAGTTAACCAACCTTGAAGACTCTGTTTTTCATCTTCGCTATTCAATTCAGTCCAAAATTGAATCCACACTTTTTCAGATGTTAACCTGTCATTATACGTCAGCATGGGTTCGAACTTCCAACCACTGGTATTGCCCCACACATCAAATTCTTCTTGGCCTGTTAACGAGAACGGAATGAATATCTCTTCTGCATCATTAAACGCACCATTAAGTGGATCGTAGTACTTAGGTTGCGGATTCCAGTCATCAATCACCCCAACAATTTGGTATGGCTTACGGTCTAAAAACACCGTTTTACCGACACTATTTTTACCTTCAAAAAAGCGTAAATTTAACTTCTGGCTAATGACCACTTGATAAGCGGGGCGTAAATCAACGCTGGCATCCCAGTAGCTACCATAAACAAATGGTACTGAAAAAATCCTAAAAAAGTCTCTATCGGTTACCCGCACGCCTTGTAATACGGGTTCAATTTTAAGATTGTCTGACTGCATTGCTAAGCCGGTACGATACGTCGCCGCTTTTAAACCCAATTCTGTGTTATTGCGTAAGTTCATCGCGTCCATATAGGTGATATTTGAAATAAAATCATCCCAGGTATCTAAGCCTTGGCTCCACAGTTGAACCGAGTTAATCACCTCGCTGCGATCACCTGCTGGGTTGTAAGACATGGTTTTATAAACGTTTAAAGTTGTAATGGTAATGCCAATACCTATCGAAATCGCTAATACCATTAACATCGATAACATGGGTGTTTTACGAATACTTCGCCACGCTAAATCACAATAGTAAAAAAACATAGTGTTCCCCTTATGCGATTAACGCGTGCCCGTAGCAGCTTGTTGGTACATCGAAAAGTCACACACTTGGCCATCAACAATTTGAATATTGCGCTGGGCACGGCGGGCAAGTTCTGGGTCGTGGGTGACCATAATAATGGTGGTGCCTTGTTGATTGATATTTTCAAGTAGTTCCATCACTTGACGCGCCATTAAGCTGTCTAGGTTACCTGTTGGCTCATCGGCGAGTAAAAACCTTGGCTCGCCTGCTAAGGCACGTGCTATCGCGACCCTTTGTTGCTGCCCGCCAGACAACTGAGTCGGCAAATGCTTCATCCGTGCACCTAAACCCACTTGTTCTAATGCTGATTCAACTCGGCGCTTACGCTCACTCGCTTTCATACCGCGATAACGCAGCGGCACTTCGACGTTTTCGGCCAAGTTAAGATCAGGGATAAGGTTGAATCCTTGAAAGATAAAACCAATTTTTTCATTGCGTACTTTGGCGCTATTGTTGTCACTTAAATTCGACACATTAACGCCATCAAGGCTGAACTCGCCAGAGGTAAAACCTTCAAGTAAACCAGCAATATTCAAAAAGGTGGTTTTACCTGAACCAGAGGGACCGGTTACCGCCACAAATTCGCCCTCTTGTACTTCAAGGTTAAAGTCACGCAGGGCATGGGTTTCAACTAAATCGGTTTTAAATACTTTACTGATATTTTTCATGGATAACATACTGGCTTTCCTTAGTTTAATCGGTTGTAACACCTCAGTATTGATGGCGCTTAAGAGCAATACTGTTGATGTAAATACGGTTAATTCAAATTCTGTCGACATCTATTCTGCTGGCGTAAAAAGACTTAAAGCAGCAATTTAATTTGGGCAAGTGAGCTGATAGCAATATCGATACTGACCGTGTGACTATCACTTAAGAGTTGAGTCGATAAATGGCTGCCCATATCAATTAGGTGCAAACTTACCGACAACCAGTCAGTATGATTATCAATTCGATAAATCACTGCCACGACCAAAAGAAATAAAGCGGCGAGTTCAATAAGCTGTTTGCGTTGTATGACTGACATGGGATCCCCTTACTCGTTAAATTTTTAGTAATTAGCTTATCTGATCTGAATTTTAGGCTGATTTTTAAAGCTTTCAGTGCCTGATATCACCCACACCTCACCTTCTTCAGCACCGTCAAGCACTTCCACCTGGCTCATACTGCCCACACCAAGTTTGACTGTTTTTTGCTGCGCAACAGACTCGATCACTTGGTAGGCTATTTCACCGCCAAGATTAAGAAAATCGCCACGTTTGACCATCAGCACATTGGGTCTGTTTTCTAATAATACTCGGGCTGACAAACGCTGATTTTGACGTAAAGACAAGGTATTACTGTCAGCAAAGCGCACTCTGGCAGTGACTTCACGGTTACGTACTTCAGGTGATATTGACGACAACTGCCCCACCACATTGACGCTGCCAAAACTCAACTCAACATCCATACCTAGCCCAAGCTCATCGGCATAAGATTCCGGCACGGCCAGTTCGGCTTCAAAGGCGGTTAAATCGACTACGGTTAATATTGGCTGGCTAGCTGCAATACGCGCTTTTTGCTCCACCAGCCAATTACCGATAATGCCGCTAACAGGGGCGATGATATTGAGGGCATTTGCCTGGCGAGTTAACTCACTGACAACGAGAGCCTGGCGCTCTACCTCAAGGGTGCGATTTTTAATTTCGAAGGTCAGTGTGTCGCGCATTAAATCGACTTCTTGCTGAGCGTGTTTGTGTAGTAATTTGGCTTTGTGTAAATCATCTTTGCTTTTTTCAAAATCGATTTTGCTGATTAAACTCGATTCAATTAATTGATCACCACGACGGCTTTCACGATCCGCGGCTTCTAAATCTACTTTGGCCATGTCTAAAATCTGGCTAACGCGTAATTGCTCACGACGAGCATCTAATTTGGCACGCTCTAAACTGCCCTGCATACCTTCAAGTAATGACTGCTGTTGTTGCAGTTCACTTTGTAAACGTGGGCTGTCAATCTTAGCCACTACTTGCCCAAGTTCCACTTCATCGCCAGGCTGACTTAATAGCGTCACCACACCTTCTTCAGTGCTGTATAAAATCGGCGCGTTAGCCGCCACAATTTTCCCTGTAGTGGCAATATCTCGCACCAAGGTGCCACGGATCAGGGTTGCTAAACGTAAATCGGCACCATCAACTGAACGCACTGAACTGTCTTGGCCTAAACTCGCCCACACTAATGCACTCATCAATATTGCACCGCCACCTATTATCAAAGGCAAACGCAGTTTACGGCCTAATTTAGGTGCTATAACCGTATCTTGGCTGCTGGTATCTTTAATCATCTTGGTTCCTCGGTCGGTGCGAACAACACACCTCTCACATATATACCAAGACAAAGCACAAGCCATGCCACTAATTACATATTCATTAATTTCAATAACATACATAACAGAGTAGAGTATTCGACACTGTAGAAGTGTCCGCGGACAGGTTTAAAACTGTCCGCTATATGAAAAAGTGTCCGCGCGGACAGTCAAATGTAATCAAAAACTGAGTAATTAATACAGCGAAGGGAAAACGATACCAGTCCGTTGAGGTTCCGGACTGTAGCGTGCTGATAGCATAAAGCTGATAGTTGAAAACAGATTGAGGCTGATAACAATTAACTCACGTCTGATTAACATCAGTTACCCCTTGAACTTCAGTTTAGAAATAATATCAAAAAGGACTTTAAGGGGAAGCGGCTGTAAGTCGCTGTCAGGCTTGCGGGATAGCACTTGGTGCAACGGTTTCTGCCAGTTTATCAACTAACGTTAAGTCGAGCGTGGAGAAGACTTCGGCGATGGAACGCTTTCGGTATAGGCCAATGCCAACGATGAGCCAAACGACTAATTCTGCGGGAAGTTTTCTGCGCCTAATACTTGATTTATAGGTTAGCTCCAACGCTTGTTCAATCCATTCCAACGGCAATTCTTTTTGAAAGATAGATAGTTCTTCGGGGGCGGCAAGCAGTTCAGTATCAATAAGCCATTTAGACTGGCATAAAAAATGACTCCGTTCAAAAGAAGGAGTCATTTTCGTAGGATCATCTTTGATGTCAACCGATCAGTTTCTTAACTGATCGGTGTTATGCAAATGCAGGCTTTTTATTCACTGATGAAGTGATTATTTTAGCACCGCAGCTAATTGCTTGCTTACGGCGGCTACACTTTGAGTGCCATCAAACTTGTTGTACTCGGTACGGCCTTCTGCAGCAACTTTACCATAATAGTCAACTAATGGCTTAGTTTGCTCATGATAGATACCTAAACGCTTACGAACAGTCGACTCTTCGTCATCTGGACGAATTGCTAATTCTTCACCGGTAACGTCATCTTTACCTTCCACTTTTGGTGGATTAAATACAACGTGATAAACACGGCCAGAACCAGAGTGAACACGACGACCACTCATGCGCTTAACAATTTCTTCGTCTGGCACGTCAATTTCAATCACGTGATCAATCACAATGCCATTAGCAGCCATTGCATCAGCTTGTGGAATTGTGCGAGGGAAACCATCAAGTAAGAAGCCTTTAGCACAGTCATCTTGTGCGATACGTTCTTTTACTAAACCAATGATTAAGTCATCTGAAACTAGTTGGCCAGCATCCATTACCTTCTTGGCTTCTAAACCAAGTGGTGTTCCCGCTTTAACCGCAGCACGCAACATATCACCAGTAGAGATTTGTGGGATACCATATTGCTCCATAATAAATTGAGCTTGGGTACCTTTACCGGCACCTGGGGCACCTAATAAAATAATGCGCATCTCTAAAGTCCTCTTTTAAGATTATATTCTTTTTAGGGCGGCGATTTTCGCATATCTGCCGCACTATTCATAGTGGCAAACACACTCCATTAGACCTATATCTAATAAGCGCGCCCCAATTGAAGCTAAGCGTGTTTAATACAGCAGGGTGTATAATTTGCGGCGATATTGATTTGCCAAGGCATTGCCCTGCCCCATAGCGGTTAATATTTCCAAGAACACTTGTTTAACTTTACCATCGGCTGCATTCAAATCTTTTTGTAAAAAACCAAAAAGCGTGTCTAACGCTTCTTCATTACGTTGGGCTTTGTTAAGTGCTTTAGCTAAATCAATTGATAATGAAATATCTGCAGGATTACTTTCAAGTTGTTGTTGAAGATCACGAATTTCAGGTGTATCAGCAGCATCTTCAGCTAATGCGAGTTTAGCTTTTAAATTTTGATAATAGCTGTCTTGATCCGCCAACCCAATGCTCGACAGTATCGTTTTTGCATCACTTAGCAGATTTAATTGTAAATACACATCCGCCTGCACTAATTGCACCTGAGCAAGCTTATCCGCTTGTTGTGCAATCTCTTTGAGTTCTACACTTAGGTTGGTTAGTGTTTCAGCCGTTAATGGTTCACTTTGTGCCAACTGTGCTTTAACGTCTTCAAATGCTTGTAACCACATCGGCGGTAAATGTTTATCCAGTAACGCGGTAACACTTACGCTGTCTTGCACACCAGCAAAGCCATCAATTGGGCGACCTTTATCTAACACAAGCGTGGTAGGTAAACTTTGAATTTGAAAATATTGCGCAATTTCCATTTCCGCTTCACAGTCAACCGATGCCAAAATGAAACGCCCTTGTTGTGCGTTAGCTAACTGGGTAAGTGTTTGTAGCATTTGCATGCTTTCAGGCTGCTGCTGGGCAAAAAAGGTTAATACCACCATTTTTTCCATCGAGGTATCAACAACTTGCTGGATGTTTTCTTTAGTTAACGAAATGATATGGTCCATAGGTCCCCTTAAAGTGCAAAAAGCGGACATGTAGTCCGCTTTCATATCCGCTCAAGTGTTATTTAAAGCTCGACATCAACATTTGGTTCATTAATTTAATGAATGCCGATGGATCAGCTAAACTGCCTTTCTCTGAAAGTTGCGCTTGTTGTAATAACAAGTTTGACCAATCAGCAAACAGTTGCTCGTCTTGTTCGCTGTTCAAACGCTCGACCAACGGATGCGTTGGGTTGATTTCAAATGTCGGCTTAGAGTCAGGCACTGGCTGACCGGCTGCTTGCATTAATTTAATCATTTGGGTCGACATTTCGCCTTCACCCGTTACCACACATGCTGGAGTATCGGTTAAACGAGACGTCACTTTTACATCAGACACTTTGCCATCAAGTGCCGCTTTAATACGCTCAACTAAGCCTTTAGACTCTTCAGCCACTTTTTCTTGGGCTTCTTTGTCAGCTTCATCTTCTAATGAACCTAACTCTAAATCGCCTTTAGTGACTGAATGCAGTTTTTTGCCTTTGTACTCGGTTAAATGGTTAATTAACCATTCATCGATACGTTCTGACATTAACAACACTTCAATGCCTTTTTTACGCAATAATTCAAGGTGTGGACTATTTACTGCAGCGTCATGACTATCTGCTACGATATAGTAAATCTTTTCCTGCCCTTCTTTCATGCGTTCAATGTAGGCATCTAACGATACAGTCGTTGCCGCGGTATTATCGTGAGTTGATGCAAAGCGCAGAAGGCTGGCAATACGTTCACGGTTAGCAAAATCTTCAGCAGGACCTTCTTTTAACACCTGACCAAACTCAGCCCAAAAAGCCTGATACTTTTCAGCATCATCTTTAGCTAGCTTTTCAAGCATACCCAGCACACGTTTGGTTAATGCTGTGCGTAATGACTTGGTGATTTGGTTATCTTGTAAAATTTCACGCGAAACGTTTAATGGCAGATCTTTCGAGTCAATTAAGCCTTTTACAAAACGTAAATAGGTCGGCATAAACTGCTCAGCATCATCCATAACAAACACGCGCTGAACAAACAGTTTTAATCCGTGCTTGTGTTCGCGGTTAAACATATCAAACGGCGCTTTTGATGGTATATACAATAAGCTAGTATATTCCTGCTTACCTTCAACACGGTTATGTGACCACTTTAATGCATCGCTGTAATCGTGCGAAATATGCTTGTAAAACTCTTGATATTCTTCATCAGAAATATCTGATTTATTACGAGTCCAAAGCGCAGTCGCTTTGTTCATTGGTTTCCAAAAACCTTCGGTTGCTGGAATTTTTTCACCGTCTGGACCATCTGATTCAGGAGTACCTTCTTCAAACATTTGCACAGGTACAGAAATATGGTCTGAATATTTTGTAATGATTGAGCGTAAACGATAATCATCAGCAAACTCTTTTTCTTCATCACGTAAATGCAAGGTGATTTCGGTACCGCGGGTATTTTTGGTGATGTTATCTACGCTAAATGAACCTTCACCTTCGGATTCCCACAATACGCCTTCATTTGCTGGTTTACCCGCCGCACGAGTGCGAACAGTGACCTTTTTAGCCACGATAAATGCTGAGTAAAAACCGACACCAAATTGGCCGATTAATTGTGAATCTTTAGACGCTTCACCAGAAAGATGGCTAAAAAACTCTTTGGTACCTGATTTAGCAATAGTACCTAAATGCTCAATCACACCGTCGCGAGTCATACCGATACCATTATCAGAAATGGTCACTGTGCCTTTTTCAGTGTCGGTGCTGATACGCACGCGCAAATCACCATCGCCTTCATATAAGGCATCATCCGTTAAGGCTAAGTAACGGAGTTTGTCCGCCGCATCGGCCGCATTTGAAACTAATTCACGTAAGAAAATCTCTTTGTTTGAATACAGAGAGTGGATCATCAAATGCAGTAACTGTTTAACTTCGGTTTGAAAACCATGTGTTTCTTGTTGTGACATGAATAATTCCCTTGATAGTACTTTGAGGTATTACATAACAGTCACTTTATGCGGGTAACTTGATAACACCGCCAAAGCGACCACTTTAAAATGCTTTGATATACAAGAGATGGGGCTTAGGGAATACAATTCAAGGGGGAGGTGTTTTTTTGCTTATTTTTTAAGCCATCACCCACTAAGTGATGATGACTTAAGCATGAACGATAAGGTTATAATTTTATGCGCCCATTAAACGATAAGGCCAACGTCGTGCTGTCAACATATTCTAATTCGCCTCCCACTGGCACGCCATGGGCAATACGGCTAATGACCACATTATGACGGCGAGCCATATCGGCAATAAAATGGGCTGTGGCATCACCTTCAACCGTTGGGTTGGTGGCTAAAATTAGCTCTTGCACATCATCGGACGATAATTGTTGCTCCAATAAGGCCAATCCTAACTCTTCAGGTCCAATGCCATCCAGTGGCGATAAATGTCCAAGCAATACAAAGTAACGACCATTAAAGTGGCCACCAGCCTCAATCGCTAATACATCAGCAGGGGTTTCAACCACACAAATAACGTCGGCATTACCTCGTTTATGGCTAGCACAAATCGGGCATAAATCCTGTTCAGTAAAGGTTCTACATCCTTTGCAATGCCCAACCTCAGACATGGCTTTTTGTAATGATTCGGCAAGCTTAATACCGGCTTTTCTCTCACGCTCTAATAATTGAAAAGCCATGCGTTGTGCCGATTTGGGACCAACACCAGGTAAAATTCGCAGCGATTGAATAAGCTCATCGACCAACGGGCTGAATTTCATATTTATAACAAACCTTCAAATCTAAATAGCATAAGCATTAATGTGGCTGATTATTCACTGTGTCATCTAAGATTGCAAAACAGATTGCAAAAACATCCAAGTTAAAATGGCTAAACGATACTGGGTAATGGGGTTTTATCGATATTTCAGCACATTCTATTGCAAGCGTTGACTTCATATGTCCTAAGGCCTTTTATCTTTCAAGGTTATTTTTACAGCGAATTATTGGTCATTTGTACAAAGCAGAGACTTTGTGGTGTCGTTATTCTACATAAGAAGTCGATAACGCAGTACAAATGACCAACAAACGCGGCCCGAAGGGTTTGACTTCAACAACATATAACCACAAATGATCATCAGCCTTAACGTTAACCAAATCACATGTTAAGTAACAATTTGGGAGAGACAAAGCATCTCCCTAATATTGTTTTATCCTGCTTTTAACAAATCACTGCAAGATTGGTTTAACAGCTGTCGGCAACGCCACATGCCTAATATTGACACTACTGCAGCACCTGATAACGGAGCAATAATCCACCAGGGCCAATGCATATAAACCACTAATTCAAACACCTGCGTTTTAAGCATATAAAGCGCAAACTCTGCCACGATCACAGCTAACAACCCAGCGATAGCACCAAGTAGTGCAAACTCTAATCCAGTTGCTGAACGCAATAGCCAACCGGATGCGCCAAAGGTTCGCAGCACCGCCAGCTCCCGCTGCCTTGTTGCCATGCCCGCTTCCGTTTGTGCAATCAACACTAACGCACTGGCCAAAAGCACAAGCGCTAAAACAAGACTGAGCGATAATGACACTTGATCAATAATCTGCCTTAATTGTCCAACCATAGCGCCCACATCTATCACTGAAATAGTCGGAAACTGTTGGATTAATTGCAGCACAACCGCATTAGCACTCAATTGGCTGCCCGCCTGTTTAAGCTTGTCATCATCTAAATGAAAACTGGCCATGGAAGTATAGTTAAACTTATCAAGAGCTTTGGGCCTAAAAATCATAAAGAAATTCGGCTGCAATGTTTCCCATTGCACATTACGAATACTGGTTGCTTTAACCGTAAATGACTGATTATCAATATTGAATGTCATGGTATCATTCAAAACCAACCCAAGTCGCTCTGCCACACCAGACTCAACAGACACTTCATCGTCAGCCAGATTAAACGTCCCTTCAACAATCGGATTATTTGGCGGTAAAGTATCTCGATAGGTTAAATTTAACTCGCGAGAAATCCCCACACGGCCAGTCATGCCAGCATCTTGTTGCTCACCTGAAATTAACTCTTCACCATTGATGTGGGTTAATCGCCCGCGGATAACAGGATAAATATCGGTTGCTTGTATTTGATGTAGATCCAAAAATTGCTGCAAAGGTTGGGTATCTTCAGGGGCAATATTAACCAAAAAGTAATTAGGTGCATCTTCGGGCAACTGTTTTTGCCATTCATTTAGTAAGTCTTGTCGCAAAGCCAATATGGTTAGCAGCAATACCAGAGCACTACTAAAGCCGACCAACTGAACCGCGTTTTGTCTTGCTCTGCGGCGAAGCCCTGCTAAAGCTAACTGTAATGGGTTGGTGGTTTTCATGCCCACACTGTGGCCCATTCTGATCATCACAAACCCAAGAATACTGAGCAGTAAACCCAGCAACAATACTGTAAGCACTACTGTCATGGTTAATGCGATACTTCTTGAGTACAGGTAGCCCAATAATGCCATAGCACCTAAACTGAGTAGCAAATGTAGCCACATCCCCAGTTGTAACCCTTCCAGCTGACGCTGCAATACCCGTAAAGGTGGAATAGCTAATAAGCGCATGAGTGGATAAGCCGAAAACATAAAAGCGCTGATTAATCCAGTCGACATTCCCAGTAAAAATGGGCGTAAATAAGGTGGCGAATAAGCCGCGATTTCAGGTGGCAAGAATTGGGTTATCGCTAAATCAAGTAATAAACCACCCAATAGTCCCAGCACAATCCCAAGTAACGTCACCAGCATCAAATGCAAGCCAAACAATAATCGGATTTGTTTAGCTGATGCGCCAAAGGTTTTTAGCATGGCCACAACATCATAATGGCGCTGACAATAACGCTGAGCAGCAATACCTATTGCAGCGCAGGCTAACGCGATACCTAGTAAACTGGCTAATAATAAAAAACGTTCCGCACGTTTTACCGCGGAGGCAATTGGCGAATCACCAGACTGTACATCTACCCATCGCTGACTGTTATTGAGTAAAGGCTTCGCCTGTTGTTCAAATTCGGCTAACGCGTCTGTATCTCCTGTGAATTGATAAATATAACTGACCCGACTACCTGGTTGAATAATGCCGGTTGCATTAACATCATCAAGGCGCATCAGTAACACAGGCGCCGATGCAAAGGGATTAAAACCGCCGTCGGGTAAGCGGCTAATTTCAGCTGATAGGGTTAAAATGCTATTCCCTAATTCTAAAGACTTTGGGTAACCTAACAATCCGCCTAAACGATTTTCATACCAGGCTTCGCCCTTGGAGGGTAATGCTGAGGTTTCACCGCTCGATAATTCAATTTTACCTTTTAAAGGGTAAGCCTCACCCACCGCTTTAATGGTCACTAATTGAAATTTATCACCGGCATAGACCATAGAGTTAAATTGCATATTAGTAACATGCTTAAGGCTTAACTCATCGGCGATTGCCAATAATTTAGGATCAACCGCCACAGGAGAATTTATGATGCGATCAGCCGCGATAAAGGTAGCTGCTTCACCGTTAATCGCTACCTGTAAGCGCTCACTGACGCGCGCTAAACCACTCACAGATAACACGGCAAGGGTTATAGCCAACACAATAAGCAGTAACTGACCTTGGGCTAATTCTCGTTTGAAAAGGCGCCATGCTAATTGCCACTCCATTAACTCATCTCCTCTGTCATCAAAGGTTGATTAATGGTTTTAGCTTGGGTGTTATTGGCTTCGGTAAGCAGGCCACTGTCCATTACAAACTGGCGCTTACAGCGTTTTGCTAATTGTAAATCATGGGTAACCAAGACTAGTGTGGTGTCGCTTTCTTGGTTTAACGCAAATAACATGTCAGCAATTTTGTCGCCATTTACACTATCTAAATTACCTGTGGGTTCATCAGCAAAAAGTACTTTGGGCTCACAAATAAAGGCGCGCGCAATGGCCACCCTTTGTTGCTCACCGCCTGATAATTGCTTAGGTAAATGGGTCAACCTGTGGCTTAATCCGACACGTTCAAGCATATTTTGAGCTTTTTGTTTGGCATCTTTAACACCGGCCAATTCTGCTGGCAACATGACATTTTCGAGAGCCGTTAAGGTATCAACTAGCATAAATGATTGAAAAATGAAGCTGACTTTCTTTTTTCGCAGCGCTGCTTTTTGCTCTTCATTGAGACCTGACAACGCCGAGCCAGCTAATAATATTTCACCCGATGTAGGTGTATCTAGTGCGGCAAGTAGCCCGAGTAACGTTGACTTGCCAGATCCAGACGGTCCTAAAATTGCAACACTATCTCCTTGCTTGACATCCATGTTGATGCCCTTGAGGATAGTAAGCTCACCTTCTTGAGTTACCACTGTTTTTATGAGGTTAGTTACTGTAATGGCACTAGAGTCTTTAGCAAAATTCGACATAGGATCCTTCTTAACATTAGCGATTAAGCGCAGTCTTGCTACGCTAATTGTTGTTTTATCAATTTCTTCTTCCAGCTATGCTGCCACGATTTTGATACTAGGTGATAGCTTAAGTGCAGGATATGGTATGGAAGAAGAGCAAGGTTGGGTGCAATTGTTACGTAATGAGCTCCCTCAGCACACCATTATAAATGGCTCGGTTAGTGGTGAGACATCAGCTGGCGGTGCTAGACGTATCGCGGATTTACTCGCTTCTAGCCAATTTGACTTAGTCGTCATTGAGTTGGGCGGTAATGATGGATTACGAGGTTTTCCACCGACTCAATTGAAATCAAATCTTACAAAAATCATTGAAGCCTCTCAGCAAATTGATGCAAAAGTGTTACTCACCGAAGTCATGGTCCCTCCCAATTATGGGCCTCGTTACAGCAAGATGTTTAATGATGTCTTTTATGAGTTAGCCGACAGTTACAACATTCCGCTGATCCCTTTTTTCATGCAAGACATCGCTCCCACCCCCTCATTGATGCAACGAGACGGCATTCATCCCAATGTGGAAGCACAGCCAATCATTACGCAATGGATGAAACCCTGGATCATTGATGTGTTAGAAAAGTGATCTAGATAAAATTTATTCAGCATAAAATCTTAAAATAGTCATTTTATTTTAAGATTTAGCCTTTAGAATACGATGACAAGGATTAGTAGACACGTTTGACTTCACACTAAAGATTAAAAACAGAACTTAAAACAAGACTTAATGTAAGACTAAAAGGAAAAATTATGTCCGTCAGTCGTCAAAAAAAAGTATACCTACCTACAGCAACACGTAAAAACCAGTATATCTCGGTAGGATTCCCACTTACAGATGCTTTCTTAGCTAGCTATACAGACCTCGAAAATTGCTATTATGAATTTAGCAAACTAGTCTATCAAGTCGCTGAAAAGCATGATTTATTCAATGTTCACGTTATCGCTACAGATAAACTTCCTATGGTGCGTTTTCATAGTGAAGCCTATTGCTTATCAACTGAAGAACAACTGCGTTTTTTCTATAATCCTGCGCACCACGAAGCAAACCGCTTACACAGCATTAGTGGTTATAGAGCCAAAAAACTGAAGATTGTATTTCTAGCAACAGGCACAGAATTACGCAGTAACTCGGCCACTTTCCACGCGAATGTGCAAAAGTTTATGGCTGAAATTAAACCTTTACTGCCTATTGCTAATATTCAAATGAAAGTGCGCGATCATCAACACATTTCATATGATTTCTTCGCCAAAAACAAAGGCATTAAAGAAACCTATGGTTATAAATTACGTGCAGTAGATAACCGCTATAAACGTCGTGAATGTAACCTGCCTGAAGATGTCAGTACACTTAATTATGTTACGGTAAGCATCCCTGTTGGCCGTCGTATCAAAAAGCAATTACTGTCTGAAAACACCACTAACTTTGGTCCAAGCTATCAAAATGTGGCCGACAAATTTATTGCAGCAACCAAAGAACGCCAACTTTTACGCGTGGCGATGGTCGCTAACGGTAAAGTACCTTTAGTGCGTAACAGTAAATTTGAACGTTTAAACAGCACAGCTGAATTCCAAATGGTCGGTTTTGATCCAAATACAGAAGCACCTGCGCCTATTTTACATTGGGAAGATGATAAGTTAGTTGAAGCGTTACGCTTTGTTATCGTTGCCGGTAAAAATGACTCAAATGATGAAGGCTTTGGTCGTTTCATGAACCAAGTTGAAGATGCTGTTCGTAGCTTCACCAATGAATTTGATATCGATAAAGAACACATTGATGTGATTTTACGTTTCCACCAGCATTTAAGTTACAAGGCTTAAATAACAATATTTTTATCATAACGTTATACATGCGTTTCAAACGGTAGCTTAGGCTACCGTTTTTATTTTTAATGCCAAAAAAGAATATGTTATTAAATTGTGGCCAGATTTCACATTGATTAACAATCCACAAACAAGGCATGTTGAACAGCATACGGATAAACCGTAGTGGTTTGCTCAATCAAACCAATATAAATAATAAAAAGCAGGAGATGCTATGTTCAACAAGAAATTGCCTTGGCTTATGCCTACATTAGTCGCTACAGCGGTAAGTATTGGGCTTACAGGTTGTGGTTCTGATGACGATACAACAATCAATACCACCCCGCCAGTCGTCCAACCCCCAACAGAAACCGGCCCAACCTTCCCTGAAGGTGCCATTATGGTAGAGGCAGGTGACAACCTGAGTATTAGCATTCAAGAGGCATTAATTAATGCTCAATCGGGTGACGTCATCGTTCTGCCAAAGGGTAACTTTAAAATCCAATCCACATTACTATTTGATGGCGACGTCGATGGTGATGGCACCTTCGCTAAAAATGTCACCATTATGGGTTATGGCATGAACGAAACCATCTTAGACTTCTCTGAAGCTAACTCAGGTGACGGCATATTCGTTCAAAATGCAGTGAATATCATTATCCAAGATTTATCGGTTAACGAAGCTAAAAATAACGGCATAAAACTTAAAAACACTAATGGCATTATTTTGCGCCGATTAGCCACTATTTGGGAAGGTGAGCTGGACCAAGATAATGGTGCTTATGGTTTATACCCAGTTGAGTGTGAAAACATTCTTATTGAAGATACCTATGTGCGCGGTAGCGCTGATGCGGGTATTTATGTGGGTCAGTCTGAATATATTGTGGTTCGTCGTAACATTGCTAAAGAGAACGTGGCGGGTATTGAAATTGAAAACTCTAAATATGCCGATGTTTATGACAACGAAGCAGTAGGTAATACTGGCGGTATTTTAGTGTTCGACTTACCGATCAACAATCACAGATACGGTTCTAGCGTACGTGTGTTTAATAACAAAGTGCATGATAACAACACCTTAAACTTTGCTAATGCCTCATCTAACCCTGCTGGTGTACATATTGTTCCACCGGGTACCGGCGTGATCATTTTATCAACAGATAAAGTAGAAGTGTTTAATAATGAAATTACTAATCACGACACCTTAGGGTTAACTGTTACCAGTTTCTTCATTGCTGAACCTGATATTAGTAGCTTTGTTGGTAACTATGGTCAACCAGGACAAGCAATTAGTGATGGTTGGCGCCCAACCCCTCGTAATATTCACGTTCACGATAACATCATTACTGACTACGGCTCAAAACCTAAGGGTTATCTGATTGATGATATTATCAAGGCCTATGTACTCACTCACGGAAAATTACCGGGGATTTTGTATGATGGTTTAGGTGAAGCATTATCCAATAATGGCACTGCAGCTTACCTTGGCTTGCAAGAGTTACCCTTTGCAGACGATGGCAGCGATAATGTCTGTATCACTAATAATGGAGATGTCAGTGTCGGCCGCTTATTTGCTAACTCCAACAGTGACATGAACATTCCCGATACACTTTACCAAGCTCCGCAAACCGATTTATTAGCCTGCTCACAAGTGAGTTTACCGGTTCATACGGTGACTTTTGGTGATCAAGTGTTTGGCTGTGGTGTTGATGATGATACTGCAGGTTGTGACGGAGGCACTTTAGTTGGCGGTGGTGGGTCAATCGGTGAAGGTGAAGGTGGTTTAGTCGGTGATGGCGATTTAAGTCTTTGTGAACCGCAGGGAAGCAACGTTAATTGGGATGCGCTACTCAAAGCAAACTGCCCTAATCTGTCAGACTACAACTTGTTTGCTGATATGAAAAACCCCACTACGGCCCCTAACTCTGGTGGTTTACCTTATGATTTAAATACTCCGTTATTTACTGATCATGCAACTAAATACCGCTTTGTATATGTGCCTGAAGGAACCAAAGCTGATTACACCGCCAACGAGTCATTCGACTTTCCAGTCGGTACGGTTATCAGTAAAACCTTCGCCTTGCCAGACAATACTAATAATCGTGGCTTTGCCAATGAAGATTTAGTCGAAACACGCTTGTTAATTCATCGTGCGACAGGCTGGAGTGCTTTACCTTATGTATGGAAGTCAGACAAGTCTGATGCGGTTATTGCTAAAGCGGGTGCTATTCAAGGTAAAAAAATTACCCATAAAGGCGAAGATTTAGACTTTGATTATGTTGTGCCTAGCATGAACCAGTGTAAACAATGTCATCAGTTTAAAGCTGACGCTGACAGTAACGCGGTGTTTGTACCTATCGGCCCTAAAGCGCGTCATCTAAATCGTGATTACGCTTATGCTGATGGCACGATGAATCAGTTATCTAAATGGCAAGCGGCTGGTATTCTTCAAGGTGTGCCTGAGTTAACTCAGGTTGATAGTGTTCCTGAATACCAAGATGGTGATGAAACCAGTATTACCAGCATGACTGATACGCAATTAATGCAAACGGCCAAAGGCTATTTAGATATTAACTGTGCACACTGTCATCGTCCTGAAGGTAACGCTTCAAATACAGGCTTAAAGCTTGAATACTGGCGTGCCTATGCAGACGATGCGGGATTCTCGCATGGTACATGTAAATCTCCAGTTGCTTATGGTGGTGGTAATTTAGGCTTTGATATCGTGCCAGGCAAGCCCGCAGACTCGATTCTTCACTTCCGTATGGAAAGTAACAACCCAGGTGATCGTATGCCAGAAATTGGTCGAAGCTTATCCCATGCTGAAGGGGTTGCATTGATCAGTGAGTGGATTAAACGCTTACCAGCGGCTAGTTGTTCTTAAACGACACATATAGTGACTGACACAAAGCCGGGGAAACCCGGCTTTGTTATGCAGAGGATAATATGATGCCACAAAAATACATTGTCAGCCTGCCCTGCACTTCTTCAAAAAAAGCGCGTTTTGCTTCGATAGTTGTGCTGCTTTCTTTGAGCTGTTTTAGTGGATGTGGGGGTGGAAGCAATGATACTTCTGCGCCATCCGTAACACCCACTCCACCAATTGTTTCACCTCCTACAATCAATCCACCTAGCAAAGATGAGATTTGTAACAGCCAAACCACCGAAGTGAACTGGCAAGCACTAATGAATAAAGATTGCGACGATTTAGCCGACTACAGTCTGTTTATTGACCCTAGCAATCCCACAGCCTCACCAAGAACACCTGGGTATTTATATCAGCTATCTACTGAGCTTTTTTCTAACTATGCCAGTAAATACCGGTTTTTGTTTATTCCACAAGGGCTATCATTTAATTACCAAGCCAATGAACGTATGACACCACCAGTAGGATCTGTATTAGTTAAAACTTTTGCTCTCCCATATGACACAAGCTTAAGTGGTAGCGAAAACGAAATATTGATAGAAACACGGCTGTTAATCCACAGAGAAACTGGCTGGACGGCTCTGACATATCAGTGGAAAAACCAACAAGCCACATTATTAGTTGCTGGTGCAAATATTAAACACGAAATGAATAACCAGGGTGAAGCCATTCAATTTGAATACCACATCCCTAGTAAAGCTGAATGTAAGATATGTCATCAACTGGTATCACAACAAACCAGCCAAATTATGCCAATAGGCTTAAAAGCACATGCGCTAAATAGAAGCATTACGCTCACTAACGGCCAAACGATTAATCAACTGCAACTATTGGAAAATAAAGGTTGGCTGCAACAACTACAATTAGCTGACGCGCCGCAATCATTTGCATTAAACGATAATACGCAAGATTTAACCGCCCGAGCAAAAGGCTATATAGACATCAACTGCGCCCATTGTCATAACCCGCAAGGTTTTGCCAGTATTTCAGGGCTGAGGCTCGGCTTTGATGTTGACCACACCACATTCGAATATGGTATATGCAAACAACCACCTGGATGGGATGGTGGCCCTAACGGCCTCGCTTACGACATAGTGCCCGGAAATGGAGATCGCTCGATCATTCATGAAAGACAAATTTTATCTTCAGCTAAAGATAGAATGCCGCCTATTGGCCGCGAGGTGGTTCATCAAGAAGGCGTTGCATTGATTAAGCAGTGGATTGACTCATTACCGCCTAGTTTAGGAAACTGCCAATAAGCATTAAAAATGCAGATGGAGATGAGCAAATATGGTTTTTGTCGTGGCTTTGTCTATGTTTGTTATCTTAATGAAATTACGCCATGGCGGACTGACCCCAGCTTGGGATAGTAAGCGCTTACCAAACAGCCCTATGTCTTGCTAAATGCGTTTCATTAATGTGCAATAGGCCCGTTATTGACGTGTTAATCTGTCTTGTTTTCAAAACAAATGACAAGTTTGCTACGAAGTTAACTAAAACTGTTGAACTCAGCTTATTAAGGCTATCTTTTAACCCGACAATTTGCCATTAACCATGAATTATGACAATGAAAAACCAATAATTACAATGTATTAACTGCAAAGCAACTGTCATTCAGACTTTTCTGATAAGTTCTGACGTAAAAAATAGCCGGGAGGGTAACCTAACCAATGTTTAAAGCTTTGCCTAAAATGGCTAACATCACTGTATCCCATAATGTCAGCAATATCCTCAGCATGCATTTTATCTGACAGAATCATTTTTATCGCTAACTGGCATCGCACTTGATCGACTAACTTTTGATAACTACTGCCTGCTGAAGCTAGCTTTCGGCGCAAGCTCCGATCGCTCATGTGCATCATTTCGGCCATTTCTAGCGAAGTGGGCACCTCAGGCATCGCACGACGCAATTGTTGTAAAACCGCTTCAATCAAAGAAGGAATATGCGGGCGTTGATCAGTGCTATTTTGCTGGGGAAATGCGAAGGTTATCGGCAATGATAACCAATTAATTTCAATACTCCATTCAAAATAGGCTTGTTGGTAGCACACTTTAGCACCAGTAAATTCAGCTAAAAACGGATGTTCGACACCATCACTATTCTGTTGAGAATCAGCTAGATGAATATCGCTTACCACAATGTGCTTGCCCGCTAATTGCCTTGCTAAACCAATTAATGAACAGATGCTATGTTGAAACTGAAACGAATACTTTTTAATATTTGACTTACCCGTGTTAAGCCAACGAACCCACAATTTATTACCCTCAACACGAATAAGACTGTCGGTAAAGCTACCAACAAGCTCTGGGTGCTTAACGACAAACTGTAAGCAATCGCCCAGGGTGTCAAATTGTTCTAAATAAGGTAACAGTACATCTAAACTTTCGACTTGATAGCTGGCACCTAACTTAGCCCCCATATCATGAGAGCTATGAGTGCGAAGTGACTCTAAGGCGAAATCCACCTGCCATACATACACAAACTGACTGGCGGCTAACTCAACCATACCCACGCCAATTTGCTGGCAAATTGTTTGCACTAAGTCATCACCCAGCTCTTGCTGAATGAACACTAACAAATTGCGTAATTCAAAGGCCGGATAACATTGATCTCCAACCATAAGATTTGGATTGTAGCCGCCTTGTTTAAGCATAATAAGCCCTAAAGCACCCGATTAAACTCTGCCAATTTGCTCACCACACTCGACACTGACAACGATGCTCCGTGGGCGATTTTATCCGCTAGTTTTTTCTTCGTTTGATATTTCAATTTAAAAACTTGATGATCTTTGGCAAAAGATAGCACTATGTCATCACTGGTAGCAATTTCATCCACCAAACCTAAATCCAAAGCCTGCTTACCATACCAGTGCTCACCCGTTGCCACTTTTTCCAAATCTAACTCTGGACGATAATGACTCACAAACTGCTTGAACAAGACATGAGTCTCTTCCAGCTCTTGTTGAAACTTTTCACGACCTTCATCGGTATTTTCACCAAATACGGTTAAGGTGCGCTTAAAGTTACCTGCAGTGTGCTGTTCGTAATCAATTTCATGCTTTTTCAATAAGCGACTAAAATTGGGTAATTGGGCTACCACACCGATAGAGCCTACAATGGCAAAAGGGGCAGCAACAATCTTATTGGCAACGCAAGCCATCATATAGCCACCACTTGCGGCCACTTTATCAATACACACAGTAAAAGGAATTTCGGCCTGACGTAATCGATCTAGTTGGCTTGATGCTAAACCATAGCCATGAACCATACCACCGCCACTTTCAACATTGACCAATACTTGATCGTTTTTTTCAGCAATCGTTAAAATAGCAGTTATCTCTTCACGTAAAGAGGCCACTTCACTCGCATCAATACTGCCTTTAAAATCGATGACATAAACTTTACTGGGTGCTTTATCTTCTTTTTCAGCGGCCTTTTCTTCTGCTTTTACTTCCTTTTCATAAGCTTTAAGCTGTTTTTTAGACAATACCTCATGTTTTAAATCATGTTTCAATTGCTTTAATTCATCAGTTAAATCTGTCAGCTTAAGCTCGCCTTTATCTGTCTTATTCTTCATGCCACTAGCAACAACGACAATCACCACCGCCACAATCGCAATCACTATAGTCACCGCTTTAGCGAGAAACATGCCGTATTCAATTAAAAAGTCCAAAATTCACTCCGCGAAAAAATAATAACTTAGTTTACCAATATCCATTGATAAACAAACAATAAAAAACCCAGCTTATGCTGGGTTTTTAAACAATCAAAACATTAAATTGTTATGATTAGTTACAAGTTTGGATCACATCGCTATCAGATACTACAACTGTCGCTGCACCTAATGCCGCTGTGCGAGCAAACATGGCTACTTGAGATTGCATTTCAGCTGTAGCTTGTGGAGCCATACCATCGGTGGCTGAGGTTTCACTTGGGCTCACTATTGAACTGTGATGTCCTTTAGAGAATCGTACTGCACCAGACCCCGCCGCAGTTGAGTCAATACAACCCAATTTTAGTGATGCGATTAAAGGTTCAGTACCCGACAGTGGGAACCCCTCAACAACATTAGGTAAAACTTGGTCAGGTAAATTACCCGCGCCATCACCAACCACTTCGATTAAGTGAACAGGTAAACCTGTTGCCGCTAACTTAGCACCGTGGTTCACAGGATCTGCACTATCAACTGCCGTTTGCACAGCAAAGGCGAAAGCCGGTAAAAACTCAGCATAAACCGCTTGCACCAGCGCATCGTATTCAGGGGTCCCCTCTTCATAACCAGGAACCTTATTAGCAGCATTAACCAACGCCATGAAAGTGTCAGACTTACTAATATTATCAAACAATACTGGGCCAAATGTTGCAGAACCCGCAAATGAACCTGCTAGACCACCAGCTGGAGCAACTAAAGAAGAGGCCGTTAAGCCATAAGCGTTAGGTAATTGTGTTCCAGACGCTGGGTCAACTAAACCTGAACTGGCATAGGTAGAGAATGTTGTGCCAACAATACCACCAAGGCTTAAACCCTGAGCACTGATTTTACTGATATCAAATACTTGCTGACCGCCTGCTTGAGCGATTTGCGAGTACATGCCCGTCAGTAACAAACGCAATGCTAAATGATCCATAGTTGCTTGGCGGAAGTTATCACGTACCGTTAATGTGCTACCAATGTTCACAAATACTAATGGGCTACCATTTTTGAATTTATTGGTATCACCGACAACCGCGCCGTAAGCCGGATCGGTCGCTGAAACAAGATATGCGCCTGTACCATCATTACCAAATGAACGTGCACCATGCAACGGCATATCAATCGCAATCGTAGCAATCCCCATAGCAGCATAAGAGCCAGCATAAGCTAACGCCATCTCTTTACCACCACCTAAACCATGCATAGCAATATTAGTTGGCCAGCCGTTAGTAGGTGGTGTAAAGGTTAACCCTTGAGTTGCCTGGAATGCTGCCACTTTTTGTGCGTTTGGCATAGCAATCAATACAGGAACAGTTTCATAACTCATGATTTTTGGGATCGGGTTAAACTTAGTTAAATGTTTGGTTGGATCAGCACTCGTGCCGTCATCTAACATCCAAGGATAACCAGCCAGCAATGCTGGATTAGCAAGCGCGGCACTTGGGTCAATACCAAATCCTATAGCTTGTTGGGCAAAGTTTGCCTGACTAAGTTTACCTGATTGAACAGCTAATAAAACTGATACAGGGCTATCACCTTGGGCAAACCAGCGGCCATTAATTAACGGCGCACCTTGTGGGCTTAGGCAAGCACTAGATGAACAGCTGCCATAAATGGGTACTTTAATTGCTGCTGTATACACATCAGCTAAACTTGATACCACATATGCAGCGCCATCTGCTGGCGTTAATCCGGCAGCTTGGGCAACGGTAACAATTCCGCCAGCACCATTGGGCATTGGCGTTGGAGTTTGTACAAATGATGGCTTATAAGGATCTTTACCAGCCATGAGTAATTTGGTTGTTTCGTACACATCTTTTACTGATTGAGTTGTAAACAAGCCTGAGAAGCTAACTGATGCAGGGTCGACACCATGCTCTGCCGCCATGCCTTTTTCATAGCTATTGACTAATCCTTGTAACTGTAACTGAGAAGGTGTTTCTAAAGGATTAACATCAATGTCTAACTTTAACAAACCATAAGTGGTTGATGGCGCAATACCGCGACCCAATGAGTCCTGAATAAGATCAGTTGTGGCATAAAGATATGATTGGCCCGCTTTAAGAGGTTTAAGTGGCACAATAGCCACTTTATTACCTGAAGCCTTAGAAACAAAGTCGACACCAAATGTTAATTCATCACCTATTTTACATGCTGAAACAGATGCTGCCGCTTTACACTCTGGATCGCTTGATAACGCGCCACCTACAGTTGCCTCAAAAACTCTTACTGCACCAGGCTGAAATACTGATGCAGCATCAATAGTAAGCATAGTCCCGTCAGTATCTTTGGCTAACTCTACGGTAACAGTAATAGGCGAAGTTGTTGACCAACCATCAAGAGCACCCAATGCTAATTCAGGGTTGACGTAGTCAATTCCATCTTCACCAGGAATGCTTAATGTGCCATCAGTGGTACCGCTAAAGAGTAAATCGTTTGGTAATGGAAGTTTGCCATTTTCAGGATCAAACTGCATATGAGACACAGGTACTAAAGGAGTGGCACTTTCTTTAGCTTCATTAAAGCTTTCTTCCGAACAACCTGTTAGTCCTAGAGCAGATGCAATAGCAACACCCAAAATGAGTCTTTTCATCTTTTTTCCCCAAATCTTGTTGTAATAATTTTGTTTTCCCCAAAAATTGGTCACAATAGTCCAATCATGACCATAAGGACTTATTTTAGCCCTTAGCTAGTTTCAAGTTAACGTAAAATTATAGAGTTAGCTACAAGTTTATTACACCCTGTTGACTGTTTAGCATACAAATATCAGTCATTTGTTTAAAACAGTCGTTTACCTTTTGTTCGATTGTAGATTTGACGGGCAGTTGTGTCCCAAGGAATTAATGAATCATGTTGGAATATCAAGCTAGAAAAGATTTGCTTAATAATAAAACAATATTAGTCACTGGCGCAGGTGATGGTATTGGCCGAGCTGCTGCGTTAGCTTACGCACAGCATGGTGCTACGGTTATTCTATTGGGGAAAACCGTCAAAAAACTTGAAAAAGTCTATGATGAAATTGTCGCTTTAGGCGCGCCAAAACCAGCTATTGTGCCACTAGATTTAAAAGGTGCGACAGAACAAAACTATGTCGATATGGCTGAAACCATTGCTGAACAATTCGGTCAACTAGATGGTTTGTTGCACAATGCTTCACAATTAGGCGCGCTTGGTCCTTTTGAGCATATTGATTTGGCTTCACTTGAAGAGATCATGAAAGTGAATGTCACAGCTCAGGCCATTTTAACAAAAGCTTTATTGCCGGTAATGCGCAAAGCTACTAATGCTTCAATTATCTTCACCTCTAGCGGTGTAGGCAGAAAAGGTCGTGCTTATTGGGGACCTTATGCATTTTCAAAGTTTGCAACAGAAGGCATGATGCAAGTGCTTGCTGATGAGTGTGATAACACACAGGTTCGCGTAAACAGTATTAACCCTGGTGCGACCCAAACTGAAATGCGCGCTAAAGCTTACCCAGCTGAAGATCCGCAATCATTAAAATCACCCGCAGACATTATGCCAACCTACTTGTTTTTAATGGGTGATGATTCTATCAACACCAATGGACAAGCCCTAAATGCCCAATAACTAAAAGCATTTAACCAAAAAGGAAGCAAATGCTTCCTTTTTTATCTTAATAAGTAGGGTTAAATGACCAATCTACCGGCATTTTGCGCTAATAACTTTTCACCTATCCCACTGACTTCCATCAGCTGTTTTACATCTTTAAATTTACCATTTTTATTACGGTATTCGATGATAGACTTAGCTTTTGCTTCACCAATGCCATTTAATGATTGTAACTCCGCTAAATCAGCTTTATTAATATTCACTTTTGAGGTGACGTCAGATTTAGCCTCAACCACTTTTTGACTCACTTGTTTCGCAGGCGTTTCTTGCGCGGCATGTAGGTTGATATGCGCAAATGATAGTAACCCTATCGTCATTACAGCAAACAAACTTAAAGGTGATAATTTCATCTTATTTCTCCTATGTCCTAATCAGAGCCAAATGCCGACTTCCCTATTCCCTGGCGGGGCTCAGTAATCTATCTCGTCATTAAGATAGATATTAAGATTAGACTTTGATTAAAAAAACCACAAAAAATCTGCTTAATTTATTGTACTTTTTGCTTTTCATCAGTTGCTTTTAATACTTTTGACTGGTTAATTGCGTCAGCAGTTAATCCTTTTATCTCAGACAACAAGTGTTGATGGATTTTGCTTAACTTAGGTTTGTTTTTTTTATTGAACTTAATCGGCCGACATAAAGCCATAGCCTGATAGCCTAATCTAGCCGTCAGTAATCCACCACCTAAACCTTGCGCGACTCTGGCAGATAGCTTACCTGTCATTTCAACTGACAATAATTGGGTACCTAAATCGGTTGCGACCTCAGCGGTACCAGCATAGATAATATTGACGATAATTGAACGAATCAACTTTATGCGGCTCCAGTACCCTAGCTCAATACCGTAAACTTTGGCAATTTTTGAAATCATGGCTTGATTACGCCATAAAATGAGTGCCATATCTAATGCCGCTAATGGACTAGCAGCAAGCAGCAAAGCTGATTCAGCAGAAAAGCGACTCACATATTTTTTGGCTAATTCATCTCGCTCTGATAACACAAGGTCATCAAATAACATGACTTTTTCAGCATCATTATGCTCAACACTGACTTGAGACAAATAAGCATGCTTAGCCTGGTTATCAGGATAATGTAGAAGCAATGACTCAATATAGGGCCCAGCTTCACCAATCTGCATACTGTCAGCCAATCGGGTAGCAGTATCTTGATTGACACCGACCTGTTTGAGAGCCACAAGTTTTCGCCACTCTTTAATCACAATAACACTCAACCAGGAGATCAACACACCAAGTACAAATGCATAAAAACCAAACAAATATGGGCTTTGTTCAAAAGCAGTCAATAAACCCGTTACCGTCTGCACAATAATCAACAATCCGACAGAAATAAGCGATAGCTTGGCCAACAAAGACCATCTTTTGGGTTGCTTCGATTCCTTTAGTACTTCGTCAAGCACACTCTCTGGCATCAATGATTGAAGGTCATCAGCTGTTTTGTCCGTTGCTAATGCCAACTCATCAATAAAATCAGCCTCATTGAAAGATTGCGCGGGCTTTAAAGGCGGTTGCACTGTAGACACAGCATCATCTGTTTTAGCATCAACCGTTTGTTGTTCAGAAAACACTTGAGCCGGCTTTATGTTATTGTTCTTCATATTTTTACTCAATTGTTAGGTCAGCTTATCGCCCAACAAAAACTCTAGTAAATGATCTAAGCGAATATGCGGATAAAGGCGCTGTTGGGGATCAACATTGGCATCTGGCAAAGAAGCTAAAGACGGCGGTGAAAATGCACAAAAGCCAAAGCCTTGTTGCTGCCAAAAATCAGCCAGTGGTAGATGACTTGGCACATCTCCAGGGTAAAGTGTTACTAACTTTCCGGTTTTATCCGTACCCTTAAGCACTTCTTGCTGACCATTAGCCGAATTAATCATGCCATGTTGAGTCGCCTTGATTGCACTGATCGCCATGGTTTCCACTTCACAACCTTCAAAGCGTGCAAAATGTTGGCTCTGTTTTAACATTTCTGTTAATAAATTTAAAATATGACTCTGTTGGCTTCGAGTGACTCGGTCTACCTGACTTGCGGCAAATAGCACCTTATCAATTTGGGGTGAAAAAAGACGTTTAAGCAGACTGGATTGACCAAATTGAAAGCTCTCCATTATGCTGTTTAGTGCTTGTCCCATATCATTGAACTGCGCTTGCCCATGATTAAGCCCATTTAAACAATCCACTAACACCACTTGACGATCGAACTTAGCAAAGTGATCTTGATAAAAAGGTTTTACCACTTTGGAAACATACTCTTGATAACGCGTTTTTAGCACCTGGTAATAGCTAGTTGCTTCAGTATCGTTGAATTGTGCATGTTGCAGCGGTGATAAACTTAACAACGGGAAAAAAGTCAGTAATGGAGTATGCTCAAATTCACCGGGTAACAACATTCTTCCAGGCTGTGCAAAATAGTACCCGTGTTTATGTACCATCTCATTAAGCAAGTTTTGATAAGTATCGGCAATCTTTTTTAGTACTTGTTCGTCAGCAGCAGCGGCTAACTCAATACCCGCAATAAGATCGCTAAAAACAGCATACAATGAACTGCTTTGTAAGCGCGTCACGGCATCCTGCTGGCTTAAACACCAAGCTGCAAAATCCTGTTTAAGCATTGGAAGATCTAATAACCACTCACCTGGGTAATCAACAATATCCACATATAATGTGGCTGAATCTGTCAATTTAGCTAATACCCCTTGTTCGGGACGATATTTAATAGCCAATCTAAGCTCAGTGATGTTTCGTGTTGAAGGTGGCCAAACTGGCGGTTGCCCACCCAAAGCTTGCATAGCATTTTGATAATCAAAACGAGCAATATTGAGATCTGGCTGTAAAGTACGTTTAACACCCAATAAACGACCGTCTCTAGCGACTTGCCATAAAGGCAGTGGATTCTTATCAAAGTTGAGTCCCGCGTGTAATAACTGATTCACCAACCCTGTGATAAAAGCGGTTTTACCTGCGCCAGACAACCCCGTGACAGCCAAACGCACATGCCTATCTGTACTGCGGTGAACCAATGATTGGGCGGATTGAGCGATTTTATTGAACGAGCGTTCCAGTAGACTCATTGTAAGTTCCAAATAAAACAAGGGCGGATAACCGCCCTAGATTTGATTACAGATTATTGATTTGGCGTTTCAAATCAAAAGTGTCTGAAGTGACATGTTTTTCCAATTTTTGTAATCTTGACTCTAACGATGCAAACTGACGATTTACATCAAATAGCGCCTGTTTTGCTGGCTCGCCAGCCTGCCAAACTTTCTTTTTAACTTCAATATCTTTGTGCGTATCTAAATGTGACTGATTACGTGGTTTTACATCTAAAATCATCCACATCGCAATGTAAATAACCACAATAAAACCGCTGCCACCTAGTAATAAAATTGATGCTGAGACCACTCTTACTAACCAAACTTCAAAGTTAAAATACTCTGCGATTCCCGCACACACTCCAGCAATTTTTCCTGATTGCGGATTACGGTATAAGGTACGTCCGTTAGACTCGCTCATGTTTCGTCCTCCACTCTGGAGATTCTGCATCAAGGATAGCTTCTAAAGTATGAATGCGACCATTCATTTTATCCGCCTTCGCAATTAAATCATTTAGCTGGTTAAATTCTTCATCAGTGAGCCCCTGGCTCACTTGTCGCTTACTGCGATAATGAAGCACCAACCAGATAGGAGCCACAACAATCATAAAAATGATAATTGGTGCAATAAGAAGATCCATATCCATAACTCACCTCTGAAAAATTATTACGCTTTTGATTTAGGTTGATTTTTTGCTTTTACTTTTGCTTTTAATGCTGCCAACTCATCGTTAACAGAATCTTCAGCAGCTAGCGCAGCAAACTCATCGTCTAAAGTTGACTTTTTACCTAAATCATAAGCATCAACCTGTGCCTCAAGTCCTTCAACCCGACGCTCATATTGCTCGAATTTCATCATGGCATCATCAATTTTACTTGAATCAAGCTGCTTTTTTACTTCTAAACGTGAAGTGGCTGTTTGCTTACGCATGATGATAGTCTTTTGACGTGCTCGCGCATCAGTTAACTTTTCTTGTAACTGGCTCACTTCATCTTTTAAACGCGCAATATGCTCTTCAACGACTTTCAATTCAGCTTCAAGCGTTGCTAACAAAGTAGCCGTTTTTTGCTTTTCAACTAATGCCGCTTTGGCTAGATCTTCACGGTCTTTAGAAATAGCTAATTCCGCTTTTTCTTCCCAATCGTGAACCTGCTCTTGCACTCGAGTGATACGGCGAAGCAATTCTTTTTTCTCAGCAAGAACTTTAGCTGAAGTAGAACGAACCTCGACAACCGTATCTTCCATTTCTTGTATAATCAGACGAACCATTTTTTCTGGATCTTCTGCTTTATCAAGGATTGCGCTGATGTTTGAATTAACGATATCAGCAAAGCGAGAAAAAATACCCATAATATGTACCTCAGTTTTCTATGTGGATGACGCAATAACTAATACATTATGTGTGCCAACATTTATAATTACTTTAATATCAACAGATTAACTATATTTTCACATTTCTCTTTCTTTTATGTACGGAGCCACTTATTATTATTTTCACCAATAATTAGCGTAAAAGACTAACAAATACTGTGAATAAGCAATTTCAACAAGATAACCTCATCGGACAATCTAATGCACTGCTTGAAGTATTAGAGCATGTCTCGAAAATAGCGACTTTGTCAAAGCCTGTACTGATTATTGGTGAACGCGGTACAGGTAAAGAACTCATAGCAGAACGTTTACATTACCTATCAGGTAGATGGGATCAAAGTTTTATTAAACTTAATTGCTCATCATTAAGTGAAAACTTACTCGAATCAGAGTTGTTTGGCCATGAATCTGGGGCATTTACTGGCGCAAAAGGTAAACATGAAGGTCGTTTTGAGCGCGCTAATGGCGGCACATTATTTTTAGATGAGTTAGCAAACACATCAGGTCTTATCCAAGAAAAACTATTACGCGTTATTGAATATGGCGAATTCGAACGTGTCGGTGGCAGTAAAACGGTACAAACTGACGTGCGTTTGATTTGTGCTGCCAATGAAGACTTACCATCACTGGCTGATTTAGGCGAATTTCGAGCGGATTTACTCGACCGACTTGCATTTGATGTGATCACCTTACCGCCACTTCGTTGTCGTACAGAAGATATTATGGATTTAGCCGAATACTTCGCCATCAGTATGGCACGGCAACTTAAATTAGAATATTTCGGCGGATTCAGCCCATTGGCAGTTGAGCAGCTTATGAGCCATACATGGCCAGGTAATATTCGTGAACTTAAAAACGTGGTTGAGCGTAGTGTTTATCGTGAAGGAAGCGACGGACAGGAGATTGATCATATTATTTTGGATCCATTCGCATCACCTTATCGTCCACAAACACGTATAAAAACAAAAGAACGTCAACAAGTTGCTGCCACATCGGCTCAAATGGCTGAACCAGTTAAAGAAGTTGACACTGACCCAAACCCTGCTTTAGCGTCGGATTTATCTAACGCAACAAGTTCTGGCACGGCAGCTCAGATCACTTTTCCTCTCGACTTTAAAGAGCATACCGAAAAGCAAGAAATTGAATTACTGCAATTGGCCTTAGCTGAAAGTCAATTTAATCAAAAGAAAACCGCAGAAATACTCGGCCTGAGTTACCATCAATTGCGTGGCATCTTAAAAAAATACAATTTACTCTAGCAACAAATAATCACATCGTCCTTTAATCCATTAGGCTTTAAAGGGCGATGATAAAAAGTCACCAAAAACAATTTAATAACTTGTTTGCTACCAAGATATTTACACTGCTAAAATGGCCACTCAGATCCGCAAAAATACGATTTCGCTATGACTGTGTTCTTGAAACAACGGTTTCAACTAATGTTTGTATGTCTTACCGGACTGTTGCTCAGTGCGTGTGGCCAAGCAACTCTTCCGCCGGGCTTGGTATATTGCAGTGAAGGTAACCCTGAAAGCTTTAATCCGCAGCTTGTTACCTCAGGCACGACCATTGATGCCACATCACATCAAATATACAGCAGACTGGTAAATTACAATCCTGATTTAGGCGATATTGTGCCGGGACTCGCTACCGACTGGTACATTAGCGATGATGGTTTAAGTTATACCTTTAATCTGCGTCATAACGTATTGTTCCATGAGACCCATCGTTTTAAACCGCAACGAGTGTTTAATGCTGATGATGTATTATTTTCTTTCAACCGCATTATAGACTCTCAACATCCCTACCATTCAGTAAGCCGTACAGGTTACCCTTTCTTTCAAAGTATTAGTTTTGAACAGCTTATTTCGTCTATTGAAAAGGTTAATGACTACCAAGTTATATTTCATCTGAATCGTAAAGATGCTTCTTTTTTATCTAATCTCGCCACTGATTTTGCCGTGATGCTGTCCGCGGAATATGCGACAAAGTTACTCAAAGATGGAGTGCCTGAACAGATAGATTTACAACCAGTGGGTACCGGACCTTTTCAATTAACTCAATACATTAAAAATGAATATATTCGTTATATTCGTCACCCTAATTATTGGGGAGCTCAACCCGATATAGAGCATCTGGTTTTTGATATTACACCGAAGAGCACTGCGCGAATTGCAAAACTCATCACAGGGGACTGCAGTGTCTCTGCATTACCTAAAGCCGGCGAGTTAGCGGTAATTGATCAGCATAAGCACATCAAAGTTGATGCAAAACCTGGGCTTAACGTCGCTTTTTGGGCGTTGAATACTCAGAAGCCACCTTTAAATGATATTCGAGTAAGAAGAGCCATTGCCCACGCTATTGATAAACAGAATATTTTAGACGTGGTCTATAATGATATTGCTGTTGAAGCGAATGGTATTTTGCCGCCAGCATCCTGGGCATATTCAGCCAATCTAGCCAGTAATGAATATAATCCAGCAAAAGCCAAATTACTTTTAGAGCAAGCTGGGATAAAAAACTTAGCAATTGATATTTGGGCAATGCCTGTCGCACGAATTTATAACCCAAATGCGCTTAAAACGGCTGAATTGATTCAGGGAGATTTGGCCAAAGTAGGCGTTAAAATCAATATTATCTCATACGATTGGAGTGTTTTTACCCAGAAATTGGCCAGTGATGATTATGACTCCGTACTGATTGGTTGGAATGCCGATAACAGTGATCCCGATAACTTTTTTACTCCCCTGCTGAGTTGCGCAGCCTTATCATCAAATAATAATCGATCTAAATGGTGTCAGGCTGATTTTGACCACTTATTAACGCAAGCACAAAACACCACCATAAGAGAAGACCGTAAAGCATTCTATCAAGCTGCCGAAGCTATTTTGAGTGATCGAGTGCCTTTAATCCCGATTGCACATGCTCAAAAAGTTATCTTGAAAAAAGATACCATTACGTCAATGCAAGTCAGACCTTATGGTGGTATTGCATTTGCCAAAATCGTACAAAATCATCAAGAGAGTAATTAACCATGTGGCGATACTTTTTTAGACGAGTTAGCTTATTTTTAGCCACTACCCTCATCATGATGGCTGTGTTGTTTTATGCGACTCATCTTTTTCCTGTTAACGAACACTATGCTCTCACTGGGATCCAACAACCCACGGCAGCTCAAATCACTCAAGCTAACGACGATTTCAATTTAGATAGCAACCGTTTTAGCCAATTTATTGCCTACGTTGAACAACGTTTAAGTGGCAACATGGGCATCTCGAATAACTCACAACAATTGGTTTTTGAAGAATTGAAAACCGTGCTGCCTGCATCATTTGAGCTGTCGTTATTTTCAGGGTTTATTGCGTTAATTTTCGGTGTACCCATTGGTGTTACTGCCGCGCTCAGTAAAAATAAGCTGATACAACGCAGTATTTTAGGGCTGACATTAACTGGTTACTCCATTCCAGTGTTCTGGCTTGGGTTGACGCTCTCATTGTGGTTTGGGGTTAATTTAGGCTGGCTACCCATTTCAGGGCAAATTAATCTTTTGTATCAAATAGAGACCGTGAGCGGTTTTATGTTAATTGATACCTTACTCTCTGATTCAATATACAGCCAGCAAGCTTTTGTCGATGCCTTGATGCATTTGATTTTACCCGCAATAACCTTGGCCGTACTGCCTTTTACTTTAATTGTGCGTATTACTCGTCAAGCAATGTTGCAAGTGATGAATCAAACCTATATTCGTGCTGCAGAAGCGCGTGGATTACATACCCTCAAAATTATCATTCGTCATGCTTTACCCAATGCGATGATCCCCGTACTTAAAAGTATCGGTATTATGTTAGGTTCATTTGCAAGCTATGGTATTGTTGTAGAAGTTATTTTCTCCTGGCCTGGAGTGGGAAGCTGGCTAGTGTCAGGCATTTATCAACGTGACTATACCGTCATTCAAGCAGGTATTTTATCTGTATCATTATTGATTATTTTCCTTAGTATATTGATTGAGTTTATTCATACAGCCATTAACCCCATGAGTAAAAAGGAACTGTATGCCACCTATTAAGATTTATAAGCAGGATTATATTGCGACTCCTGCTGGGCGTGTATGGAAATCATTCTCCCATAACCCATTTGCTTTAATTGGCCTTTGGGGCGTTGGATTTTTACTGGTATTAACCCTTCTTGCACCATTTATTGCTCCTTATTCAGTGAATGAACAGAATCAGCAGATACTGCTTTTACCACCATCATGGGATCCATTAGGACATGTTGAGTACTTTCTTGGCACCGATGATCTAGGACGTGATATTTTCAGCCGAATATTACACGGCGTGCAATTAACCTTCGGTATGTCATTGATTATTGTCAGTTGTGCTTTATTCTTTGGCTTTATTATTGGCGCGGTTTCCGGCATGATGCGCGGTTTAAAATCGAGTATTTTAGGCCATTTGCTTGATGGTTTACTCTCTATCCCATCCTTATTAATGGCAATTTTGGTGGTCGCCGTTATTGGACCAGGATTAAGTAATGTCTTTTGGGCAGTCGGAATTGCAATGGTGCCGCAATTTATTCGCACCATACATCAAGCGGTACATGAAGAGCTACAAAAAGAATATGTAACAGCGGCCAAACTGGATGGTGCCAACGATTTGCAAATATTTTGGTATGTCATCATGCCAAACGTTTGGGAAGTACTGATTATTCAAGTCACTATGGCTATTTCCGCGGCAATATTAGATATCGCAGCACTTGGGTTTCTCAACTTAGGAGCCCAGGCTCCCAGTCCTGAATGGGGAGCGATGATCGCTCAAGGACTTGATAACCTTTTACTAGCACCTTGGACGGTGACTATTCCGGGTGTAGCCATTTTATTCAGCGTACTTGCCGTTAACCTTGTGGGCGACGGATTACGTTCCGCAATAGCCCCAATAAGAAACTAACCTATGCCATTACTCGATATTAGAAACCTTACCATAGAGCTGGATACCGACACGGGTAGGGTCGCTGTGCTCGAGAAAGTGAGTTTGACCATGAATCCTGGCGAAATCCATGGACTAGTTGGTGAATCAGGATCTGGCAGAAGTATTCTGGCAAAAGCCATTCTCGGTATTCTTGGTCCAAACTGGCATGTTATTGCCGACAGAATGATGTTTGATGGGCAAAACTTATTAGAGTTAACCGCAAAAGAGCGTCGCTGTATTATGGGTAGTGATATTTCGATGGTTTTTCAAGATCCCTCAGGCAGCTTAGATCCGGTTAAGACCGTCGGCAGTCAATTAATCGAGGCCATCACTCCCAATAAAAATGTGCCTTTTTGGCGTAGGTCAAAAGATACTTATTTAAACGCCCAAAAATGGCTCCATAAAGTCGGCATTAAAAGTCCTAAAGCCTTAATGAAATGTTTTCCTTGGGAATTATCTGAAGGCGAATGCCAAAAAGTCATGATTGCTATGGCTGTGGCAAACCATCCCAAGTTGCTAATAGCTGACGAACCGACCAATTCGATGGAATTAAACACCCAAGCACAAATTTTCAGACTACTATCGCAGTTAAATCAGCTACAAAATGTGTCCATTTTATTAGTCAGCCATGAACTTGAGACCTTAGTTCAGTATTGTGACCACCTCACGGTGCTGTATGGTGGGCAAATGATGGAATCTGGCTTGACATCAGAATTAGTCTCAAGCCCTTTTCACCCTTATACACGGGCCTTGTTAAAGAATTTACCTGATTACACTGGTAAGATGCGTCACAAATCCAACTTACCAACACTACAGGGTTCATCACCATCGGTTCAGAATCTGCCTGCAGGCTGTCGTCTGGGGCCTAGATGTCCAGAAGCGAAGCGTCAATGTGTTAAACAACCCAATTTAGAGCAATTAAAAGATCGTGCATTTGCATGCCACTTCCCTTACAAAAATGAGCAAGAAGCCGATGACAACACCTTTGCTTAAAGTGACTAACCTAAGTAAACAGTACTTAACAGGTTATAAGGGATTTACGCCACAATATTATGATGCCTTAATGCCAGTTTCATTTGAGCTTGAGCGAGGTGAAACCTTGGCGATTGTCGGTGAAGTTGGATCTGGGAAATCGACCTTGGCTCGTATTCTTGTCGGTGCAGAGCAGCGCAGCAGTGGCGATATATTTTTTGAAGGCGAGGCCTTAGAGTCACGTAATTTAAAGCAACGCTGCCGTCTAATCAGAATGATATTTCAGGATCCAAACACGTCGTTGAACCCTAGATTAACTATTGGTGATTTATTAAATGAGCCACTGCGTTTCAGTACTGATTTATCTGCCGAAGAGCGTAAAGTTCAGGTTATTGATACCTTAAGGAAAGTCGGTTTATTACCCGAACATGTTAATTTTTATCCGCACATGGTGTCTGAAGGACAAAAACAACGTGTGGCAGTGGCCAGGGCATTGATGCTAAATCCTAAGATTATTATTGCCGATGAAGCGTTAACGGCACTTGATTTATCGGTGCGTTCACAGATCATCAACTTACTCTTAAAGCTTCAAAGAGAGCTGGGTTTATCCTATATTTTTGTGTCCCATAATTTAAATATCATTAGGCATATCAGTGATAAGGTGATGGTGCTGCAAAATGGTTGCTTAGTTGAAAAAGCCAAAACAGAAGACTTATTCACGTCACCACAACATGAATACACTCAAAGGCTTATTCAAGAGCAAAGTCAATTTATGCAAAAGCGTTAAACTGCTCCAACCACTGGCCAAATTAGGCACTTTCGACAAAAATCAGTGCCATTTCACCGATGAACTTATTATCCTAGTGCCAACTAAAAAGGAAGAAACTGACTTATGATTATTAAACCCAAAATTCGTGGCTTTATTTGTACCACGACTCACCCTGTTGGTTGTGAGGCTAACGTCAAAGAACAAATCGAACTCACTAAAGCCAAAGGTAAAATATCAAACGGCCCTAAGAAAGTATTAGTTGTCGGTTCATCAAGTGGTTATGGTTTATCTTCACGTATCGCTTCAGCATTTGGTAGTGACGCGGCCACAATCGGTGTATTTTTTGAAAAACCAAGCTCAGAAACCAAACCCGGTACTGCAGGTTGGTATAACTCTGCCGCGTTTGATAAGTTTGCTAAAGCCGAAGGTTTATATTCAAAAAGTATAAACTGCGATGCTTTCAGTCATGAAGCTAAACAAAAAGTCATTGAGCTGATTAAAGCAGACTTAGATCAAATTGATATGGTGGTTTATTCACTGGCCTCTCCAGTGCGTAAATTACCAGATACTGGTGAAGTTATCCGTTCAAGCCTAAAACCTATGGGTGAAACCTATAGCGCAACAGCAGTCGATACTAACAAAGACACCATTATTGAAACCTCAGTTGAACCTGCTACAGAACAAGAAATTGCCGACACTGTGACGGTCATGGGCGGACAAGATTGGGAACTGTGGATGGAAGCCCTTTCACAGGCTGGTGTATTAGCTGATGGCTGTAAAACCGTAGCTTATAGCTATATTGGTACCGAGATCACCTGGCCAATCTACTGGCACGGGGCATTAGGTAAAGCCAAAATGGATTTAGACCGTGCCGCGCATGCGTTAAATACCAAGTTGTCTGCAACTGGCGGCAGTGCCAATGTTGCTGTGCTTAAAAGTGTAGTAACCCAAGCAAGTTCTGCCATTCCGGTAATGCCATTGTATATCGCCATGGTATTTAAGAAGATGCGTGAAGAAGGTCTTCATGAAGGCTGTATGGACCAAATTTATCGTATGTTCAGCGAGCGTTTATACCGCGCTGACGGTCAAGCGCCTGCAGTAGATGAATCAAATCGTTTACGCTTAGATGACTGGGAATTACGTGAAGAAATTCAGAAGCATTGCCGTGATCTGTGGCCACAAGTGACCACTGAGAATTTATCTGAGCTAACCGATTACCGCGAATACAAAGAAGAATTTTTGAAGCTATTTGGCTTTGGTATTGAAGGTATCGATTACGAAGCTGATGTCGATCCAAATGTAGAGTTTGACGTGATTAGCCTATAATCAATATTGTCATACCATTAAAAACCAGCCACCTAGGCTGGTTTTTTGTTATTTTATTAGCCATGTATTACAGCCCCCTGCACTGCAAGTTTATGTAATTGCTAAATAGATTTTAAGATTAACATTCTCATCATCATTCCCCATATCAAAGCGTTCAAATGTTAATGGCTGCTCTCTAAGCTGATAGTTCATCTTTGTCAGCCAAGTGCCATACAAATACTTTATTTTACCGTTTAATTCATCTTGAGAACCATTATGGGATAACACCGCATAGCGTCCTTTAGGCAATGTTTTTACCTTAAAATGAGCAGAGCCAGACAATACCTCCTGTAACGCGCTTAACTGTGCTTGAGATACACTTACACCAATGTCGATTGAATAATTGTGGCTGTGATCCTGAGGCAAAGAATAAATAAAATTGAATGTACGCTGTTGCGATGGCAGTAAGCTGTGTGCTTTTCTAAACGCAATTAAGGCCTGAATAGACTGAGAAACATATAATGCAGGGCCACGATGTTCAATCATCAGCAATTCAAGCTCTTCCAGCGTCTCAACGCGAATATTGGCATCTAAATAGCCTAATTGTTCATGCCCTTCTGAGAACGTTTTGAACGGCTGTTGCTTCGCAAAAAAATTGGCCCAGTTTGGCGCTTGTCTAAACGATTCAGGGCTTTGACCAATACTGAGAGTAAAACCATCAACAAATGCCGTGGTTGAGGCATAACCTGCTATTTGAGCAACGTGTTCAATACCCACTGACTTATCAAAACTTAAGGTTTGAGCCGCTTCCATATTGCGTAATAATGATAAATAGTCCTTGAATTGAGTATGATACAAACTATGGAAAATAAATTCGAAATGATTAACTGGAACCCCAGCTTTGTCCGCTAAAAGTGCGAGCGACAGGTTTTCACTTAAATGCTCATCAATGAATTGTAAAACATGCTCAAATTGTTGTTCTAGAGCCACATTAGCGCCTTATTTTTATCAATGTTTACGTTAAAGCTACGAACTATTATTCACGTCTTGAAGGTTCAGGGGAACGTAGTCAATCTTCATCATAAATACAAAGTCTGATTTTTAGAAACAAAAAAGCCAAGGTCATAATCACCTTGGCTTATTATTGCTAATCAAAATTACTCAGCTACAGGATATTCAATTGTTGCTTTCGCTTTAAGAGAATCAATCACTGCACGATAATCAGCTTGTCCGTATTGACGAGCAAGACCTTCTTTTACTGACTGTAATGCACTTGCTTCAATAGTCTCAGCTGCATTAACTTTATCAAGCACAACGACAGCATATCCTGAACCTAATGCAGCGGTATCAATTGACACAGCCCCAGCTTCTGGCGCAGGCATCTTGAAAGCTTTATTGGCAATGGCAGCATCAATGTCTTGATTAAAACGGCCTAATTTAGACACAGTG
This sequence comes from Shewanella holmiensis, assembly GCF_025370255.1. GTDB lineage: Bacteria > Pseudomonadota > Gammaproteobacteria > Enterobacterales > Shewanellaceae > Shewanella > Shewanella holmiensis. Next base: position 65,019 of record NZ_JAMTCD010000015.1, read on the forward strand.
ATCAGTTGAGCATCTGTAAGAGCAAAATCACCCGCTTTTAGTTGAGTCATGTAACCCGCTGCTTTTTCACGGGCTGTTTCATTGGCTTTCTCTTGTTTAAGACGTTGCACTATGTTGGTTTCAACTTTATCGAAACTCAAAGTGCCAGCATCCAGATGCTGCTTAACACGAATAACCACTACATGATTAGGCTCAAGTTCAATCACATCGCTGTTCATGCCACTTGTCAGTACTTGATCTGAAAACGCAGCTTTAACCAGTGCAGGTTTGTTCAAGTTAGCCGGTGGGTTATCACGGGTAAATAAACCTGTTGTTTGCACTTCTTTTTTAACGGCGTTAGCAGTATCTAACAAAGTGTCAGGAATTTCATAACTGGTATCAGCAAGCTTAGTCTGTAAACCATAAAAGATATCTAGTGCTTTCTTTTCTTTAACTTGAGCAATAATTTTATCTTTTACATCATCAAACGCAGCTACAGCACCTGGCTGAATATCAACTAATTTGATGATATGGAATCCGAACTCACCTTTAACAACACCTGATACTTGCCCTTTTTCAAGACCAAATAACGCTTCATCGAATGCAGGATCCATCACGCCCTGTTCAAACCAGTCAATTTGACCGCCCTGCTCAGCACTGAATTGATCTTCTGATTCTGTTTTAGCTAATTCAGCAAAATCTTCACCCGCTGCGATACGAGCCGCAATGGCTTCTAATTTAGCCTTGTCAGCCGCATCATCGCCACTCGCGGCATAGATGTGACTTGCTAAACGTTTTTCGGGCGTTTGGTATTGTGCTTGATTATCTTCATAATTTTGGCTGATTTCAGCATCATCAACTGAGACATCTTTAGCAATATCATTAACATTTAACTCAACATATTCTAGGCTAACCTGCTCAGGACTATTAAATTGAGTTAAGTTACTGTCGTAATATGCTTTAGCATCTTCCGCCGTCACGTTTGCAGTAGCAAGGAAAGGCATTGCATCCACGGCGATATAACGAATGTCGCGAGTTTGATTCTGAACTTCAGCCAATTGCTTAGCTTCACCATCTAGGACAAAGTCGCTACCTAACAAGGCGTTTAATAACTGACGACGTGTCATATCGACATGCATCATATTACGGAACGTTATAGGCTGATAATTTAGTTGGCGTAAAACCGCTTGATAACGATCGTTATCAAATTGGCCATCAGTTTGAAAAGCCGGTTCACTGAAAATTGCTTGTTTTATTTGTTCGTCTGATACGCGCAAACCAAGATCACTTGCAGCTTGATCAACCAAAGCATTTGCCACTAAGCGATCTAACACACTGGCTTTAATACTTTGCATGTAATTGTCATCAGCAGATAAGGCATCAAACATTTCGCCATATTGCTGCTTCAAACTTGCACGTTCATTTTGGAAAGCTTGTTCTAATTCAGCTTCAGGAATTTCAGTACCATTAACAATAGCAGCTGGAACACCAGTGTTAGAGCCTAAATAGCTACTGACACCAGCAAAAGCAAATGAAAGTATCACAAGAATTAGAATCGTTTTAGCAACAACTCCCTGTGATCCTTCGCGGATTTTTTCTAACATCTGAATTCTCGCTTGTTGCGACTAAAATAAAAAGGCGCATCTCTTGTCGATGCGCCTTGTTTACATGGAGTTATCAGACGCTACCCAGGGTATAACCCAATACTCCGAATATCAATGACTTAACAATTGATATTTCATTTCGTAAAAAGCACCGCCATAGCAGTGCTTACATTACGAATGCCTTAATAAAGGCAGCGTTATTAACTATTTCTTAGTTAACAGCGTCTTTAAGCGCTTTGCCAGCTTTGAATGCAGGAATCTTCGCAGCAGCAATTTTAATTTCTTTACCCGTTTGTGGGTTACGGCCAGTACGCTCAGCACGTTGACGTACTTCAAATGTACCAAAACCAACTAGAGAAATTTTATCGCCTTCTTTTAAGCCTTCAGTCACAGCAGCAATAAATGAATCTAGTGCACGACCAGCAGCAGCTTTAGAAATATCAGCACCAGAAGCAATTTTCTCGATTAGTTCAGATTTGTTCATGTCATCCCCTTGAATGTTATTGTCGCGCCGCAACCAAATCCATGTTTAGAGCGGTCTGCGGAGGCTTTTTGTTTAAAATTCGACACTATGTCAAATTTCATAGAAAACCAAAAAAATAAAAATTGGATACAGCTCAAAGTCAGGTGCGCCAAGGGCTTGGTGTGCCTGACTCTCCACAAACCTAGGCTACCACAGCTAAGCGTTTTGTTAAGCCCCTTTTTTCACTTTTTTTATGCTCTAGAGCACTTTTTTTACTAAACAGCTACTTTTTAACCACTTCGAAGCCTTCAACCGGGCGTTCAAGCGCTAATTTCAATACTTCATCAACCCAACGAACTGGATGAATTTTCAAATCTGCTATGACGTTTTGTGGAATTTCTTCCAAATCACGCTCATTTTCTTTGGGGATCAACACGTGTTTAATGCCACCACGATGAGCTGCCAGTAGTTTTTCTTTTAAACCGCCAATCGGTAAAACCTCACCTCGAAGAGTGATTTCACCGGTCATGGCCACATCACTGCGCACAGGGTTACCAGTTAAGCTTGACACTAAAGCCGTACACATCGCCGCACCTGCTGAAGGACCATCTTTTGGTGTAGCGCCTTCTGGCACGTGCACATGAATATCACGCTTCTCATAAAAATCAGCATTGATACCTAACTGTTCAGCCCTAGCCCGTACAACTGTCATTGCCGCTTTAATCGACTCTTGCATCACATCGCCTAACGAACCGGTATAGGTAAGTTTACCTTTACCAGCAACGGATGTTGCTTCGATAGTAAGTAAATCTCCACCGACTTGAGTCCAAGCTAAACCAGTGACCTGGCCAATTTGGTTGCTCGATTCTGCTTTACCGTAATCAAATCGTTGCACGCCCAAAAATGATTTCAGGTTATCTTGGTTAACTTCTACGGTTTTAACCGATTTATCTAATAAAATCTGCTTAACCACTTTACGGCAAATTTTAGATAACTCACGTTCTAAAGAACGCACGCCCGCTTCACGAGTGTAGTAGCGGATGATGCCTAATATGGCACTGTCATCTACTTTAATTTCTTTCGCTTTTAAGCCGTTGCGCTCAATCTGCTTTGTCAGTAAGTGCTGTTTAGCAATATTAAGTTTTTCATCTTCGGTATAGCCAGATAAACGGATCACTTCCATACGGTCTAATAAAGGACCGGGAATGTCCATTGAGTTAGACGTTGCAACAAACATTACGTCTGACAAATCATAATCCACTTCTAAATAGTGGTCGTTGAATGTCGCATTTTGCTCTGGATCTAATACCTCAAGTAATGCTGACGATGGATCGCCACGCATATCTGAGCTCATTTTATCAATTTCATCTAAAAGGAATAATGGGTTTTTAACGCCCACTTTAGCCATTTTTTGGATGATTTTACCTGGCATAGAACCAATGTAAGTACGACGATGTCCGCGAATTTCAGCTTCATCACGCACGCCACCTAATGCAACACGCACATATTCGCGGCCAGTCGCTTTAGCAATAGACTGACCAAGTGAAGTTTTACCCACACCCGGTGGCCCGACTAAGCATAAAATCGGCCCTTTTAATTGCTTAACTCGGCTTTGAACCGCCAAATATTCCAAAATACGTTCTTTTACTTTTTCAAGACCGTGATGATCGGTATCTAATACGTCTTGCGCCTTGGCCAAATCACGTTTAATTTTTGAACGTTTCTTCCAAGGTACTGACGTCATCCAATCAACATAGCTACGCACAACCGTGGCTTCTGCTGACATTGGTGACATCATTTTTAACTTATTCAATTCAGCACTGGCTTTGTCTTTGGCATCTTTTGGCATGCCTGACTCTTCAATCTTTTTGCCTAATACTTCAAATTCGTCATGGCTTTCATCAATATCGCCAAGCTCTTTTTGAATGGCTTTCATTTGCTCATTCAAATAGTACTCACGCTGACTTTTTTCCATCTGCTTTTTAACACGGGTGCGAATGCGCTTCTCAACTTGCAACAAGTCAATTTCCGCTTCCATCATAGCCATCAGGTATTCTAATCGCTCACCAACATTGATCATCTCAAGCACAGACTGTTTGTCTTCAAGCTTAAGAGGCATGTGAGCTGCCATAGTGTCAGCTAAACGAGCCGCTTCATCAATTCCGGTTAACGAAGTCAGTACTTCTGGAGGAATTTTCTTATTTAATTTGATGTAACCCTCAAACTGGCCGATAGCACTGCGAACAAGCACTTCTTCTTCTTTTTCTGCCAGAGATTCAGATTCTAAGTATTCAGCTGTTGCAACAAAAAAGGCTTCATCTTGAGTATAACGAGTAATTTTAGCGCGTTGACCACCTTCTACGAGCACTTTAACAGTACCGTCAGGTAGTTTTAACAGCTGCAAAATAGAGGCAACTGTGCCGATATCAAAAATATCGTCTTTTGTTGGCTCATCAAGATCGGCATCTCGTTGTGCGACTAATAGAATTTGTTTGTCTTGTTCCATTGCTGACTCTAAGCAACGAATAGATTTTTCCCGTCCGACGAATAGCGGAATAACCATATGGGGATATACCACTACATCACGTAGGGGTAATACGGGGAGTTCGATATGCGCTTCACGCTCTTGGGTCATGGCTCGATTCCGTTTCATGAAAAGACTTATTACTGAGTATATTGGGGTCATGTACTCAGTTTCAATGGTCAATACGAAAAAAGGAGCCCAATGGACTCCTTATTTTTCAACTTATTACCTAGCTGTACATTTATTGTTCGCCAGATACAGCCTGAGCTTCATTATTTTCATAAATCAGAATAGGGGCTGATTCACCTTTAACGACTGACTCATCAACAACGGCTTTAACAACACCGTCTTGTGAAGGAATATCGTACATAGTGTCAAGCAAGATACTTTCAACAATTGAACGTAAACCACGAGCACCAGTTTTACGGTTCATGGCTTTGTTAGCAATGGCTTTCAATGCATCATCACGGAATTCAAGCTCAACATTTTCCATCTCAAATAATGCGGCATACTGCTTAGTTAGCGCATTTTTAGGCTGAGATAAAATCTGAATTAACGCATCTTCGTCTAATTCAGTCAATGTTGCTACCACAGGCAAACGTCCGATAAACTCTGGGATTAAACCAAATTTAACTAAGTCTCCAGGTTCAACTTGCCCTAAGGTTTCAGAAATCGTGGCTTTATCAGCCTCACCTTTAACTTCGGCACCAAAACCAATACCTGTACCCGTATGGGCACGCTGTTCAATCACTTTCTCAAGGCCTGCAAATGCCCCACCGCAGATGAATAGGATTTTAGAGGTATCAACCTGTAAAAACTCCTGCTGAGGATGCTTGCGCCCACCTTGAGGAGGCACTGATGCAACAGTTCCTTCAATCAACTTAAGCAAAGCCTGCTGAACGCCCTCACCTGACACATCACGGGTAATTGATGGGTTGTCAGACTTACGGCTGATTTTATCAATCTCGTCGATATAGACTATGCCACGTTGTGCTTTTTCCACATCGTAGTCGCATTTTTGCAGTAACTTTTGAATGATGTTTTCAACGTCCTCGCCCACATAACCGGCTTCGGTTAACGTGGTAGCATCTGCCATAGTAAACGGCACATTTAGCGAGCGCGCTAAGGTTTCGGCTAATAATGTTTTACCACTGCCCGTTGGGCCAATGAGCAAAATATTACTTTTACCTAATTCTACGCCATCTTTGGGAGACGCATTTTTAAGACGTTTGTAGTGATTGTATACCGCGACAGCTAAGACTTTTTTAGCTTTATCTTGGCCAATAACATAGTCATCTAAGTGATTACGTAATTCATGCGGCGTAGGTAATTTGTCATCATCACGCTTAGGAGAAATCTCTTTGATTTCTTCACGGATAATGTCATTACACAATTCCACACACTCATCGCATACATATACCGATGGGCCAGCAATCAGCTTTCTGACTTCATGTTGGCTTTTTCCGCAAAAAGAGCAGTACAGCAGCTTTGTGCTGTCACCGTTATTTTTGTTATCGCCCATTATTCTACCTCTGGTTGCAGCCTAGACCTTACGTCTGAGCTCTGCTTGTCGATATGCTTTGAATGCTGCATACCCAAGTTATTCTCACAATTAATGTAAGAATAACCTAGTCACAGCAAAAAATCAGCTTGTATTAGCTACGCGATGTCATTACTGAATCAACTAAGCCGTAGTCAGTTGCTTGCTGAGCACTCATGAAGTTATCACGGTCTGTATCACGCTCAATCACTTCCATAGGCTGGCCTGTGTGCTCAGCTAGGATCTCATTCAGTTTATTTTTAATGCCTAAGATTTCCTGAGCATGAATAGCGATATCAGATGCTTGGCCCTGGAAACCGCCTAATGGCTGATGGATCATCACTCGAGAATTAGGTAGACAATGACGTTTACCCTTAGCACCACCAGCAAGTAGAAATGCACCCATGCTGCATGCTTGACCCATACAAACGGTGCTAACATTTGGCTTGATAAATTGCATAGTGTCATATATCGCCATGCCTGCTGTGACCGAACCACCTGGCGAATTAATATATAAATAAATATCTTTGTCTGGGCTTTCTGACTCTAGGAACAATAGTTGAGCCACAATCAGATTAGCCATGTGCTCTTCAACTTGGCCTACTAAAAAGATCACGCGCTCTTTTAATAAACGAGAGTAGATATCGTATGAACGTTCACCTTTAGCGGTTTGTTCAACAACCATAGGTACAAGAGCATTAAGTACAGATTCTGGCGCTTTAAACATTATTCATTTCCCTAAAATAAAAAATGGCTCGTATGAGAACCTCATACGAGCCATTATAAATGGCGAACCGCTTGTTAAGTCAAGCTAAGGTTATGCGCGACCGGTAGCCTTGTTCATAAATTCTTCAAAAGCGACGTCTTTAACGGTTACTTTTGCAGTTTTAAGTAAAGCTTCAACCGCTTGCTCTTCTAAAGCAACGTTACGCATGTTTTGCATCAGTTCTTTGTTGCCATTGTAGTAAGCAACAACTTCAGATGGATCTTCATAAGCAGAAGCCATTGATTCGATTAATGCATTAACGCGAGTATCTTCAGCTTTTAGCTCGTTAGTTTTGATTACTTCACCTAATAGTAAACCAATCTTCACACGACGCTCAGCTTGTTCTGTGAACAAGTCAGCTGGTAATTCAGGCATGTTTTTAGCGTCGCCGCCAAAACGTTGCATAGCTTGCTGACGAAGAACGTTCACTTCACCATCAACTAATGCAGATGGAATTGTGATGTCGTTAGCAGCTAATAAGCCAGTGATCACTTGCTCTTTAACGTTAGCTTTTAACGCTTGCTCAAGTTCACGAGACATATTTTTACGGATTTCAGCTTTAAGTGCATCTAAGCCACCATCAGCAATACCGAATAGTGAAGCGAATTCATCGTTAACTTCAGGAAGGTTAGCCGCTTGAACTTCAGTTAAAGTAATAACGAACTTAGCCGCTTTACCTTTTAAGTTTTCAGCGTGGTAATCTTCAGGGAATGACACTTCGATTTCGAATTCTTCACCTGTTTTGTGACCTAAAATACCGGTTTCAAATCCAGGGATCATACGGTTACTGCCTAATTGAAGTTCGAAGTCATCAGCTTTACCGCCATCAAACTCTTCACCATCAACGCTGCCAACAAAGTTCATTTTCACTTTATCGCCATCAGCTGCTTCACGCTCAACAGGCGCATAAGTTGCGTGTTGCTTACGTAAAGTTTCAATCATTGCATCAACATCAGCGTCATTAACTTCAGCTTTAGGTTGTTCAACAGTGATTGAATCTAAGCCTGTTAATGTCACTTCTGGGTAAATTTCGAAAGTTGCTACGAACTCAAAGTTCTCGCCTTCTACTTTACCAGGAGCAAAAACTGGCGCACCCGCTGGGTTTAATTTTTCAGCGACAATAGCTTCAATGAAGTTGCGTTGCATGATTTCGCCAGTAACGTCTTGACGAATAGCTGCGCCATAACGTTTTTCAATTACTGAAGCAGGTACTTTACCAGGACGGAAACCTGGAATACGTGCACGTTTAGCTTCACGTAATAAGTTGTCTTTTACCACTTTTTCAATTTGTTCAGCAGGAACAGAAATGGTTAGGCGACGCTCTAGGCCTTGAGTTGTTTCAACAGAAACTTGCATTGTTTTACCTCGAAATATGTCTAACGTCCTTTGTAATAGTCGATATCTCAACTATTAAGTATTCGTTTCTTGACCATGGATTTTGACTAGAAGACCCAGCACAGCGATTTAGTGATGCTGAAGACGCTGTTGGCACTAGTAGCTCATAATTGATATTTATCAAGACGCGACATTATAGCGAGCGTTTTTTGCATAGTCGAGCATCAATAGTGGGTTTTAAGACATAAAAAAAGCGACCTAAGGTCGCTTTTAATACAATCGCACGAATAATGTGCAACTATTTCATCAAATTGATTTTGACTGATGCAAAAATCGCTTTGGAATAATGGGGTGACTGATGGGGCTCGAACCCACGACAACCGGAATCACAATCCGGGACTCTACCAACTGAGCTACAATCACCATTGAAATGGTACGCCCGGCAGGATTCGAACCTGCGACCACCCGCTTAGAAGGCGGGTGCTCTATCCAACTGAGCTACGGGCGCATGGCACAGCATTCGCTGTATCCTGTCTGGCTTAACAAGCTATCTTGCTTGTTATATTATCCGCAAAAATCTTATTTAAGCAAATAATGAAATTTGGTCGACCACGCAGTTGTAAAAAAGCGAGAATTCGAACCTATGATCCCTGCTCATTTAACCGTTTAAGATTATTTCACACAAATCATTTAAATTTGGTCGGTGATAGAGGATTCGAACCTCTGACCCTCTCGTCCCAAACGAGATGCGCTACCGGGCTGCGCTAATCACCGATATAAACGTTCTATATAGTCTCAAGAACGGAGCGCATCTTAACGAGTCACCTTGCGATCGTCAACGATTTTTTTTAGCTAATTATCTGTGTGTTGATTTAAGCAGCAAAAAGGTGATTAGCATCATAGCGCGAATAGTTTATTCACTGTATTTTCCTAGTGAAGCAAATGACACACTTTCATACGCCTGTTAGAATAGCGTCCGATTAACTTCATCAATCTATACCGCGTCACTCTAAGGAACCTCTACAGCCATGACTGCTCAAATTATTGACGGTAAAGCCATTGCACAATCTATTCGCAGCACCCTTAAACAGAAAGTTAACGCTCGTAAAGAAGCTGGACTCCGGGTACCAGGGCTGGCGGTGATCTTAGTCGGCTGCGATGCTGCGTCTCAAGTCTACGTTGGCAGTAAGCGTAAGGCCTGCGAAGAAGTCGGTTTTCAATCGCAATCTTTTGACCTTGATGTATCAACAACAGAAGCAGAGCTTTTAGCATTAATTGATAAGTGTAATGAGGATCCTGCCATCGACGGCATCTTAGTACAGTTACCTTTACCTGCTCATATTGATGACTCTAAAGTGATTGAGCATATTCGTCCTGATAAGGATGTTGATGGGTTTCACCCTTATAATGTTGGTCGCCTAGCACAGCGTATTCCGGTTTTACGCTCTTGTACCCCAATGGGAATTATGACGCTGATCAAATCTACGGGTATTGACACCTATGGTTTAGACGCCACCGTTGTTGGCGCATCTAATATTGTTGGCCGACCAATGACATTAGAATTGTTATTAGCTGGATGTACCACCACGACTTGTCATCGTTTTACCAAAAACCTTGAGCAGAAAGTACGTCAAGCTGATCTTGTTGTTGTTGCCGTAGGTAAGCCAGGATTTATTCCTGGAGAATGGATAAAACCAGGTGCGATTGTGATCGATGTGGGAATTAACCGTTTAGACAATGGCAGCTTAGTTGGTGACGTACAATATGACGTAGCAGCTCAAAATGCGGCACACATTACGCCAGTACCCGGTGGCGTTGGCCCTATGACGATTGCCAGTTTGCTTGAAAACACTCTGTATGCCTGTGAGCAATACCACAGCTAAGCCTCTAACAGCCACCAATAAAAAAGCCTGCTAAGTATTGCAGGCTTTTTATTACAGATAATCGTTGAACAAATAAGGTTAGTTATACCTGCTCCATTTCATCCCAGGATTGTTTTTTACGATAAATCGTCGATGGACTGATATCTAACATTGCTGCGGCTTTAGGAATATTCCCTTCACATAAATCAATAGCACTTTCTATTGTACGCTTTTCAGTTTTCCACAATGGCTCAATTACTTGCTCTGTCGTTGCATTGGGATCATGTTGAATATCCGCCACAGTGTCATGGGCAGCCGTTAAAGATGCGCTAGCTTGTTCCATCACCCGAGTATTGGCGGAGGCTGGCGCTGCTACGCTCAGTTTTCCATCCTTCACAATGCGTGCTGGGAGCATATCAATATCAACTTCAGCTGCATCATTGAGCACCACTATTTGCCGGATCACATTTTGTAGCTGCCTAACATTGCCAGGCCAGTGATATTCACTCAGCACTTTTTGTGCTGCGTGATTAAACCCTTTAAAGGGCTTACCTTCTTCTTTAGCGTATTGCCAGAGCAGTTTATTAGCAATTAACAGAATATCTTTACCACGTTGATTTAGCGGGGGTAACTCAATGGGAATGACGTGCAAGCGATAATACAAATCCTCTCTAAACAAGCCGTCTTGCACTTGTTGCCAAGGATCTTTATTAGTGGCACTGACAAACCTCACATCTACTTTTTCATCTTTTGAGCCACCTACTCGGCGAAATACTCCGGTTTGAATAAAGCGCAACAATTTACTTTGTAGTTCTAAATCCATTTCACAGATTTCATCTAAAAATAATGTTCCGCCATCAGCCTGACTCGCTGCGCCATCACGTTGACTCACTGCGCCAGTAAATGCCCCTTTGGTATGGCCAAATATTTGGCTTTCAATCAGGTCCTTAGGAATAGAGGCACAGTTTAACGCAATAAATGCCTTATTTTTACGATTGCCAGCATTGTGAATCGCTTGTGCGCAAACCTCCTTACCAGTGCCGCTTTCACCAAATATAAATACCGACGCTTTACTGTTTGCCACACAATCAATAGTTTTATAAACGGTTTGCATTGCCAATGACTCACCAATAAATCCTTGGTAATTAGCTTTGGGTAAACTGTTCTCATATTGAGAGACTAACTTAACCAATTGGCGTTGCTTCATCGCATTTCGCACCGTGATGGCTAGACGCTTACTGTCAAAGGGTTTAACTAGAAAATCAAACGCTCCAGAGCGCATGGCGTCAACGGCAATATCTATTGTGCCATGGGCCGTTATCATAATTACCGTTATTTCTGGGTGGCTTTGCTGAACTTGCAACAGAATATCCATGCCTGACATATCAGGCAGTTTGATATCTAAAATGAGTAAATCTGGCGGTTGTCGGTCAATTTCTTTTATTGCATCGGCGCCGAACTGCACCAAAGTGACATCGGCTCCTTCGCTGCACAAGTATTCAGTATATAACGCGCCTAGCGACATGCTGTCTTCAACTAAAATGACTCGAAATCCCATAATATTCCTTTATATATTTAAGGTTTATTTTTCAAAAGATAAGCTTGTTTAAGTGCACTGATACTTTGCTCCGCAATATTCAATGTATCCGCAATAAGTGGCTCAATCGGCAGCTGTTGGTTTCTGGCTGCAGCTTCTAAAACTTTGGCTACCTCATACAATCTTGCGGCCCCAAAACTGCCCGAACTACTTTTTAGGGTATGCGCTTCATCTTCTACTTTAGCCAATTCATCCACTAAATTGATGCGACGCAAAGTATCAATGCGCATTTGTGTTTCTTGGCAAAAAACATCCAACATTTTATGTAAGCTTGGCTCGCCGATCACATCGAGTAAACTTCCAATAACCTTGATATCTATTAAAGGTGCATTATCAAATTGCGCATTAGTATTTTGCTCATTGCTATTTTCAGCGGGAGCTACGCTTGTTAATGGTTTGATTGCTTCTGCTTCTGCTTCTGCTTCTGCTTCTGCTTCTGCTTCTGCTTTATCGTTAATATCACGCTTAAAATCAGGTGTAAGCTCCAGTCCCATAGAATGGTTTACACTCGGAGATACCTTTAAATTTTCTTGGTGTATTTTAGCTTTGTGTAACCACTGGGCGACACTCTGAATCAGCATTTTGCCATTCACAGGTTTGCCAATAAAGTCGAGCATTCCCACTTGACTACATGCCTCTAGCTCTTCTTTAAATACGTTAGCCGTCATCGCCAAAATAAATTGTTGAGGTTTATGCTGCAAAATTTTACTGGCGGCTTCTAGTCCATCCATTTCTGGCATACGGATATCCATTAAAATAATGTCATAATCATTCGCTAGTGCCATTTGAACCGCTTCGACGCCATTATTCGCATAATCTAAAAATGCACCATGCTTAGCCAACATGGTGCCAGCAACCATTTGATTTGCGGGGCTGTCTTCAGCCAATAGAATTTTACTATTGGGCGGAAAAATCGGCTTTTCCTCTTGTTCAATTTCAATATGACTTTCTTGAGTAGCACCACTGATTAGATTTAATAGCATGGCTCTGCTTAAGGGTTTGTTGACAACTTGCTCAATTCCCATGTCGCTTAAAAATTGTGATATTTGCGTATTAACACCAGTACTCAAAGCTGCTAATACTCCATGAGGGAACAAGACGTCCTGATTCAATACCCTCAGTAACTTCGCATCAACTGACATCATGCAAGAATCATCCAGTAAAATAAGATCAAATCGGCCACGGACATTTGAAAGCTTATATATTTCGGTCACATCGTGAATATAAATAGTTTCAACACCATATTGTACATACTGCTTTTTAACTAATTGACACAGCAGCTTATCAGGATGAATGACTAACACTCTTGAATGTTCAGGTAATCGCACATAATGACTATTACTTTCAGTGCTTTCATCTAGAGTGACTAACACATTAAAGCGACTTCCTGTGCCTAACTCACTTTCAACAGATATGCTGCCGTCCATCATTCGGACTAATTCGGCACAAATCGCTAAACCTAAACCACTGCCTTTATAGTTGGTTGTGTGGGTATCATGAACCTGTGAGAACTCAGCAAACAACTTGTCTTGGGCATCTTTACTAATGCCTATACCTTGATCTGTAATGGCACAACATAATTCAACTCGTTCCTTATGGCTGTCAGGAATCCAAACTTCAACCGTAATACAACCTGAGCTTGAGAATTTAATTGCGTTATCCACCAGGTTATGGATAACTTGACGCAGCCTTTGTGGATCACCCACCAGTGTTTGTGGCACATTGCGATTAATAAAGCTGGCTAGGTGAACGCCTTTTTCAAGCGCTTTGCTTGCCAGAATCTGTAGTACTTGGGCCACTAATTTGTCAGGTTCAAATTCACGCGACTCCAACACCATCTGTCCCGCTTCAATTTTAGAAAAATCGAGAATATCGTTAATGGTATTTAATAGCGCATCACCCGCTTCTTTGGCGGTAGTCGCGTAAATTCGCTGCTCTTTTTGCAATGTGGAATCAAGTAAAAGCTCAACACTGCCTAGCACCGCGTTTAATGGCGAACGAATTTCATGGCTCATGGTCGCCAAAAAGCGTGATTTAGCTTTACTGCCCGCTTCGGCTTGCTCTTTGGCCAAGCGTAATTCTTCTTCCTTAGACTTCTGCTCTGAAATATTACGCACGAATGCTGTAAATAAAATGTCATCACCTAATTGAATAGGAATAACCCTCAGTTCGATTGGGAACTCTTCGCCAGCTTTGTTATGTGCAGGAACCTCGACACGTTTATGCAACACCGCGCCCTGCGCCGTTTTACGGTAATGTTCCATACCTTTTTTATGGGCTTGTTGAAAAGCTTGCGGAATTATTAAATCTTCTAAGTGTTTACCCATCACTTCATCACGAGTAAAACCAAAAAGCGTGACCGCAGCAGTATTAAACTCTTGCACCCTGCCTGTAATATCAATGGTGATCAAAGCATCTTGGCTGGCTTCAAGGGTAGCAAGTAATATCGATTGAGTTCTTGCTGCAGCCTCTTGGTTTTGTTTGATTGCGGTAAGATCTTTTAATAAACCTAGAAAGAATATTTCATCGTCAATCACCATTTTTGAAATCGATAATTCTACTGGGAACTGATGACCCTCTTTATGCTGTGCTTTAAGCTCTCGTCCAGTACCGATAATTTTCGGTTTGCCGCCGTCTAAATAACGTTTCATATAACCATCATGCATATGACGCTCGTGCATCGGCATTAACTTGGCGACGTTCTGCCCAATCAACTCGTCCCTACTGTAACCAAATAATCTGATAACCGACTGGTTTATTTCAGTAATCACGCCATCTACATCGATAATAACAAAGCCATCTGCTGCCGATTCTAAAATGGTATTAAGTCGAATGTTCGCCCCCGTCAATGCATTGGTTCGAGCATCAATATTTAGCACCATCTGGTTAAAAGCCACAGCGGTTTGAGCAATTTCATCATGCCCCGAAACCGGTATTTGAACCCCTTTTTGGCCATTTAAAATTAATTTAGATGCCTTTTGTAACTGAGATAAATTTCGAGTTAAGTAAACACCCAGTAACCAAGAAAATAACGCCACCAGCAATATTTCAAGGCCAGCAATGGAGAAAAATCGAGTAGAAGCCTGGATAAGCAATTGGTCAAAGTTAGAGCGGTCAAACCCCATCTCAATCATACCAATCCCATGACTATCATGACTTAAAGGTATAGAAATATTGAAAGTATGATCGTGCACGGTATCATTCAGAGGTCGAGCCAAATTCCACTTTGGAATACCAACCTCTTTATGCATAGAGACAATCAAATCATGTTTATGGTAGATGTATAAGTAATCAATTTCTTGCTGACGGCTAAGCTCTTTAGCTAAATCAGTAAGTTTAGATTTATCGATCTCAATTAGTGCCTCTTTAGCAGCAACTGAAAATAAACTCACCGTGAGCTGAGCACGCTTCTCTATTTCAGTCTGATTCAATTCTTTAAGATAACTGACACTGGTATAAACCAATAAAAGCAGCAGCACGCCTTCAATCAATGCAATGCCTAAAATTGTTTTTAATCTAAAAGACAAATTCTTGCTCCTTTAAGTCACTATCCATTAAAGCATTTGATTTTACGCCACATAATCACTATGGATGACACTGTTGCAATTTGCAATGAACACGATGCAATTTGAGAATGTATTCACTTCAGTTTAGCAATAACAAACCTAACCATATGTTTAATATTAAAATTAAATTATGGAACGACTATTGCTATACCAACTAGGTATAAACACGGAATGGTTTATTTGCTATTGCAAAATCAAAAATGCAGGCATAACAGAAAACTGGAGTCACCCATGAACTTAACTGAAGCAACCCACAATATTAGTATTCTGCTTGTTGAAGATACCCCAAGCGAACGCTTGTTTATTGCCAGCATTTTGCAACAAGTCACACTTGAAGGTTGCAGCATGACCTTTAATCAGGCAACGGATGGCCAAGAAGCACTGGCAATTTGTCAAACACAAATCGTTGATTTGGTTGTCAGTGATTGGCGTATGCCGAATCTTAGCGGTATCGAGCTTTGTAAACGCTTAAAATCAGAAGAGCACACGCCCTATGTTTTGCTGCTGACAGGCAATAATGAAACCGAAGATCTGGTATATGCGTTGCAGTCGGGGGCTGATGATTACTTGGCAAAGCCTTTTGATCCTAGAGTATTAACGACTCGTGTCATTGCCGCGATGCGATTAATTAAATCCCAAAAAATAATGCGTAAACAGCATAACGCACTGAATGACGCACTCACACAGACAACAAAGTTACTCACTGAAAAGAAAGCAGAACTAAAACAAGCTGCGCAACTTCAACGCTCTTTGTTACCAGCCAAGCGTTTCACCCAGCAGCAATGGCAAGTAAATCATTACTTTCAAGCAGCTACTGAGTTAGCGGGTGACGTATTTCAATGTTTTAAAATTAATGAACAGTGGATGGGATTTTTTCTGATTGATGTATCAGGTCATGGGGCTGGCGCCGCAATGCAAAGTTTTACTTTGGCCCAAGCACTCAATCCCAACAGAGCAGATTGGCACACGAGCCCAGATCTATTGATGGAATACATTAACCGAGTATTTTTTGATCCCAGTGATCAAGGTCAATTTGCCACCATGATCATTGGTAAAATGAATTGCAGTACAGGTGAATATGAACTGTGTAATGCCGGACACCCTCAGCCGCTATTAATCAATCAAAATCATTGTGACTCAATCAATATGCAGTCCAGCTTGCCCGTGGGAATTGATGAAAATACTCAATACGTTAATTGGCAAGGTACGCTAAAAGCGGATCAACAGTTAATGATTTTTTCCGACGGGATTTATGAAATGAATAATCCTACTCATGGAATGTTTGGACTACCAAGGTTAAAAGCGCTGTGTACGCTAAAACACACTATCAGCGGTGATGCGATGATGCACCATATTCGCCATGCACTATCCGATTGGAAACAAGGCGATGGTCAAGATGATATGTCGATTATGCTGTTTTCGAATCACACGCTGACTAGCAGTTTGGATAAAGCGGATAATACCGAGCAATATCAAAATACACCTAAAAAGTTGAGCAATGAACTATTAGCTCAATTAATACCCTCGCCATTAACTGTGGCATAAGGAGCAAAACATGAATAGCTTACAACTAAATTTAAATCATCAAGTTATCGAGCAACAACAATTCTGTGTTGAGTTAGATCAATTTATGCTGAATAACGCAATAAATGACCGACAAAGATTTAAGGTCATCACTTGCACTTTAGAGGGGGTTAACAATATCTTGCAACATACCCAGTGCAATGCTGCAAATATTACCTTATTGATGCATTGCAATGCCGACCGAATTATCGTCGACTTACTGGATACTGCAGAATATCACTCATTGCCAACACCAACGGACTGCCCTGATATTAATACCGAGAATGGCAGAGGTTTATGGATTATGTATAACTGGATGGATCAAGTTTTAAACCAACCCACGGTATTAGGTAGTCATTTAAGAATGAGCTTGTTAAGGCATTAAAGAAATAACATTCCTGTTAAACATTAACTAGGGTCTGTTGAACTTTGCTGGTTAAATTTTGTTCGAGTTAAAAACATTTTAATCGAGGCGAATGGATTGATACCTAGTCATCTAAGCACTCTTTGTTCTCAAAAAGTTCATTCAACAAAGAGTAAAACGTTTTTAGCCGAACCCTCCGGGCAGCGTTTGTTGGCCATTTTTACTGCGTTATCGACTTTTTATGTAGAATAACTACAGCTCAAAGTCTCTGCCGCGCAGTTATATATGTGAGTAAAGGCCAACAATTCGCTGCAAAAACAACCTTGAAAGATCAACAGACCCTAGGTTGGCGTATAGCACAGCCTAGTTGATGACGAGTCGTGTTCAATCCCAAGTAACCAAATCAAACATAAATACCTTCCAGGCTAAGCATTATCGGTATCAACGTTCACATTCATTAACGCGTGTAACCCCATCTTGATGCTATTACTCATTTACACGTTATAGAAACGGCAATACTTGATTTAGCTTAACCTGATGTGATGGTTACTTAATCCTTTTTTGCCACACATCTTCTTGGCTCTCTCTAATCAGCCGTTCGTTATTCTCCATCATAGGATCAACCGCCTCAGCAGGCACTTGAACCTCAACATTAATGTCCTCATCTTCATAGCTGTCAGATGTAGAGGCACTACAGGCACTAAGCGATAATAGCACTAGGCATCCGAATACAGATTTACGTAACATGTTTTACCTTCCAAGTTTGGTTACTCTGGCCATTTTATTAATCACAGCCGATAGAGTCTAATTATTTACACTTGAATAAGGTCACTTTAACCGATTTATTGATCCACACTGCAACCAATATGGCTTGGGATGACTTAATAAGATAATGGTAAAAAAACAGGCACTAAAGCCGCACATTCCTATTCCAAAGCTACAAATGCACAGTTTCCTCTTATACGCTGCAGTATTTAGCCTTCCCAAACGGATTAAATCTCCTCAATGCAGATATAGCGTACACAACCCCGTCATTAAACCACCTGGCTAAAAGTGCTGACTTTAACAGTATGGGGATCAGACTAATTAAAGATGTTTAAACCAACAATGATGTCAGTGCCAACTGCACAAACCAGATGTTAAGTGCTCACAATCATTTAATTATTTTGGTGTTCTGATTTTTTATCCATTGCCAACTATCGATTTTTTATGCCTAGAAAGAGGTATATGCAATCTGTTGCATATTGCTAATTTTCACGTTCAATTTGCAAAAAATGAACTAAAACCATAACAAATAACAAAAATATACATTAAAAACAAAAAGTTAAACATTGGCACGCTTACTGCAAAACATTACACGTACAAGATAGGTTGTTTTATACCCAAGCAACTAAACCTAAAACAACCCATGTCTGACTCGACAATTAAACCACAAAATGAGGTGACATTATGAACTTCGAATTACAAGCAGAAAAACATGTCAGTGTAGTGCGTCTACCAGGAAAAATGGTTATGGCACAAACACCCACATACCGCGCCGCGATGCTAGATTATATCAATCAAGGTCATACCCGTTTAGTCATTGATATGAGCAACCTGGAGTATATCGATTCAAGTGGTTTATCGGTGCTAATTTCAGCCCGAAAACAAGCAATGAGCTACCAAGGTAATATTGTTTTACTCAACCCTAAATCGAGTGTTAGAGCATTAATCGAACTCACTCGGTTACACCATATCTTGGACATTTATGAATCAGAAGAACAAGCATTAGACAGCCTAAGCTATAGCGAGAACATCGAAGATATTGCTAGTTAACTCGCAGTTATCTTAATCGATTCATTCTAAGGAGCAACATTATGACAAACACTAAACTCGCGGTACTTATCGGTATTTTCAGCACTAGCTTAACTGGTTGTGTTACCCCGAATGCACCTGCTAGCAAAGATATTTGTCAAATGGATACTCTGACAGAATGTCATTATTTTGGTCAAACTATGCCCTATGACCGCCAAATTAGTGCTCAAAGACCCAGTAACCCTGCATTTACACTTGCAGATCATGTAACCATGAACGATGCCAACAACCCAGTGATTACCAAAGACAGTTTTAAAATTGGCCATTTAGACCCGAGTTTACAAGCGACTCAATGGAAAAATGCCCAACTTAAACTGTCTGTTGGCGATAAATTAGATATCAACATATTAAATGGTGAGGATTTCAGCAAAGCCGTTGAAATTGATGCCGACGGTAATATCTATTTACCTTATATGCAGGCTATTGTTGCCAAGGATCTGACTTTAGCGCAACTTAATCTGGCGATAAAAAATCAACTGATTACTGAAAACTTAATGAAGCCACATGCTATCCGCATTAGCATTGTGCCAATCAGTTGGGCGCCCATTAATATTATGACTTCAGGTGCAGTATTTGAACCTGGTCAACATATGATTAACAAGAAACTCCCGATTGAAATGAAAGACGATGGCAGTAACTATGCCGGCGACCAAGCGACTGAACGTAGTATTGAAGCCGCGCTTCGCTCATCCGGAGGCATTCGCCCTGATGCAGACTTAACCGCAGTCAATGTCATTCGTGATAACCAAATTTTCAGCCTTAATTTGAGCGGTGTATTAACTGGCGAAGCTATTCAGGAATTCACCTTAATGAGTGGTGACAAAATCCATGTACCGAGCAGTAATCAGTTTGATGATGAATTAGCAAGACCATCACCAATTACAGCCCCCGGTATTCGAGTGTATATTTCAAACCTTACTCAACCTGCAAGCTCAAATAGCCAATCGGCTGTAGACCGTGAAGCCACACGTTTTCCTTATGGAACACGTCTATTAAATGGAGCCATTGCCGCTAACTGTGTCGGTGGCGCACAATCAACTAATGCTGGTCGTTACATTTTACTTATCACCAAAAACCCACTTTCTAATCAGGTAGATGTAGTAGAACGCTCTATTGACGGGCTTATTCAGCAACCCTGGTCTAACAATATGAATCCGGTATTGTTACCAGGTGACGGACTAGCCTGTTATGACTCTCGCATGACTAACTTCCGTGAAATTGCGCGCAGCGTTACCGAAGTACTTATTCCTTCAAGCCTTATCGGCTGGTTATAAAGGAGACTCATATGGATAACGTCATTGAAAGAGACATTTTAGAGTATGAAAAGATCAGTGTTCCTTATGCTGAACCAATTAAAAATGTCTCAAAAAAATCATCTAATGAAGCGGATTATCAAATCAATGATTCAAAAGATAATAGCCTCAGTGAATTAGCTTATTTGTTTTGGATTAAACGTGCAGCGTTAGAAGGTAGCAAACTGACGCCTAATGCGCGCAAAAAGTTATATTTTAAAACCGCACTCGTCAGTTTACTGATTATTTGGGCAAGTGCTTTTTTATTGATGGCAATAAAACCAACGTCTTACGTATCTAAATGGACCTTAATTTTACCTGGTAATGGCGCAGGTGCATTGGTTAGTTTGGACAGTCTAGGTCAAGCCACCAGCTCATCAAGTTCACCATATTTAAGCTCGGCGATTGACCCTAGAGAAAACTACAAAGCAATAGCAGACAGCGACTTATTAATAACCTCTGCAGCAACAAGTTTAGAAATGCCAGTAGCCCAGCTTGGCAAACCAAAGCTGAAACTGCCTAGTCAAACTGGCTTGATGGAGTTTAGTATCAAAGGCAGTTCTGCAAAAGAAGCACAAGACAAAGCTTGGGCGCTTTATCAATCATTACAAAACTTGTTAAACGACTTACGTGCCGATGAGGTCAATTTAAGAGAAAGCGGGATAATCCAAGGTTTAGCGGGATACAATCAAAAAGTGAAGCTATCTCAAGACGCTATTTTAGCATTTCAATCTGAACGAGGCTTAGTCTCGCTAGATCAATTTAAAGAGTTAGCGCTAACCATCGAACGCCTTCGTCATAACCGCGTGAATATGATTTCAAAATTGAAAGGCATTGAAGCTGAAGAGAAATCATTAATGCTGCATTTAGGTACCACAGCCGATGAAGCCGCTGATTTATTAAAATTGCATAATGATAAATTCTTTCAACAATTGCTCACATCTCATAATGAAATCTTGGGTAAGTTACACGAGCTATCAGCACACTTTGGCAATAATCATCCACAAATAACCAGCCTAAATGCCGAAGAGTCAAAGTTGCAAAATGCCCTATCAGAACGAATTGCGACTTTAGTGTCGAATCAAAAAGGCAAAGCTGACCGCACATTGATTAACAAGCTATTATTAGATGACATTGATGGTCGTGCCGACTTAATGGAGCAACTCATTCAGTTAAGAGCCACTTATACCGGTATTAATGAAGAGTTGAATACCTTGGATAGTCAAATTGTACAATGGGAAACCCGCCTAGAGCTTTCAAACGATGATGCCGCTAAATTAGAAGACTTACACCGTGCTCATCAATTAGCGACGGCGGTAATGACCTCCGCAGTGGCAAAAATGGATGTAGGTAAGGCCGACATTTTTACAGCTTATCCATTATTGCAATTATTGTCGCCACCTTCTCTGCCATCAAAAGCAGATAATTTAGCGACAATGTTATTATTGGTAGCGGCATTTGGCGCATCATTTATGGCACTAATAGGACTGAGTATTTTATGGATCCGCAAACCATTACTCCGCAAAATGCTGACGAAATAATCGTCTATAAAGCAATAGTTTATAGCTATCTATTTTGGATAGTGGGGGCGTTATATATTGTCGCCCCGGTAATTGCTTGGATATTGTTTTGTCGCTTATTGGTTAAGAAAATATCTTACCAACCAGCACATACTATTAGTCTGACCCATTATGTATGGTTGTTTGGCATGTGGGTGATGTTAATGGCATTGATTGTGGGCCATTTAGAACAAGGTTTAGGAATAGCAAAGTTAATAAAATCTTCTATCGGTTGGGCAAAAGGCTGGGCACTTTTGGCGATTTTCCCTGTCGTAGCTTGCCTTGATATCAGACCACAAATTATTTATCGTGCTTGCTGCCAAGTCTGTAAACACACGGTGTTATTATTGCCAATATTTGTACTCGCTTGGATGATCCGTTTACCTAGTACCCTTTATGTTTCACCTTTAAGTATTATTGGTGGACCAGGTCCTGAGTTTTTCTCGTTAAGCTTATATGAAATAGACCCTGGTAGCGGTATTCCTCGCTGGCGACTATTCACGCCTTGGGCTCCTGCGCTTGGCATGCTTGGCAACTTATATTTCATCTTTGCTTTACAAGAGTCTTCATCACAGTGGAAACGTTGGGGAGTGTTCGGCAGTTTGTTGATGGTATTAATGTCGCAATCACGCTTAGCATTAATTTGTTATCTGGCCTTATTTGGCTATTTTTCTATGCTTCAATTTGTACGTTCGCCAATACTTTATTTCATTCTGTGCCCTGTTATTCTAGCCACAGGGTTTGTCGGAGAGTCAATTCTTAATAAAATATCCATGAGTATAGCCGCAGTAAAATCAGCTAGGGCGGATTCCACTAGAGTTAGACAAGCCTTAGCAGATATTGCCGTTGAGCGCTGGTGGAATGAGGCGGTATTATTTGGCCATGGCATTGTTGAGCGAGGCCCACACATGGTCGAATATATGCCGATAGGGTCACATCATACATGGTATGGATTGTTATTCGTAAAAGGCTTAGTTGGGGCAATTGCATTAGCAGTGCCAATGCTAGTGACTTTCATTGTATTGATGATCAACATATTTACCCGCCCTTTAGCTAAAGTCGGCATGGCGATACTAATGCTACTGATGTTGTATACCTTTGGCGAAAACCTCGAAATCTTAGCTTACTTATTTTGGCCAGGATTAATCATTTTGGGTAAGTCTTTAATTGCAGACCATGACGCCATGCCAGCAGAGGCAGGCAAAGAATACATATCAAAAAGGTGATTCAAGCTTGTTACCTGCCGCGATGTGCATCATGTTGTAAGCGCATTAATTCGCCGTTGCTAAACACCTAAAAACCTTACCACTCGCTTCACGGTTCCCCAGCAGCATTCATCTTTGTTATCACAAACCTAACCTGTTCCTTAACATTGCAATATGCCTTTGCATTCTGCAAAACCATTGTTAAAACCCAAATAAAAAACAAATAAACCATTTATTTACAAACACTTAAACTTTGGCACGATTCATGTAACCCTAGCGTATAAAGCGAATGACTTACGCTAGGATGAATATGAAAAAACCGCATAATAGATTTTTAAATAAGACCATGATGCTAATTCAATCAGGATTTACTGGATTAGGAAAAAGCATGATGTGGTTAGGTTCAGCTCAATTTAGTGGACGGATTATTCGTCTACTTTCCAGCATTGTACTGGCCAGATTGCTAATGCCAGAAATGTTTGGTCAAGCTGCAATTGTACTCACGCTGTTCGAATTAATTTGTACCGCTACCCGTAGAATTACCTCCGCTGCATTGATTCGCATGGATGATGAACAATTCACCGACCATTTAAGCAGTGCTAATTGGGTGAACTGGGGAGTGTGTTTGTTAGCATGCTTGATGATGCTTTTGGCCAGTTATCCCATTGCCCGTTACTACCATGACACGTCGTTAATTTTACCCATTGCGGTAATGGCAATGAGCTTTTTATTGCTACCTATGGGGATGCAATATGCCACCATAAATTTACGAAACAACAAAATGCGTATTGTCGGTAGAGCAAATCTTTGGCAAACCTTTATTGATGCTGCACTAACCGCAATTCTGGCACTGGCTGGGTTTGAAATTTGGGCAATCATTTTACCCAAAGTACTGGTTATCTTTGTGTGGATTGCAATTCATCGTTACCACAACCCTTTGCCAAAAATGCAATCTGAAACTGGCATTAAATATGCTCAGGTTATCACACTGTTACACTTTGGCATTCCCGTTAGTTTAAGCGATTTGACTAACACTCTAAGACAAAATATTGATTATTTATTAGTTGGTTACTTCATGGGTGTGGAGGCATTAGGAGTGTACTTTTTTGCTTACAATATTAGCTTGGGGATAAGCCTTGGGTTAATTCAAAGTTTCGGAACCGCATTTTATAGCCACCTTTGCCATCGAAATACCGTTGAAGATTTATCTGCAAAATACCTCAGTAGTATCGCTGCGATTATGGCAATCACTGTACCGGTTATTTTAATGCAAAGCGTACTTTCTGATTGGTATGTTCCACTGGTTTACGGAGATAAATGGTTATCAACCGATGCCATAAATGTTTTCCTGTTTTTATGCCTAAGTGGCTTAGTCAGACCACTAGGCGAAGCTGCTAGCCAATTGCTACTAGCAAACGGTTTAAGCCAAACCAACCTCAAAATTAATCTATTACTCACAATTTGCCTGGCGGTGGTTATCGGCATTGCTTGCCAGTTCAGTTTAATCACAGTGGCACAATCCGTAATGGTGAGTTACTTCATCACCTTGCCACTCATTTGTATCTACAGCTACCAAAAAGTATTTAAAAACAATCAACAACTTACCTCCATAGGAGAATCACTATGACCCCTAAAATTACTGTTGTTATGCCCGTATATAACGTGCAAATGTTTGTAAAAAAAGCCATCGAGTCTGTGTTAGCACAAACCTTTACTGATTTTGAGCTGATTATTGTCAATGATTGTGCAACCGATAACAGCTTGAAAATCTGCCAGCAATTCCATGATAGCCGCGTGAGGATTATTAACCATGTAGAAAACAAAGGACTGGCTGCTGCGCGTAACACCGGGATCCGTCATGCACTGGGTAAATACGTGGCATTTTTAGATTCTGACGATATGTGGCATGCAGAAAAACTGCAACGTCATTGTGCGCATCTTGATGCCAACCCCAACGTCGGGATCAGCTTTTCTCGTTCTAGCTTTATGAGCTATGACGGCAAGTTATTAGATTTTTATCAGATGCCACAACTGACAAATATTGATGCCGCACATTTGTTATGCCGTAATCCAGTTGGTAATGGTTCGGCGCCCGTGATCCGCCGTGAAACCCTTAATGATATTCGCTATCAAAGCGTGCACCATCACCAGCTATACTCTTGTTACTTTGATGAAAAATTTCGTCAATCAGAAGATATTGAATGTTGGTTACGCATTGTGGCAACAACAAAGTGGAAAATGGAAGGCTTACCACAACCATTAACTTACTATCGCTTAAATCATGGCGGATTGTCTGCTAACTTATTAAAACAGTTAGCCTCATGGGAACAAATGATCAGTAAAGCGCGTTACTTTGCTCCTAAGCTGTTAAAACGTCATGAAAATGATGCCAGGGCTTATCAACTACGATATTTAGCACGCCAGGCTATTAGAATGAAAGATGGTAAAATGGCCGCTAAATTAGCAACACAAGCCTTAACCACCTCACCTAAAATCTTAAAAGACGAAATGGGCAGAACGATTAGCACTGTCAGTGCAGCATATATGCAATGGTTATTACCCGCTTTTGCTTATCATTGGCTAGAATGTTTAGGTCAAAAAGCTATTGGCAGTATCCAAAAATATAAAATTAGCCGTGATGGCGTGTCATCTATCTTTTTATAATTCACTCATCCCCTTTCTCTCTTTGCGTAAAACCTGTTTGCATGCTGCCTTGCAAACTGCAAACAGGATATCGCCCATCAACAAAAAACACTGTAAAAACCAAAAAAAAATCAACAACTTAAAATATGGCACAGTTTAAGCATTGCTAGATGTATAACAAATAATCCCTGATGGGATTAAACAATATATCGAGGTAACTTATGCGAATTCATATAAAACAAGTCTCTGTATCAGTCAGAATGATCGAGACGCTTTTGAGCTCGATGATATTAGTATTGATAAGCCCGATACTGATACTTAAAGCAATTCACCTAAAAGTGACTTCAGGACAAGTCTTTGAGACTCTCTATATTCACAGTGGTCAGAGTAAACCCATTGCATTGTTACAGTTTTCTGACTCAAATTTCTCCACGCCACTGGGGTTACTGAATGTCATCAAAGGTGAACTAGGATTAGTTGGAGGCCAATATCAATATGCGGTTTTACCCTACCACGAATATTTGATACGTCCTGGTTTAATGTCCTTTAAGCAAATGCATGCCCGAATGGGCATAGCCTACGATCAATATGTTATTAACCCAAAACTTAACACTTCAGTAGTATGTTACCTGCTAGCAACACTGCGCTGTCTGTTAGGGTATAGTTTGTCCTCCAATGTGATCTGTTCAACTCAAAAGCAGTTTCAATTATTCAGAGTCACTATTAGCAATATCACCATGAGTGATGCTATCAACAATGTCATTAACAGTGCTAAAACGCCTGAGTGTGACAGCTATGCATTTGTAAATGCCGACTGTATGAATATCGCTCATAAAAATGAGCAATATCGACAAATACTCAATCAAAACAAAAACGTATTTGCTGACGGGAGTGGTTTACGTTTGGCCTGCAAATTCCACCGCATTGCTTTAAAAGATAACGTAAACGGTACTGATATGTTTCCCCTCTTATGCCAACGGGCTGCCGAACAAGGTGTGGGCATATTTATGTTGGGTGCAAAACCTAATATTGCCAATAAAGCCGCAGAAAAAATGCAACAACGCTTTCCTAAGCTACGCATTTGTGGCTCCCATGATGGCTATTTTTCTGAACAGCAAACCGATGAAGTGATTGGTAAAATCAATTCTTCTGGTGCACAAATATTACTGGTTGCTATGGGCGCACCAATCCAAGAGCGTTGGATTGCCGAGCACAGTGAAAAGTTAAATGTTGGGGCAGCAATAGGTGTCGGTGGCTTATTTGATTTTTATGCAGATGCAGTAAGCAGAGCGCCTGTTGCAGTTCGTCAAATGGGAATGGAATGGACATGGCGATTAATGCAAGAGCCCAAAAGAATGTGGCACCGCTATATTGTGGGTAATCCTCTCTTTGTAATGCGGGTCTTTCTCGAGTTAGCCAAGCAGAAACTATCCCATAGCAAACCTGAACCAACGGCTAAGTTAAATGAATTGCAAAATGCATCAGCAAACTTTCAAAATGCAAATTTTGCCACTGCAGCAGAGCAAAACTTCTTAATGCTAGGAAAACACGCTCAGCAAGTTAACCATAAAAACTATCAATGGTTTTTTCTTAAAATCAAACTCAATCAAATCGCCAAAAGGCTGCTTGATATATTTGGTTCAAGTGTACTGCTGATATTACTTTCACCACTATTTTTACTTACAGCATTGGCCATTCGTTTCGAATCAAAAGGTGCGATATTTTTCAGTCAAACCCGCGCGGGGCAAGATAACCAACCATTTACTATGTGGAAGTTTCGTTCAATGTTTAACGATGCTGAAGCGCGTTTAGCCAAGTTGAAAACTGAGAATGAAATGCGCGGTGGTGTGCTGTTTAAAATGAAGAAAGACCCAAGGATAACCTACGTTGGTAAGTGGATCCGCAAGCTCTCTATTGATGAATTACCACAACTTTGGAACGTGTTAAAAGGCGACATGTCATTAGTTGGCCCGCGTCCTGCATTACCTACAGAAGTGAACCAATATCAATTGTCAGATAGACGCAGATTGATGGTAAAGCCGGGCATAACTTGTATTTGGCAAGTATCTGGCAGGTCTGATATCCCTTTTGATAAACAAGTCGAGTTGGATGTTGATTATATCTACCAACAATCGCTAACTAAAGATATTCAATTGTTATTTAAAACTATACCCGCGGTGTTATTTGCCCGTGGCGCGTATTAGGAGCAGACCATGCAAGCCATTATTTTTGCTAATCGTTCAGCCGCAGAGCTAGCACCGCTAAACCGTCAGTACAGCGCGGCATTAATGCCTTTAGTGAATAAAGCCTTAATTGAGTATACGTTAGAGGACTTATCTTGTGCAGGTATTACCCATGCGAAGTTAGTGGTTGCCAACCGAGCAAGTGAGATTGAAGCGCATATTGGTACAGGGGCCAAATGGAACCTAACCATAGATTACTTTTTAAGTAAGCCTGAAGAAGATGTTAATTCAGTGCTACAACGTATGCAGTTAGACCCACAACAAACGCAGTTAGTGGTCCGCGGTGATATCATTAGAACGCCCTGCATTAAACGTTTTGTCGACTTTGCCTCAAAGATACAACACACGTTTGTATTAGCATCGATGAATAACCAAAATCCTGGGTTATTAATGCTACCCGCTGGCCGTTCACATGGGGCTAGTTTAAATTGGCCTATTGCTGAGTTACCCCAAAATCAGCAACGCAGCATCAACCAAGTATTGCATGGTAAAACGTTCCATTTAGACAGCATTGCAAACTTCGCTGCGGCAACAAAGTATATCATCAAACATGCACATGATTTCGCCATTAAAGGCCGTAAAATCGACAGTTTGGAAACAGCTAATTTATATCTTGGCCAACAAACCCAATGTCCAAGTTTTACCGATAAAACGGTTCATGGCAGCATTGGCGAAAATAGTTTCGTTCACCCTTTAGTTAGTTGCAAAAACTTAATTGTTATTGGCCAAAACTGTTTTATAGAAGACAGCGAGCTAAATGATAGCATCATCATGCCCAATACTTTTGTGGGTAAAAACCTCACAGTAAAAAATCAAATTATTTCGCAAGATTACATCATAGATATAACCCATAGCACTTGGGTAAAAGTCGATGACACTAGCCTGGTTGCTGCTTGTCAGACTGGCGTTAAGCAACAGCAAAAACCGTCATTAGTGCATAGATTCATTGGTTTTGCTTTGCTGATACTGGCTTTACCTTTAATGCTGATAAGTTTACTGGTCGCCAAAGCAACTTCCCCTCAACAGCCTATTATTCGCTTCAATGCCAGTAGTAACCAGCAGCGCACAATTCAGTTATACGAAATCGCTGTCAATTCGCAAATATTAGCCAAGTTACCGCAATTGTGGCATGTGGCCAAAGGCAATCTATTAATTTTCGGGGCAAGCGCAACCTTAAACCAACAGGCAAAATATGGGGTATTTGGGCCGGTACAACTGTTACTTGATAAGAACGCCCCAGCAGAAGAAATCGAATTGGTTGAGATGGAGTTTCAGCAGTTAAGTCAACTCGGCTACGTCAAACGTTTATGGCAATTAGCTTAATGCATACCAGACAAACTTTGAGGATACAGATATGAAAACCATTATAACCTACGGCACATTCGATTTATTCCATTTTGGCCATGTTAGACTGTTTAAACGGTTAAAAAGCTTAGGAGATAGATTAATTGTAGGCGTTTCAACCGATGAGTTTAATGCCTTAAAAGGCAAAGCAGCCTTCTTTAATTATCAGCAAAGAATTGAAATTGTTGAGGCCTGTAAATACGTTGACATGGTAATTGCTGAAACAGATTGGCGGCAAAAACGTACTGACATTATTCGCCTCAATGCTGATGTATTTGCCATTGGCGACGATTGGGCAGGTAAATTTGATGACTTGAATGATATTTGTAACGTCCTATATTTAGAACGTACTCAGCAAATATCGACCACTGATATTAAAAATAATTTAGCAAACACCCGTGCCGCGATATTGAGCCCGCAAACGGTTTAATTCTTGGTAAACTTATTTAACTTGGATACCGCCATGAATGCTATTTTGCTGTTATTACGCTTAACTATCACTCAGCTTATTTACACTCTTTCTGACTTTATCCCTAGACGTCACAAAGCGGTAATGGGCTGTTATAAAGATAAATTTGCCGATAACAGTAAATACTTATTTTTACACTGGCAGCAGCAAAAGACTATCCGCGCCATCTGGATTTCCGCAGATAAACAGCTAATTAAGCGTTTACAAACACAGGGATATGAAGCTTATCTAAGGTGGTCGCTATTAGGTGTGTGGCATAGCGCTACCGCTAAGTTTTATGTGTATAACACTTATATTGGTGATATTAATCAATACCTAGCAAAAGGCGCGGTTAAAATTAACTTATGGCATGGTTCGCCATTAAAACAAATCGAATTTGATATCAGTAATGGTCCGCTTTTTCAGGTTTATCATCCACAAAACATTATGCAAAAGTTGATTGCTAAAGCCCAATACCATCAACAATATGTGCGCCCAAACTTAATGGTAGCGCCTAGTGATATGGTTAAAAAACTGTTTTGCAGCGGCTTTAGAATTAACGATGAGCAGTTGTTAACCTGTGGAAATCCTCGCACCGATTACTATCAACGTTATAAAAGTGAAGATTGGTTGCAACTTCAGTTACCCATAAATACACAGCAAGTGATCTTATATGCGCCATCATGGCGCGACAGTCATTTAGATTCGGCGACCAACATTTATACTCAAGCCATCGACTTTGAACGTTTGTCGTCACAATTACAAAAGTCGAATCAATGTTTGTTGTTAAGGTTGCATCCAAATGAAGCGCACCTTGCAACTGAGATGAGCCAATATCCGCATATTATAAATATCACTTTTTGGGATGATATTTACGGCATTCTTGAAAAAATTGATTTATTAATCACTGACTATTCATCTATCTATATTGATGCCTTGCAATACCCATGTGATATCGCTTTTTTCTTATTTGATAAAACACACTATCAAGCAGAATGTCGCTGTGAATACTCCTATGTGGCTGAATTACCTAAAGCCGGCATCGACTTGTTCAACTTTGTAGAGTTGCAGGAATATTTGATTGAATTTGCACAAAAACGCCATACTGTAACGAAACGAGAAGCTGTGCATTCTTATCAAGCATTTAACAGAAGCCGTTTATTGCACACCTTTTGGCAACACCAAAACCGTTGTGGTTTAGATTGCTTAGATGCATTTGTTCAAAATGAGCAAATTGTCGCCACAAAAAAGCCTGCTTAAATGAGCAGGCTTTTGAGTTGAAAGGCGACGTCAATATTACTTTTTACGCCACGTAGTACCTGTTGGGCCATCTTCTAACACAACGCCGAGTTCGTTTAAACGATCGCGTGCAACGTCCGCTGCTGGCCAATCTTTCTCTATACGGGCGCGGTTACGTTCAACAATCAAAGCTTCAATTTCAGCCACTTCATCATCGCTCCCCTCACCTTTGAAGAAAGCCTCTGGTGTTTGACTAACGATACCTAATACAGATGTCAGTTGCTGCAAGCTAACACCTAGTGCAGACGCTGCCGCCATATCTGTTAACTTAAGACGATTGATTTCACGCACCATGTCAAATAGTACAGAGTATGCTTCAGGAGTATTGAAGTCATCATCCATAGCCGTTTTAAATTTAGCGATATACTCGGTGGCTGGTGCAGCCTCAACGGTTAAGTCTAAATCCTTTAGCGCGGTATATAAACGCTCTAATGCCGCACGAGCTTGTTTTAAATTATCTTCAGAATAATTTAGCTGACTACGATAATGGCCTGACAACAAGAAATAACGCACGGTTTCTGGATCATAATGCTCCAGAACATCACGAATAGTGAAAAAGTTACCTAAAGACTTAGACATCTTTTCACGGTCAACCATCACCATGCCCGAATGCATCCAATAATTCACATAAGGCGTGTCATGGGCACAACAAGACTGAGCAATTTCGTTTTCATGGTGCGGGAATTGTAAATCGCTGCCACCACCATGAATGTCAAAATGAATTCCTAAATGCTTGCTGTTCATTGCAGAACATTCAATGTGCCAGCCAGGACGGCCAGGACCCCAAGGTGACTCCCAAGTAGGCTCACCTGGTTTAGACATTTTCCATAACACAAAATCCATAGGATTTTGTTTGCCTTGATCCACCTCAACACGGGCACCGGCTTGAAGTTGATCTAAGTTTTGTCCTGATAAACGGCCGTAATCTTTATATGAAGCCACGCTAAAAAGTACATCACCATCAGGGGCAACGTAGGCATGACCTCGATCTAATAAACGCTGCACCATATCAATAATCTCTGGCATATGCAGGGTTGCTTTAGGTTCAAAGTCAGGGCGAACCATATTCAGCGCATCAAAATCTTTGTGCATTTCAGCGGTTAAACGCTCTGTTAACGCATCGCAAGACTCGTTATTTTCGTTAGCTCGTTTAATAATTTTGTCGTCAACGTCGGTAATATTACGTTGAAAATTAACTTCATAACCAATGTAACGTAGATAGCGCACTATCATGTCAAAAGATACGAAAGTACGGCCATGACCGATATGGCATAAATCATAAATGGTTACGCCACACACATACATCCCAATTTTACCTGGGTTAATCGGTTTAAACTCTTGTTTTTCACGGCTTATACTGTTGTAGATCTTTAACATCGAAGTTCTCTTGTATACCAGTTTAGTGGGAATATTGTTTGCACTGAGTCTATCATGTTGCACACGGTTTTGAACACTGCACTTTATGAGTCAATCAAGATAAGTTAGAATCGCGCAAATTATTTTATCTAGGTGAGAAAACATGATTACTTTACATACCAACTTGGGCGACATTACTTTTCAATTAGATGCTGAAAAAGCGCCTATCACAGCAGCTAACTTTATGAAGTACGTTGAAGATGGCTTTTTTGATGGCACTATTTTTCACCGTGTGATTGATGGTTTCATGCTTCAAGGCGGTGGTTTTACTGAAGATATGGGTCAAAAGCGTTGTAATGAAGCGATCAAAAATGAAGCAAACAACGGTTTATCTAACCGCAAAGGTACTGTTGCTATGGCACGTACTTCTGATCCGCATTCAGCAACAGCGCAGTTTTTCATTAACGTAAACGATAATACCTTTTTAGATTTCAAATCAGAAACCAGCCAAGGTTGGGGTTACTGTGTATTTGGTGAAGTGGTAGAAGGTATGGATGTTGTAGAAAAAATCAAAGGCGTTGCTACCGGCAACCGTGGCATGCATCAAGATGTGCCATTAGAAGCCATTATCATTCAAAGCGTATCTGTTAAGTAATGCAGACTGCTTTTGTGGGTGATTTGCACTTAAGTGCCGATCGCCCCGACATCACCCAGGCATTCTTGCAGTTTTTACAGCAAGGTTTAAATAATGTAGAAGCCCTTTACATTATTGGCGACTTGTTTGAAGTCTGGATGGGTGATGATATTGCAGAGCCTTTTACCCAAGAAATTGCCACTGCTTTAGCCTGTGTAGCTAAGCAGATACCCGTGTTTTTTACACAGGGAAATCGTGATTTCATGTTAGGAAAATCATATTGCAATCAAGCGGGTATGACTTTATTACCTGATATTTTTATTACCCAATTATATGGGAAATCCACCGTAATACTCCACGGCGACACCTTGTGTACTTTAGATATTGCTTACCAACGATTTAGACGCTTTAGAAGCATCCCTGTTATTCGCTGGATATACTGCCATCTGCCTAAGCAAACTCGCTTAAACATTGCCGCTAAAATCAGGCAAAAAAGCCAGCTTGGTAATAAACAAAAGCAATATCAGATTATGGACGTCGAACCTGGTGCTGTAGATAATCTTTTGGCACAAACGGCTTGTTCGTTAATGATCCACGGACACACTCATCGTCCAGCTATTCATCCATTACCTAATGGGCGACAAAGAGTGGTCGTCGGTGATTGGTATACACAAGGTAGCGTGCTAATGGTAAACCCTGATGGTTGTCATTTGCTGCAATTGCCCTTTGACGTCTCGCCAAGCAAGATGGCTTAAATGAGCCCACATTGCCCATCCATACTCACCCTCGCTCTCGCTTAATAGATTAAGGTTGCTCACATCAAAACGCTAATCCTTGTCATCACATCCAGCTAAAGATCACTTCGTGGTTTTATGCAGTAATACCTCCACAGTAGGCATACCACTGTGAAATCGAAAATCATTATCTTCAGCAAGGATTAACTCAGCTTCTTTTATTCTAAAAAAATCGATACGTTCACTGATATCGCCACCAGCCACCTCTTCAGCCAAAGAGAGGTAATCTTGATAGTGGCGTGCTTCTGAACGTAATAAAGACGTATAAAACTTGGTTAACTCAGGGTCTAAATGCGGTGCCAACTTGGCAAATCGTTCACATGATCGGGCTTCAATAAATGCCCCAACAATTAGCTTATCAATGATGGTTAAGGGTTCATGGGTACGAACATGACCTATCAATTGTCTGGCATACTGCCCTGCACGCATATTGGTATAGGCGATACCTCTATCAGTCATTATCTGCAAAACTTGTTCAAAATGATGAAACTCTTCTTTAATCAGTCGTACCATTTTGCTCAGTAAATCCGCACTAATGGCTAAATGATGACTTGCCGCCAGATCATTAGTGATATCGTTTTTCTTAACATCACGATTTAAAAATGCCTGCGCATCTCGGGTTTGACTATACACAAAATCTTCATATGGCTTGGCCCACGCTTTTAAAATATCAGCACTACTTTTATCAATCGCATATTTACGGATCATCATCATTGCTGTTTGCGCGGCTTTTAATTCGCAATTGCAATGATCAATTAGCAACACGTTTAATTGTTCAGGCTTTTTAGCTGCTTGTATCCATGACTCGGGAGTTTCACAACCTAAAAACGCTTTTATGGGGGCAAGTAATTGCTGCATGAGTGAGATTATCCTTTTCAATCTAGGCTGACATATTACCTATCCGGTGGTTTTTTCTGAAGACAAAAACACAATACCGCTTGACGAAACGCTTTTTATGTTCAATAAATAGTCTAGGCGCAGTTAAATTTAACTAAACATTAACAAGCGCATCAATCACCTTAAGTGGATAGACTTCAAATTGGGAATGAGGTCATTACTTAGCAAGTTTACTACTCAATTTTGTAGCGCTAAGTATGTGTTGGACTGATTAAGGCGATTGTAAAGAGCTGTAGTCAGTTCGTCTGTAGTTTGGCGAACTTGTAGTAATGTGCTAAACAAGGATAACAATAATGATACTAAATCACTTAATGGGGCTATACACCCATCCTAAACAAGAGTGGCAAACGATTGAAAAAAACCATGAGGCATTAAAAAGTAGCTTAAGTCATGTACTGCTAATTGCCCTCATACCTGCTATTTGTTCATATTTTGCAACAGCGCACATCGGCTGGAATCCAGGCGCTGGCGAACCGTTATTTTTAACCAGTGAAAGTGCAATGTTTATGTCAGTTGGCATGTACTTCGGTTTAATTGCTGGCGTGATGGCATTAGCTTATCTGGCTTATTGGATGGGTAAAACCTTTGATGCTAGCCCAACATATACTCAAGCTGTAGAATTAGCAGCGTATACAGCAACACCATTATTCATGGTGGGGTTTGCGGCGCTGTATCCAGTCTTGTGGTTTATCATGGTCGTTGGTTTAGTCGGCTTAGCTTACTCAGTGTATTTACTTTATGCTGGCGTACCTATCATCATGAATATTCCTGAAGAAAAAGGCTTCATTTATGCTAGCTCAGTAGTCACGGCAGGATTAGTGTTGTTAGTTGCTTTAATGGCTTCTAGTGTTATTTTATGGAGCTTAGGCTTTGGGCCTATGATGCAATAGTCATCATGCTAACAAAATAAATTTGAAAGTTATTTTGTTAAATTAATCCCAATAAAAAACCAGTCGTTAGACTGGTTTTTTATTGGGTCTTCAGCAACAAACTAAATCAATAATTACTTATATTTACGAAGAATTAATGTTGCGTTTGTACCACCAAAACCAAAGCTATTGCTCATTATGGTGGTTAACTCTGTTTGACGTAGCTCACGCACAACAGGAATATCTTTAGCTTGTTCATCAAGGTTGTCGATGTTGATGCTTGGCGCAATAAAACTATTTTCCATCATTAACATACTATAAATCGCTTCATGAACACCCGCGGCGCCTAGAGCATGTCCTGTAAGCGACTTAGTTGACGCTACAGGCGGAATATTGTCTTTAAACACTGCCCGCAAAGCTTCGAGTTCACGCACGTCACCAACAGGTGTTGAGGTACCGTGTGAATTCACGTAATCAATTGGAGTATCAACATCGGCTAACGCCATTTGCATACAACGAACAGCGCCTTCACCCGATGGCGCAACCATGTCATAACCATCAGAAGATGCGCCATAGCCGACTACTTCAGCATAAATCTTTGCCCCACGCGCTAAAGCGTGTTCTAACTCTTCAACAACAACTATTCCGCCGCCGCCAGATATAACAAAGCCATCACGGTCAGCATCATAGGTACGAGACGCTTTTGTCGGATTATCATTGTACTTAGTTGATAACGCGCCCATCGCATCAAAGCCCATGGTGAGTGTCCAATCAACCTCTTCAGCGCCACCGGCAAATACCATATCTTGCTTACCCATTTGAATAAGCTCAACAGCATGTCCGATACAATGTGCTGATGTAGCACATGCAGAACTAATTGAGTAGTTAACACCTTTAATTTTAAACGGCGTTGCTAAACAAGCACTGGCTGTACTGGCCATAATACGTGGCACAATGTAAGGACCAACACGCTTTACGCCTTTTTCACGTAACGTATCAGCAGCTTGTACCTGATTAGAAGATGACGCACCACCAGTGCCCACTACCAAACCAACACGAAAATCTGAGTACTGCTCTTCGGTTAAGTTAGCATCGGTTATCGCTTCTTGCATGGCGATATAAGCATAAGCCGCCGCATCACCCATGAAGCGTAACGCTTTACGGTCAATGTGATCTGCTGGGTTGATTTTGATATCACCCCAAACGTGGCTACGTAACTGCATTTCTTCAAACTGATCCGAATGGGTAATACCACTACGGCCAGCTTTAAGTGAATCTAGAACTTCTTGCTTGTTGTTACCGATACTTGAAACTACACCTAGACCGGTGATCACGACTCTTTTCATTATTTGATATCCATTTGGTAGATGTCGGCACTTAATTGCGGCAATAATATCTGTTTTAGTGCTTTTAAGTGGTCAGCTTTCCATAAACACAGGTAAAATAATGCCAATTATTCCTGTTTGAGTAAAATTTTTTGAGTAAAAGCACTAATTTATTCATCGTAAATCATTATAAACAATACCTCCAGCAGCTTATTCTGACAGGAGAAGAGGCGGCAACCCATGACTTAGTCCATATTGGCCACATTGGATTAATGCAACCTGAAAACCTACATGATTTAATCGATGCATTTACTCAAGTGACTCAAAGTGGCTCAACATTACCCTCGCCACGATTACACATCAGTTTATTAACGGGACACATTCAGGCACAACAAATGGAATTTACCCATTTTGTGACCACGCTAACACAAACGTTAACCCCGTTGATTAAAGACATTGCGATTGCGCCAATAGAAGGTTGCCAGCGGCTAAACCTACTAAGCAACGTTACCATTGACTGCTATTTTGGCTCGCCGATTGAACAGTTAAACGCCATCGCGAACCATCGCCAAACTGTTCAACATTGGTTTGTCGCCAGTAGTACGTTGCTGCCGACAGTCAGGGATCACTTTTACTCATCGGCAGCAATATGGCAACTAGGTAGACTTAGCAATGATAATGCTGCGTTGAGTATTTATGATATTGACCAACACGCGATAGAGCCTTTAGCTAACGAGTTAAAAGCTATCATCAAACACTGTGGATTTCAGTTATTAGATCAACACCAGCCCCTTTCAAATGAGGTTGATGTCATAGCATGTCAGGAGCGCCTGGCGCTTAGAAATCAACAGCAAGCAAATTTTGCTTATCAAGGCTCATTAACCCCGCCACTCATTGCTGACACCATTGGTATTATCGGTGGTGGGATTGCCAGTGCATCACTTGCCCTATCGCTAGCTGAAAGAGGCAGAAATGTTGTACTTTATTGTCAAGATAACATGCTGGCACAGGGGGCTTCAGGAAACCGCCAAGGAGCCATTTATCCATTATTAACCCCAGAAAATAATGCTCTCAGCCGATTTTACCAGCAGGCTTTTTTGTATAGCCGCCAACGCGTTCAACGCCTCATTAGCCAAGGTTTTACACCAAGTCATGACTTCTGTGGGGTGTTACACACAGGCTTTGATGAGCGAACGACAGCAAGGCTTGCTAAAATCATCGAAGGTCAGGCATGGCCAAGTGACATCGCCCTACCCGTATCGGCATTGCAGGCCAGTCAAATTGCTGGGGTTGAAATTAACCAAGACGGCTTATTCTATCCATTAGGTGGCTGGATATGCCCTCATGAGTTTGCCAAGGCATCTCTTGAGCTAGCGTCAACCTTAAGTAACATCACCATTAAATTTCATTGTAAAATTGACAACATCACCCATTCTGACAATGGCTGGGTGTTATATACAGAATCAAACACCAGCCCAATAGGCCAGCACAAACAATTAGTACTGGCTAATGGTGAAACCTTAACCCAGTTTAGCCAAACAGCCCAAATCCCATTGAGTGGGTTTAGAGGGCAAGTGAGTCATGTGCCCTCTCAAGGTCAATTAGCACAGCTCAAAACCGTTATTTGTGCCAATGGTTACCTCACACCAGCCCACGAACACCTTCATTGTGTGGGAGCAAGTTATGTTAAAAATCCCGAGAATCTAACGTTTTGCCCGATAGAACAACATGAAAACGGTCAAAAAATGCGTCAAAGCTTTGCTGATGTCAGTTGGCCAAATGACATTGATACCCGTAATAATGATGCCAGAGTGGGTGTGAGAATGGTCAGTCGTGATCATTTTCCTGTTATGGGTTTTGCGACAGACATGGAAAAATTAAACCAGCGCTATCAAATCCAATTAAACAGTAATGATAAACCCAGTTTGTGGCAGCGGTATTGGCAAACGACTCCTGCACCAGTTCATGATGGACTCTTTGTTTTAGGCGGGTTTGGTTCTCGGGGGTTAAGTTCAGCGCCTCTAGTCGCCGAATGTCTTGCAGCAAACTTATGTGGCGAGGTGATACCAGTAGGCTTAGACACCCAAACGTTACTTAACCCAAATCGAATGTGGATGCGAAAATTACTCAAAGGCAAAGCGATATAAATTCGATGTTTAAAGATTTAAACGTTACGTTTATTTGGAAAATAAGCGTATTGGAAGATTTGTTTTTATAAAAGTTTGCCCTGACCAGACTAAATTTTAAAACTCAGTTAAATTTTCATAGACGTCAGATTGACTTCAAGTGCCAATGATCAAGCTAGACGCCGCAAGCATCTCCATGTGGGCTTAACCAAAACAATAACATCCATGTTAAACAGCCAGTTCGGCATCCATGCCTCTCGCTCAAAAATGTTTCACTTAGTGAAACTTCGCCCTGTTTTGGATACTCGCTGGATCATCTGCACCTGAATTTTTGTTTCTTCGATTTAGCTTCATTGTTGGCTGCTCGAAAGAGCTATATAAAACAGAAGTTAGCTTATTTTTGGACAAAAGTGTGTAGGCCTTCGAATGAAGGCGTTGGCATTTTGAGCTTATAACATTTGGCTGAGTTGGAATTGGGCTTTGTGTTTAAAGTCGAATCTTCATTGTTGTTAAAAGCCTGCGGCTCGCTTATGTGCAGATACTGCTTCGGGACGCTATGCGTCATCCCTGACCGCTTAACGAAAACATCCCTGTTTTCGATACCCTCAGCCGCATCTACACTTGATTACTTGGTTATTTGATCTCTTCGATTTAACCTTTCGGGTATCAATCGGACAATAAAAAGCTAAATCGTTTTTGGACAGGAATCGTTTAGAGCTTAGGCTCTAGACTATACGGTTCACATTATCATTACTAATGGCTATCTTAAGAAAGTGGAATTATGTTCACTAAGAGACAGGTAGGTCGCAGTTCACTCTCGAAGCACAAGCTAGCCAAAGAGTGTAGATTAGGTGTTCTAAATGCGCCCCCCTGTCCGGAGCCCTATGCAGGTTGGTGTTGGGAGGCTTGAAACTTCCGGCCTCCTGATTATGTTTATATACTAAAAGTCATCACTTTGATTAGATCTTAGATAGCTTTCTAAGTTTGCAGATATTGAATCAA
Organism: Shewanella holmiensis; assembly: GCF_025370255.1. Classification (GTDB taxonomy): domain Bacteria; phylum Pseudomonadota; class Gammaproteobacteria; order Enterobacterales; family Shewanellaceae; genus Shewanella; species Shewanella holmiensis. Next base: position 105,072 of record NZ_JAMTCD010000015.1, read on the forward strand.
ACAGAGCAAGAACTTCGTTATAACCACTAACCGTAGGTTTATCCCAGCGACATGTTTGCCCTGGTACAATACCTTTATTTAATACTAGTTCTAATTTTGCGCGATTATCTCTTGCTAAAAATTTAAGTGTATAGTTTGAGGGGCATTGTATTGAAGCAATACCATCTGAAAGAGTCCATGAAACAATTCCCTTACCGATATACTTTCCTTCATCAATATCAGACACTCTTACAACTGAAGTGCTGTCACCAAAAGATTCAGCAAAAAAGTCTCTCGCTTTCTTAAAAACTTGCTCCTGATCAATCGCAAGATCTTCATAGATATACTCTTTAGGCTGAATATCTTGATCAGATACTTGCTGCATAGATGTTGTTGCACATCCACTTAGCCCTACTAAAACTACAAATGCGAATAGATTTTTCAAATTTATCTCCTTATTTTGATATTTTTAGATTCACATAAAAGCTTATTAAGCCACAATAATTCAGACACTTAAAAAGTCGTCAGCAGTTTGTTAAGCATAAAGAAAAACAGTTTATCGCTCTTTTTTCTCACGGATTGCGGTGTGAAATTATAACGGTATATTGCTCTAGTACTAAAAAGATCATATCACCCAATAAATCAGAAAATATTAGGCTATATTAGCTGTTCTCCGATTCATCCATTTATCTCGGGAACTAGGAACTAGTTATGGGACAGAAATGACTTAAAGTGATTAAAATGGACATATACGCTCCGCTGTCAGAAATTATTAGTCCGGAGGTTTGATGTTAGGGAACGGTCACGTTTTATGTGACGACAGATCATCACCCCGCTGTGCACTTTCTGTTTTATCTTCTGGTTCGAACATCTTAGTGGCAGAGGTGTTTGTAGTTTGAATTGCTCTTTTAAAAGTTACTAAAGTTTTACTAGAGTCATTTAATTCGTTGTTAAGCACCTCTATGATTTCAGATCTTAACACATTGAAATTACATAGGTAATCAGTTGGTACTATAATTCTTTTGGGGTTGTAGTGGTAGTCTATTCCTTCTCGCATTTTTTCAATAAGTTTAAAATATAGATTTTCTAATCGTGCACTATTCGAGTCTGAGCTTATTACATAAAATTTATCCATTGCTATTACTAGTTTTTTACTAATATCAAACATTTCTCGTCTGACTTGGAGTGCGC
>NZ_JAMTCD010000016.1 GCF_025370255.1 Shewanella holmiensis
AAAGCCACTCATAAGAGTGGCTTTTTGCTTAATGTGGTCGGTGATAGAGGATTCGAACCTCTGACCCTCTCGTCCCAAACGAGATGCGCTACCGGGCTGCGCTAATCACCGAAGTTTTTACTTGCTGACAAGTTTAATATTTGTTTAACCTCTCAGGATAAACACGCTATTAAAAGCGTAAATGTGGTCGGTGATAGAGGATTCGAACCTCTGACCCTCTCGTCCCAAACGAGATGCGCTACCGGGCTGCGCTAATCACCGAATATTGATATTTAACATATTACGTTATCAATAACGCTTTTAGATTGAATGGGGTGACTGATGGGGCTCGAACCCACGACAACCGGAATCACAATCCGGGACTCTACCAACTGAGCTACAATCACCACTGACTTTCAATCTTACCAACCAAATCCGAAAAGCATAGATACCGAATGGTGCGCCCAGAAGGATTCGAACCTTCGGCCTTACCCTCCGGAGGGGTACGCTCTATCCAGCTGAGCTATGGGCGCTCGCCTTGGTTAGCGACGCATATAGTAGGGATAAATTACCTCTACGTCTAGTGATGATTCACTTTTTTTATCTGAGTGATTAAGTTTTGACTAATCAGCGCGATTTATCTCCATATTACGTCAAATTATATTACTTGGATCACATTTTAAATTGTGTTAAATATACATGTTAGCTTTGAACATTTCTGAGTATTGTTAATAGGATAGTGTGGCTGCAGGTATGGATAAGGAAGTTAATAGCCCCAAGTTACCTACTGACGTTGATTCTCTTCAGCGTCGAATTGCTCGACTAAAGCGTTTAGCTAAAAAATATAAGCGCGCTGAAATCGTGCAAAACGCACTATTAGGCATATCTAATATAGCTAATAATGTAAACAGTTTAGACGATTTCTACACAGGTGTTCATCAACACTTGCAGCGCCTCATTCCCGCAGATAACTTTTTCATCGCCGCACAAAACCCTAAAACTGGGTTGATTAGCCTGCCTTTTTTTGCCGATGAAAAAGACTCTCATCCCAGCGAACTCTATCCAGACGAAGAAATTTCTGAAATTTTAAATCGCGGTATTACCGGTTATGTGCTTAGACAAGGGCAGCCGTTATTATGCAATGAAGATGAGTTTTGTAAACTGATTGCGCAAGGTAAAATTCAAGGGCTAGGCTCTCCATGTCATCAATGGTTAGGTGTGCCGATTAAAAACGGAGAGGTTGTAAACGGTGTTTTAGTCGTCCAAAGTTATAACACTGAAATTAACTATGGTGAGCTTGAACTTGAATTAATGGGCTTTATTAGTCAACATATTTCAGGTGTCATGGAGCGATTGCTTCATAATGAACAACTTGAAATAGCCATTGAAGAACGCACTCGAGAATTAAGCCAGGCATACAACAGCCTAAAATCAGAAGTAAAAGAGCGCGTTAAAGCAGAAAACCTGCAAAAATCTTTATTTCAAATCGCAGATCTTTCTTCATCTAAACTTGCCCAAAAAGATTTCTATACCCGAATTCATGAAATCATTAGCCAGTTATTACCCGCTGAAAACTGTTTTATCTCATTAATTGATAACAATATGTTGTCTTTTCCTTTTTATGTTTCGCAGCTAGACAATGACTACCCCTCAACGCGTCCGGTACAAGATGGTTTAACCGAGTATATTTTACAGCACAAGCAGCCAAGATTGCTCAGTAATACCGACATAAAGAAACTAGTAGAGTTTGGTGATATCTATGCCAAATCACCTGAATTAAACCGTACCGAGCATATGCATCAATGGATAGGTGTGCCCTTAATTATTAATGAACACGTTGTTGGCGCACTGACTATTTACAGTTTAGATGCCAAACAAAACTATCAAATTAAAGACCTTGAACTGCTGACATTTGTATCACAACACATTGCCAATGCGATTGAACGCAAACATGCGGTTGAGTCATTAAAGCGCAGTCATGAATTGCTAGAAGATAAAGTGTCTACCCGTACTCAAGCCCTGGCTCAAGTCAATCGCAACTTACAAACAGAAATAAATCAACGTCGCAAAATTGAAGCTCAGTTGGTACATGATGCACAACATGACGGATTAACCGGACTGCCAAACCGTAATTTCTTAATGGACAGATTATCGCAAGCGTTAAAGCACGTCAGACGCCACGGATTAGATCAATTCGCCCTACTCTTCATCGATTTAGATCGCTTCAAAGTGATTAACGATACCTTCGGCCATCTTGAAGGCGATCGCTTTTTAATTGAAACCGCTAAACGTCTAAAAAGCTGTATTCGTGAAAACGATACTCTGGCCAGAATGGGCGGAGATGAATTTGTTATTTTACTTGATTCAATTCGCGGCACTCAAGATGCGATAGAAGTCAGCGAGCGCATTTTGCATCAAGTCAGTCAAGCTTATTCATTGTCAAATAAAGACTTTCTGTCTGGCGCCAGTATTGGCATCGCTTTTAGTCGCAACGATAAATTAGAAACCAGTGAGTCGATTTTACGTGATGCTGACAGAGCCATGTACCAAGCGAAATCAAATGGTAAGGGTTGTTATGTTATTTTTGACAGTGAATTAAGCTACCAGTCTGAGCAGCGCAATGATTTGGATGAGCAACTCACCCTAGCGCTCAGCCAAAACCTTATTCAGGTGAGTTATCGCCCAATTTATGATTTAGTACAAAAAACCATTATTGCAATAGAGCCACAAGCTCAGTGGCAGCATGAAAAGCATGGCTTTTGGGATCATAATAAACTGCTCCAACTGACATCAAATGCACAATTATCTTTAATTTTTGACGGCTATATTTTTCAACAATTAAACAAAGATTATCCGGCATTAAAACAGCAATATGGTGCTGTAACTCAACTTTATATGTCGATATCAAGCCAGCATGTGAACCATAAATATGCCTTGCGTGGTCTCAAAAACACGCTAAAAAGTAGCAAAATTGATTTATCAAAACTGACGGTTTTCTTCAACGAAAAATCATTAGTTAAAGACACCGAGAATCATCTTAATGCCTTTGAAATCCTCAAGCAGTTGGGCACAAATATCGGTCTAGATCATTTCGGAACCGGTTATAGCTCATTAAGTAGCTTGAGTTTTTTACCCATCAGCACCTTAATGCTTGATCAGGAAATCAGTAAACATTTGCTTAATGACAATCAATTGAAATTAGTCAAAGCTTACCGATTATCAGCAGAAGCATTGGGCATCAACATGGTTGCCACCGGCGTTGATACCTTGCAACAAAAACTACAATTTATTGAATTGGGTTATAAGGTGGGTAAAGGAAGAACATTGGAAAAAAAAACAGTAAACATAGCTAACGTTATGAATTCATGTGCTTAAAAAGCATTCATCGTCAAGAGTCTCATGTCCAAGATAGCCCTGAGTATTTTGCCCCTTGTTACTAGGGCCTGTTGATCTTTGCTGGTTTAATTTTGTTCGAGTTAAAAACGTTTTAATTGAGGCGAATGGATTGATGCCTAGTCATCTAAGCACTCTTTGTTCTCAAAAAGTTCATTCAACAAAGAGTAAAACGTTTTTAGCCGAACCCTTCGGGCAGCGTTTGTTGGTCATTTGTACTGCGTTATCGACTTCTTATGTAGAATAACTACACCACAAAGTCTCTGCCTTGTACAAATGACCAACAATTCGCTGCAAAAACAACCTTGAAAGATCAACAGGCCCTAATAGCGTGTTCTTCAAATAAGACTTCACATTATGTGGCATAACGCGAACTTCACTCGTCTTATTGCCACATCAAAAATAACTTCACTACTTTTTAAACATATCCCTAAGGTTAGCAATATTACTTTTACCGGTTGCCATTCTTTGTTGCTCAGTTTGTTGTGGTTTACGATTTTCCCAAATTAAATCGTCTTGAGGCAACTCCATCAAAAACCGACTTGGTTCGCAGCGCATGGTTTCCCCAAATTGACGTCGTTCGCGACAAATAACAAACCATAATTCACGTTGAGCTCGGGTAATTCCCACATATGCGAGTCGTCGCTCTTCGTCAACATTATCTTCATCGATACTGGATTGATGAGGCAATATACGTTCTTCAACGCCTACCATAAATACAAATGGAAACTCGAGCCCTTTGGAGGCATGCAAGGTCATTAGCTGTACTTGATCGCCACCCTCATCTTCACTGTTACGCTCCATCATGTCACGCAGGGTTAAGCGAGTCACGACTTCCGGTAACGTCATTGGCTCATCAAGCTCGTCACCTTCGAGCATTTCAGTCACCCAGCGATACAGTTCTGAAATGTTTTTCATGCGCATTTCAGCAGCTTTGGCGCTGGTACTGGTCTCGTATAGGTAATCTTCATAATTAATACTGCGGATCAGTTTTTTAATCGCATCAACCGATTCCCCTCGCTTAGCAATTTCGCCAGTATCAACGATAAACTGACCAAATTGGTACAGCGATTTAACGGCAGCTGGCGCTAGCTCGTGGTTTAGACCAGCATCAAAAATCGCTTCAAACATTGAAATATGTTTTTGATTCGCAAAGTTACCCAATCGCTCTAACGTTGCCGGACCAATCCCACGCTTGGGTAAATTAACCACTCTTAAAAATGCATTATCATCATCAGGATTTACCACTAAACGCAGATAAGCCATGATGTCTTTAATTTCAGCACGGGCGAAAAATGACGTACCACCACTGAGTTTATAAGGAATACGGTTTGTCATTAGGGCACGTTCAAGTAATCGCGACTGATGATTACCCCGATACAAAATTGCATACTGCCCAAACTGAGTACGGCCAACAAATTTATGACGGATTATTTCAGCCACCACACGCTCAGCTTCCTGCTCTTCATTGGCGGCAATTAATATTCTTAAAGGCTCGCCATAGGCTAACTCACTAAACAGGGCTTTTTCATACACGTGAGGGTTATTGGCAATCAGAATATTGGCCGCACGCAAAATCCGTTGGCTGGAGCGATAATTTTGCTCTAATTTAATCAATTTCAGCTTAGGGAAATCGGTACCCAGCAATACTAAATTTTGCGGTTTGGCACCGCGCCATGAGTAAATAGACTGGTCGTCATCTCCTACCACGGTAAATCTTGCTCGCTCACCGACCAGCAATTTAACCAACTCATATTGACTGGTGTTGGTATCTTGATATTCGTCCACCAGCAAATATTGAATCCGCGTCTGCCAGCGGGTACGAACTTCTTCATTCATGCGTAACAACAAAGTGGGGATCAAAATTAAATCATCAAAGTCGAGCGCGTTATAAGCTTTCATATGCTGGGCATAACGTTGATACAACATAGCAAAAAGCTGGCCCTGCTCATCTTTCACCATTTTGCGTGCTTGCTGAGGGATAACCAAGCCGCCTTTCCAATTTGAAATGGCTGACGCTAATGCCTTAATTAAATCTTTATCTTCGTCTAATTCGTCCTGAGTTAATTCTTTTAATAACGCAAACGTATCCTGGTCATCAAATAATGAAAAACCAGCTTTAAGCCCCAATACTTTATGCTCACGTTTAATAATTTCTAAACCTAAGGTATGGAAGGTGGATATCCATAAACCACGGGCTTCTTTTCTGCCCATAGATTGTGCCACACGCTCTTTCATTTCACGTGCGGCTTTATTGGTAAAGGTGACAGCGGCAATATTGCGGGCTTTATAACCGCATTTTTCAACGAGGTAGGCTATTTTATTAATGATAACTCGCGTTTTTCCACTACCTGCACCTGCTAATACCAAGCAAGGGCCGGAGACATAATGCACTGCATCATTTTGTCCTGGATTGAGTTTCATTTTAATTGCATTCCCACTATTCAACACGAAGGCGGATCATAGCAGATGGCAACTTGGTAGAGTTAACAATTTTGTCGTCAGATTTTGCGACTAAGGTATCGCTGAGCTACAATGGCAGCAATATTGGTGTAGGAAGACAAATGATGATTAATCCAAAGAAAATTGAAGAAGTCGCCAAACAGCTGAGCGAAAACTTACCTAGCGGCGTTAAACAATTTGCCGCAGAGTTTGAAGAACGCAGTAAACAAGTTTTACAAAGCCAGTTAATGAAGTTAGATGTTGTCTCTCGCGAAGAATTTGAAGTACAGCAACACGTGTTATTAAAAACTCGAGAAAAACTAGAAGCGCTTCAAGCTCAAGTCAACGAATTAGAAAAGCGCTTAGCTGATTAGTCAGCGATAACCGCACACAAATAAAGCCTCAACATGAGGCTTTATTTTATTGAGCAGAACCGACATATTTTTGCTCAAGCTGTCGATAAACGCCGTTATTACGAATATTCTTTAACCCTTGGTTAAAGGTATTTCTTAATGCTTTATCATGAAAACTGACAAAATACTCTGATGCAGGAAAAATCATGTGGTAGTGCAGATTCTCACTGACATCCACCTCTCTAGCGATCAATGTATTTAAGTATTGAAATACGTACTTATCAGCAATCACCACATCTACCCTTTTTAGATAAAGCATTTTATTTTGCTTTTGTTGCGGTGACACCTCTAAATAGGACAAATTAGAATCAGCCATTTGATGGAATACATCCCCCAACACATTCTTCGCATTTAAAAACGCGACCACGCCAAATTCAGACAAATCATTGATATCTTTTATTCTTAAATTATTTTTAGCCAAACTAATAGCAACATTTTGATAGCTGATGTAATTATCAGAGAAAAAGCCACTGACACCTGAATGCTGATTAACGGTAATAATGGCATCGACTTTATGTTGTTCAAAGTGCAACATTTGCCGATTACGTGATGAGAATTGAAAATGCACCTCAATCCCCTGATCAGCTAATGCTAAACGAATAATGTCTAACTCAAGACCTGAACGCTCATCTTGTAAAATATAGGGGGGACGGGAATCTGCAGAGGCTATTTTGATGACTTTTTTATGCCCTGACAAAACTGCATTTTCAGCATAAACAAACTGACCAAAACATAATGCAGGCAACAGTAATGCAATCAAGCGTGTGCTCAATTGATGAGCCTTGTACCAAGACCTTCGCATAGACGAATATTTACCTTAATAGCTATACCTAACAGAATTATTTTATTAGGGCTGAATCATTCAATGACCGCCTAACGTGTCACCATTAAGGCGCTGAACCAACAAAGCATTTCATTCGGTTGCAGACATTAAGCATAGCGGTTACCCATAAAAAAAATCAAATAACAAACCGTTAATAGGCAAACAGGCAAACAGGCACCTTGTAGGTACCTGTTTCAAAAAGCCGATTCGTCACTATTAATTAACGCATTACATCTTCCAGTGCTTTAAGACACAAAGCGACATTTTCTCTCCTTGCGCCAAAGCCCATAAGCCCAATACGCCATGCTTTACCGGCTAATGCCCCTAAACCAGCACCAATCTCAAGATTGTATTGTTCTAATAGTTGCTTACGCACTAAAGCATCATCTATGCCTTCTGGAATATAAACGGCATTAAGTTGCGGTAAACGATAAGCTTCATCTACCACAAACCTTAGCCCAAGCTGCGTTAAACCATCACGCAACAGCACGTGCATATTATGATGACGCGCCCAGGCATTTTCTAAGCCTTCATTGGCTAACACTCTAAATGATTCATGCAATGCATATAGTGCATTCACCGGGGCGGTGTGGTGATAACTGCGCTTACCACCAGCGGCATTACCCCAATATCCCATCACTAACGTTTGATCTAAAAACCAGCTTTGTACAGGTGTTTGGCGGCTCTTTAGTTTGGCAACCGCTTTGTCTGAAAACGACACAGGTGACAATCCCGGCACACAAGACAAACACTTTTGGCTACCGGAATAAATAGCATCAATTCCCCATTCATCAACCCGTAATTCAACACCACCGAGCGAAGTAACGGCATCTACAATGGTCAGACAATTATGCAATTGCGCCAAAGTACACAAGGTTTGCGCATCAGATAAGGCGCCAGTCGAGGTCTCAGCGTGTACAAATGCTAAAAATTTTGCATCTGGATGCGCCACCAAAGCTTGTTCGACTGCTTGTGGACAAACAGGTTGACCCCATTCGTTATCCACCACAACGGCAACACCACCGACACGCTCAACGTTTTGGCGCATACGCTCGCCAAAAACACCATTGCGGCAAACGATGACCTTTTCCCCTGGCTCAACAAGGTTAACAAAACAGGTTTCCATGCCAGCACTGCCTGGCGCCGAAACAGCTAATGTCATCTCATTTTTAGTCTGAAACGCATATTGAATAAGTTGTTTTAACTCATCCATCATATTCACGAAAAGAGGATCTAGATGGCCAATGGTGGGTTTAGCTTGAGCCGCTAAGACTTCAGGATAAACATCGGACGGCCCTGGGCCCATCAAAATACGACGTGGAGGGTTAAAAGTGGAAATTTGCGGTACGGGCAACATCAATGTCTCCTTAACTGGATATAACTATCTTTAAAATAGTGTGAGTCAAAACTTTACCCTACATAAAAAACACAACTTACCGACGAGTATGTTCTCGTTTTGGCAATAAAATGAGCTGACGTCACCTCAAAAGAAGTGAGTCAGCTAACTTAGCATACTGACAGACTAAATCACGCCAGTATGCAAAAAAATTATGCTACCCTCGACTCAACTGGCACTCTGGAATAAACATATTCAGTTAATATGTCCATTTGTTTTACTACTTGGCTTAGTTTCAACTTAGTTGTTTTAGCTCAGTTTCAACCCAATTTCAGTCCCGTTTTCGCCTTTCAAATTCATCCCAAAATCGCGGCAAACAAATAACACATCAATACCTCGCATTTAGTCAACAGCTAAAGGTGAGCTAACAATGTTATATCACCTTAACTTAAGGTTTATTGGCATTTAAAAACAATTTATAAGCCGGACTTTGGGTTTCTTCTTGATAGACAAAGCCTAAATCCGTTAAAAAGCGCGCAAAAGGAATATCATCGCTTGCCGGCACTTCAAATCCTGCCAACACACGTCCAAATGCTGCACCATGATTACGATAATGAAATAAGCTGATATTCCACTGGCTTTGTAATGTGGTTAAAAACTTCAACAATGCTCCTGGGTGCTCAGGAAACTCAAAGCTGAATAAACGCTCTTCTAACGCTTCAAGTGGATGACCGCCAACCATGTAACGCACATGTAATTTTGCGGTTTCATCTTGAGATAAATCCTGCACTTCAAAGCCTTCAGACTCTAGCTTGGCAATAATGCCTTTAAGTTCAGTTTGGCCACCACTTAAGCGAATACCCGCAAACACCACCGCCATGTCTCGGCTGCTGAATCGGTAGTTAAACTCTGTCATCACCCGTTTTTCAAGTAATTCACAAAAACGTAAAAAGCTACCAGGCTGCTCAGGTACCTTAACGGCCAATACCGCTTCTTTCTGCTCACCTAACTCGCAACGCTCGGACACATAACGCAAGCTATGAAAGTTGACATTGGCACCACTTAAAATGGCCGCCACTTTTAGGGGTTTGTCTGTATCAGATTCGTGCTGAAGCATGTACTTTTTTAGCCCGGCGATTGATAACGCCCCTGCAGGCTCAGCAATTGCTCGGGTATCTTCAAAAATATCTTTTACTGCAGCGCAAATTTCATCTGAGGTAACAGTAATGACATGGTCTACATATTCTCTGGCAAGGCGAAAGGGCTCATTACCAATACGCTTGACAGCCACGCCATCGGCAAATAGTCCAACCTGGCCTAATGTGACAGGTTCGTCTGCTTCTAATGCCGCCTTTAAACATGCTGCATCTTCAGGCTCAACACCAATGATTTTTACCTGCGGCATCACTGCTTTGTAATACGCCGCGATCCCCGCAATCAATCCGCCGCCGCCAACAGGTACAAACACCACTTCTAAGCCACGTTGTTGCTGGAGCATTTCTTGGGCAATCGTGCCTTGCCCAGCAATAACGGCTTCATCATCAAAGGGAGCGATATACACTCTACCTTCTTGTTCAGATAACGCTTTGGCATAATCATTGGCTTGATCAAACGCTTGCCCGTGCAGCACCACTGTGCCGCCAAGTCGTTTTACTGCATCGATCTTAATATCTGGGGTGGTGCTTGGCATGACGATCACAGCATTTATGCCGCGACTTGCCGCCGACATAGCCACGCCTTGAGCATGATTTCCTGCCGAGGCACATACCACGCCAGCATCGCATTGCTTAGGCGTTAACTCAGCAATGCGATTATAGGCGCCACGCAGTTTGAATGAGTGCACAGGCTGCATGTCTTCTCGTTTTAAAAAGACATCGCAACCTAAGCGTGCTGACAGTTTTTTCATGCCAGATAATGGGGTGACCTTGGCAATGTCATAGACTGACGACAGCAAAATCTTCTGTAAATAATAATGGGCCAAATCTAACTGCGTTTGAGATGCCAAGGCTAACATATTACCCCTCCAACTTACTGCGATCGCGCACCGCGCCTTTATCAGCACTGGTGGCTAATAATGCATAGGCTTTCAATGCTAGCGACACATAACGTTCACGTGCAAGGGGTTTCCACGCGAGTACCCCTTTAGCTTCCATCGCCTGACGACGTGTTGCTAAGACGTCATCACTGACGTTCAATTTGATGCTGCGACGTGGAATATCGATAGCAATTTGATCGCCGTTTTCAATTAAAGCGATAGTGCCACCTGATGCCGCCTCAGGCGATATATGGCCAATCGACAGGCCAGATGTGCCACCAGAGAAACGTCCATCGGTGATTAACGCACACTGAGTGCCTAAACCACGAGATTTAAGGTAAGTGGTTGGATACAACATTTCTTGCATACCAGGGCCACCTTTAGGGCCTTCGTAGCGAATCACCACAACATCACCTGCAACCACTTCCCCACCTAAAATACCGCTTACGGCGTCATCTTGGCTTTCGTAAATACGCGCACTACCCACAAACACTAAGTTTGACTCATCCACGCCTGCAGTTTTTACAATACAGCCATTCTCAGCAACATTGCCAGACAACACCGCTAGGCCACCTTCTTGGCTGAAGGCAAATTCACGGCTACGAATACAGCCGTTTTCACGATCGTCGTCAACCGAGTCCCAGCGGCAATCCTGGCTAAACGCTTTTTGGGTTGGAATACCAGCAGGGCCAGCACTAAAGAAGCGTCTGACCTGTGCATCGTCGGTCTGTTTGATGTCATATTTTGCCAATACTGACTTCAAGCCGCCACCATTATCAGCTGCCACATGTGGTACATCGTTGTGAAGTAAGCCGGCACGGTCTAACTCACCTAGAATCCCCATAACGCCACCCGCGCGATGCACATCTTCCATGTGATATTTAGGCGTAGATGGCGCCACCTTACAAAGATGAGGCACTAAGCGCGACATCCGATCAATGTCATCCATGGTGAAATCGATTTCAGCTTCTTGCGCTGCGGCCAATAAATGCAATACGGTGTTTGATGAGCCACCCATGGCGATATCTAATGCGGTGGCGTTTTCAAATGCTTTAAATGATGCAATGTTACGTGGTAGTGCATTTTCATCATCATGCTTGTAATAACGTTCTGCCAGTTTCATAACACGACGACCGGCTTCTAAAAACAGCTCACGGCGATCAGCATGGGTCGCCAACATTGAGCCATTACCAGGTAAGGATAACCCCAAGGCTTCGGTTAGGCAGTTCATTGAGTTTGCGGTAAACATACCAGAGCAAGAGCCACACGTTGGACACGCGCTACGCTCAATTTGTTTGCTGTCTTCATCACTCACGTTGGTATCAGCGCCAGCCACCATTGCGTCAACTAAATCAAGCTTAATGATTTTATCTGACAACTTAGTTTTACCCGCCTCCATTGGGCCCCCCGATACAAATACCACAGGGATATTTAAACGTAATGCCGCCATTAACATGCCGGGAGTAATTTTGTCGCAGTTGGAGATACACACTAATGCATCAGCACAATGGGCATTAACCATATACTCTACGCTGTCGGCGATTAGCTCACGCGATGGTAAGCTATAAAGCATACCGCCATGGCCCATCGCAATACCGTCATCGACCGCAATAGTATTAAATTCTTTGGCGATACCGCCCACTTCTTCTATGGCACTGGCAACCAACGAGCCCATGTCTTTTAAGTGCACATGACCCGGTACAAATTGGGTAAATGAGTTAGCAATCGCGATAATCGGCTTACCAAAATCGGTTTCTTTCACGCCTGTTGCACGCCACAGAGCGCGTGCTCCCGCCATGTTACGGCCTTCGGTACTGGTTGCTGAACGTAATTTTGGCATTGCATCATTCCTTGTTTAATTCATTGCGGCTTAGGATATCTTCAAACTTGTTAACTGGCGCTAACAAAAACCTAAGCGTTGACAGTTTTATCTAATTGCGCGGCAGGTAATACTTTACACTGAGTCACATCAATCAGCTTATCTAATTGGTTACTTAATAATTCGATAGCACGTTCGGCTTCAACCCACAAATTAATAGCCAAGCTACTATCATCTTGGGTATTCATGTGCATTTGCGTCACTTTAAAGCCGCGGTGACGGGTTACCCGTAATACACGCTCTAATACTTCAGGACATTGCTTAACGGTGATTTCAAGGTTATGCATCATCATGTTTGTTTCTCCATTTGGTCCATCATGTCACTGTTACTGGCCCCTGGTGGCACTAACGGCCAAACGTTAAAGGCATCATTAATGACCACATGTAACATAAATGGGCCTGGGGTATTGATCATTTCATCTAATGCTTGTTCCACTTCATCAGCACGCGTAATGGTGCGGCCAGGGATATCAAAAGCGGATGCCATTAACACAAAGTTAGGGTTGTCTGATAAATCGGTTTCACTATAGCGCTCTTCAAAAAACAATTGTTGCCACTGCTTCACCATGCCTAACTTTTGATTATCAACCAGCAAAATTTTAATCGGTAACTTACGGCGCTTAATGGTGGTGAGCTCTTGCACATTCATCATAAAGGATCCATCACCAGAAACGGTGACTACTGTCGCATTGGGTCTGGCGACTTGTGCACCAATTGCCGCAGGAAGACCAAACCCCATAGTACCTAAACCCGCGCTAGACAAATGATCTTCTGGTCGTCTAAACCACATATGTTGTGCAACCCACATTTGATGCTGACCCACATCACAACTGACCACACTGTCTTCTGGTAACTTATTGGCTAAGCGGCGTAACATTGAAGGGGCAAAAATCAATTCACCTGGGTGGTTATAATCCCATTGATATTGACGTGCCATATCTGTGATGTCTTGCAACCAGGGCTGAATATGTACGGCATCGACAACGGCTTCAGCTAACGCAGGTAGTACATAGCGCAGCTCAGCTGCGATGGCAACATCAGGTTGACGCAACTTGCCAAGCTCGGCGGCATCAATATCAAGATGCAACACCTTTGCGTTACTGGCAAAACTGGCTAACCGTCCGGTGACTCGGTCATCAAACCTTGCGCCCACCACCATTAATAAATCACATTCCTGTACCGCTAAGTTAGCCGCCTTACCACCATGCATACCTAACATACCAAGGTAACCCGGTGTGTCATGGGCGATGCTGCCAAGGCCTTTTAACGTCGCGACCGAAGGGATGTTTGTTTGGTTAATAAACTGGCGTAAATGCGCAACAGCACCTGCCATTCCAACACCGCCACCGACATAAAGCATAGGTTTTTTGGCCGCTTTGATAAGCTCCGCTGCGGCAGCAAGATCGCAAGACTGCGCTTGTAGTTCAGCTTCAACCGATTGCAACGGGGTTTTGTATTCAAGCTCCGCAATTTGAATATCTTTTGGAATATCAACCAACACAGGACCCGGTCTGCCAGATGCGGCAATTTCAAAGGCGCGATATAACGTGGGAATAAGCTCATTGATATCGGTAACCATAAAGCTGTGTTTAGTACAGGACAGAGACATCCCAAGCACATCAATTTCCTGAAAAGCATCTGTACCAATCACACTGGTTGAAACCTGGCCGGTGATCGCCACTAAAGGCACAGAGTCGAGCAGCGCATCGGCAAGCGAAGTGATCAAATTCGTCGCGCCAGGCCCTGATGTTGCAAAACAAACGCCGGTTTTACCACTTGCTCTTGCATAGCCTACCGCAGCAAAAGCTGCACCTTGTTCATGGCGACTTAACAGATGCTCAACAGGGCTACCATAAAGGGCATCATAAATCGGCATAATAGCCCCACCTGGGTAACCAAACACTGTGGTTACACCATGTGCGGCTAGTACTTTGATTACGGCGTCTGCGCCTCTCATTTTTTGCCCTACTTCCATAATGTACTCTCTACTTATTAACGCTACTTGATGACAATGTGTATGTTCAGTGAATGTTCAAACGCCTTAAAACAAAAAACCCCCGGTCCTTTCGGAGCGGGGGTTTTTGGAATTTTGTGACCTCTAGGTCAGTCTTTTTGCCAAATGCAGCCCCCGCTGTGATTTAATAATCACTACGGTAATAATCGAAATAATGAGTAGGGCTACTTGGTTAAACATATAAAGACTGAATTCCTAATTTGAGTGTTGAATATCAACTGAGTGATAAGTGATACCATACAAACTTCATCCAACACAAGTAAAAATCGACTTTGTAAAAAAAATTCAGCTTCCCTGCCGAGACAATGCAAACAACAAACTAAAAACTTAGTCCGGAAGATTCCTCTTCCCTTGATGCCTGTCCGACAACTCATTGTTAACTTAACAACCTAAACTGAACAGGTACTCAATCAGTACATATTTACAAAACAAGCCCAACAATTGAAGTGACTACCCTTGTAGCCACTTCAAGGCATTAACTGGCTTCAACAATACTTTTCATATCGGTCATGTAGCCACGCAATTCGGCACCAATATATTCAACATCGGTATTACGGATCGCGTCATTCACTTCAATTAAACGTAAGTTATCAACGCCTGTTGATGCTGATTTTAAACCACCACCTAAAAACTCTGGTGACATGGCATTAACGTAATCACGTAATAATGGTACTGCTGCATGGTTAAATAAGTAACAACCATATTCAGCGGTATCTGAAATTACAATATTCATTTCATACAGACGCTTACGAGCAATTGTATTGGCAATTAACGGCGTTTCATGCAATGACTCATAATAGGCTGATTCTTCAACGATGCCTGAGGCAACCATGGTATCAAAGGCCAGTTCGACGCCCGCCTTGATCATCGCAACTAAGAAGATGCCTTTATCAAAGTAGGTTTGCTCATCGATGTGTTCACCAGAAACGGGTGCATTTTCAAATGCGGTTTCATTAGTTTCAGCACGCCAGCGAAGTAAATTCGCATCATCATTTGCCCAGTCAGCCATCATAGTGCGAGAAAACTCACCACTAATAATGTCGTCCATATGTTTGGCAAATAAAGGCGCTAAAATTTCTTTTAACTCTTCAGCCATATCAAAGGCTTTAATTTTAGCTGGGTTTGATAAACGGTCCATCATGTTGGTGATACCGCCGTGCTTCAGCGCTTCGGTAACGGTTTCCCAACCTTGTTGAATTAATTTAGCTGCGTATCCTGGTTCAACACCATCAGCCACCATTTTCTCGTAACCTAAAATGGCACCTGTTTGCAACATGCCGCATAAAATCGTTTGCTCGCCCATTAAGTCAGACTTAACTTCAGCAATAAACGATGACAACAATACGCCAGCTCTGTCACCACCAGTGGCACTAGCATAGGCTTTAGCGATATCTAAACCATCACCATTTGGATCATTTTCTGGGTGGACCGCAATCAAGGTTGGTACACCAAAACCACGTTTGTATTCTTCACGTACCTCAGTACCCGGACACTTAGGTGCCACCATAACTACCGTAATGTCTGAACGCACTTGCATGCCTTCTTCAACGATATTAAAGCCATGTGAATATGAAAGCGTTGAACCTTGCTTCATTAATGGCATAACCGTATTAACAACGTTAGTGTGTTGCTTATCTGGCGTTAGGTTTAATACCAAATCGGCTGCAGGAATAAGCTCTTCAAAGGTACCAACGGTGAAACCATTATCAGTCGCTTTTTTCCAAGAGGCACGTTTTTCAGCAATGGCTTCAGGGCGTAAAGCAAAAGAAATATTTAGACCCGAATCGCGCATGTTTAAGCCTTGGTTCAGACCTTGTGCACCACAGCCTAAAATAACAATGTTCCAATCTTTAATATAATTGCAGCCGTCTAAGAATTCGCTGCGGTCCATAAAGCGACACTGTGCTAATTGAGATAATTGCTGACGTAAATTCAGAGAGTTAAAATAGTTAGCCATCTGATACCACCTATAAAATTCATTAATTTGAGACGCAACATTCTGGCAAGTAAACTTATCGGAAGTTGTGATTGAGTTCACTATAGCGCAAGCATATGATTGCTTAAAATGATATATTTAGCATTTGTAATTGCAATAAATGAAATGATATAGTTTGCGATATAAAACATCAGCAACAGTGTGTCATGGGGCATTATGGATATTCGATCACTTAAGCTTTACTTGCATTTATGCGACAGTTTGCACTTTGCCAAAACGGCCGAGCAAACCCACGTCAGCCCATCAACACTTAGCCGAGCCATGCAAAGATTAGAAGAGGAAGTGGGCTGTAAATTGCTTGAGCGAGACAATCGCAGCGTCAGCTTAACCCATGCCGGTATTGAGTTTAAACGTTTTGCCGAACAAACCTTATCTGAGTGGGCACAGCTGAAACAACGCATCGACCCACAACAAAATGTCTTACGCGGTCGATTGAATATTTTCTGTTCTGTTACCGCTGCCTATAGCCATTTACCTCCATTACTAGAACGCTTTAGGCGTGAGCATCCCCATGTAGAAATCAATTTAACCACAGGTGATCCTGCCAATGCGATTAATGAAATTCAGCAAAATAAAGCTGACGTTGCCATTTTAGCTATGCCCGAAAGTTTAGCGCCAAGTATTCATTTCAGTAAAATTGACTCAGTGCCGCTATCTATCATCGCGCCAACCATGCCATGCCAAGTCCAGCAGATGGTGTCGCAAGCTGAAATAGAATGGGATAAATTGCCGTTTATTGTACCTGATCATGGTCCTGGGCGACGTCGTATTGATAATTGGTTTAAGCAGATGGGTTTAAAACCTAATATTTATGCGCAAGTCGCAGGACAGGAGGCTATCGCCTCCATGGTAGCCTTAGGTTGCGGGGTAGGTATTAGCCCTGATGTTGTGATTCAAAATAGTCCCGTGCGAGGACGCATTCAAATGGTCGCTTCACCGGTAGAGATACCTGGATTTGAACTAGGCTGTTGTTGCAAAGATAAACGCACTGACGATCCCATCATCAATGCGTTTTTACAGGTCATTTAAAGCGAATCTATTTTAGTAACCAATAATTGGTCGACTTTGTACGAATCAATGTCGACCACTTCAAACTTATATCCCGCAAAATTAACGAAGTCGGTACGCTTAGGGATCTTCCTTAGCATATACATCATAAAACCCGCGATGGTTTCATAATTCTGGCTTTGGGGAAACGCCTCAATATTAAACGCTCGCATCACATCAGTGATCGGTGTAACACCGTCGACTAACCACGAGCTATCATTATCAAAAAATTGTCTACAAAACCCATTGCTACCTCTGCCTACCTAGTTACAGGCGGTGTTATACCCATTCAAATCATTCACTGAGTCATTTAGCCGTTTCTGCACTGTTGACTCCACTGAAAATATTGCCAACAAAGTCGTTAGGTTGTCTTTGCGGGCTTAGGCTTGTTATGCACCATTTATTCAGTTACTTAGCCTACCAACGAACTGAATCTATCATTACTCTACTGATGTTTCTTAAACCGGACACAGAAAGGCACTTATTTGGCTAAACTGCCAATACATTAGATCGAATGCATGACATGACTTTCAATGTTATTCCATGGCAGCCAACAGAAAATAGCGCTAACCGAAAAAATGAATAACTCGTATCACTTAATTCATAAACTCAGTGCATTTAAATCCAAATAAAGGGGCTGCCAAGATCGGCGTATGTTACTAAAAGAATTATCAACAAAATAGTCTACACTTAATGAATATTGATGTTCTGTTGAGTTATCACAATTAATCCATGGAAGTAGGATTAATCACCGCAAAGGATTTGTTTATGGCAATTGCCTGTGTCAATACTCGCGCCAGTTGTGGCGTTGATGCCCCTATCGTCACTGTTGAGGTGCATTTAAGTAATGGTTTACCTGCATTTAATTTAGTCGGTTTGCCAGAAACCTCGGTTAAAGAAGCAAAAGAGCGCGTGCGCAGTGCGTTGATTAATGCCGGTTTTGAAGTGCCTCAACGAAGAATAACCGTTAATTTGGCTCCCGCTGACTTACCTAAGCAAGGTGGCCGTTATGATTTGCCCATCGCAATCGGTATTTTAGCCGCATCTGGGCAAATTCCCACTAAACATCTGGCGCAATATGAGTTTATTGGCGAACTGGCTCTATCAGGGCAGGTGAGACCCTGTAGCGGTATTTTACCCGCAATTATTGCAGCGAAAAATCAATACCATCATTTGTTTATGCCACTGGATAATCGTTATGAAGCTGATCTAGTGGGATATGAACAGTGTTACTTTGTCGCCCACTTACAACATTTAGCCGCCTTTATGCATGGACAGTCACAGCTGCCAAAGCTCGATAATTTGCCACAATGGATTGATGATGCCCCAACAGATGAGAGTTACCTGTGCATGAGCGAAGTGATTGGACAACACCAAGCTAAACACGCACTAGAAATTGCTGCCGCAGGCGGTCATAACATGTTGATGTTAGGCCCTCCCGGCACGGGGAAATCCATGTTAGCCAATCGCATCATCCCGCTAATGCCCAAGCTCAGCTATGAAGAAGCTATTGAGGTTGCCGCCATTCATTCAGTGGCAGCCTTGCCAATAAAACCTGCCAATTTTCTGAATCGCCCCTTTCGTGCACCGCATCATACTTGCTCATCAATATCATTAGTCGGTGGTGGCGCTCACCCCAAACCTGGTGAAATATCGCTCGCCCATCGTGGTATTTTATTTCTTGATGAAATCGCAGAGTTTCCACGCAAAGTATTAGATTGTTTACGGGAACCTATGGAAAGTGGTGAAGTGATTATATCGCGCGCAGCCGCCAAATTGACATTTTCAAGCCGGTTTCAATTAATTGCGGCGATGAACCCTAGCCCTTGTGGTGATACTGAACACGCCCGAGCTACACCTGATCAAATACAACGGTATTTATCACGATTATCCGGTCCATTTTTAGACAGATTCGACTTAACCATTGATGTTCCCAAATTACCGGCTGGTTCACTGACTCAACCCCAAACACATTCTGAAACCAGTGCCAGTATTGCTGAGCGAGTAAAACAGGCCAGACAGACACAACTGGGCAGATGCGGGATCCTGAATAGTGAACTGAGCCCTAAATTACTCAACCAACATAGCGGGATCAGCCCACAAGATTTAGCCTTTTTAGAGCAAAGCGTAGTTAAGTTAGGGTTATCTGTCCGCAGCTTTCATCGTATTCAACGGGTTGCCAGAACTATCGCCGACTTACAGGGAAGCCAACACACCGAAAGAAGCCATATCGCCCAAGCATTGGGTTACCGCGCAATGGATCGATTATTGGCCAGTTTAAGCAGGCAATAGCAAAATAAAATCGCTACTGATTGAGCTAAACCTGTACAACGAGTAACATAGGCCTCCATTTGCAGGAGGGATAAATGTCGTTGTTTTCACAATTGAAAGGCTCGTTAGCTTTTTTATGCTACCTATTGAATACGCTATTTTGGGCTATTCCCATTTTGTTTTTTGGGATAATAAAACTTATCCCACTGAAAATAATAGACAAAATCTGCAGTTATATTACGGACAACTGCGCCTCGGCCTGGATTTATGGCAACACGCTTACCGAAAAAATCCTCCATCCAGTAACATTTGAAATTACAGGTGACACCAATTTTGACCGTAAACAATGGTATATGGTGATTGCCAATCATCAATCATGGGTCGATATTTTGGTATTGCAGCGTATATTAAATGGCAAAATCCCCTTTTTGAAATTTTTTCTAAAACAAGAATTATTATATGTACCCGTACTCGGATTAGTCTGGTGGGCGCTTGATTTTCCGTTTATGCGCCGTTTTAGCAATGCACAGTTAAAGAAGAACCCGAAACTGAAAGGTAAAGATATTGAGATCACGCGTAAAGCATGTGAAAAATTCAAAACTAAGCCAGTAAGTGTGATGAATTTTGTTGAAGGAACACGCTTCAGCCAAAGTAAACATGACAAGCAAAGCTCGCCTTTTCAACATTTATTAAAACCTAAAGCAGGCGGCATGGCCTTCGCATTATCAGCCATGGGTGAACACATTAATAAGCTGGTCAACGTCACCATTTACTACCCTGAAAAAGTGCCTTCGTTCTGGGAGTATCTCTGTGGACAAACAACTCACATTAAAGTAGATATAAAAATAACTGATATTCCGCCAACTATGCGCGGTGATTATATTAATGATCGTCAGTTTAAAATTGATTTTCAAGAGCAATTAAATCAATTTTGGCTCAATAAAGATAAACAGTTACAACAATATTATTCCAGTCATAGTGCCAAGGAAAGCCTCAGCACTAAGAGCTGCAAGCCTGAAAAAGAGGTATAAGCTTCAATGTTATCGTTTTTACCCGGCCCAGTTTTATATTTAATTAGCCTGACATTGCTGATTATCAATACCGCACTTTGGGGCTCGTTAATTAGTATTGGTGGCATTATTAAATTATTGCTACCGATTAAAGCAATTCGCTTGGGGCTATCGCACCTAATGAATCGTTTTATGTGGTGTTGGGCACTGTGTAATGGCGGTATTCTTGCCATTATCTCTAATATTGAATGGGATGTTGAAGGACTTGAACAACTTGACAAAAATGGTTGGTATTTACTTATCAGCAACCATTTAAGTGGTTTTGATATTGCAGCACAGACTTATTTACTGCGAAACCATATTCCCATGCTGAAGTTTTTTCTGAAGCAAGAGTTAATGTATGTGCCAATTATGGGATTAGGCTGCTGGGCCTTAGATATGCCGTTCATGCACCGTACCAGCGCAGCTAAATTGCGTAAAAACCCTAAACTCAAAGGCAAAGATTTAGCCACAACGCGCAAAGCTTGTGCTCGTTTCAAACATTTACCCACCTCGATCATTAACTATGTGGAAGGTAGTCGATTTACTTCAGAAAAACATCAACGTCAACAGTCTCCATACAAGCATTTATTGCGCGCCAAAGCCGGTGGCATAGCCTTCACGTTATCGGCAATGGGTGAACAATTCACCAATCTATTGAACATCACTTTAGTCTATCCTGACTCAAAGCCCGATGAAGATATTCTATATGGTGTAATGAATGGCAGAGTGAAAAAAGTGGTCATGAAGGTGGAAGTGATGCCTGTTCCTGAAGTCGATTCTGATGCCTATTTTTCTCAAGCGGAGTACCGAGCGGAATTCCAACGTTGGTTGAACGACTTATGGCTTAAAAAAGACGATCAAATCGAAGCGATTATGCAGCAATACGGCAATAATCATCTGCAAAATAAACAACAATAACCTCATATTACATATTCATTAGAGTTGACTATAATGACGTGTCAGGGGGAATAGCTAAAATATAAAGCAATGATGTATGATTAATGATTGAATTCTGACCCTTACAGGGTAGTATTGTTTTTTAGCACTTCTCCTAATAATGATAACAATACAATAATAAAAAGGTGTCATTTGATTTCACGCTTATTTACATTTGTCTGTACAGGCTTATTCTTTGCAGCATTATTGTATGCAACACCAAGTACTGCACAATACAAAGGTAAATATGGCAGTATCTCTGAGATCAAATTTGAACATTTTAATAGTGAACAAGGCCTAAACCAAAATAGCATCACAGATCTGTTTATGGACAGCGCAGGTATGTTATGGATTGGCACCCAGGATGGCTTACACAGCTATAACGGTGTCGACTTCCAAATGTACCTCAAACGAACTGGCGACCCTGAAAGCATTTCAGATAACTTCATCACCGATATTATTCAATCCCCCGATGGTGCACTTTGGATAGGTACACTAAATAGTGGCTTAAACCGACTTGACCTAAAAACAGGTAAGTTTGCACGCTACAGTAATGACCACGGCTTAACTGATAATCAAGTCTCTCATCTTGCCGTGATCGGCGAAACCTTATGGATCGGCACTCGCTCAGGTCTGTTTATGATGTCGCTCAAAACCTTCAAAATTAATCGTGTCGGCTTAGGTAATAGCCTAGAACCCAAAATTACTAGCTTAGCGAATATCGATGATAAATATGTGATTGTTGGCACGGATAAAGTAGGTACCTATGCGATTGATACTAATACAATTAATCGCTTAGACATTCCTGGTGACGCACAAGTCAATCGTATACAAGCCAGCTCCATTTTTGCTGTCTGGTTAGCTATTGATGACAAAATTTGGCGTTATAACCTCGATACTCATCAAAAAGAACTGATATGGCAACGACCAAGCACATCCGGAAAACAAAAAATCATCAAAGATTTTGCCGTAGTCAATGCCAATGAAATTTGGGCCATTGGCAATAGCTCAGGGCTAATCCAACTTAATTTTGATGGTAAGCAATGGCAGAGCCATTACCATAAGAATAAAGCCAACAATCGCGATAGCTTAACTGAAAATGATTTACAAACCATGATGCTAGATCCAAATGGCACACTATGGTTAGGAACCAGTTTTTCCGGTATTGATAAAATCAACTTAAGCCATCAATACTTTGCTCATTTGTATGACAGTACAGCCTCCAACACCCGAATGGGTAATATGATCCGTTCAATATATCGCGACCACAAACAACGCTTGTGGATAGGTACTGATGGTGATGGGGCTAAATATTTAAATTATAAAAATGAATATGTTTACCTCAATAGTCAATTTGCTAAGTTAATGCAAGTGCCTGAATCAGATATCAATATTCATGTAAATGATATTATGGAAGACAGCCAAAACAATCTTTGGTTTGCAACCACCCAAGGCGTGTTCGTTTTAGACCCGCAAGATACGTTAGTGTCAATTAAGCCGCATAACCCTGCACTGCATAATGACTTAAACTTCCGCAGTCTTGCCATGGATGATAAAGACAGAATTTGGTTAGCCAGTACCCTAGGTTTATATTTTATCTCTAAAGATAATCAACAAATGTTGCCGTATAACTTTGGGTTTCAAAAAGAATATTCTCCTTATAAGCATCAAATTCTGACCTTACATTTTAGTGAGGGTTATTTATGGATTGGTACTATTGGTGGCTTAGCTCGTCTAAACCCCGAAGAAAAAGAATTAGTGTTTGTCAGCAATGAACCCAATAACCCTTATAGCTTAAGTGATAATCGCGTAAGAGATTTTCTTCGCACCCAGAGCGGTGACTTGTGGGTAGCCACACATGGCGGAATTGACAAATTAACCACTGATTACGGCATTTTTAAATTTGAGCGTTTAGATGTAAACAATGATTCAGCTATTAATACCGTTTATAGTCTGCTGGAAGACAATGACCAAAATTTATGGCTCAGCACCAATGTTGGGATTTCCCGCTATAACCCTAAAACCAAAAGCTTTACCTCATTTAACACTAATGAAGGCTTACAAGCACTTGAGTTTAATGGCGCTGCTCGCTTTAAAGACCCCAATGGTGATATGTGGTTTGGTGGCGTAAACGGCATAAATTACTTTGTTCCAAGTGAGATCCCGCAGCAAAGACCATCAATCAAATTAGCACTAACTCAATATACTATTGGTGATCGTAGCTACCCGGTTTTAGATCTCAGCCACACCCCTAAAATTGAAATGCCCTATGAAAAACAGCTAATCAGTTTTGAGGTTGGTGCGCTCAACTTTAGCTATCAAAACCTCAGTAAATACAGCTATTTTTTAAGAGGATTTGACTCTGTTTGGCATAAATTACCCACCGGCAGTAAAATAACCTATACCAATTTACCGCCAGGTAATTATGAACTTATCGTTCGTCATTCACTGGGGTTAAACTCCTACGACGAGTATACCCTCACAGTGCCAGTTTCGGTTATTCCGCCATTTTATATGAGCCATTTAGCTTACATGCTTTACGGGATATTAAGCTTTAGTTTGTTGTCATATTTTATGTATTCAAGACATCAAAAGCATGAAAAACAAAGGGAATTTGAACAAAGCATTCGTGCATCAGAAGAGCGCCTTAAACTTGCATTATGGGCCTCAGGCGACGGTATGTGGGACTGGAATATTATCGAAAATAAAGTCTATCGCACGAATATGGTGCCACAGATGAGTTTTGGAAAGTCGGATAAACTTCTGATTGATAATATTCATACCGAAGATCGTGATCGAGTGTCGAAATTATTACAAGAACACCTTGACGGACATAGTGAGTTTTTTGAAGCTGAATACCGTGTTGAAATGGATAACGGTAAATCCACCTGGCTATTAGATAGAGGCCAAGTGGTTGAGCGTGATATTAAAAACAACCCTATACGTATGGCCGGCACGCATAAGGATATTACTAGCCGTAAAGAAACAGAAAATGAATTAAAACTTTCATCACAGGTACTGTTCAGTATGAACGAGGCCGTTGTGGTAGGTGAGTTAGATTACAGTGTGCGCTCTGTTAACCCTGCATTTAGCAGGATCACAGGCTTTAAACCTCGCGACGTTGCAGGCAAACATTTCTTATTTTTAACCATGGGTAAGCAAACCCGAGAGTTTTACTTAGACATTGAAGCTCAATTATTACGTCATAAGCACTGGTCGGGTGAAACTCAAATTCGAACTCGCGATCGTAAAGGCATTCTAGCCTGGCTTGAAATCAACCAAGTTATCGATAACAAAGGTGAAACCAGTCATTTTGTGGCGGTATTCACCGATATCACTGCACGTAAAAAAGCCGAAGAAGATTTACGAGTGCTGGCTAATTTTGACCCATTAACGGGACTGCCTAATCGAACATTATTTCAAGACCGACTCAATCATGCCATCACCAAAGCGCATAGGGCCCAGCATATTGTGGCACTATTGTTCCTCGATCTTGACCGCTTTAAACATATTAATGATTCTATGGGCCACCATGTTGGCGATCTTCTTCTTAAAGCGGTATCTAGCCGCTTACTTAATGCCGTCCGCGAAGGCGACACAGTCGCAAGATTGGGCGGGGATGAGTTCACCCTGATATTAGAAGGGGTTAAAAAGTCAGAATCGGCCACGATTATTGCCGATAAAGTGCTGCAAGCGTTTGAAACGCCTTTCTTACTGGATGATAAAACGCTAACTATCTCGCCTTCTATCGGTATCAGCCTGTATCCCAACGATGCCATCGATGCGACCTCGTTGATTAAATATGCCGATACTGCCATGTATCATGCTAAGGCATTGGGGCGAAACAACTTCCAGTTTTATACCTCTGAATTAAACCAGTATGCCACTCGTCATGTGTTATTAGAAGCTGGCTTAAAACAAGCCATTGAGTTGAATGAATTATCGTTGGTGTACCAACCCAAATTTGATGTTAAAACAGAGAAGATTATTGGGTTAGAAGCCTTATTGCGCTGGAACAGTAAAGAGCTAGGCTTTATTTCTCCGGCTGAGTTTATTCCGCTGGCAGAAGAAACCGGTATGATTAATGAAATCGGTCAATGGGCCATTAACCAGGCTTGCGGACAACTCGCTATTTGGCATCAAGAAGGGTTTAACCATATATCAGTCGCTGTAAATCTGTCTGCCAGACAATTAAAAGCCAACATTATTTCCACCATTGAGGTTGCATTAGCGGTATCAGGCTTACCCGCAAATGCGTTAGAGTTAGAATTAACTGAATCAATGATCATGGGTAACCCTGAGGATTCCGTCGACATTTTAACCCAGCTTAAAGCCATCGGCTTAACGATTTCAATCGATGACTTTGGCACTGGTTATTCAAGCTTAAGTTATTTAAAACGCTTCCCGATTGATACCTTAAAGATTGATCGCGAATTCGTACGCGATATCACTGAAGATCCCGATGATGCAGCCATAACCAGCGCCATTATTACCCTGGCTCACAGCTTAGAATTAAATGTGGTTGCAGAAGGTGTTGAAACCAATGAGCAACTACAATTCTTAAAGAATGGTGGCTGCGATCAAGTGCAAGGCTTCTTACTAAGCAAGCCATTAAAGGTAGATGAGTGTCTTGCACGACTTCGTCAGGAAACCTGAGTCGACTGACCTGTTACGCTTATTTTTCGCGTTATGTAGCGCCCATTGATACAAACAAAAAACCGTATGATGGGTTGAGGTGGCTAGCACGCTTATCCTCTACTAAAAACTCAATCATCAAGGTCTGTTGACCTTCAAGATAGTTTTAACCGCGAATGGTTGGCCATTGATGCAAGACAAAAGCTTTGCCGTGCAGCTAACCAAAGATCAAAACTCATCAATGACATGAAAAGCACGATACTCATCATAGGCAAACTGATCTGTCATGCCGCTGATATAATCAATAATCAGCCGAGTACGATAATAAAACTCACGGCAATCTTCATCGGTAATTTGTGCTGCTAAAATACCGTCGGTCATAGCTGATTCATAGGCGGCGATATGCTTGGAAGAGAGCTTTTTAAATAAGCGTTTAGGGTAAATAGGAATAGTAATCTGTTTGTCTGAGTCAGTTTGCTTCCCATACACCAATACATTAAATTGCTGACGACTTAATGCAAGCAGTGGTTTATAGCACTCGAGTAAACCGCTGATCACTCGGTAACCTTGCAGCTCACGTGCTTCAACCTCTGGGTGACAAAACGCTTGCTCTAATGCAACCCGTTTAAAGGTCTCCACAATCATATGATTAACGCTATTGTCTTCAATCAAAGCATGATTAAAGCTGCCATTAAACACGGCTGCAATATTATCCATAAAGCGTTTTTGGGCATGTTGCGGTAAACGACTATTCACCCCAACACGTAAAAACACAAAAAACATGCTGTCACTACCCTTGGCACTTTTACTGGCTTTATCTAGCATTAACCTCATTACGTCACGTTCGTCATCAGTTAAATGAGTGGTTATGTCACTAAATTTTGCCACTAAGGCCTGCTTCATCTGCGATAACGTTAATACCCCTTTTTCGACCGCATCTTCTAAATCAGCAATGCCGTATGAAATATCATCGGCCGCTTCCATAATGTAAGAAAAAGGTGAACGGCAATGGGGCGCTATCTCAAGCGTTTTTTGTAACTCGGCAATAAACCCACTTTCACTGAGATAATAACCGACTTTTTTCTTCAAATAACTATGGGGATCATTGTCCGCTTTATGGGGTTTGGGTTCGACACCACAACGGGTATATTTCATGATCCCTGAAGCTTGTGAATAGGTAAGATTAAGCTTGAGTAAGGTATGTATCAAGCGGATGCCCTGAGCATTACCTTCAAAATGAATCAAATCTCTGGCAATTTCTTCAGGAAGTGTTTTGCCATGCACCTGTGTGTACACAGCTGCAATATGATTTTGCAACCAATCAATCATCGCCGCCTCGCCAAAATGGCCAAAAGGAGGATTACCCACATCGTGCATTAGACAGGACATTTCAACGATCGTCTCTAACTCTCGCGCTAATGTCTTTAAACCGAAGTGTTGTTCTTCTGAATCGAAACGAGACAGACCATCACAAATAAGTTGGCTAATATAACGGCCAACTTGTTGCACTTCCATAGAATGCGTTAACCGACTGCGCACTGCGGCATTGCGCTCAAGTGGAAACACCTGAGTTTTTTGTTGTAATCGTCTAATGGCTGCAGAATTAATAATACGGCCGCGGTCACTTTCAAATTGCCTTAAAATGGGCCCAATTGATGGTTTATATTGAAAAGGTCTTTCGGCTTTAATTTTACGGTTAAAATGCATATCTACAACCTAGCAATATCTATATTTCATAGGATAAAGTTACAGCAGTATTCTTTTATTATCAATGAATTAAATAAGTCGCTACAGACTGAAATAATTGAAAAACCAGCAAAAGTCACATAATAAACTATGATTTATTACGCTAAAAGTAGGCCTAAATGGCTTTAATTGATGTATTCGGTTGTCCGAAAAAGCAAATGCTCATTTAATAAAAATTAGCCTGATTATGCCGATAGGCAAACAAAGTGAGATAGAAAGGCTATACGCATTATTGGACTTAGTTGCAGATAATGCAGCTATTAGTATCTTTTATTATGACTGCTTAGCCCACGCTGGTTTATTTTATGTTCAAGATAAAATCATAGTGCTTATTGACGGCAAAATTTGCTAAAAAAATGATATACCGACAAAGTCTGGTTAAATTTTATGAATATACAACGACTCAAAACAATGCCACCACTGTGTTTGAACAGTTTCAAGGACCAAGGTCCGGTAAATATGCGTGATATGCTGCTGAATACCTGCCTTTTGAACATTCACCCCTTAAGTAGTTAGCCTAATAAAGTGTGCCTACGATAGTAAACCTTTGAATATGATAAGTATGTTTTTTGATATTACCGATAAAAAACCAACAAGACCTGATTGACCAACAAAAAGAAGTACTTATCGAATTAACTCGTACAAGATTTGACCACCAAAGAGTAATTCCCCTAGTGTCGTGTTGGACTTGTGATAGAATTAGCCTCTACTTAACTTCAACCATTAATATAGGCTAATGTCATGAATCCAATTATTGCCATCCTAAAAGAACACGATGTCAGCGATGCAAAAATTAACGAGCTATTTCAAGCGTTGACTCAAAATCCATTAATGGCAATGAGTATTGTTGGCCAATTAGGTATTCCCGCTGAAAAGTTACAGCAATTAATGGCGTTAGTCATGCAAAACCCTGCGCTTATCAAAGAAGCCGTGGTGGAATTAGGATTAGATTTTTCTAAAGTCGAAGCAGCCAAAGCGCAATTACAGCAATAATATTGGCGCATCAAAAGAGTAAAGTATTCAGTGACTTTACTCTTTTATTATTTTAGCTACCCACTTGTTAACTTATTCAGACTCTGACGAATAAACGGCACTAAATCACTAGCAAGCAAGCCGATTTTACCCGATATCTTTACCGCCTCATCAGCGGCTTGACTATGCAGTTGCACTCCTATTAATGCCGCATCTAAAAGCGCGTAACCCTGAGCAAGCAAACTGACAAGCACGCCGGTTAATACATCCCCCATGCCACCAGAGGCCATCCCCGAGTTTCCAGCTAAACAGACATACACTTGGTTGCCGTCACACACCAGCGTGCCAGCACCTTTCAAAACCGTGACACCGCCAAATCGATGCTGCAATTCTCGCACTGCTGCATAACGGTCACCTTCAATGTCGGCCACAGTGCAAGCCAATAACCTCGCGGCCTCACCTGGGTGAGGGGTAATAATACGCTTAGCGTCATAGTTGGGAGATAATGCCAGCAGATTTAGCCCATCGGCATCAAATACTTTAGGCTTATTGATCTGGCAAATCAGTTCAAAGAGTGATTTGGCTTGGGGACTAACGCCTAAGCCTGGGCCCAATGCAATCGCAGTTGCCCAAGTGATACGTGATGCAATGACTTCACTCTTACACCAGTCATTACACATCACTTCAGCACAATGAGATAACAGCGCAGAATAGTTTGCTTGATGAGTTAATACAGCCGTTAATCCGGCACCACTGCGGGCGCAAGCAGATGAACTGAGAATAATTGCGCCGCCCATCCCCATATCACCACCCACTAATATGGCCTTGCCATGGTGACCTTTATTCGCGGTGTGCTTACGGGTAATCACTGCGCGGGTTAATAATGATTCGTCAATCGCCAACACTTTTGCGTGTTGCAGGTATGTGAACTCATCCTCCACACCCAGCCCATGAAAATGTAATTTGCCAAGGTAATCTCTGGCTCTAGCAGTAACTAACCCTTGTTTGATACCAATAAAAGTCACGGTATGGTTGGCCGCAACGCACTCGCCTAATACCGCTCCGGTATCAGCACATAAACCAGAGGGAATATCGACGGCGATCACTTGAGCAGCACTAATATTAATAAGACTAATCAAGGCCGCGGTTGGCTCCTTAACCACACCACTAAGACCGGTACCCAGCAGTGCATCAACGATCA
This sequence comes from Shewanella holmiensis, assembly GCF_025370255.1. Taxonomy (GTDB): domain Bacteria; phylum Pseudomonadota; class Gammaproteobacteria; order Enterobacterales; family Shewanellaceae; genus Shewanella; species Shewanella holmiensis. The sequence continues at coordinate 30,171 of NZ_JAMTCD010000016.1, forward strand.
CATCTACATCGTCAGCAACATGAGTTGTTTGAGCATTAACCTTGCCACCTGCTGCCACAAAGTCACAATAAGCTTGATGAGCATCACCTGTTAATTGGCTCGGTTGATGAGTTGACCACACAGTTAGCTTAATTCCGGCTTTCAGCAATAGCGTCGCTAACACGTAACCATCACCGCCATTATTACCGCCACCACAACAGACTAAAACATGCTTTGGCATTGGGTAATATTGTCTAAGGATGTCCAAAACAGCTGAGCCAGCTCGTTGCATCAAGCTATACAAGCTTATACCCGCTTGCTTTGCCGCCAGTATTTCACCCTCTTTCACCTGTTTCGCGGTATAGAATTCATTGGGTAACATCATATGGCTACAACCTATGTGATAGATGAGATGTTATCAGCATATCGCAAAAATCATCATAAGCCGACAAACAAACTATCTTACTCTTTGGCTAAAACATGGATTACAGTTCTACAAGTGACTGCTGCTTTAATCAGGCGAATGCCTAGGTTTTACTGGTCTATCCAATGCCTAGCTAGGTTATCTAAGCTATACAAATCGGTCGTTTTTTTGCTAAAGTCTCGCGAACTTTTGGTTAAGAGATTGCAATTGTGTTTAGAGAACGCTTTAAAGATGTCAATATCAAAGGGGATCTGTTTGGTGGCGTTACCACAGCAATCATTTCCTTACCCTTAGCACTGGCCTTTGGTGTGGCGTCTGGCGCAGGCGCTGAAGCCGGTTTATGGGGCGCGATTCTTGTTGGTTTTTTTGCCTCATTATTTGGCGGTTCATCAACGCTAATCTCTGAACCTACCGGTCCAATGACAGTGATCATGACCGCGATTTTAACCAGTATGGTGGCCAAATATCCTGAGTCAGGAATGGCAATCTCATTCACGGTAGTGATGATGGCTGGCGGTTTCCAATTTTTAATCGGTACGTTAAAACTGGGGAAATACGTCACCTTAATGCCCTACAGTGTAATCTCAGGTTTCATGTCAGGCATTGGTGTCATTTTGATTATCTTGCAATTATCACCTCTGCTAGGACACGCCGCACCAGCAGGCGGTGTTCTCGGAACTTTATCTTCATTACCTGATACTTTAGCCAACATTCAATTCAGCGAGTTATTGTTAGGATTACTCACCTTAGCTACCTTATTTTTGTTCCCTAAACACCTACGTAAATACGTTCCAGCCCAGTTAGTCGCTTTAGTCGGTGTTACCTTACTCTCTATTATCGTATTCGATACTGACAGCATTCGCCGCATCGGTGAAATCCCTGCAGGATTGCCCTCTTTAGTAATTCCGCACATTAATACAGATATTTTCATGACGATGGTCATTGATGCGCTGGTATTAGGCACTTTAGGCTGTATCGATACATTACTGACTGCGGTTATTGGTGATTCGCTTACCCGTAAAGAACACGACTCAGATAAAGAATTACGCGGGCAAGGTTTAGCCAATATGATTTCAGGCTTATTTGGCGCCCTTCCTGGCGCAGGTGCAACCATGGGCACTGTGACCAACATTCAGGTTGGGGCGCGTTCACCTTTATCAGGTATTACGCGTGCGGCGGTGTTAGCCTTAGTCGTATTAGTTGCTGGCGGTTTAACTGAACCTATCCCTATGGCTGTGTTAGCAGGCATTGCGGTTTATGTCGGTTTTAATATTTTAGATTGGAGTTTCATTCAGCGTGCCCACAAAGTCAGTGTTCAAGGCATGGCAATTATGTACGGTGTTATGCTGCTCACGGTATTTGTTGACCTCATTGTCGCGGTTGGTCTTGGGGTATTTATTTCTAATATCTTGATTATCGAACGCTTAAGCCGCGAACAAGCAAGGCAAGTAAAAGCCATCAGTGATGCCGATCAAAACGATGTGCCACTCACCCAAAGTGAGCGCGGCTTACTGGATCAAGCCAATGGTAAGGTGTTGTTTTTCTACTTATCTGGACCAATGATATTCAGCGTATCCAAAGCCATATCAAGACAACACGCCAGTATTGCAGAATATGAAGCGATGATCCTCGATTTAACCGACGTCCCCATGATTGATGTAACGGTAGGCTTAGCACTTGAAAACGCGATAAAAGATGCACAGGATGCGGATTGCGAAGTCTTTTTACTTTGCCCAAATCAACAAACACAAGACCAATTACGTAAGTTTCATGTGATAGATTCCTTACCTGATGAGAATGCATTCCGGTTCCGCTATGAAGCATTACAAGCGGCATTGAAACACGTACAAGCTAAAGAAAAGTAAATCGACAAGAGTGCACTGCGTAGGGGTTTATGTCTTTGTTTTAAATAAAATACATGTTGGTTAATGCTGTCAAAATGTACAAGTTAGCCTTACACTACCAACAGTATAATTAACGTGAGTGATTAAAATGCCCCCTATTATTTGTAGTAGTGCTTTGCAAGCCGTAGCGTTAATTGAAGACAATGAAACCCTATGGACTCATTCTATGGGGGCCACCCCAAAAATATTACTCGATGCATTAGCCGAACATGCACTGACTCGAAAAAATCTCACGTTATTACAGTTACACACTGAACACGCCGAATCACTCAGTCATCCACGATTAAAAGGCCATCTTCGCCATCGGTGTTTCTTTGGCGGCGTGCCAACGCGCACGCTGTTACAACAAGGTGATGCCGATTATGTGCCTATTTTTCTATCAGAAGTGCCTAAATTATTTCGCTCTGGTGAGCAAGCTATCGATACCGCCATCATTCAGGTTTCCCCTCCCGATAAACATGGCATTTGCTCTTTAGGGATCTCAGTAGAGGCAACATTGGCGGCCTGTCAAATGGCACGGAGGATTATTGCCCACATCAACCCCATGATGCCACGCACCCATGGCGATGGCTTTATTCATTACCATAAACTGGCTGCGGTGTACGAACAAAGTGTACCGTTACCTCAACACCCACTTGCTGCCAGCGATGCGACTAGCCTTGCCATTGGGCAACATGTCGCAAAACTGGTTCGAGATGGTGACTGCTTGCAAATGGGTATTGGTGCTATTCCCGACGCGGTTTTAGCCTGCCTAACCGAGCACAAAGATCTTGGTGTGCATACGGAGCTATTTTCTGACGGGGTACTCAATCTTGTTGAGTTAGGTGTCATCAATAACAGTCGCAAAAAAGTGTATCCTGGCAAATTAGTTACTGGCTTTGCCTTAGGTAGCCAACGACTTTATGACTTTGTCGATGATAATCCCTCGGTTATATTTATGGATATTGAACAGGTCAATGACACCTCTATTATCCGTAAAAACCCCAATGTAATGGCAATCAATTCTGCCTTACAAGTGGATATCTCAGGACAAATTTGCGCAGATTCGCTAGGCACGCGGATATATTCAGGTGTGGGTGGGCAAATGGATTTCATTCGTGGTGCAGGGTTATCTGAAGGTGGTCGATCTGTTATTGCGCTTCCCAGTACAGCAGCTAATGGCACAGTGTCACGTATTGCTACGGTATTATCACCTGGTGCAGGCGTCGTCACTACACGCGCCCATGTACACTATATTGCTACAGAGTATGGTGTGGCTAATTTACGCGGAAAATCATTACGGGAACGGGCTAGAGCACTGATTGATATTGCCCACCCCAAATTTAGAGAGCAGCTTTGCATAGAAGCATTTGAGATCTGGCAACTCAGGGTTTAATCAACAGCATTATGGCTTGATATTTTTAAGCTACCCTCCATAAAAACTAAGTGGCGGCGCCACTTAGTTAGTGCAAGGTCATTCATCAATAGACTTTAGACTATTGGCGCCTTGTATGGCATCGCCCCTAAATAATCTTTTTTACCGACTTCAACACCATTGTGACGCAAAATGGCATACGCCGTAGTCACGTGAAAATAGAGGTTTGGTATGGCATGTTCAATGGCAAACTCATACCCTGTAAGGTACTTACCTTCCCAACGCGGTTGTGACACATGCTCATTCGCCGCATTAGCAAAGTCAGCTTCATTAAAGCTTGCCAAATATTCAAGCACTGATGCAATGCGCGCACGTAATGCTTCAAGTGTGGTTTCGCTATCATCATGCTTAGGCACGGTATCCATGTTACCCGTTAATCTCGCCACACCAATTTTAGCGGTATCGCAGGCTATTTGTACCTGACGAATAAGATTAAACTGATCAGGCGCTAGGCGCGCATTCAATAACACCGAAACATCCACTCTTTTAAGGGCGGCGAAAGCTTCACCTTTATCAAGAATATGATTTAAATTATTCAACATTTTGCTGAATTGTACGACAGTCAGATCGTAAAGCATGGCAAAGTCCTTATTGAGCGCTGCAAATCAACAGCGCTTAGATAGTTAGTGATATCAGCTAAGATAGCAAGCCAATTAACACTCCTAAAGCCGATAACCTTATCTACCTATACAATTAGGCATCTCAAAAAATAAATGGCTAAGTGAGCACCTGATACCAATCACAGTCATTAAGTTTTCAAACATCGCGTAGGAAAATGCGTGATAACAAGGCAGATTTTTCGATAAGTAGTTATCCTACAATCGAAAAATCTAACGCCGTTATCGAATATTTTCACAAGCTAGAATGAGCCGTTTTATGATAATGGGTATTAACCTGCGATAGGTTTTTGCCCTGATGAAATGGCCGCCATACTCTTAATTAACATATAGATGCATGTTGCCAATAAACACACACCTAAATACACCACCAGCCCGTCATCAGCAGCCGTAAATGATGTCGCCATTAACGGTCCAAGCACCGAACCGACGCTATAACACAACAGCATTAACTCGGTCACTGACACCATTTTTTCTATCGGTAAGGTATCTGATGCCAAGGTAATCGCTATTGGGTACAAGGCAAAACTGCTAGCCCCTAATAGCAATAAACTGATTGCCATCATTAACAAACTTGATGATTCGAGGATGCCCATTACCGCGATACAGCCTAATAAGCAAAATATCGCCATCAATAAACTTTTACTCATGCGAGTTGAAAGCGCGCTGGCAATAGGTTGCACAGCCATTCCACCTAAAATTACACTCGCCATGAGTAAGCCAGTCTGACCCGAAAAAGCCGTTGATTGGGATAAATACAGTGGCATTAGCCCGTAAATTGGCCCTAATAATAACCCCGAAACGATACATCCAATAATGGCTGGTCGATTAATATGACGGATCTCTTTACGATTAATCCGTTGTAATTCTTCACTAACAGGCTGACCAGAGCGCAGTATTAATGGTGCCAGTGTGGCTAAAAACAATAACCCCAAAACCAGCAAATAGGGTTGAATCCCTTGAGTACCAAACAATGAAATCGCCAATTGGCCTGCTGCACTGCCGCCATAAAGCGCGGCCATATACAGCCCTAAACGTTTAACTCGCTTTTTAGGGCAATTAGCCATTAACAACCACGACTCCACCACCACAAATACCCCAGCAATAGCCATACCAGCAACAAAACGTGCGGCTATCCATGTTACCGGGTTGGGCAATAGCAACATAACCACTACGGTTATCGCCACCAGACTCAAGAACAAAATAAATGCTCGTCTATGGCCAAGGTATTTAATGACTTTTTGAATGCATGTTGCACCTAATAATAAACCAAAATAAAACACACTCGCCAACCAAGGCGTGAGTGATTGGCTGATACCAAAATAGGATAACGACAACGGAATCAGGCTCATTAAAAAGCCTGATGCGATAGCAAAAAAAGTCAGACCAATTACAGGCGCAGCTATGCTGTTTTCAACATTTTCATGGATGATTTTGGACAATTTAGGACTACTTAACGTGAAGATGAAGCGTGTTTAAGACAATGGGTTTATTTAGGGGGGTATTCCCTAGGATTATCGGCGGCGAATTTAATCTTGAAGGGCAAACAAGTAAAGCAAAAATACACTTCCAAAAGTATATTAATGAAGATTTAGAGCGAATATGTTACTAAGATCATAAATTGTTATGTATAAGACCGAGAAATTGGCATTAAAACGTAACAAAAAACACCCAAAAATGAAATGCTAACGTTAAATAATTTATGTTTAACTGTTTATTAAAATTGACAAAAATAATATTAAGCAACACTTATAAAGCAATATTGCTATAAATGAACTGAAACGAACAAATAACACAGAATTTATTACATCCTCAAACAATTAATACCTCGTGGCTATCTTATGCTCCCGACGATATTGCCCCTAATCAGATCAATATCCCTCATCGAGACAATATCAATCGTTTCATCGTGTAATGTTCTATTTGAGCCTAACTCAAGCATAAATGATTTTTATTCATCGAAATCAGTTATTAAAAGAAAATGCCCTGATTTACTGTAAAATCAGGGCATTTATTGAACTAACAATCTCTAGCCAACAGACTAAACCGGTTAACGTACCCACAGCATTAGTTCATTGGCATTTATCACGCCATACTGTCTTTTTACCAGATTACCAACAGGATCAAAAAGTAGTAACTCGGTTGAGTTGGCGCGATATTTAGCAATCAGTTTCTCGCCATTAGGATCACCGACTCTAGCAAGTAAAAACACAACATTATCGCCAAGATGAGCACGGGCTTCGTTCATCTGTTCTGTTTGACTATTACTCACCGTCAGGTTGGGATCATACACAAACACTACCGCAGGCTTACCCATGCCAATTTCTTCATGGGTAGTGTTAAACCCCTTTGGCATCACCATCATAAGAACCGCTAATAAAGCTACTATCGCGGCAATGACGCCAAACACCATTAACGGTTTTCTAGCAGTCTTGTTTGTTTGATGTTCATCCATTATTTGAGCTCTCTTACGCTTAAATTTATCCCCATTAAAGCAGTGTAATAAACTAACCTGAGGCAAAGATTAAAAATTTATCAAGCTCTCCACTAAATGACCCAATTTATTAAAACAAGTCTTCAAACCATTTTTTGGCGGTGCCTAAACTCACCATCACTTTAAGCTTGAACAGTGCCATAGTGTCGCCTGATTCTAAAGCGGGCTCACCACAACGGGGATCGGAGCGCTGCAATGCGCCAGTCATTTTGTGGTCAATCGGGATAGGTTCACAACCATGCCCAGACTCGCAAATAAAGTCCCACTTCTCTTTCGCGGGTAAATGACAAGCAAAGCAATTACCGCCAAAACGATTATTTACATCTATAAATCCACGTTTAGCAATTTTTGACCCTGTTTCATCGACTTCTAATTCGAAAAACTCCCAGTCGCCAGTGACTGGAGAAGTACCTGGTTCACGCTTGACCATCACTTCAGTCGGTACCAACTGCACTACTGAACCTGTCGGATAAATTGCGCCTTCGGGGGCATTGGCCGCGGCCAACGTCGCATCAATATTGCCCAGTACATTATCAACATAAAAATGGCGCACTGGCGTCATTTGTCGAATACAACTAAAACTGGCTTCATTGATATTAACAACAGCGTTTCCAGGTGATGCGGCATATGCTGTACTTCCCATCAACGTCATTAAAAGCATTGCTGTGCTTTGGGCAATTATTAATAGGGTTTTCATGGTATTCCTTGGTAAACGTTATTCATTAAAGCAAATGTCAGTCTCTACTTATCGCGGTTGTTAACTGCATTGACGCTTTAGCTTTGGTGTTATCGACATTTTGTACCTATCGATATTGCACAATTAATTAAACAGATGACATTTAGATTAGACAAACTTTAAATAGATGGCAATTTAATTGTGCGCAATCTAACTCTCATGTTATGACTTTTTATTACTCATGACAAGTCTGTGCAGCATAAATTGCTTCCACTAACACAAAACACACCAAAGATATGTCTTCAAGCTTGCTACTGCGCCTAAGCACAGTTAAAGTTCATTCGCTTATGGTTTAACCCTAAGTCGCTTGTCTGTTTTTAGTGTATTTCATTTGAAGGGTCAGTTTTGTATGGAAAAAATGTTTGAGAAGTTAATGTATGCATCCCGCTGGATCATGGCGCCTATTTACTTAGGATTAAGCCTGGTTTTATTCGCCTTGGGCATAAAGTTCTTCCAAGAAATCTTTCACATTCTACCTATCATCTTCGAAATAAAAGAAGTCGACTTAATCCTCATAACACTCTCTCTTATCGATATCACTTTAGTGGGTGGTTTACTGGTTATGGTGATGTTTTCAGGTTACGAAAACTTCGTCTCGCAACTTGATGTAGGTGAAGACAGTGAAAAACTCGGCTGGCTTGGCAAAATGGATTCTGGCTCACTTAAAAACAAAGTGGCCGCATCTATTGTTGCAATATCGTCTATACACTTACTTAAAGTGTTTATGAATGCCGAAAATATCGAAAACGATAAAATCATGTGGTACTTACTTATCCACATCACCTTTGTGTTATCTGCATTCGCGATGGGGTATTTGGATAAAATTAGCCGTAACAAGTAGCAATACTAGTCGTGATTAAATTTATCTAAAAAACTCAAACAAAAAACCAAAAGCCCCGATACCATTAAGTATCGGGGCTTTTGTTTATTGGTTTTGAAGCTAATTACCTCTATTCTGCAGTGCAATGTTGGCACACAGAAACGTCTTAGATAAATAGGCCTACAAAATAATCTCGGCTAATACAAATCCAATTATCACCGAACTAACAATCGACACCACACCGGGCACCACAAAAGGATGATTAAATACCCATTGGCCAATTCGGGTCGACCCAGTGTCATCCATTTCAACTGCCGCCAACAAAGTGGGATATGTCGGCAATACAAATAAGGCACTGACCGCTGCGAAAGAAGCTATCGCAGCCTCAGGGCTAACCCCTAACATAAAGGCCGATGGCATTAACGCTGCTGTGGTTGCGGCTTGCGAATATAGCAACATACTCGCTAAAAACAAAATGATAGCCAGCATCCACGAGTGCTCTTCTAACAAGCCGCCCGATAGCGCTTTAATCTCTTCTAAATGCCCAGCAACAAAGGTGTCACCCAGCCACGCCACGCCCAAAACACAAATACACGCACTCATGCCCGATTTAAACGTCGCCGCGTTAAGCACCTCGGCGGTATCGACTTTACAAAACAAGGTAATCGCCGTGGCGGCGGTGAGCATAAACACCATGATGGCTTCATTTCGTGGCAATGTTGGATTATCAATCAGACCTACCGCATCACTAATCGCCGTGGCGTAAAACACCACCGCCACAATTGCCACCAGAAACACCATTACCGAACGCTTAGCTCCTGCTGGTAACTCAGTGTTATTCATATCGCGTTTGCTGACTAACCCTTGTGCTAAACGGTCTTGATAAACGGGATCATCTTGCAACTCTTTACCCATAAATTGGGCAACAAAAGCGCCCACCATACAAGCCAAAAAGGTAGCCGGAATACAAATCATCAATAAACTGATATAGCCCACGCCTTTGCTTTCAAGCATACCGCTCATCAGTACAACCGCTGCAGAGATCGGTGAGGCGGTAATCGCAATTTGCGAGGCAACAACCGCAATACTTAAAGGGCGCGAAGGACGAATACCCTGCTCTTTCGCCACCTCGGCGATAACCGGTAAAGTAGAAAATGCCGTATGCCCCGTACCCGCAAACAGTGTCATGGTATAAGTAACAATCGGGGCTAAAAAAGTCACCTGCTTAGGGTTTTTACGTAAAACACGTTCAGCGATATTGACTAAAAACTGCAAACCACCGGCAACTTGCATCGCCGCAATAGCTGCGATAACAGACATAATGATCAGAATAACATCAATAGGAATGATGCCAGGTGTCATCCCTAAGCCCAGAGTTAACACCAACACACCCAAACCGCCAGCAAAGCCAATACCAATGCCGCCTATTCGTGCGCCGATAAAAATGGCGACCAATACCACCACTAACTCAATTGTTACCATAAATCCTCCAAGCCTTAATTGCGGCGCACTTTACTGCAAAACCTCAATAGGCAATAGATGATTAAATCAATAAAATATCAATTAGCAGCACAAAAGACCGTAAGTGTTAACTTGAGCAGGTAACATCGCCCACTGATTTCACAGACCTCACATTAGGCAGTGTCTTTATTAAGTAATTCCATTAACCCCACTAATGCGCCAAACAGCACAGCCCCGACAGGCCAAACGATCCAAGTGACACCCCAAGCCATTGTCCAAAAGCTCCAACCAAGATAGATAGCGGTTAACAAGGGCCAATAAAATTCAGCCAACTTCTCTGCGCGTTTAGCGCGTTTAGTTGTTTCAGTCTCTTTAACCGTTTCATTTAAGACATTGCTATAGGCATCATATCTAGCTGACACGGGCAAAATAATACATAGACCAACGGCAATCATAAACAGCAGAACATCGACCATTAATAAAACAATGTCTTGCTCAAAAGAAAAGATACTCACACACATCAACGGAAAAAAACTCACAATAAAACAGAAAATAGCGATAGATAAGCGACGATTATAAGTGGGTCTAAACTGTTTACGTTTTTCATAAAACGCACTGTGAACACCATAAGCGAGTTCAAATGGCTCATCTTCTATCGCTGATATTTCATCTTGATATTGGTTTGTTTTGATAAAAAAGCTCACCCCAATGGCCACCAAAATCAACACACTGACAATACCCAGTGCAACAGCCAGATCACCCGTCATATTAAATCGGTTCGTTTGCGCCATCGCCATAAAGAAAAATAACGGCATAGCAGAACACACACACAACACCACGCCTTTGGTGACAGCATTGGTCATTGCAATTTTATGCTCAACATACTCAGTCGCTTGTTCTAGGCTGATATGATTAATGCCTAGTTCTTTGGCTTCATTCACAGCCTCAAACTGCTCGTTCTCATCCTTCAATAAGAAGTCTGTAGACACATCAAAAATCTGTGAAAGCAAAATGATTTTATTCAAATCAGGAATGCTATTTGCCCCTTCCCATTTAGAAACCGACTGACGAGAAACATTCATTTTCTCGGCCAATTCTTCTTGCGACCAGCCCAGTTTTTTCCTTAATCTAATAATCTTATCTGCAAGTATCATTAGTGAATCCTTTTAATCAATAATTGAGCAGCCAGCATAAGAAATCAGCCAGTTGCTCACTAGCAAGCCAGCTTGTTAATCTGTCAACCAGCAGTTGCATTATTGATTATTAAGCCATAATTTGGCTATTTTTTGTATCTAATCGCTATACTTAGCACAGAATCTGAAACACGGTGCATAACACTCTTCCACCCTATCGATATTAAAAAGCCCCGACATATTATGGTGTCGAGGCGCTAATTTTTTGTTGCTATAAGCCTTTTTGCAATAGTTCTGCAAGCCATCATTTCAAGAATGATTAAGCAACGCAGTGAACGTTAATTACAGCAATTTACGCCTACACTTAACGCTCCCGTTATTAGCGTTTTAATACCGCGCTATCTCAACCATTTCCTGCTCCAAAAACTCAACATGAATAGCGCTCATGTTGCTGCAGAAATTTAATCAATTTTCATCAAGTAATGAAACACGTATAAATCAAACACAGCTTAGAAAAACTTGATACGACTGATTGGCAGTGTTCAGAAAACAGCAAAATGCTAAAAAAATTAGCCAATATTCAGCTTTGATTACACAAGATGGAATACCAGAACATCATGAATAACCAATTTACTTTTACGATTAAAAACATCTGTCTCGATGAGAACTACCAGCCGTCAGACAGTACTCGCATTACCACTAACTTTGCTAATTTGGCCAGAGGTGAAAGCCGCCAGCAGAACTTACGTAAAGCGTTAAAGATGATTGATAATAGTTTTAATGCGTTAGCTTATTGGGACAATCCAAAAGCTGACCGTTATTCCGTTGAGCTTGAAATTGTCTCTGTTGATATGGAAATTGAAAACAGTGGCCAGACGTTCCCATCGATTGAAGTATTAAAAACCCATATTATTGATCATCAAACTAACGAGCGTATTGAAGGCATAGTCGGTAATAACTTCTCTTCTTATGTGCGAGATTACGATTTTAGCGTATTACTGTCTGAGCATAATAAAGGCCAAAGCCAATTTAGCATTCCTGATACCTTCGGCGACTTACACGGTAAGCTGTTCAAGTATTTCGTTAATTCAGACACCTATAAACAGCACTTTAAAAAAACACCCGTAATATGCCTGAGTGTGTCAGATAACAAAACCTATCAGCGCACAGGCAATCAACATCCATTACTGGGCTATGAGTACCAACCAAATGAGTCGTCGTTAACTGAGCAGTATTTCAAAAAGATGGGCCTACAAGTGCGCTATTTTATGCCGCCTAAAAGTGTGGCGCCTTTGGCATTCTATTTCTTTGGAGATTTACTTAATGATTACAGCAATCTTGAGTTAATCAGCACCATCAGCACCATGGAGACGTTTCAAAAGATATACCGCCCTGAAATTTATAATGCTAATGCTGTCGCAGGTAACTGTTATCAACCTAACTTGAACAATCAAGATCACTCATTAACTCAGATTGTTTATGACCGAGATGAGCGCAGTAAATTAGCCATTAAACAGGGTAAGTTTGCTGAGGAATACTTCATCAAACCGTATCAAGCCATTTTAGAGCAATGGTCTGCTAGCTACTCACTGTAATCAGCAGCACTAATAACAGTGCATGAATAAACAAGCGCAATCAAAACACTTTTAGCAAAACGGACAGCAGCACTTATGACAACGAATACAGTGAAACGATTACTGCCAACATCAACGGCTGGCAGCTTACCTAAACCTTCATGGTTGGCAGAACCAGAAGCGCTTTGGTCACCGTGGAAATTACAGGGTAAAGAGTTGATTGACGGTAAGCACGATGCGCTACGTTTATCACTACATGAGCAACAGCAAGCTGGCATTGATATCGTCAGCGATGGTGAGCAAACCCGCCAACACTTTGTCACCACCTTTATTGAGCACTTAACCGGTGTGGATTTTGAAAAGCGTAAAACCATTAAAATTCGTGACCGCTATGAGGCCAGCGTTCCAACAGTAGTTGGTGCGGTTTCTCGGCCAAAGTCTGTGTTTGTTGAAGATGCAAAAATACTGCGAAAACAAACCAATCAACCGATCAAATGGGCGCTCCCTGGCCCTATGACCATGATAGATACTCTTTATGATGCCCATTATCAAAGCCGTGAAAAACTGGCTTGGGAGTTTGCCAAAATTCTCAACCAAGAAGCGAAAGAATTAGAGGCTGCAGGCGTTGATATTATTCAATTTGATGAGCCGGCATTTAATGTGTTTTTTGATGAAGTGAATGAATGGGGTATTGCTTGTTTAGAGAGAGCAATAGAAGGACTTAAATGCGAAACAGCGGTGCATATTTGCTATGGCTACGGCATTAAAGCCAACACAGATTGGAAAAAGACCTTGGGTACTGAGTGGCGCCAATATGAACAAGCTTTTCCCAAGCTACAACAATCTAATATCGATATTATTTCGCTTGAATGTCACAACTCCCATGTGCCCATTGAACTGCTTGAGCTTATTCGCGGTAAAAAAGTCATGGTCGGTGCTATTGATGTTGCCACTAACAACATTGAAACACCTGAAGAAGTTGCCGACACCTTACGTGAAGCGCTCAAATACGTCGATGCAGATAAACTGTACCCATGCACTAATTGCGGTATGGCGCCATTATCTCGAGATGTCGCAAGAGGAAAGTTACAAGCATTAACAGCAGGAGCTGATATTGTTCGAAAAGAGCTTACTTTAACGAACTAGCAACTAGCTAACTAGTCGAACACAATCATGATACACAGGCTCGCAAATAAAACCTTTTAGCGACGCAGCACCGCTATCCAGCGGCCAAGATTGAGTAAGCTGGCCAGCGAGCCAGCCACGTAGGTTAGCGCCGCAGCCTTGAGAATCTTCTCCGCATGTTTTAGGTCCCCATCGTGCAGGTAGTTGCCCTCTTTTAGTATGGGCAGCGCCTTGCCATAACTGGCGTCGAACTCCACCGGCAAGGTCACCAGATGCACAACAGTGCTCAACCCCATCGACAGCAAGCCAATCAACATGGTCAACGCGCCAGCCTGTGGTATACGGGTAAGCATTAAGACCACTGGCGCCGCGAACATCATTATGCCGGCAATACGCTCACCGACCATTGCAGCTCTAGCCAGCTTCTGCCGCATCAAAAACAAAGACTCGCCGCGAGAATCCTGCAGCGCATGCCCAACCTCGTGGGCAGCGACAGTCACAGCTGTTAGGGAATGACCGGAATAGTTATCCGGCGAAAGGCGAACAGCCTTAGCCGCGGGATCATAATGATCACCGTCAGGCGTCTCTTCAACCTTAACGTCATTTAGGCCAAAACTATCTAGAAGATGACGCGCAAGTTCACAACCGCTACCTTGCTGACGGTAGCGATCGGTGGGCTGTTGGTACTTGCTCATGATGTGCTTGACCCACAAGCCAGGCAAGAACACGCAGCCTGCAATGACAATAATTAGAATGATCCATAGCATGCAAACCAGTATGCCATAAACATTGGTATAACTCTCACCGCTTTTAGCCAAAGCCTTTGACAGTTACGCGAAGCCTTTGATCATGGATGTGTGTCGTTGAGGATGATTTTATTAACGGTTTAAATTGACTGCTATTTTTATACAAATTCAATCAATAATCATAGCTTTATCAATCTATAATTGGGTATTATGGTAATGATTTTTATCAAGTTATGAATGGATGCTGTTAGCAAAAGCTTATCAATACTCAATCACATTAAATTGCCATTTCGCAGCGCATTATCTCAAGTTAACCGATATCCTAAAAAATACTGTAAGTTCGTAGAAGAAGGTACTAAGGAAAAGGAATTCATGGAAAAAGGCACGCTTATTCGCTGGAAAGATGACAAAGGGTTTGGATTTATCAAACCGACAATGAGTATTGATAAAACAGAAGTGTTTATTCATATCTCAGAACTGAAACACATGGCAAGAAAACCCAAAGTCGGTGATGAAATTCTGTATCTGCGTGAACAGCAACCTGACGGTAAAGTAAAAGCCATTAAAGCCAGTATCGAAGGTGTTGCAGTTATTGCAAGTACCAAACACGTTCGCACTAATAGTAGTAATCAAGCATACAAAAGTCGCCAGCCTCGATCATTCATATCCAAACTGATGCCTGTTGCACTTGTCGTCGTCGCGGCATTTGGATATTCAAAGTATCAACAATTCAATGACACGTCAGTTATAACTCATGACGATGCAGAGAACATAAAGTGGCAACCCACAGCAAGTCCTATAAAATCAATTATCAAACAATCATTTCGCTGTGAAGCAGGAAAAACACACTGTAGCCACATGCGCTCATGTGAAGAGGCTACCTTTTACATTAGAAATTGCCCAAATACTGAAATGGATGGAGATGGTGATGGTGTGCCGTGTGAAAGACAGTGGTGTAATTGATTTTTTGGTATAGCGAAAGAGGGTGTAACATTTGACTCTTTTAAACTGATCTTACCCTGCTTTATAGAATTAACGCTGGCTTTTTAGTCTGCACAATAGACATTATGAGGTATTTACTCATCCACATGACCTTCGAATTACCGACCTTCACCATAGGATATGTATGTTAAGGCAAAGGCATAAAGTTTGATCTGACCCCACTTATTCTTAGTGCTATATTTGAAATTTTTATATATAAATACTTATCCAACTAAAGCCAATTACTTGCATTCCATTTATTCAATAAATTGTTTTTTGTTAAATTATTAGATAGTTAACGGATTTTATACTCGTTCATTAACCCGAGTTGAGGTTAAGTATTATTTTCATAAGGCATAACGCCCCCGAGTTATAAGTTACATTAATTGGCCAAAGTGAGATAGAACACTGGTTAGCCCAGAGGGAGGATGACAATAACTTTTTAAAAAATTTAAATAAAATTAATCAATATTGAGTTGATGCATGATAAAATCTATGCATAGTTTTACTTTAGAAATTTGATACTTTGAGCGTTGATACAATATAAAAATACCGGCATCAGCACGCTGAGTAATATTTATTGGAAAGTCAGTTGCCACTTCAACTAACTCCCCTGATTCAATATATTTATCTACTCCCCAAGACGGCGCTAACATCAGTCCTCGATCAGCCAACGCCGCATTTAATAATGTTTTCCCGTTGTTACAAATAACAACAGGGTTAATAGCAATTTTTTTCCAGTGACTGTTTTCGTTAACCCACCAAGGGAGCACACCACTGGCGACTCTATGTTGTAAGGTCGGGCAATGTTCTAAATCTTGAAAAGATAACACCTCTTTGTTATACAAAAGTTGAAGTGAATACAGCAGTTTTGGCGACGCTACTAATTTAAAGTTATTTTTACTTAATTGTTTCGCCACAACGCGCTCATCAGGTGTAAAACCAGAACGAATAGCAATATCAATGGGGTCTTTACCTAACACGGTCAGGCTATCAGTGTAGTCTAAATCAAGGGTTATTAACGGGTGATCTTGCTGGAATTTTTCTAATATAGGCGACAGTATTTGCTCACCATAGCTAGGCATGGCACTTATTCTTAGTATCCCTTCGGGTGTACTCATACGCTGCATCATCAATTCATCCGCATCATCGAGCTTCTCCAGCCCCTCAATAATCATGTCGTAATAGAGTGAGCCAAGTTCTGTTAGCTCAACAATACGGGTTGAGCGCTTTAATAACTCTAACCCTAGTATTGATTCAAGATCTTTAATTCGTCGCGAAATAGAAGAAGACGGCACTGAAAATTCTTGCGCTGCTAAACTAAAACTTTTTAATTCCGCTACACGTTTAAAGTAACGCAGAGCCCTCATTTTATCCATAATACCCACATAACCTGTATCAATAATGCCAAACAATGCCCTATTGTTGTTTTAAAGACAATAGTGATTTGCCGTTTTACCTATTTTTCTTTAGACAGCTTATCTGTAACATTCATCTCAATCGAGTTGCAGCAATGCATTAGCTCCCTTATAAAATATTAAATTAGGAATAAAAACATGAAAGCATTAATGATGACCCAATACGGCGATGTAAATACTAGCTTAGCATTTCAAACGGTAGCCAAACCACAAATTAGCAACAACCAAGTATTAATCAAAACGCATGCTGCAAGTATTAATCCGATTGACTACAAAGTGTTGCGAGGCGATATGAAAGCTTTTTCAAAACTTACATTCCCTGCAGGTATCGGCCGTGATGTCAGTGGCGTTGTTGCAGAAATTGGGTCAAACGTAAAAGGACTAGCCATTGGTGATGAAGTTTTTTCAAGAGTCGCTGAACCTTATGCAGGCACACTAGCGGAATATGCTGTTTCTGATGCCGATCATATCGTTAAAAAGCCAAACAATTTGAGCCATGAAGAAGCAGCAAGCATACCGTTAGTTGGCCTAACCGCATACCAAGCGTTAATCGATATTGCTAAGTTGCAATCAGGTGAAAAAGTATTAATTCATGCAGGTTCTGGTGGCTTAGGCACGGTTGCCATTCAGTTAGCAAAAAGTTTAGGCGCTTTTGTCGCAACCACAACAAGCACAGCAAATGTTGACTTAGTCAAAAGAATTGGTGCTGACCAAGTGATCGATTACAAAACTGAAAATTACCTCAATGAAGTTAAAGACTTTGATGTCGTGTTTGATACTTTAGGTGGAAACTACACAGCAGACGCATTTAAAGTTATAAAAATGGGTGGACGCGTTGTTTCTGTTTCTGGTGAGCTTGATGGTCAAACAACTAAAAATTTAGGATTAAGCTTTTTTATTCGCGGATTACTCGCCTTAAAAGCTAGAAAAGTAACAAAAGCAGCAGAGCAAAAGAAAGCATTGTACCGCTTTGTATTAATGTCACCTAATGGTCAGCAACTATCTGCCCTAGCTGATTTATATGTTGCCAATACAATCACCCCAGTAATTGACTCAGTTTACAAGTTTGATAACAGCGTAGAAGCATTTAATAGTTTAGTAAAAGGACGTGCTAAAGGAAAAATCGTTATTAATTTTGTTGACTAAATAGATAAGAAGCCCAAATGGTAATATTTGGGCTTCTTTTAAATAGTTAGAGCTATAATTATAGAGTTTTAACTCTACGTCGGGTAAGGAACAAGCATTACTACTTGTCCCTCCCCTAAGAACCGTACGTGCGAGTTTCCCCGCATACGGCTCAAGCCTTTATAAGTCAGTACCTAAGTACAGACCAGCGTCTATGAGTTTGCATAATTAAGGATTGCAACACCCATTACAAAGACGAACCAATATATAAACTTCGTTGTTTTCATCAGCCGCTCAAAGGTATCCCAATAGAACAACTTCTTATACCACGGAGCGTTAGACTTCTTGTAACGAGCTATATATTCGATGCCAGCTTGGGTTATAGATACATGCCAAAAGGCATCACTGGTATCAGTTACTGACCGCTTGCCATTTATGAAACCCTCACTATGTAACCATTTGAGCGAATCAAAGTGTTCGAACTTATCCGAGATAGATTCTATGATATCGCCTTCTTTGCTTAACAGTTTCAAGGTTTCAGCATGTTTATTCATAATAACCCTCCTCAATAGATAACACATTATATCATGAGGTTGCAGAGTTCCGAGCATGTAATTGCCTATGACAATTGGGGTGCAACAACACCAGATTCTCCATTTCATCACTGCCACCTTTCCCCCTTTCCACAATATGATGGACATTCCATCCCAATAAATGGGGTCAGAGTAAACTTATTCTTAAATCCCTAAATAACCAATAACAAAAAGCCCCGATACCGTTAGGTATCGGGGCTTTCAATTCTTTTACAACTAATCTGGCTTTAGCTTTTAGGCTTCAGACCAGCATCAACAATAAATGGGGTCAGAGTAAACTTTTTCTTAAATCCCTAAATAACCAATAACAAAAGCCCCGATACTGTTAGGTATCGGGGCTTTCAATTCTTTTACAACTAATTCAGGCTTTAGCTTTTAGGCTTCAGACCAGCATCAACAATAATCATCTAACGCAGGAAAAATGGGCTTAAAGCAAGGCTTTTTGTAGCGACGTGTAGCGTTTTTCTACACGAGCTGCAAAGTAACGCAGCTATAACCCATTTTAACCAGTTAGATTACATCATGCCGCCCATTCCGCCCATACCACCCATTCCGCCCATATCTGGCGCAGAATCCTGTGGTACTTCAGCAATCATAGCTTCGGTAGTGATCATCAAACCTGCAATCGATGCGGCGAACTGTAGTGCACTACGGGTTACTTTAGTTGGGTCTAGGATACCCATTTCTAACATGTCACCGTAGGTGTCGTTGCCCGCATTGTAACCGTAGTTACCAGTACCGTTTTTCACTGTGTTTGCAACCACTGATGCTTCTTGACCAGCGTTAGTCGCGATTTGACGTAATGGCGCTTCCATTGCACGTAATGCGATTACCACACCGTGTTTTTGGTCTTCGTTTAGCACTTCAACATCTTTGATTTTACTTGCTACGCGAACCAGTGCAACACCACCGCCTGCTACAACACCTTCTTCAACCGCTGCGCGAGTTGCGTGTAATGCATCTTCTACGCGGGCTTTTTTCTCTTTCATTTCAACTTCTGTTGCTGCGCCAACTTTGATTACTGCAACACCGCCAGCTAGTTTAGCCATACGCTCTTGTAGTTTTTCTTTGTCGTAGTCTGAAGTTGATTCTTCAATTTGTTGTTTGATTTGGCTAACACGACCAGAGATTTGAGTTTGGTCACCGTTACCATCAATAATGGTTGTGTTATCTTTAGTGATGATAACGCGCTTCGCTGTACCTAAATCTTCTAGGGTCGCTTTTTCAAGCTCTAGACCGATTTCTTCTGCGATAACTGTACCACCAGTTAAGATAGCTACGTCTTGTAACATCGCTTTACGACGGTCACCAAAACCTGGCGCTTTAACCGCTGCAACTTTAACGATACCGCGCATGTTGTTAACAACTAGCGTTGCTAATGCTTCGCCTTCAACGTCTTCTGCAACGATAAGTAATGGCTTACCGGTTTTAGCTAAACCTTCAAGGATTGGCAGTAATTCGCGGATGTTAGAGACTTTTTTGTCTACTAATAAAACGAATGGGCTGTCTAATTCAACGCTGCCTGTTTCTGGCTTGTTGATGAAGTATGGTGATAAATAACCACGGTCAAACTGCATACCTTCAACAACGTCTAATTCGTTTTCAAGCGCTTGGCCTTCTTCAACGGTGATCACGCCTTCTTTACCGACTTTTTCCATTGCGGTAGCAATGATGTCGCCGATTGACTCATCAGAGTTAGCAGAAATTGTACCTACTTGCGCAATCGCTTTAGTGTCAGCACATTCTTGAGAAAGTAGTTTAAGCTCAGCGACTGCTGCGATAACCGCTTTGTCGATACCGCGCTTAAGATCCATTGGGTTCATACCCGCTGCAACCGCTTTTAAGCCTTCAACAACAATAGACTGAGCTAATACTGTTGCAGTAGTGGTACCGTCACCGGCGGCATCGTTGGCTTTAGAAGCAACTTCTTTCACCATTTGTGCGCCCATGTTTTCAAACTTGTCTGTCAGTTCGATTTCTTTGGCTACTGATACACCATCTTTAGTGATTAGCGGTGCGCCAAAGCTTTTATCTAAAACAACGTTACGACCTTTAGGGCCTAAAGTAACTTTAACTGCATTGGCTAGAATGTTAACGCCCGCAAGCATTTTTACACGTGCGTCATTACCAAATAATACTTCTTTTGCTGCCATGTTGTGATGTTCCTTTAAATGAATAGTTTAAGTGGACAGTCTAATGATACTGGAGGCTTAGCCTACAACAGCCATCAGGTCAGCTTCTGACAGGATTAATACTTCTTCACCGTCAATTTTCTCTTTTTTAACGCCATAACCTTCGTTGAAGATCACAACATCACCCACTTTTACGTCAAGTGGTTTAACTGTGCCATTTTCTAAAATGCGACCGTTGCCTACTGCAAGAATTTCGCCACGAGTTGATTTTTCAGCTGCACTGCCTGTCAGCACGATGCCACCCGCTGAAGTAGAT
Source organism: Shewanella holmiensis (assembly GCF_025370255.1). GTDB lineage: Bacteria > Pseudomonadota > Gammaproteobacteria > Enterobacterales > Shewanellaceae > Shewanella > Shewanella holmiensis. Next base: position 51,163 of record NZ_JAMTCD010000016.1, read on the forward strand.
TCAACTTCTAAACGCTTAACAATAACTCGGTCATGTAATGGACGAATATTCATCTATGAACTCTCCTAATGATTTGATGCCCAAAAATCGAGGCGGTTTTATGGAAAAGGCTTTTACCTTTGATGGAAGTTATATGGGGGTGACACATCACACTTCCAAGGGCAAATCATAAAAAAACTACAGAATTTTTATGTCTCTTTTATTAAACCGCCCCAAAGCCTGATAGAATTCGCCTCCTTAATATTGCAAATTGACGCCGCCATGAAAGATAAACACGGGTTGCTTACTGCACCAATAGGTCGTGTGCTGTTTAACATGACCCTTCCTAACCTGATTGGTATTCTCACCATTCTGGGCGGTAGCTTAGTGGATATCTATTTTATCAGTCAGTTAGGTACTGAAGCCTTAGCCGCGGTCAGCTTTACTTTCCCTATTACCCTAGTCATTACCAGTATTGGCATTGGTATTGGTGCGGGGGTTTCCACTAACTTAGGCCGATTAATCGGCTCGGGGCAAGCTGAGCAAGCCAAGCTGTTTTTGTTTGATACCTTAATGCTGACATTGGCCATCATTACTGTGCTGAGTGTGTTGGGTGGCGTATTGATTGAGCCATTATTTAGCCTTTTAGGGGCGAATAAGCACAGCCTACCTTACATTCATGACTATATGATGTGGTGGTATTGCGGTGCACCAGCACTGGTGCTGTTAATGGTGGGAAACCAAGCCTTGCGGGCCACTGGCGATACCCGCTCTCCGGCAAAAATAATGATGCTTGCCGCCATCGTTAATTTGGTTTTAGACCCTTTACTGATTTTTGGCTTGGGCCCGTTTCCACGTTTAGAAGTTCAAGGTGCGGCAATTGCGACCATGTTGTCTTGGGTCATCGCCTTAGTATTAGCCGGACGGTTACTGATTGTTAAACGCAAACTGTTGCACAGTGCTAGCCTGGTAAAAGACCGTATGGTGAGCCATTGGCGTGCGTTAGCCCACATTGCCAGACCGGCCGCATTAATGAATATGATTAACCCAATCGCTAACGGTATTTTAATGGCCATGCTTGCCAGAATTGACCATGCGGGGGTAGCCGCTTTTGGGGCGGGCATGCGTTTAGAATCTGTGCTGTTACTGGTTGTCATGGCGTTATCATCTAGCTTGATGCCGTTTATTGCGCAAAATTTAGGTGCTGGTCAGCATGTGCGGGCCAAGGATGCATTATTGACATCACTGCGGTTTGTGCTGGTGTTTCAAACCTTGCTTTATATTCCGATGTACTTTTTTGCCCACCCAATTGCCCAGCAGTTTTCAAATGATCCAATAGTGATTGATTGGTTGACCTTTTATATTATTGCCTTACCCGCCGCCTATGGCCCTTTAGGTATTGTGATTATTTTTGCCACCAGCTTAAATGCATACCATCGACCGATGAGTTCACTGGTCATTAATTTATGTCGGTTAATGCTGTTAATGCTTCCCTTGGCGGCATTAGGCTCGTACATTGGTGGCGTAAAAGGCTTGATGTTGGCGTTACCCATTACCAATACTATTATGGGTATAGCTTGCTATATTTTAGCCACTAAGATAACCGAGCCCGTTAAACACCATCACACGACTGCAGTCATTGTCGAGTAATTATTAGCAACGTCACTGTATAGGCATGCCATGGCTATCCCAAATACCCCAACATCAAATCAACCCCCATCAATAAAACGGCCATTAAAGGCTGCACTGATGTCGGCCCTTATTTGCCCCGGCAGTGGCCAAATGTGGTTAGGAAAAAAATGGCAAGGTATTGGGTTTATGGCGTTGTCTTTTGTATGTTTGGCGGTAATGATGAACTTCGCCATTGAACGGGCACAGGTTATTGCAGATAAAATTTTAGCTGGTGAAGTGGCATTAGAATACAGCGCCATTTACGCACAAATTACTCAGGCACCTGATGGTAATATGGCACAAATAAGCACTTGGATAACCTGGCTATTTGTTGCCAATTGGCTAACCAGTATTATTACGGCTTATCTAGTGGCAAAAAAGACTGCGTCATAAACCGCAGCGGGTGCATTATATTTCTTGGATAAAAAAACCAGCGATTCGCTGGCTTTGTTCAATTATTTACGATCGTCATTTTGTTGATGATCGATTTGATGGCTTTCAGGTCGTTTTTGGCTTGGGTCGTCTTTATGCTCAAAATCGCCCTCAAAGGTATGACTATCTTGACCACGAGTGGGATCAAAAGGATTTTGTCCAAATGGCCCTTGATTAAACGGCCCTTGTTGGCCAAACCCAGGCTTAAAACCACCATTTGCCACCACTTGTAACTGCATGCGCTTATACATAAAGGCTGCAATCGGTGCACGGGTAAACGGGGTCAGTAGCAATAGCCCTAACGCATCAGTGACAAACCCCGGAATTAATAACAACACACCAGCGGCGGCTAACATCATACCTTCAACAATTTCTTGCCCAGGCGCTTCGCCACGTGCCAGCTTTTGTTGCACTGTCATTAGGGTGTTTAATCCTTGGCTTCTTACCAGTGATACTCCAACAATGGCAGTAAAGAATACCAACCCGATTGTTGGCCATACCCCTAAGGCATCACCCACTTGAATTAATACCGACAGTTCCAGCGCGGGCACAATAATGAACACTAATAATAAAATCAAAAACATGTAAACCTCGGTTAAACAGTGACTATCGGAATTAATTAATAAAATAATCGAAAGTTAATGAAAACTATATGGGGATTATACGGTCTATTTTCAAGAGACGTCACGGTTCTTAAACATAACAGTGAAATCTGCATCTAAAAACCGTAAAGTAACCCAATACTGCCCATTTTAGCTTAAGCTAACGTTAAGTTTAGAAGATATACAATGACCGCAGACTTTTTACTGATTTTTTCAACCTGTCCTGATAAAACCACCGCTGACCACATTGCGCGTGCATTAGTGGATGCAAAATTGGCGGCTTGTGTGCAACTTAGCCCATCAGTTGAGTCAGTTTATTATTGGGATAACCAAGTGTGTCAGTCACAAGAAGTGCAATTGCAAATCAAATGTCTTAGCTTACATTACTCAGCAATTGAACAAATGGTGATCCAATTACACCCGTATGAAGTACCAGAGTTAATCGCGACACCTATTATCAATGGGCTTGCGCCTTATTTAACATGGATAAAAGAAACCACTACATCATGAAAAAAATATTCGCCTTTGTTTTAACCTCATTACTACTCGTGTCCTCTATTGCTATTGCCCCTTTGGCGCAAAGTGAAGGGGTATTTAGTAAGAGTAAATTTAATTTTTTAAGCAGTGAACCTGAACTTTTGCCTGTGAATGAGGCTTTCTCATTCGATTTTAAACAGCAAGGTAATCAGCTGATGATAAGCTGGGTGATTGCCGATGGTTACTATATGTACCGTGACAAATTGACGTTTGCTGCTGACGGTGCGGTGATTGGTGATATCAATTTACCCCGAGGTAAAACCCATAACGACGAATATTTTGGTGAGCAAGAGGTCTTTTACTCATTTGTAGAGATCCCCGTCGGCATTAAAGAGGCCAGTAAAGAAGCCACCTTTAAAGTGACCTTTATGGGCTGTGCTGAAGGCACACTGTGTTACCCGCCTACTACTCGCGATGTTATTTTATCTGAAGTTGCAACCAATGATGGCAAAGTTGCCCAGGCTAAAAAAGTCATCGGTGCGCCTGAAGCATCCGAGACTGATAATGCCTCCAGCTCAACCACTCCAATAACCCAACAAGATACCTTAAGCCAAATGCTGCAAAACGACAGCCTGTTATGGACGTTGGCAATCTTTTTTGGCTTAGGTATTGGTTTGGCATTAACCCCTTGTGTGTTCCCTATGTATCCCATTTTGTCGGGGATTATTGTCGGCCAAGGGCAAAAGCTATCAACGGCAAAAGCTTTCACTCTGTCGATGGCCTATGTTCAAGGCATGGCAATTACCTACTCGTTACTTGGTCTTGTGGTTGCCAGTGCGGGCATGAAGTTTCAAGCAGCGCTACAACACCCGGCCATTTTGATATTTCTGGCAGTAATGTTTGTGCTACTCAGCTTGTCGATGTTTGGCATGTACGATTTAAAATTGCCATCAAAGTGGCAAGAAAAAATGAACTCGCTATCTAACAACCAAAAAGGCGGCAACTTAGTTGGCGTATTTTTAATGGGGGTTATTTCTGGATTAGTGGCATCACCTTGCACCACTGCCCCTTTATCTGGCGCACTCATTTACGTGGCGCAAAGTGGTGATCTGCTACAAGGCTTCCTAGCACTGTATGTATTAAGCATGGGTATGGGGGTTCCGCTATTAGTATTAGGAACATCTGGCGGAAAAATTCTGCCTCGAGCCGGTGCGTGGATGGATATTATTAAAACCATCTTCGGCTTCTTACTGATCTCTGTTTCTATCATGATGATTGGCCGTATTTGGGTAGGTTTAGTCTCTGATGTGCTATGGGCAATTTGGGGTGTAAGCTTGGTGGGTTACTTAATGCACCAAAACAAACTCACTCAATTTAACTGGAAACAAACTGTGCGCAGTGTGTTGCTGTTACTGGCCTTACTGGCGAGTTTCTCTTACGGTTTTCAAGCGGTAATGAGCCACTTTGGCTTCCAAACGCCAGCAATAAGCCAATCGGCAACAAATGGCACAGCAAAAGCTGAAGCCCATCACTTTATCAGGATTAAATCATTAGCAGATTTAGAAACTGAGCTGGATAAAGCCAGCATCAGTGGCAAAACTGTCATGTTAGATCTTTATGCTGACTGGTGCGTGGCCTGTAAAGAGTTTGAAGCGATTACGTTTGCTGATGGCGCAGTACTTGAGCGCATGGATCAGATGGTAATACTGCAAGCCGATGTCACTAAAAGTGATGCAGTTGATATCGAGTTACTTGAGCATTACGGAGTATTGGGCTTACCGACATTATTAATGTTCGATAAAAATGGCGCTATACGCGATGATTTACGTGTAACTGGTTTTATGGGGCCTAAAGACTTCGCGAATCACTTAGACTTGCTGTTGAAATAGTTATTTAGCAAATACTTTACTTGATGAAAATAAGCGCCTTTTTCTACAAAGGCGCTTGTTTTGTATTTAAAGGCACCTATTTTCATCCAAGTGCTTATTTTATATTGTGACGAAAAATCCCCCTTCGGCGATTTTTCTTATACAATGTTAGCTATCTTTCATTTATCGCTAAATATGGAGTGCTATGGAACCGGCAATCTTAATTATCACCTTACTTTGCGGCCTGCTTGTGAGTAAAGTAGGGTTACCGCCACTTATTGGCTACTTAGGCGCAGGATTCGTTTTATTCACATTTGGCATTCAAGACTCAAGCCTACCTTTATTAAAGCAACTTGCTGATTTAGGCGTCACCCTTCTATTGTTTTCAATTGGATTAAAACTGGATTTAAAAAGTTTATTTAAAGCCGAGGTGTTGGCCACATCAAGTATCCACTTAGTGGGTTCTATCCTCTTTTTTATTCCCGTTTTAAAGTTATTGGGCATGGCAGGCTTAGAGCAACTGGAAGGTTATAGCCTGAACCAGTTATTGCTGATCTCTTTTGCTTTAAGTTTTTCCAGTACCGTATTTGCAGTAAAAGTGATTGAAGATAATGGTGACATGAAGTCGCTATACGGCCGCGTCGCTATTGGTATCTTGATTATGCAAGATATCTTTGCCGTGGTGTTTTTAACTATCTCTAAAGGTGATATCCCATCCATTTGGGCGCTGGGGTTATTATTACTGCCGTTTACTCGACCACTTATTTACAAGGTCTTTGACCGCGTTGGTCACAGTGAAATGCTGGTGTTATTTGGCCTTGTGATGGCACTTGTGGTTGGCGCTTGGCTATTTGAAGCGGTAGGACTAAAACCTGATTTAGGTGCATTGATTATTGGTATTTTACTTGCCGGACACGCTAAGTCGTCTGAGTTAGCCAAGTCGATGTATTACTTTAAAGAACTCTTCCTGGTCGCCTTCTTCCTCACCATTGGCCTTAACGGTTTACCGACTTGGTCAGACATAGGTTTAGCCGCTATTTTAGTCTTGTTAGTACCCGTAAAAATTGTCATGTTCATCTACTTGCTGACACGCTTTAAGTTACGTTCACGTACCTCATTGCTAGCCTCGTTCAACTTAGGTAACTACAGTGAGTTTGGTTTGATTGTTGCCGCCGTTGCAGCCCACAAAGGTTGGTTGCCAGCATCATGGTTAATTATTATTGCTGTGGCATTAAGCATTAGCTTTTTATTTGCTGCGCCACTTAACACCAGTGTGAATAAGATCTACCAGCGCTTTCAACGCCATTTAGTCAAAATGGAAAAACATCCACTGCACCCTGAAGACCGCCAAATTAAAATTGGTAATCCTCGCTTTTTGATATTCGGTATGGGGCGAATTGGTAGTGGTGCGTATGACGAGCTTCGTTTGCGTTTTGATGGCGAAATTTTAGGGATTGAGCATAAACAAGAGTTAGTTGATTTTCATCGTACTCAAGGCCGTAATGTGGTGCAAGGCGATGCTGGCGATACCGATTTTTGGGAAAAATTAGAACGTGCGCCCAATCTTGAATTAGTACTGCTGGCGATTCCGCATCATGTGGGTAACTTATTTGCCGTAGAACAACTTAAGAAGCTGAATTACGAGGGCAAAATCAGTGCTATTGTGCAATACACTGAAGATGCCGATGCGTTAAAGGCTGCGGGGGTTGATACCGCTTACAACCTTTATGAAGCAGCGGGTGCCGGTTTTGTTGACCATGTTATTTATGAACTGTTAGACGAAAACCAAGAGCAAGTTAATCGTGCAGATAAAGAGGCCAATGAATCAAAAGCGGCCAACGAATCAGCATCTACATCATCAGTTTAATCCCAACATCACGCCTAATAGTACTAAGTGATTGTTAATTAAAAACGCTTCGAAAAATATCGAGGCGTTTTTTGTTTCTGTCAGCGTATTTTCAATTTGCACTTAGTTAAAAAAATCTCAGTTACAGTTACTACTGAGTCGTGATATAAATCAAGGTAATCACGTGATCACTTTCTGTTGGAAATTTTCGAAGTATGTCTAACCCAGCGCAACGGGCAACTAAATTATTTGTGCAAACTTTTGGCACAAAAGCGGATGATTTATACCAGGCTCCTGGCCGGGTAAATATTATTGGTGAACATACCGATTACAATGAAGGATTAGTCCTGCCTGCAGCCATTAACTTTCATACTGTGATTGCGGTTAAGCATCGTGAGGACAATTTATTTCGCGCGGTAACGGATGCCTTTCCAGGGCAAATTAAGCAATGGACATTCGGTGAGGAAGGCTCTGTCTCTTCTAATGATGATTGGGCAAACTATTTAAAAGGCGTAACCGCGGCAATGCATATGTCGGGGCTGCAAGCCAAAGGACTGGATTTGGCCATTGTGGGTAACGTGCCACTTGGTGCAGGGTTATCTTCATCTGCCGCATTAGAAATCGCATTTGGTACTGCAATTAGCTATGCCAGCCAATTACATTTATCCCCTTCGGCAATTGCATTATTAGCCCAACGCGGCGAAAGCCAATATATGTGCCTTGATTGCGGCATTATGGATCAAATGATCAGCGCGTTAGCGGAAGAAGATCATGCACTATTAATTGATTGCTTAGAGTTAGAAAGCGAAGCGATTTTGCTCCCTGAAAACCTCAGCATGGTAGTGATTGACCCTAATATCAACCGCAAAGCCTTTATGATGCAGTTTGAAGAACGTAAAAAAGACTGTGCGATCATCACCCAGTTACTTGGGTTAGATTCTTTACGGGATTTATCATTAAGCTATCTAGAACAGCAAAGAGACACCTTATCTTCTGAACAGTTTAGACGAGCTCGCCATGTGATCACCGAAAACACCCGCACAAGTAATGCTGCCAGAGCGCTTCAACAAAATGATATTGCGCGTTTTAGCCAATTAATGACCCAATCACATGTGTCGTTACGTGATGATTTTGAAGTTATCGCCCCCGAAGTAGACATTCTCGTATCGATGATTTCTCAACATATTGGCGAACGGGGTGGTGTGCGCATGAGTGACGGTTGTGTACTTGCGCTGATCGAGCATGAACTTACCGATGACGTGATTAATTTAGTTGAACAAGAATACACCCAGAAAACGGGGCTAGAGCCTCGTATTTTACTGTGCTCAGCCAGTGCTGGCGCAGGCAGGATAAGTAAATAAAAACTCAATTACCCGAACCTTAAATACAAACCAGAGAGGCCTCAATGGTACGTTTTAGTGTGCTTGAATCTTGGCAAGATCCCCGTGGTGAAGAAGTCGAACGCATACGTTTAGACAATGGCACTATCGCAATGGAAGTCTTGAGTTTAGGCGGCATAATCCGGTCATTGTGGGTGCCAACCAAAAATGGCGAACGTCAAAATGTGGTTTTAGGTTGTGACAATATAGCGGATTATTTAGCCCAGTCAGCTCACTTAGGGGCTATCGCTGGCCGTTATGCCAATCGTATCGCAAACGGTAAATTGTCTTATGACGGCGTTGATTATCAACTCAGCGTTAATCAAGCCACAAATTGCTTACACGGCGGCACCGAAGGCTTTAACCGCAAACATTGGCAATTAGGCACCACCAATGATGGTGTGCGCTTGACCCTGCACAGTCCTGATGGCGATATGGGGTTTCCGGGCAATTGTAAAGTTCAGTTAGATTATCGCTTAGTGGGTAATAACCTATATGTTGAAATACTGGCGACAACAGACAAAGCCTGCCCCGTTAGCTTAACTCAGCACAGTTACTTCAATTTAGACGGTGGTGACAGTAATACCACGCACCACATTCAAGTGGATGCCAAGCAATATCTCACCATGAACGATGTTGGTGTGCCCACAGCGATGGTAGCCACGGCTGGTACAGATTTAGATTTAGCCGCTATCACACCTATGGCAGTACAAACACAACGACCCGCTTTAGCCGCAACCCACGGATTTGATCATTGCTTTGTGATGGATAACATAGACGGTGATTTACAACGTTTTGGCGCGATTTCAAGCTCTCAAAATGGCGTGAAGATGACGGTTTATACTAATCAACCGGGTGTGCAATTTTACGGCGCTAACTTTTTAGGCGGAGTAGTAGGTAAAAAACAGCAAGTGTTCACTCACCATCAAGCTGTATGTATCGAGCCACAAATGCTACCAGACTCACCTAATCAGCCTGATTTACCGGGTAATGCTTGGTTAACCCCCAATGCGATTTACCATCATATTTCACGGTATGAATTTTCAATAGCATAAACACTGCAGACTCAATAAAAAACAGGGGTAAGTCTTCACTTACCCCTGTTTAATTAACATCAGTTTTACTAGCAATCGCAGCGGTCAGCTAATGCAGCGATTAATTACCAGCTATTTTCATTTCACTGAGTAAAATCCCGCCAGTACGAATCGATGAGCGTAAATCACGATCTTTACCCACACCTTGAATGCCCATAAACATGTCTTTTAAGTTACCCGCTATGGTGATTTCTTCCACCGGATATAGCACCTGACCATTTTCAACATAGAACCCCGCTGCCCCCCTAGAGTAATCGCCTGTCACTCCATTAACGCCTTGGCCCATCACTTCGGTCACAATTAAACCGGTTCCCATTGCGTTAATTAATTCATCAAAGGTTTGGTTGCTATGGCTTAGGGTCCAGTTATAAATGCCGCCAGCATGCCCCGTATTGGTTAAACCTAATTTACGTGCCGAATAGCTGGTGAGTAAGTAAGTAGCTAAGGTTCCATTATCAATGATTTTACGGCTTTGGGTTGCCACGCCTTCACTGTCGTAATTAGCTGAGGCTAAAGCCCCTAACAGATGAGGTTGTTCTTCAATACTGAACCAATCGGGAAAAATCTGCGTGTTAATCGAATCCAATAAAAAACTCGACTTACGGTATAAGCTGCTACCGCTAATGGCGCCAATTAGGTGGCCCATTAACCCTGTGGCGATTTCAGGCGCAAACAATACCGGCATTTTAGCCGTGGCAATTTTACGCGCATCTAAGCGGCTTAAGGTTTTATGTGCGGCTTGTTTGCCTACGGCTTCTGGGCTTAATAAATCTTGATATTTACGAGCAACGGTATAATCATAATCACGTTGCATATTGCCGTCAGACTCTTCACCTATCGCGACACAACTTAAGCTGTAGCGCGAACTGCAATAACCATTTAAAAAACCATGACTGTTACCATACACTTTAGCGCTGGTGTGGGCATTAGCTGTTGCACCATCAGAACTTTTAATACGGTTATCACTTTGTAAGCAAGCATCTTCTGAACGAATCGCAATTTCAGCTAATTCTTCGGCAGTTAATATTTGCGGGTGATACAGCTGTAAATCACGAATATCTTGTGCCATCAAAGCTTTATCGGCAAGTCCACTGAAAGGGTCTTCTGATGTATATTTTGCTATATCATCAGCGGCTTTCACGGCTTGGCGGATGGCTTCTGGACTGAGATCTGATGTCGATGAGTTGCCTTTACGGCCATCACGGTAAACCGTAATACCCAGTGCACCATCTTTATTAAACTCAACCGTTTCCACTTCTTTATTTCGCGTAGAAACCGAAAGTCCCTGCTGCTTACTGATTGCTACTTCGGCGGCGCTAGAACCTAGCTGCTTTGCATATTCAAGTGCAACGCTAACCGCGTTTTTTAATGCCGGTAATTCACTGTCGATAGTGGCTGAAGGTGCTTGATGAGAAGTCACAAATAATCTCTTAAATGGCCTAAATTAGCATTAGCATAGCAAATTCATTTCCCGATTGATAACAACACGTTTTCAGTATCTTTTTTACCAGATACATCAGCAAAATAAATGCTATCATTAGCAGATATTTATTTGAGGTTTAACATTATGAAAATTGTTGGTGATTCTGAGCACTTTCAGCAACCCTACGACAACGATGACGAATACGTCAGCCGTACTGGATTTAAAAAAGAAAGCGAAGAAGCGCAGGCTTTAGGCATGCGTCTTGTGGCGCTAAGTAAAAGCCAACTCGACAAGATGGAGCTTGACGAGTTTTTGTACGACGCGATTTTAAAAAGCAAAGTGATTAAGCAAAAAACCGAAGCTTACCGCCGTCATTTACAGTATATCGGTAAATTAATGCGTGGCTTTGATCACGAACCGATAGAAGCAGCACTAGATAAAGTGCTGAATAAAAACAATAATGAAGCGGCTCAGTTGCAAATATTTGAAAAAATGCGTGAACGCTTATTAGCTAATGGTGACACGGAGATCCAAGCCTTACTGGATGAGAATCCACAGCTTGATCGTCAAAAGTTACGTCAACTAATACGTCAGGCAAACAAAGAACTGGCTAAAGGCCCTGAGTCAAAATCAGCCAAAGAGTTGTTTAAATATTTACGCAGCGAGATCACTGGGTAATATACTCAGGCTATAACGTAAGCAGACAATTAGCCTTACGACTTAAATAACAACAAAAACTAGGATGTTACCCATGCAAATAATGACATTGAATCGTAGTATTTCATTGGTGTTTGCTTCAGCTTTACTGGTCAGCGGTTGCAATGGCGCCGCGGATGGAACCGAAACTGAAACACCTGATGCTAATTACGCTATCAGCTTAAGTTTTCAAGCGATAGTAGACGGACAATGTACCCAAGCCACTAGCCAACAATCATTTTATTTAAATGAACAGTTTTGCGCTGTGGCCACATTAAAGAATGGTAGCACCCTAGTCACAGGCCAAGTGGTCGATTTTGTATTACCGTTTGGTGATGCAGCACCAGCCTCAAAGCTAACTGACAGCAATGGTCAAGCCACATCTGTTATTAGTTCTACTGTCGCTAATGCAGGAGAGCTAAGCGTTCAATTTAATCCAGCTAGCAGTGATACCGTCAGCGCCAGTCGTAACTTTGAGTTTCTGGCACTTGACTCTGTCACCCCTATTGAATCGGTAACCATTACCGCTAGCATTAACAATGCTACTGGCACGGTCACCCGCTTTAAAGTGGATGAAGCTGTGCAACTGCAAGCCACCTTATTGGATAGCAGCAATCAAGGTATTGCCAACCAATTGGTGAGCTTTGCTGCTGGCAGCGCCAGTTTGTCTCCGGCAACGGCGTTAACCAACAGTGATGGCAAGGCCATTGTTGCCTATACTCCCACCTTAACCGAATTAGGTGCAAGCACCTTAGTGGTTAGTACAAATTATCAAGGTAAAGAAATCACCCAGTCTAGTTTTTACGAAGTCCTATCTGCCGATGATATTGTGCCAGTTGGATTGTTTAAGATGGGACGTTGGGTGTCTGAAACCGAATTTTATGAAAACGAATTAGCCACCACCTTACCTTTGGATAATGGCGCCTACAAACTCAGCGCAGGCGGTACATTTGGCGTGACGGCAACCATAGTGACAGATAACAATGATGGCACTTATACTCGCTTACAAACACCCACCAGCGTGACGTTCAGTTCCGATTGCTCAGCTAACAATAAAGCCAGTTTAGATTCGCCAGTGACAACATTGTCTGGCGCAGCGGGGGCGACATTCTCAGATACAAGTTGCAGTGGCAACAGTGAGCGTAGCGATCAAATTATCGCCACCGCAACAGTTGGCACTACGGCATTAACGGCTAACTTAGGGTTCTCATTAAGTCGTCAAACCTTGGCAAGCTTAAGCTTTATTTCAGCAGAGCCAAATCAAATTCGCATAAAAGGCGCTGGCGGCACGGGATCAAGTGAATCTTCTCTAGTGACTTTTATGGTGACCAGTGCCAACGGCCAGCCTACCGCGCAGCAAACCGTTAACTTCACCCTGGACACAGTGATTGGTGGCTTATCTTTTGCTAACGGTAACCCAACTGACAGCAGCATAACCAATGCACAAGGCTTAGTGAGTGTGCGAGTGTTATCTGGCACTGTTCCCACCCCTGTCAGGGTTGTTGCAACTGCTACCGATAAAGATACCACTGATGTTATTACTAGCCAGTCGGAGCAACTGACCGTCAACACAGGTTTACCACAACAATTAGGTTTTAGTATTTCAACTTCAACCTTCAATCCTGAAGCCGGTAACAGAAATGGCGAAACGATCACTATTTCAATTTATGCTTCAGACAGCTTTGGTAACCCTGCGCCAGATGACACAGTGGTTAACTTCACCGCTGAAGGCGGTCAAATACAACCTTCATGCGCAACGTTAAACGGCACCTGTAATGTCACCTGGACATCAGCAAACCCCCGCGTATCAGACAACCGAGTGACCATTTTAGCTTACGCCTTAGGCCATGAAACCTTCTTTGACACCGATGGCGACAACATGTTTGGCGATGCTGACGGTAATGCTATCGCCTTAGCCTGTTTAGACGGCAACAATACTCCTGTTGCCTGTAGCGGCAACGGTATGGATATCGATACCTACCATCCCAATGGGTTTGTCGATTTAGGCGATGCCTATAGAGATGATGATGAAACCGGCATGTATAGCACTGGTGAAAAGTTTTTTAGTGCGACGGCTGGCACTATCTACGGCGGCCCAGATACTAAGTTTAATGGCCCGCAATGTTTACGCGGTGATGGACGCTGTGGTACTGGTCAAGCCAATAAAACCTATATCCGTAAAGCGTTTGTGCTCACTATGTCAGGCTCTACTGCGGTGATGCAATTTAACCAGGACGGTACTGATTTAGTCGCTGATTTTAGTAATATCGCCCCGATTGCCACCAATGCACGCTCGAGGTTCGAAGTACGCTTAACCGATAATGCTAACCAAATATTACCTGCAAATACCACGGTAACGGTAACCGCGACTGAAGGTAATTTATTATTTGATAACTACACGGTTCCAAATCGCACCATTGCAGGTGGCACCAGCACTTCGTTCACATTAGAAAATACCGGCACTGCGGGTATTAGTACCGTAACGGTAACAGTGACGACGCCAAGTGGCGTAAAAACAAATACTAGCTTTGATGTGATACTGTTATAGATTAGCTCTATATGATGAAAAATTTATCACACAGTTGAGATGTTAAAGCCCACTTTTTGTGGGCTTTTTCATATAGAGACAAAACCACCAACAGGGCTAGTCATCAGAGTTAATTCACTCATTCAAAGAAATTAACAGATCTGTTGTGGGCAAGTATTATTCTGGTTCAGTACTTAGCAGTCACTTACGATTAATGACCATTTGCTAACGCTTGTTGCTGACGGTATTTAACCCCCACTAAAGCTAAGCACGAAAACAACACAAACATCCCCCAAAGCTGCAGCCATTGTGGTAAAACAGCCAGCCAACCGCTGCCCATTTGATTGAGATTTAACATACCGCTAATCGCTGGCACAGCAGGGATGATTTGTGATAACAACAGCAGTGGCTCAGGAATTAATGCCAATGGCCATACAAATCCTGCCACAAAAAGGATTGGCATAGAGATCAATAAAAAGAACTGTGTCGGCAAGTCTGGACGAACAAACAGACTACTCACTGCCGTTCCTAATGCGGCAGTAGCGAGAATAAAGGGCAGCATAAACAAACTCACTTCAGTCATGGTCGCTAACACACTAACATCATAAAAATAAAAACAATAACCTAGATAAAATATCGCTAAAACCGCATAAATACTGCTAAAGGTCAGCACTCGCGCTGACACCAATAACAGCGGTGACACCGACTGCCAATAACCTGTTGTTCGCCACTGACTGGCACCCAAAATACAAATGCCAATCAGCATAGTTTGATGTAATATGAGTAAAAATAGCCCAGGTACCACATAAGGCGTGTAACCTAAGCTGGGATTAAATGCAGGTACTGAGTTGATGGTGATTGAATCTAAAGACTTTTCAACTTGTGCAGCCGTTTGACCGCGGGCTAATAGCCCCACCATTTGAATCTGTTTACTGGCGTCCATGCCCGCACTGACTAGGCCTTCAACGACCGCTGAGTATATTAAAAAATAACTGGCATCACCGCCGTAACTTAACGTCGCACCTTTACCTAATAACAAGCTGCGTCGAAACCCTTCAGGAATAACCAGTAAACCGTGTGCTTCACCTGAGGTTATCCACTGTTTGGCTTCATCTACACTGGGTAGAACCGCCTGTACTCTTATTTTCGAACTGGCATCGGCATGACGAATTACCCGACGACTTAATGATGAATGATCATGATCAACAACCACAATGTTCTGCTCAGTCGGAACCTGGTTTAGGTATGGCAGCGGATATAACACCGAATAAAATAATACAGCACCAAATATGGTCAGCACCAAGTCTTTATCAGACAATATCGATTTTAAATCTCGCCACATCAGTTGCCATAAAGTCATCATTGACTCCCTTCTTTTTCAATGGGACGACGCTCAAGAGCAAAATGGCTGAGTATAAAAATAATCGGAATAAGCGGCAGAAAAATCCAATATGAGCCGAGCTGAGCCAACAGTTGTGGCAAGGTCTCACCATAGCTAACTATCCCCACATGTGAGTCGATGTAATGACTCGATGGCATAATTAAGCGCCACCACTGGGCGATTAATGGCATTTCATTTACCGGGAAAGTTATCCCCATAAAGGCGAATGCAGGGGCAAATAAGGCCGTACAAATACTAATACAACTGGCTTTTTCTCGTATTATTAAAAAAATCAAACAGGCAATTAGCCACAGGGTTAACAACATCACTAATTGGGCAATAATTAATAATCCTATTGAACCGGCTATCGGCAAGGCTAAGTAAAGATATAACCACACCAAAATAAAGCTGCCATGTATTAACATAATTGGGGTTAATAGCAGCACTTTTGCTATCACTGTTTTCCAAAAATCAGCGGCCAACTTAGGCTGACCCTCAGCAGGCTTGAGCTCAGCATTAAGTGAATTCATAAAGACAAATACAGAGAGTATTTGCCATAAGGCTATCAATACCGGTGGGACTAAAAATCCTACGTAGTTGTTATTGCGATTAAACAGCGCAGTGGTTTGACTGGTGACAGGGGATAAACTGACAGCAAGGCTTTCACTATGGGTGCCGCTAAGCAATAGCTTTTTAGCGCCCAGTGTTAATAAACCATTGCCTAAACTCAACTGAATTTGACTGGATAACAGCTTACCCACTAATAAAAATTGACTGTTATAACGGATGTCTATCAATGGTTTATTGGCGGTAACTAAGTCTTTATTCATGCCAACAGGAAACACCACTAAAGCGTAAACTTTTGCTTGGCGCATATCGGCTTCTGCAGTGGCGAGATTGGCGTAAGATTGCGGTGAAATAACCGCATTAGCTTGTAGGTTTCGCGTCAACATACGCGATACCTGACTGTTGTCCAGATCGACCACGGCAACCGGAAGCTGTCTTGGTAAACCAGCACTGAACAACCACCATAAACACAGCATGCTTATCAAAGGAATGTAGCTCACCATAGCAAGCTGCCATGGTGAGCGCCAAAGTTTATTTAGCTCAGAGAGACAACGCTGTTTGACAGTCATGGTAGCGCTTATTCTGCATCAGGGAGATACAATACCGACATACCTACACGTAAGTCGGCAATGGGCTGGTTAGGATGCAATAAAACCTCAAAGGTGCGCATATCAAAATCATGACCACTTTCGGTTGAACGCCAAGTAGCAAAATTACCCATCACACTGACGTATTCAACAGTAAACTCGACCGTTTTATCTAATGCAGGTAGGCGCAATGCAACAACAGTACCTTGTTTGAAATGCGCTAATTGATCTTCACGCACTTGCATCACAGCCCAAGCATCTGACATATCAATTAGGCTAACCACAGGAAAGCCACTTGGTGCTAATTCACCGGCTTGCAATAGCACTTCACTGACTTCAGCATTTTTAGGTGAGCGCATTTGGCTATCAGCTAAAATCGCGCTAACCTCTTTTACCGCACCTTCAGCCATTCTGGCATTGCCTTCGGCCGCGGCTTTGGTTTCAACTCGGGCGCCTTCTTGTGCCATTTGGTATATGGCAAAAGCAGCTTGATCTGTATATTTTGCCGCTTGCCATTGGGTATAAACCTCATCACGCTTTTGGCGAGGCACCACACCTTCATTAAACAGATTTTCAATACGTTGATAGGTTTTTTGCATCAATTCTGTGGCGGCTTTCGCTTTTAACCATTGTTCTTTAGATGCGGTAATTTGTTGCTGTCTGGCACCGTTATCGGCCTCCTGCTGCATCGCTTTCGCAGCGTCACGACCGCCTTCTGCTTGCATCAGTTTGGCGTTTAGCTCAGGGCTGTCAATCACAAATAAAATGTCATCAACGGCAACTTTATCTCCCTTACGAACCATCACCTGCTCAATGCGGCCTGGCACTTTAGATGAAATATTGTATTCACGGGCTTCAATTTGTCCCTGTAAAAATACCGGCTTAGGTGCAAACGCTAAATTAACACCATAAGCTAAAATCATAGCCAAAATTATCACCGCCAACACGGCTAAGATTTTATTTGCTCGCATGTGAATTCTCCTGCTGCGTTCGTCCAATAAACTCATCTAACTGACCACTGATTGCCATTAATTTGGCATAAGCTTGTAAATAACGGTACTTGGCACCCAATTGCTGTGTTTTAACGGCGTTCAGCTTTAGCTCGGCATCCACGCGATCTACTGAGGTCGATAACCCTTGATTAAAGGCTAACTCACGTAAGCGTAAATTCTCAGTCGCTAAGGCTAATGAAGTATTCAATGCCGCAACTTCTTCATGCGCTTGTAACAGTTGTCGATAACTTTGCTCAACCAACAAACCTAAATCTTGCTGGGTTTGTGCTTTGGTATGTCGAGCCTGAAGCAAGGCGCTTTTAGCTGCTTTGACTTTACCGCTGTGACCATCTCGACTCAGTAAAGGCACTTTAACCCCAACGCCCACCATCCAATTTGGCTCAATTTGAGAGAACAAACTATCATCTTCATATAAAGTGTAATTACCGTATAAAAACACGGTTGGGTAATAGCCACCCTTTTCTAAATCGACTAAACCATTAGCCTGTAACTCTTTAGCCTCTAACAGTTTTAAGGCGGGATGTTGTGTCATAGTCAACTGGCTTAATGGCCCTAATGCCGGCTGATGCTCTAACATGAATAAAGGGGATAAGGGCTCGACATGACTTGCTTGTAACATACGGCTCAACGCAATTGATGCCATTTCAAATTGGCGGCTAGCACTGCGTTGCGAGACCTTGGCGTTTTCTAATGCCACTTGTGCATTTAAACGCTCAACGGTAGCGATTTGACCTTCGCGCTCTAATTTTTCAGCATGGCTGGCATGAACAGTTAATGAATCCACCAGTTGTTGCTGAGTCTCAGTTAACACCCGAGTAACGGTTACCGCATAATACCTATCGACTAATAAGGTGAATAAATCACGCTGTACTAAAGCAAGCTCTTGCTGTTTTTCAGCCACTTGCGCAGCTTTAATACCTTGCGCTGCAGATATTCTACCGCCGGTATAAATAGGCCACATCGCCTGTAAACTCGCGCGGAACACATCTTGCTCGGTAAAGGGGGTCACAAACATTGAACCTGGAATAGCGGCAAGAGCTTGACCCAATTGAGGCGGTAAGGCACTAGGATCAATGGATGCTAATGGGTTTAAATCGCGTAAATCAAGTTCAATGGGTTTTTCAAGGTGAGTATAGCTGCCCGCAATATCAAGTGCGGGGTAGCTTAGCGAGTTACTGGCCTCTTGCTCAGCCTGAGCACGGTTGACTTGCTGAGTTTCAGCTTTAAATTTATCACTGACTTGCTGCAGTTGTTGCCAAGCCTGAGCAAAGGTTAGCGCCGAAGCTGGTTGACTATATTGCGCGGTTGGAGAGTCAGCATACGCCAATGGGGCAATACACACAGTCAAAAAGGATATTGATGCCATTAAACAGCGTATCAATGTCTGTTTAGCTTGCTGCAACGTTTGATTTAAAGGTTGTCGATTAAACGATATTTCCATGTTACCACCGTAAATAGAGTTTTAACTCTAATAATCCTTCAAGTATAAATGACTTACGTTTAATTACCCAGAGAATATACCAAACTCAAATCAATAGCAGCTTAGTTGAAGACGCACATTTATAGCTTAAAGAGGTTCAGCTTAGGCTATATATACCTAAGCTGAACCTCGATAATTTATGCCGTGCCACCAACAGTGAGTTTATCAATTTTCAATGTTGGCTGCCCCACACCTACCGGAACACTTTGGCCATCTTTACCACACACACCCACACCTTTATCTAAAGCAAGATCATTGCCTACCATAGATATTTGACTCATGGCCTCTGGGCCGTTACCAATAAGCGTAGCACCTTTAATAGCTTGAGTGACTTCACCATTTTCAATTAAATACGCTTCAGATGCCGAGAACACAAATTTACCCGACGTAATATCCACTTGTCCGCCACCAAAGTTAGGTGCATAAATGCCTTTTTTCACCGACTTGATAATTTCGGCAGGATCTGACTTACCTGCTTCCATGTATGTATTTGTCATACGTGGCATAGGTAAATGGGCATATGATTCACGGCGACCGTTACCGGTAGATGCCTGCCCCATTAAACGCGCATTAAGCTTATCTTGCATGTAACCTTTTAAAATACCGTTTTCTATTAAGGTGGTCTTTTGTGTTGGCACGCCTTCATCATCAATGCTCAGTGAACCACGACGATTCTGCATGGTGCCATCATCAACAACCGTCACCAGACTCGATGCCACAGGTTGCCCCACTTTACCGCTAAATGCACTGCTGCCTTTGCGATTAAAGTCACCTTCTAAGCCATGTCCGACAGCTTCATGTAACAATACACCTGGCCAACCGCTACCTAATACCACAGTCATTTCACCCGCGGGTGCATCTACTGCGTGAATATTAACTTGCGCTTGGCGAACGGCTTCTCTGGCAAACTCAAAACTGTGCGGTAACCCAGCATCATCTGTGGTTAAAAATACACTGTAGTCATGACGTCCACCGCCACCGGCACTGCCACGTTCACGTTTGCCATTTTCTTCTAAAATCACACTGCAATTAAAACGGACTAAAGGCCGAACATCTGCCGCTAACGTCCCATCGCTAGCAGCAACCAGAATTTCTTCATGTACGCCTGATAAGCTGACAACCACTTGAATCACTCGACTATCTAAGCTGCGAATATAAGCGTCTGCTTGTTTTAATAGCTCAATTTTTTTCACTTCATCCATTGCCGCAATCGGATCGGCGCTGTCATATAAAGCAATGTTTTGCGTACGACTAAACGCTTTTACTTTATGTTGCTTACCTGCTAAAGCGATACCTCTGGCCGCCCTAGCCGCAGCGTCTAACGCCGCAGGCGTGATTTCATCTGCATAGGCAAAACCAGTCTTTTCGCCAGTAATCGCACGAACGCCCACACCACGTTCAATGTGGAAGCTACCCTCTTTGATAATGCCATCTTCTAGCACCCAGGACTCATGGCGACTGCCTTGAAAATACAGATCAGAGAAGTCAATTTGATGTTGGTGAATAATGGCTAAATAATCTTGCAGGCCATCTAATGTCAAACCACCTTGAAATAAGCTTTGCTCAACTTGTGATAAAAAAGGCATTAATATTCTCTTTATTCAATCTAATCAGCCCACAGTTGCTAGTTTGCAAGCATGGGGTCAATAAAACGATTATGCCCTAACACAGGCATTTGTTGGCGAATTTTTGCAACTTGTTGTAAATCTATTTCTGCTTGAACCCAACCTAATCCTTCTGGACGCTCAGCAATCACCTTGCCCCATGGGTCGACAATCATACTATGTCCCCAAGTTTCACGACTGCCCTCATTATGTTGCCCCCATTGTCCGGCACCTAACAAATAACATTGAGTTTCAATCGCTCTGGCCTGTAATAAAACCTGCCAATGTGCTTCGCCAGTCACCTTGGTAAAGGCTGATGGTAATGCAATGATCTCGGCTCCTGCAAGGCGAAGCGCGCGAAACAAATCCGGAAAACGAATATCATAACAAATGGCTAAACCCACTTTACCAAAAGGTGTATCTACTACGGTAATACGCGAGCCTGGGTGGAAAGTATCACTTTCGCGATAGTTTTTTGTACCATCTGCAACATCCACATCAAACAGATGTAATTTATCGTAAGAGCCAATTGTTTTTCCGGTATCGCTAAACACGTAACTGCGACTATATACCCTATGGTCATCCGCGCGCATAGGAATAGTACCAGCCACCATATACACTTGGTAACGTTTGGCTAACGTCGCTAAAGCTTGTTTTAGCTCACCTTCATCGTTAGTGCCGGCATATTGCAACTGTTGCGATTCATGACCACCAAATAGCAAACTGCACTCGGGTAGCACCACCATTTGTGCCTGATGAGTGTGTCTGGGTAACTGTCTAAGCTGCGTGTCGATATACGCTAAATTCGCCTGAACGTCTCGGCTGCTTTGACACTGTAACAAACTGATTTGCATGACTGTCCTTTTTCACTTGTCGCAGGTTACTCACCTTGATATTGTCAGTTTTCTGCGGGGTGGCTGATGGCTTTTGAGGGTCAACCTTGGTTGGCTCTGGCACATCATTTGGCTTGCTATCTTGAGCATCAGTTGCGGGTATGATGCCTTTTTGACGAAGAATTGCCTCAGGGATCTCGATCTCCTTACTTTTACGCTCTAATTCTTGAATTTGAGGATTGTCCAGAGTGCCCGTAATTCTAAAACGAATTTCAGAGATAACTTCAATAACTGGCTCTAAGACTTTGGTCAGCGCAAACGCTCCAATCCCCAAGGTCCATGCACTGGTACTTAAAAACACCACAGTAGGCACACTCGAAGCAAGTTGAGGCAAAAAACGCACATCATAATTCAAACTTTGGGTGGTTAAGTCGGTATAGCCTCGCACTTTCATATCGCCTGCCACTGTGTCCATTTCGGTGTCGGTGGTTTTGACCACACCGTCTGCGATATCTAAATGGCCTTGAAAGCTATCAAAGTATAGACCTGAACCAAATACATCAGAAAAATCAAAGGACAATTTACGTAAAATAGAATCTAAGCTGAATAAAGAAAATATGCGCGCACCTTTATCGCTAATTTCAGATAAATGTCCTTTTCCAAAATCAAACTTTATTTTGCCATCAAGGGTTTTTAGCGAAAAACTATAGGGTGCGCCTTGCCATGATAAATCCCCTGCCAACGAGAGCGGAGCATCTTTTAAACCAGGGTTAATCCCTAACAGACTCGATATTTCATCAAATTTATCCACTTTCAAACTCACATCAAACTGAGTCATGCTGTCATCTTCAGTCTTTTGCCATACCCCTTTAGCTTGTGCGGTGATGTTTGAAGTTGGATTCGTTAAAGAAATGGTTTGAAAACGATATCCTTCAGCATACGGAGTTGCTTGCATTTCTAAATGACCAAACTGCATATCAAACACTTTAAAATCATCTACATCTATCGCTAAAGGCGGCATGTTGTCTAACAAGGTGTCTGGGCTAAACTCAGCATCGGTTTGCGATTTTATTTTTGGGGTTAAGTGCAGTTTATCTGCCACAATTTTTAGCCCCTGTTCACGCCAGCTTTTATAAAAGTCGACTCGTCCAACAAATTGATCTGAGTTAACATCAAAACGCCAAACGTCATCTTTAGGCGCCGCCGCAAGTTTAAATTGGCTAAAACTTTGCGCTAACAAGTTGAATTTGTTAATGTTGGCATTAATCTGTACTAAAGATGGGAATACTGATGCTGGCGGATTATCCTCTGCTACCTGAGCATCGGGTTTAGTTTCTGTAAAACGGGTAATAATAGGTAACCACTCAGCAAACATGGCTTGGTTCATATCAATAGTGATACGGCCGTCTTGTTTTACTAAGGTATCGCCTAATTTAAACTTACGCCCTAGCATTAATTCATAAAACTGTAGATGATGAACATTCTCATGGTTGCCAAATTCGCCCCAAAATTCAGCTTGTTCCGCAAGCTTTATGCTTAATGAAGATTGCTTATTATCACCAATCACCTCGACTGAAAGCGGTTTAATTTCATCTGCCGATTTAGTGTATGGTACAGGAAGAGCAAAACTGACGCCGCGTAAATCAGTGTCGGCTTGGGCACGGAAACTATAGCCTTGCTCACCAAACATCATCATTAAATGGCCACTCCAGTCAAAGTTACCTTGGTAATAGTCACTTAATGGTGTGGTAAATGATGGCGGTAATTCTCCAATATCAAAGTGACCATCAAAATCAACATCTAACACCTGCTGTTTCTTGCGTTCTTTGGTTGCAAAACTAAATGTAAAATCTTGGTCAAATAATTTGGCCTGTAATTTTTGCCCTGAAACAAGGTTATTATTAAAGCTAATAGCCCCTTTCACGCGGTTGAGTTGAATCCCCGGCTTGGCGATATAAACGGGATTGTTATCAAAGTTGACCGTCCCTTTAATGACAGGTTTATCGCCGTCATAAAGTGGAATGGCTAAATCTAATTGTGTGCTAATGGCTTTACTGACTTGTACAACCGCTAGGGTCTCACCAACACTTTGGCGCAATGGCGATGCATTGATCACTTGCGCTGCGGCCTTAGCATCAGTGTTTAAATCGGCCGTCACCCTTAATAAAGAATTTGCACCCAACTCAGGGATCCATACCCTTGCACCATCGACCTTCACTCGACCTAAATTGCCGCTGTTGATCGTTAAGTTCATCAGTTTGTTTTCAAACAACGCGTGCAAGTCAAGTTGCTTCACTGCAGGCCAATCAGGTTGGAACTTAAATACCCCCTGTTCAATAGTAAATTCAGCCTGAAACACACCATCAAAGTCAGTGTAGGGATAACGATTAAATGCCCCTCGCCAAAGTACATTAGCATGATGAATACTTCCAGCCTGTAGACCAGCAGTTAAGTAATCAACTAAGCCTGGAGACATGGCCATGAGCGGGAAGTAATTACTGGCTTTAGCCACATCATAAATATCCACATTTGCCGCAAGCGCCATATCGGCTTGCTCTAAAAAGTGCATATTTAAGTCAGCTTTCAAGTTAATTTCTTCGTTGAAAAAATGAATATTGGGTACTAACAGTTGCATGTCATTAACATTAAAACTGGCTGTTAAAGCTTTACCTGTTAGCTGTAATGGCTGATTAAAGCCACCGGCAAAGTCAATTTGATATTGTTGCTCAGGCAACACAACCTGCAAGCTGCTATCTGCCCAAGCCAACTGGATGTCGATAGGGCTCAATCCCGGCACTTGTGCAATAGGTTGCCATTCAAGTTGAGTTAACTTCGCGGTTGCTTCCCAAGGTTGATTTTGTGCTTTGTACACTTTGATAGGGCCAATATCACCTTGTAAATCAACATTGCGCCATAAGGCCACATGCTCACGCCCCAAATTGGGTATAAGCGGCAATAAAGGAGCCAACATTTGCACATTAATTTGGCTTAGCTGACCAAAAAATTGCGCATTTTGATAGGCTAATGATAATGACAATTCCGGCCATGATTGCTGGTTTGATTCAATAACAAAGTCATGACTGTTAATTTGCCAACCTGCTTGGCTTGTTTGCCAAGTTAATACACCCGATTGAATATTAAAGCGCTGCATGTCAGAAACAGGGGCTGAGACTATCTTTGTTGCATTATCCGCTGACGTATTAGACACAGCTGATGATGCGCTAGCCCCAGTATGCGGTAGGTTTTTTTTATCACGCCACTGCAGCCAACTGGGCTTAAAGGTGAGCAAGCCATCTTGAATGCTTCGGTTTTCAAATTTAAGCCAAGCCTCTAGATTGACCACACCTTCAAATTCGATTTTATCTTGGTTAATTAATGGATTTTTTCGTCTTGAGGCCCACTCACCTAAATCCAAATCATCTGCAACGACATAAATATCACCGCTAATAGTCTCCGGTTTATAGCCATCTCCAGTTAAGGCGATTTGTAGTGATAGGGACTCTTTCGCCGATACTTTTTGATCGATAAACACTGAACCTTGGCCTTGGTGTTTACCCTCTTGATTCAGCCAAACCAAGTTTTCTAAATAAATAGGATGAAAGTCATGCTGCGAACTAAATAATTGAACTGAAACATCATTGATAGAAAAATGATCCAGTTGCTCCAATAGTAAGGCATATAACCAGTCGAGATTTTTGTTCGAAGCCAAGGGGACGTTGGGATCTGCTATGGTTTCTTCAGCAGCCTCTTCAACGACATTTTTCTTCGGCAATTGATCCAAATTTATCGCTAAATGAACCTTATCAAAACTGACGGTTTCAATTTGCGGTGATAGCGTTAAAAAAGACTCCCAGAAGTCGAGCTTGATATGCACCTGCTCACTAATCAGCGTGACTGGCAGGTGGGGTTGAGGCGGTAATATTAAATCTTTAATCGTTAAAGAGGGCCCATAAGCCTGCCATTTTGCGGATATTTCCCCAATTTCTAAGGCCACCCCATAACGGCTTTCAACATACGTTAATATTTCATGCCTGACTTCAGGCACATGGGGCAGTAGACCTCTAACTAGACTGACACCAAGCGCAAAAAGCACCAACAAAATTGCAAGTGCTTGTAACAAGGTTCGCCCTATGGTCGTCAGGTACTTTGAAGTCACTACATCATCACTACATCATATTTGTTTTGTGCATACATGGTTTCATTTTGTAATCGAATACGCTTACCAATATACACTTCTAACTCGGCAAGTAAGTGGCTTTCATCACCACTTAAACTCATGTACACCGCTGGCGAGCAATACAACAAAAACTCATCCGCTTTATAGGCACGATTTAGACGGATTATCTCCCGAAAAATTTCATATGACACGGTTTCAATGGTCTTCATCGAACCTGTACCTAGGCAGGCTGGGCACTCGCCACACACTACATGCTCTAAACTTTCACGGGTGCGCTTTCGGGTCATTTCAACTAAGCCAAGCCCCGAGAAACCGCTGACACTGGTTTTAACTCTGTCTAACGCTAATGCTGCGTTGAGACTTTCTAGCACTCTTGCCTTATGATCGCTTTCGAGCATATCAATAAAGTCGATAATAATAATGCCGCCAAGATTACGTAATCTGAGCTGCCTTGCGATGGCTTGAGTGGCTTCAAGGTTAGTGTTAAAAATTGTTTCTTCAAGATTGCGATGCCCAACGAATGCGCCGGTATTAATATCTACCGTAGTCATGGCTTCGGTTTGATCTATGATCAAATAACCACCCGATTTTAATTCGACTTTACGCCCAAGAGCCCGTTGAATTTCATTCTCAACATCATAAAGTTCGAAAATAGGTGCAGGACCGCCATAGTGTTCAATTTTATCGGCAATCTCTGGCATGAATTCTTGCGCAAACTGCTGTAGTTCGGCAAAGGTTCGGCGGGAGTCCACTTGAATATGATCGAGTTCAGTACCCACAAAATCACGAATAATTCTTACGGGTAACGCCAGATCTTGGTAAAGCAAACAAGCACCTTTACGCTTACGCCGCTCACTGACTTTTGCCCATACTCGGCGTAAAAATGCGGCATCTTGAGCTAATTCATCTTCACCGACGTTTTCAGCTGCGGTACGGATGATAAAACCGCCATCTTCATCAACATAAGGCAGGGTGATCTTTTTCAGCCGCGCGCGCTCTTCTTCTAACTCAATCCGTTGTGATACGCCTACGTGGCTTGAACCAGGCATAAAGACTAAATAGCGCGATGGCAGGGTGATGTCGGTGGTTAATCGAGCCCCTTTAGTGCCCAAGGGGTCTTTAACCACTTGTACCATAATATCCTGACCTTGACGCACAAGCTCAGCGATATCACGTACGACAAAGTTACCTTTTTCGACGTCGGCTACACACTCAGTGTGCGGCACAATATCTGACGCATGTAAAAAAGCCGCCTTATCTAAACCAATATCGACAAAAGCGGCCTGCATGCCCGGTAACACTCGGCTAATTTTACCTTTATAGATATTGCCTACTAAGCCTCGTTTCATTCGACGCTCAATATGCACTTCTTGCAAAACGCCATGCTCTACTAAGGCAACACGAGCCTCTGTAGGGGTAACATTGATCAGTAACTCCGAGCCTTTTTTACGCTGAGCTTTGATATTCATAAGCCACCAGTATTCAGGTCACATAGATACTCAATTCATTATATTGATAGAGATAACTATGAAAATTTAAAGTAATAAATTCGTTTTTATGCCTTAGCCATTAATTGCATTAACTGTCTTGTCTCAACTAACGGCAAACCGACAACCGCGGAATAACTGCCATTAATCGACTCAACAAAACAGCCACCTAAGGCCTGAATGCCGTAAGCTCCAGCTTTGTCCATAGGCTCTTGTGTGGCAATGTAGGCTTCAATGTCGGCATCGCTAATATCACAGAAGGTGACATCGGTAACACATAATCGAGTAAAAGAGCGGATCCCATCAGTTACCGCCACCCCAGTCATCACTTGATGAGTATGCCCAGAAAGCTGTTGTAAAATCTGTTTTGCATCGGCAGCGTCATTTGGTTTGCCTAAAATCTTACCGTTTAACACCACAGAGGTGTCTGAACCTAACACTTTAGCGTGTGTGAATGGTGCCGCCAAAACCAGACCTGCCTGAGCTTTTTCTAACGCCAGGCGTACTACGTAATCCGCAGCGGATTCATCTTCAAAGGGGGTTTCATCAATATCAGGGGAAACTTGCTCAAAGGAAAAATGGGCAATTGAAAATCCAGCTTGGGCAAAAAGCTGCTTACGTCGAGGAGAAGTTGAAGCCAAAACCCAAGTCATTTAAATTGTACTCTCTTTAACAAAACGCTGAATTTGTTAGATATCTCAATCACAATCTTAGTTTTACTAACGCACTTTATAACGACGACGTATGTTGCGTAAAAACCAGAATATCCACCACCAAATGATGAGGCTTGAGAAAGCTGGTAAAAACATATCAGTATTAAAAGGCGTGCCGCCAACAATGGCAAACTCAGTCCAATAAATGACTAAATGATAAATGCACACAAATACCGAGACCAAAATGGTTTGCTGCCATCGTGGAAAATTACGTAATCGTTGAAAATGCAGCACCACAATGTAAATTGTTAAAGCAAATGCCAGCCCTCTTACCCCTAGTGTTGCTCCTAAGAGCACGTCTAGCATGACACCTAACAGCCAAGCTGTAAGAATACTGTATCGATGCGGTAAAGCCACCGCCCAATAAATCATCACCATCAGCAACCAATCGGGTCGCCATGCTGCAACAATATGCGGTAATGGCATAATTTGGAACATCATACCAATGAATAGGGTAATCCAAACAACAAAACGGCCATTGGCTATGTGAGCACTCATTGACTCACCTCTTGAGTGGGTGGATTTTCAACGCTTGATACATCAGAAGGTGTATCGATTACAGGGGTATCTGTTGTTGTCAGCTCTGCTGGCAAGGTATTGTTTTCTGCTGCTTGGTTAACACCGGCGTCAGGCAAGATTGGAATGATAGGGTTATCGTCCACTTCATCTGGCCAAATCAATAATACATAACGGATACGGTCTAATGCGGCTAAGGGCTGGGCATTGATCACCGCATAGCTTTGGCCATCATCACGCGAAACTGACATGACTCGCGCAACCGGGTAACCTTCAGGGAAACGATCTCCTAAACCAGAGGTCACTAATAAATCACCGGCAATAATGTCGGTACTTTTGGCCACATGCCGCAGCTCAATGTCGTCAATATCGCCCGTTCCATTCGCAATGGCTCTTACATCATTACGTGTCACCCGCACAGGTATACCGTGGGTCGTGTCTGACACCAATAATACCCGGCTGGTTAATTCACTGACCTCAACCACTTGACCCACTACGCCTTTGGCATCCACCACTGGCTGCCCCACATACACGCCTGTACGTTCGCCATGATTAAGCACCACAAGCTGACGAAAAGGGTCACTTGCAACCTCCATCACTTCGGCAACCACTTTACGCGAGTCCATGTGAACTGGTGACCCTAGTAGCGCTCTCAATCTTTCATTTTCTTGACGAAGATGCTCAAAGCGTTGCAAACGCTCAGACATCAATAGCTGTTGATCCATCAAAACTTTATTCTGTGCCGCTAGCATATTGCGGGTAGCAAATGCTTCAGCAGTCCAGTCAAGCATCACACCTGGAACATTGGCTAAATATTGCAATGGGCTTAATACAGAAGACAGGGATTGGCGAACGGGCTCGAGGCGATCGTTAGCAATAAACAACACCACCGACAATATAATTGCCAGTGTTAAGCGGAATTGATGAGAGATACCACGTACAAAAATTGGTTTCATATAAAATTACGCGGTGAGCTTGGAAGTCGTACTTGCCCATGGCAACCCACTAACAAACATCACCGCCTAATGGGTTGATTAGTTCTCCTCAGAGAACAAATCACCACCATGCATATCGATCATTTCTAATGCTTTACCACCGCCACGTGCAACACACGTTAATGGGTCATCAGCAACCATCACCGGAATGCCGGTTTCTTGCATTAATAAACGGTCTAGATCGCGCAATAATGCACCACCACCAGTTAACACCATGCCGCGCTCAGAAATATCTGACGCTAATTCAGGTGGAGACTGCTCTAAGGCCACCATCACCGCACTGACAATACCAGATAATGGCTCTTGCAGCGCTTCTAAAATTTCATTGCTGTTAAGTGTAAAGCTTCTAGGTACACCTTCAGCAAGGTTACGACCACGTACTTCAATCTCTAGCACTTCATCGCCAGGATAAGCGGTACCAATGGTGTGCTTAATGCGCTCTGCTGTGGCTTCACCAATTAAACTGCCGTAATTACGACGCACATAGTTGATAATGGCATCATCAAACTTGTCACCACCGATACGCACAGATGATGAATACACCACACCGTTTAACGAGATAATCGCCACTTCGGTCGTACCGCCACCGATATCAACAACCATAGAACCAGTGGCTTCTGACACGGGTAAACCCGCACCAATTGCAGCCGCCATTGGCTCTTCGATTAAGTATACTTCACGCGCGCCTGCACCCATTGCTGATTCACGAATCGCACGACGCTCAACTTGCGTTGCTCCAACAGGAACACACACTAATACACGAGGGCTTGGACGGAAAAAGCTATTGTTATGCACTTGCTTAATAAAGTGCTGTAACATTTTTTCTGTTACGTAAAAGTCTGCAATTACGCCGTCTTTCATAGGACGAATTGCTTGAATATTACCCGGTGTTCTACCAAGCATTTGCTTAGCTTCGGTACCCACTGCGGCCACTGATTTTGGGCCGTTACCATTTCGCTCACCACGAATAGCAACAACAGAGGGTTCGTTTAGCACGATACCTTCATCGCGAACATAAATAAGAGTGTTTGCCGTACCTAAATCGATCGATAGGTCGTTAGAAAAAATGCCGCGCAGCTTTTTGAACATGTATCAGGCCTGTATTCTGTGAAGTCAGAAGAAAGAAAAATCAGCTAACTTTATCAACCACACCCGCAATCTACAAGACCGGGAGGGTTAACAATTGCTAATCTGGCTATATTTTTTTAAAAACAGCTCATAAAACCCCAAAATCGTCGGTAGAAAAAACATTAACCCCAAACATATCTGATTAATTACGCACCTCTTGCCAATAAATAATCCGATCGTGGCCACGATATCGGCCAAAAAATGCACTTGCTTGTGGATTTACGAGTAAATTGGGCGAACTGGTATCATAATTCCAGTACCACTGTAACCAGCTGTCAACGGCTAAAGGGGCTTTAACTTGGCCGCGGTACTTTTGCACCGCGGTATTTTGCCAAAGTAATAACGTGTTTCCTGCTGACACTGTCGAACTATTACCTGTTCGAGTCACCGTTTCAGCGCTGGCTTTGGCTGGTGTATAAATTTCAGTGCCAGTTAGACTACCATTGATTACGCTACAACTATCATTAGGGTTTAAAAGCCACTGACTCCCGTTCCAATATTGTGCATAAGTAGGCATGCGTAATATTTCATTTTCAGGCCCATAGGTATTGTCCATCAACATACGTCCATGACGCAGGTCTTGAGTCGATATTCGCTTAGCCGTACAGGTATTGGATGGTGTTGTGCAATTGCCTGTCGTATCGGGGCGCATGTCTGGATCGGCAACAAAAGCAATATTGGTGTCATTATCAAAAACCTGCACGCCGATATCTAACGCGCTAAAAGGTCCATCAACATTAGGGGCAAGAGTTCTGGCAAATTTAGCACGATAACTTGCATCGACCGTTGCCACACCCGCCACCCATGAAGCAGCATTAACAGGCAAGCTACTAAGGCGATTTGATAGTTCTGTGCCATTATTACTATTTTCACCGACTAACTGCGCAGTACCTTTTGCAAAGCTATTTTGATAATTTTTCGTCTCACTTGAAAAAGTATTGTACGCTGTAATATCCATCGACAGTAGAAAAGGCTGGTCCATATAACTAAATACGCCGCAGGCAGGTAAAACACTCACGCTGTCAACCACAAATCTGTCTGGAACAAACCTGCCAATGTTGGCAGATTGCGCGAGTGGTATATTATAAAAACTTGATCCTAAATAACTGGCAGGCGGTTTGGCACTGAACTTAAATACCCCCACTTCACTAATGGATTGCGACACGGTATTGGTGATATTGGCAACATGATTGTAATCGGTATTAGAAATAACACCTGCCACACCACCTGAGGGAGCCACTAGACTACTGCCTAAACTGATGTCGCTATGAACATAGTTTGGAGTATTGAGGTTATCACAATAATTCGTATCACCATCTACTTGCCATGCTTTACCTTGAATCAATAAGTTAAATGACTCACCTGCTTTTTTATACACGTTACAAGTACTATTACCAGCAGCACATTGAGCAGCTGCATCTTGCGGCGTAATACATAACCCTACCGGAAAACTCACAAAAGAATCATTACCGACCATGATTAACCCTTGCTCATCACCCGTGCCTGTATATCTTGCATCGAGTTGAAGCTGGCCAGCGTCCGGATAATTCACAGCAATGTTAGCTTTTCCTAGAGCATCGAAGGCAAGTGCTATGTTGGTTGCCGTAGCGCTGGTTTTGCCGACATCGGTGTTATTGACCGACACACTTTGCGCATTTATCGGCGCTGATGGGCTGGTGTATGTGCTCCAAAAAGCCACATTTTTAGACACATTGGCAAAGCTTGGAACACATTGCTTGGTGATGTCATCCTTTTTAACCGCGCTGACTACTATGTCTGTTGCTGGCTTATTCGCGAGTTTATCGGGCACATCAAAGATAAAGCCGCTATCGGCAAAATTAAGCGTACAGTTAGCTACAGATGCTGCACCACCAGCGATACGACACAAGGTTTGACTAAAAGGTTTCGCGCCTGGTGTTGAACCTGTCACGCCAACGGTTACCGGACCTGCAGTATTTCGGTTCAACTGAACAGTTGTTGAGCCACCACTGAAGCTAACCGTATTACCGCCAACCCAACCTCCGCCACCAGTCACAGTGGCAGGGCTTAATGTCGCAGTAATAAAATCAGGCACAGTTTGAGTACAATCCGGATTAGCACAAGCTTTAAGGGTTAATGTTTCTGGGCCACAGGTTAATCCGCTGCCACTGTGGGTATATTCAAAATGATCAATCACCACACCAATAGGCCGTGACTCTAATGCACAAATTTCAACATTATCGATTTCATGGTTGTTAGTGGCGCCACCCGTAGATCCTGTCAGCGATAATAAAAAGTCAGCGGGCACAGCCGCCTGAGTATTGATTGCTGCGGCATCAAACGCAGGAATGATTTCAACAAAACCGGAGCCAGTATTACGCTCAACTTTAACTATAGACTGACCGACAATTTTTGAGTCGACGGTGATGCGATAACGATGTGCTGGAGTCACATTGTTGTTATCTACCGTTGGCGCAAGGCAGTTGCCAGTCGTATTCGTGGTGCCATTATTACAAGAGCCTCGCAAATAAGGATAACCGCTGGTACCCGACCCCGAGCCCCTCACAGCAACAGATTGCTGACGGCGCCCAGGACCACTAGGACCACCTTCGGTTGAGAAGTTACCATACTCATCAATACCAAATCCTAGCCAACCACCAGCAAAACCATTGACATTCGAACGAGCACCATAACCTAGAGGGCCGCCATAAGCACCGGCTTGCGGAGTTACGGCTGCATCCGAAAGCACAAATGCGATTCCATCGGCACCACTGCCGCCATAAGCATAATGATCAAACTCAATTTCCACTAAATTGTTTGCTGCTGGAAATAAACGTTGATAGGTGGATGACGTCGCTTGATTCCCCCGCGCCTCTGTTACCCGTAAGCGATTGTTGACTATTGACGGAGTAAAACCACCACCACTGCTTGATACCACCCAATCATTACCAATATCGGTACGTTGGAAATCATCAGTAAAACATTGTTTAATTTTAGTTAGTCGCTCAATAGCAACAAAGCTATAATTTTCCCAAATATGACCACGGTCAGAGTCACGATACGTATCTTCGTCCACGACCATACTGACCAAACTATTGGTTAATTGACAACGCCGTAGCCACCCACCATCGCCACCATTACGGCTATTCTTACCAGCGACTAATACCGGGGGAACAGTGAATCCGATTAACGGTGTTGTGAAACCACATTGATAATTAAGGTCTTGTACTCCACCCACATTAAAGGTCTGAGTTTTACCAAAATGATAATTAGTATTCTCACCACCTAACACCATAGCACCACTCCCCGATGCCACAGATAAATAACCTATTGTCTCATTCTGTATTTGCGTATTATTGAGATTTCCTGGTTGGCACTGGTTATTATTACTTCTCACCTCGGAAGTATCTAACGCCAGTTCAATGCCTGTGGCGGTAAATTGCGAAGTACTGGTAAACCAGCAATCATTATTGCGCGTTTGTAATTGATTCAATAACACATCTTGGCTGGCTGGTAAGGCGACCTGGGTATAGGGAGAATTCGAACCAAATAACGCCTGATTATAATTAACCGAACCCGCGATTAATTTGGTGCCATTAGATAAATCATGGGTCCCCGGAGTAACCGCAATCCAATGGATCTCAGGCATATTTGCCGATGGAGTGTAGCGGTTACTGGTATCTTTGGGTTCTTGTTGAGTCCAGATAAAGCCTTGATTATTTGCACTACTGAGAAAAACTGACGCTGGTCCATCATTATTAGAATTACTTTGTGAAACCGTAGGCATCAAAAATACCAGCGGCGTTACACCTGCAGGGAATGCCGTTGTGAAAGTAACGTTTGCGGTAGTAGCCTTGCCATATTGAATGTGAAATGGAGGACCAACAGGTAATGATGGATTAATTGAATTATTATTAAACATTTTCAAATAACGAACAGTTACTCTGCCATTAATCACAGATGCATTGTTCATAACTAAATCTTGATTGCTATAAACATTGCCATTAATCAATGAGCCAGAGGTAAGTGAAAAATTATTATAAGCAACAAACTGTAATTTAAAATTATTCTTCTTATTAATTGCTCCGCCATCCATACTGGAATTATTGTTATTAACAAAAATTCGTACATTGCCTAGCAGTTCTATTTCTGTATTATTATCAATAAATAAATCATCGATCCAATAATCACCGGCAGGAAGTAATACTTTAGCACCCGCACCAATATGTAATTTCTTGAATGAATACTCAGATTGAGAGGTAGACATTGTTAATTTACATGCGGCATAAAGCTCAACTGTTGAAAATTGATTTTTACCGTCAGCACCTAAGGTAAGATTTTGTCCTGCACTGCAAAAACCTATTCCACCATCATTACCAGTACTTGTTTTAAAGGCTTGATTGCCATTCATCTTTAATCCAACAATTTTCTTGTTGGTAATAGTACATTTACGCGTTCCACCCACACCATCATCACAGCTGTCGTTTGGCATCCCAGAATTTGAGTTGCTGCTGCAAAAATCAAGTGCTTGCCCTAAAGTGCCGTTTATCCTTGAGCCACTCTGCATTGACAACTGAGGGGTATTTAACGTATTACAACTTGCATTATTGTCCCCGGAGTGACCCTGCGCCGCTTTAGGCCAAATGACTGATTCATCAATCACATCAAAAGCCACGGCAAAACAACTCACAACAAGCAGCAAGCTAAGCAATATCAATTTAAAAAATATTGATCTAATTCCCACGGGCTTCCACCTCTACTTGCCTTTGCACTCTTAAACAGTTGGTACTACTATCGATACCGCATCCGCCTGTTTCACAAATCGCTTTGCTATTTATTCGATACTGAGTAAGCGTACCCACAGTTGCACTACTGCAGGTAATATTGATTCGACAACCATGAAATCCAACTTCATTCACAGGTGGTATCCACGTCGCGCTAACATTGGTGCAAGAAGCTGCGCCTCCCGTCAACGGAAACAACTGCGCTAATGCTGCATCTGCACCACTATTTGCACTGTTTAAGGCTCTTGCCCCCCACACTTCCATAGAAATAGCTTCATCTCCATCAGCCACGATGCGAATCAAACTTGCGGCAAGCATAAACATCACAATCAGCACAAAAATACCAATAATGAGCGCGCTTCCTTGTTGTTTATATTTTATCGATGATTTAAGGAACATTGATCACCTGCACCTGATGCTGATATTTGAATGATTCGCCATTCACACTAAAGCGTGGCTCAACATGCACTATCGCATTTGTTATTAGGCTTGAAGGCGTTAACACGATTGCTGGCTCAACTTGCAAATTATTAATAATATTTTGCGCCATAATCACCCCATTTGCCATTATTGATGGCGAAGGCTGCGCCGTGCGATAACCATAGTTCGCATAACGTTTTAAGTTTGACGTGCCATTGGGTTGTTTTTCAACACAATAGCTTATTGGCTGCGCCACTAAAAACAGGCGCTTTAGTGGCGAATCTTCAGTAAAGCGCACTGAGGCTGCTAAGGTGATGTTCACTTGATCAGCAATCGTGGCAACATTTGCAATCAAAAATCGTTTAGCAATACTGCCTGTTGGATTATAAATCTCAGTTGCTGTTAACGGGTAAATCATTGCCCATTGACCTGCTGCAATGGTTTGATTGGTTGCAATGGCACTAACAGCATTACTCGCTGGTGCAGGCGCTATCGGGGCGCTCACATAGGATGTACTTGCTGCAATAGGCACAAACTCAATGCATTGATAGCTTCCATCAACAGCCGTTATTAATCTTGTTGAGTTGGGCAAGGCACTACGAATATCTCTTGTCATGCGCTCAACACCAAAACGGCTTTGACTTAACACTTGATCCACCGCGCTAGACTCAACAAAAATACGTGTACCAAAAATCACAAAACTGCTAACACCCACCACAATAATGCCGAGGATAAGAATCACAGTGACCATTTCAACCAGCGTAAAACCTTGCGTTTGCTTACCACGTTTACCGTTCAAATATGGCATCAGTAATTACTCCTTACAGACTGGTAAGTAATGACTTCGCTGCTTGGGGTGGTAACCGCTACGGTAATGAGCTTAGCTGCCTGAGTGGTTGCATCAACATAGGTCACGCTAACATTTAGGTTAAAGTTTGTGTAAACAGCGGCATAGGTTTGGCTGGAATTGAACATAAATGAATTGATATTGAGTCCGTGATAATCATCGACATCATTATAATCATCACGTCCTTCACCATCAGGCCCTAAGGCTGATGAACATGGCACTAATGGAGTGCCAGTATTACACGCTGGCACGCCGCCATTGGGGTTAGTTTGTTGATCATAGCGTTTACCCCAAATCTCATTCATCACTGAATGCGCCAGCTCAGCTGAGCGCATTCGATATAGCGACTCAACCGACCTATCTGCTTGAGGGAAAAACATCGATGTCAGCATCACAATCGCGATACTGATCACCAGCATACCAACCACAAGTTCGATTAATGAAAAACCCAATTGCCCCCGAGCAACATCCATTGATTTTCGCTGATAACATAGAGTGTGCAGATTAGAGAGCATAAATATACCCCTCTGACTCAACGCCAACTTGCAAGGTTTCATCCGCATTAATATTGAAACACATCCCCGCACAACTGGGTGATAACATCCGCCCTAGACTGTCGAATGTAATAGTAAAAGATTGGCTAGCTGATGCAGTCAAACTCACTGATGCCCTGCCACTAAAAGCTTGGAAGGCTTCGGCACGAATTATGTTAGTACAGCTGTTACCTGCACGGCCTGAATAATGGCGTAATTGATAGCCTGTAGGAGTGACGTTTACATCAAAGCATTGATCGGTGTTATTGAGCGCTCTTAATTGAACCTGACGTAATTCTGAAATAAATTCATTGCGGAGCGAGTAAGCACTGTAACTGGAGTCAGAAAAAAAACGCGGTAAAACAACAACCGCAATAATGCCGATAAGAATAATAGTGGTAACAAGTTCAACTAAACTAAACCCATTTTGCTTTAATGATGAGCGATTAAAATTCATGTCACCCTTTTATTAATTCATCGTAATCTTGGCGGTTAACTCCTGATAGTATGGCAAATTTTTTTACGCTTTGTCTGCCTATTTGTTGCTTTTTATTGGGGCGTTATGGCATTCAATCCATAAAACAAAGGCGCTTCAACCTCGATTAGGATTAATATATAGCATCGCTAAGCCAAATCACTGTGGTTGATATGCATCGAAAGCGAGATATTGCACCTAAACGCGCGATGTTGACATTTTGTAGTTGAATTAACACCAAGATAAGTGCGTACAAACTGATAGGAGTCAATCAGACCTCAATCTCAGCAAGCTGAAATCTGCTTAAATAATGTTCTACGTCCAACAATTTGCGGATGAAGTAATCTTGCAGGTGCAGCCCTTCATACTAGCGCAGCTGGATAACAGCTAAACAATTAGTGCCCAAGGTATTTAAAGGTTTAAACAAAAACAAAAAAGGCTTGTTCCCAAGCCTTTAATGCATAGCTCTGTTAACAATCTTCAGGTTCAGGAAATGCTTTAGCGGACAATACGGGTAAATCGTAAGTGTAAGTTGGCAATAACCCTTCGCCAGCGGCGGCTTTATAAATGAAATAGCATTTTTCTGGTGCGCCATTTTGGCTAATTTTTACTTCCCCAGCAACGCTTTCATCTAATACCCACTCTGCGCTAGAAATGTCGGTTGCAGCAACGATATCATCTTTTTGAGCCGTAATATAACCGTAGGCAATATTGACATCAGTTGTGGCATCAATGGCAATTGAGGTACTGTCGGTTTTCTCTACTCCAGCCAAGGCCGCTTTTGAATACACTAAGGTATTTGCCCCTTGAATAGCCGCCTTTACGCCTTGCAAAGTTGACACTCTGGCATCCCCTTGCAAATTAATAAATTTAGGCGCGGCAGTTACCGCTAAAATGCCAAGAATAATAATCACTACTACTAATTCAATTAAAGTAAAGCCTTGTTGCTTTTGCATAAATACGACCTGTAGGACACAATAAAATAAAGGGGGCTATGACAAACTATGACATCCCTAATCTGGCGCCATTAAGCACTTAGCAAACCGTCATCACAGCTAGCCTAGCTGGTTAACTAAGCCATACCCCATGTAAGTGGCAAATTATCGCATTTCGTCAATTTTCTGTCTCGTCGCCTAGCGTAACACTTTGTATCAAATCATTTTAAAACAAATGCTTAACAAAAATTACTGTTGATAAACTTAATTGATTTTGTTGTGATTTAGATTTATTTGTTGCGACAGGGGATCATAGGAAAGAAATTGATGTTAGCGGTAAAAACAACTCAAATCAAAAACAAAAAAGCCTGCAAAAATGCAGGCTTTAAACGTCAAAACAAGATTAACACTCTGATGGGTCAGGCATTGCTGAAAACACTGGCACAGCTGTAGCTGTTGCAGCTTTATATGTGAACTTACAATCTGAAGGTGCGCCTGCTTGCCAGAAAGTACCAGTAGCTGCATCAAAAATCCAATCAGTTGTGATTGATGCACTAGCAGGATCGGTTCCTGCAGAAACACTTAATTCAACTGCTGTTTGAAAATTTAAGAGTGTGGCCGTTAAGTAACCATAATCTGTCGTGACAGTAACAGCTGTTGAAGGGTTAGCTGTTGCATCACCACTAATTACCACTGATTTACCAGTGCCTTTCTCTAAACCCGCCAATGCCGCTTTTGAATAAACGAGTGTATTAGCACCTTGAATTGCACCTTTTAAACCTTGTAAAGCAGACACGCGCGCATCGCCTTGCAGATTGATAAACTTAGGCGCTGCGGTTACCGCTAAAATACCCAAAATAATGATCACAACCACTAATTCAATTAGGGTAAAGCCTTGTTGTTTTTGCATAATTTTTTGCATAAAAACCTCTTAAAAGTAAATCTAGAACCGTTTAACTGTTGTTATATTTGATTATATTCAATAACACAACAGTAAAATGAATTAGTTGTTAGTGAAAGACAACACTTGTCCTGTACCTGGGTTATAGGTCACACCCTTAGCACCACTTGTGGTTAAGTCAGGCGTCGGTGTGGCGATGCCTGAAGTTTGATCGACAGTCAACGATGCGATTTGATGGTAAACACACAAATCGATACCGGTTACATTTGTGCCATTGATACTGATCGCTGAACCACCAACATTATCTAACACTCTAACAGTATAACGCTGGTCACGTGCATCTTGAGTATAAAGTACATTACGTGGTGCACTTTGCAATACACTGTTGAATACTTCCTGACATGTTAAGTCTGTCATAGAGGTAACGTCGGTGTTAGTCACACCCGTAGGGAAACCAAAACGAGTATCTAACGAGACACTGGTACCGTCTAATATCACCGAGGTATTACGGCGACCATCAACTTCCCACTGCGCCCTAACAAAACCGACAGCTGTAGCTAAACCACCGGAAACACCATCTACACTGGCATTTTCAGCATCATCAGTCACGTTTAAAAAACGTGGAATCGCGGTAGCGGCAAGTAAACCGAGGATCACAATAACAATCACCAACTCGATTAAAGAAAAGCCTTTTTGATTCAACTTCATAAGTTATTCACTCTTTCAATTGTCCCACTATTTCAACTGAAAATTAGCATCGCACTAATTTTCGTATATATCTACTAATATTAGCAGCTTATTGGTATTTGCTAAAATTAATTTAGCCTTTTGTGCTATCACCCTGGAAAAAAAGTATCCTTCCCGTGGAGAATTGATAACTGATACTGGTGGAATCTTCTGCCAAGTAACGACAAACACGGGTATCTGCATCATAACTTACAGCAATATCATTAAGTTGTGTGGCGAGTAATTGATACCATAAACGCTCACATCCCATGACATCTAAACTATTAATCACCGGCCAGCCTTTATTTGACAAGCTAATCCAGTTACCGGTTGCCGCCAACTGAGCGTCCAACTCTTCCTTTGCTTGTAACGGCACCAAATTTAACGTATCTGCTTGACTGTTTGTGAGCACATCTGGCGCCATACTCTTCCAATTCAGCAGTAACTGCTTTGGTCTGCCTGTAGATAGCCACTGGCTTTTTATCATAGCTGTGATATTAAGCAGTCGATTATGTTCAAGTGCTAAACTTTTGCCCGTCATGCTGGGAATTGAATTTAAATGCCTAAACCCCAGCACTGCCAAGATTAATAAAAAAACGCCGATGGCGATCATCCGACCATAGACCTTGATGAGATCACCCTCTGCCTGTTGTTGCTTCAGCATAATGGGGCCTTAAGGCATAATGTGTGCAACAACCTAGCCCTTAACCACATTCAACATATCCCACATTGGCAGATAAATACCTAAAGCCAAAATCAGCACAATACAGGCCACAAAGCCAATTAAAATCGGCTCTAACTTTGCGGTAAGATTTTTTAAATCGTAATCGACTTCACCCTCGTAAAAGTCTGCCGCATCCGTTAACAGTTGATCTATTTGGCCGGTTTCTTCACCTACAGCCACCATTTGTAAAACCAATGGCGTAAACAATTTACTTTGATTAGACACCCGTAACATTGACTCGCCAGATTCAATACCGCGACGCATGCCAACAATTTTGTCATGCATGTAAGCATTATCGACAGCATCAGCCACTAAACTTAATGCCTGTGTCATGGGTACGCCTGCACTTAACATCATAGAAAAACTACGGCAATAACGTGACAGGGTTGAGCGCTCAATAATCGAACCAACTGCAGGGATATGTAATTTCCAGCGATCCCAGCTCTTCTCACCTTTCTCACTATGCAGCCAATAACGGATCCCCACAATCATGCCAATAAGCCCCACCAGCATATGCGGCCAAAAATTAACAAAAAGATCTGAGGTAGCAATCAAAATTTTAGTGGCCCAAGGAAGCTCCGCACCAAAGCGGGAAAACATTGCGGCAAACTTTGGGATCACCATAATATTCAAAATGACCATGGCAATGGCGATGGCAATCAACACAAAAATAGGGTATCGCATAGCCGACTTAATCCGACGGCGGGTTTCTTGTTCCCGTTCGATATAACCCGACAACTGAATAAAAGCATCTTCCAATTTACCGGTATTCTCTCCCACATGAACCATAGAGATAAATAACGAATCAAACACGTCTGGGTGTTGGTTCATTGCCGATGATAAAGGTCTGCCCGCAGTTAGCTGGGTTGAAATATCATCTAGCGCTTGTTTCATTCTGACTGAATGGGTGGTTTCAGATAAACCCGCAATGGCACGAAGAATAGGAATACCTGAGCGCGTTAAAGAATACATTTGGCGGCTAAATATCTGTAATTCTTCCAACGACACTTTGCTGCCTAACAAACTGCCCAATGAAAAGGTTCTTGTCGGTTTAACTTCTCTCAATTCAAGCGGAATAATACCACGGCTCATCAAGGCATCTGCAGCGGAGTTTTCATTCGCTGATTCTAATTGCGCAGTCACAGCCTGACCTTGCGCATTTCGACCTCGATAATAATAAATGGGCATAGTTACGCCTCAATCGCTTGTTGGTTTATCACATCTTGTGATAACGGAATGGAAGATTCAGTGACATCTTCTACCAGTCTAGACACTTCTTCAATGGTGGTGGTGCCCTGAAACAGA
Source organism: Shewanella holmiensis (assembly GCF_025370255.1). GTDB lineage: Bacteria > Pseudomonadota > Gammaproteobacteria > Enterobacterales > Shewanellaceae > Shewanella > Shewanella holmiensis. The sequence goes on from NZ_JAMTCD010000016.1 coordinate 93,267, forward strand.
TATTCCATCGCCGATTTGGCTAATGGCACAAAATTAGGGCTTTTTAAGGCTGCACGGGCAAAGTCTTGCGGATTGCCGGTACGCATTGCATCAATCATGCTTTCATCAAGCTCTAATATTTCAAAAATACCAATTCGGCCACGATAACCTGAACCATTACAACTTTGACAACCCGTCCCAACTTTAAAGGTGGCCTGAGAAAAGTCTTCTTTTGAAACGCTTTTTAGCCAGCTGGTTTCGGCTGCAGTTAATTGATAATCGACACTACAGTTATGACAAACACGGCGAACAAGACGCTGCGCGATGATCACGCGTAGAGCACTGGCAACCAGATAACTGGCCGCGCCCATATCAAGCAAACGAAGTGCGCTGGTTACCGCATCGTTGGTGTGCAAAGTCGATAATACAAAGTGACCCGTTAATGCGCCTCGTAAACCAATCTCTACCGTTTCTTGGTCGCGCATTTCCCCCACCATGATAATGTCGGGGTCTTGACGCAAGGTAGTGCGTAAAACATTGGAAAAATTTAAGCCAATTTTATGGTTTACTTGCACTTGGTTGATACGAGGCAATTGATATTCAACTGGATCTTCGACGGTAATAATTTTGCGGTCAGCGGTATTTAACTCACTCAAAATACCATACAAGGTGGTGGTTTTTCCGCTACCTGTTGGTCCTGTGACGAGCAGCATGCCATGAGGACGTTTAATCTGCTTCCGAATACGCGCAACGATATGTGGCGGCATGCCGGTTTCATCTAAGGTACGTAAACCCGCGGTTTGATCTAACAAACGCATTACCACTGACTCACCATGGTAAATCGGCATCGTCGACATACGCACATCTACTTTATGGCCTTTAACTTCAATGTGAAAACGGCCATCCTGAGGTAAACGCTTTTCTGAAATATCTAAACCGGACATTAACTTCAAGCGTAATACCAAAGCCGAGGCAATATTGACCTCGTTTAAGGTATTTTCATGCAATTGGCCATCAACACGTTGTCTGATCCGTAAAACTTTTTCACCGGGTTCGATATGAATATCCGATGCGCGCATTTGTACCGCATCTTCAAAAATAGATTGCAATAACTTAACAACAGTTGTTTCGTTATCACTGTCACCTTGGGTCAAATTCGCCAAATCAAACATGTCGTCTGCGGCGTATTCTTCTTCTAATTTTCCGGCAATTTGAGCAATTTGATCAGTACGGCGGTACAAGTTATCAAAAGCGTCTAATAATTGCTGCTCTGGGGCAACGGCAATTCTTAATAGCTTGGGCGCAACGAGTACTTCTAAATTATCAATAGCCTGAAGGTCTGCTGGATCACTCATGGCCACCAGTACACTATCGTTATCGCTTTCAACCACTAAGGCGCGATGTCTGCGCGCCTGCACCTCAGGTAATATATTGACTACCTCTGGGGTAATTGGACGACGGCTAATGTCCAGAAATGGCAAATTTAGCTGTTGAGATAAAAACTTCAGTAACTGATTTTCACTGATACTGTTTAAATCAATTAGCGTACGACCCAGTTTTTTACCGGTATTACGCTGTTCAGACAATGCCTGCTGCAGTTGTACTTCTGAAATAATCTGTTCTTGAACTAAAAGATCACCTAAACGCATCTTTAACTTGGGTTTCATTGGTTTTCTCCTAGTTGTACTAAACGCTGCTTCACAAACTCAGTCGCGCTATTTGATAAGCCTGGGTAATTTAATGCTGAACGATAAGCGGCAGCGGCTTTAATGTATTCCTGCTGAGAATCTAGCGCGTAAGCCAGTCCCATCCACCACCTCGCTTGAGTCGATTCTATTTTTAACAGTGAACGATAAGCGGCTTCAGACACACTGAACTGGGCGGCTTTTTGCGCAATATCGCCTTGATATACCCATTTATCTCTGGCGAACTCACCATTATCATCAATATAACTTAATGAAATTAACGCCGAGTTATATTCTTGCAGTGCATTTTCTATGTTGGCTTTCATTAAATAAAACTCCCAATGTGTTGGGAACATGCCAATGCCGCTTTCTAATAGTTGTAATGCAGTGTCGGCATTGTTGCGGCCATAATAAATATTTGCCAATTGCTTTCGGGCACTGTGCAAGCTTGGGTCTAAAATAATAGTGTCTAAATATAAACTCGCAGCGTCATCAAGACGTTTGTCATTTTCTGCTGTTTGCGCTTTTTTAAATTGAACTTGAGCAAGCTGCGTTTTAGTCAGCTTAACTTCAGTCACTGTCATACTGCTATTTGCCTTGCCATCCTCTGAGCGCGAATGTACAACAGGTTTTACTTCTTTTGTATCTTCTGCGCTAACCGGAGTATTCTTTACAGGCCCCTCAACATTTTTAGCAACCGATTGAACCTCTGACTCAGACGAATTTAACTGAGTATTATGTGCGTTTTCGGACGTCACAGTCACCTTACTATCCGTTTTAGGTGTGACAACCTGGTTATCATTTGACTGAGAAATGGCTGATGACGCTGTATCGTCATTCAAAGTAACTTGTATCTGTTGCTCGTCGGCGACCTCAGCATTATGACTCATTGATAAATCAGCATCTTGAGAAGCTAACATGCTATTTTCTGCTGAAACCGTCTGTGGTGTGGCGTATGCTGGTGCGTTCGATTCTTTGGGAGTCTTTGCTGCCACAACCTTATCATCTAATAATGGCTGCGATGATGGGGAGGTGTTATTCACAACCCGATTAGCTTGATTAAATAGACTAAAGCCAATCCATGTCATTGCCAGTAAGACCAAGAATGCTAGCCAGACTAAACGTGATTTTTTAGGTTTAGCTACCTGACTTGTAAATTCGAGTGTAGGTCGAATAAATTGGTTAGTTTCAGCCTTAGATGTGCCATCTTCATTCTGCTGACGTTGCTCTAAATCTTGCAGCATTTTATTTATAACACTCATAACCACTCACCTACTTGAGCAAACCAATGACTGCAACATGCTGCCGAACTTAATTGCATTACAGCAAAAATGCTTAGTGTAAAGCCAAGGAGAACCAGTAACCATTTCAGCGATATAAAGCTTGGCTTGTTAATAGGTTCACTTGTATCGTCGGTGTCATTTATGGCGGCTTGGCAATGCGCTATTGAGACGTTTTTAGCGCCCTCACCAAAGGCAAGTAACAATGTTTTGTGGGCTAAGATATTCACCAAACGCGGAATACCTCGGGCTGCATTTGCAATAAATCTCGATTCTTTAACATTGAAAATGGCTTTGCCTTGAAAGCCTGCAATGGTTAATCTGTGATTCATATAAGCGTGTACTTCATCCCAATTTAACGGCCTGAGATGATAACTAAAGGTAATACGCTGTCTAAGTTGACGTAACTTAGCTTGCTGTAACCTTTCATCTAATTCTTGTTGTCCAAATAACACAACCTGCAACAATTTACGGCTTTCGGTTTCCAGGTTGGTGAATAATCGTAATGCCTCAAGGCTGTCGTCGGGCAGTGCTTGCGCTTCATCAATCACCAGCACCACTTGAAAACCTTGCTCGTTCAACGTCAATAGTCGCTCATGTATCAGACGAGTTAATTGTTGCTGATCAAGCCTTTCTTCAACATCAATGCCAAGATCTGCTGCAACAGCCCAACGTAATTCCGCTGGGGTTAAGTAGGGGTTAGGAATATAAGCACATTGAAAATGAGACGGTAACTCGTTGAGCAACTTTCGGCAAACTAAGGTTTTACCTGTGCCTACCTCACCGGTGACCTTAATAAAACCTTCGCCAGTTTCAAGAGCCATTTGCAAAACCTGCAGCGCTTCTACATGCGGCGTTAACCCGAAAAAAAATCCAGTATTAGGCGTCAATGTAAAAGGCAGCTGCCGTAAACCAAAGTGTTGCAAATACATAACTGCTAAGTTCCTTCAGCAATCTTACTGTTGCTGGGTAGGATACCAACGCTCAATCAAGTCTTGTGAGCGCTTTAGCTCATTCTTCCATGTGTCCTCACCCACCACTGTCGGTTTTAACATGATAATTAACTCAGTTTTTCTATTCGAACGACTGCGATTAGTAAATGCCTCACCAATAAAAGGAATGTCGCCAAGCAGTGGGACTTTTGAAACGATTTCGATGTTATCACTCTTCATCAAACCACCGATCACCACGACATCACCAGATGCTGCTTTAATAACAGTATCAGACTCACGAATTTCACTTTGAGCTAATGGTAGTTCTAGCGTTGAATCACTAATTTTTATTAATTTAGTTTGCTCTTTTACATCAATGACTGAAGGGTGAACATGTAGCAAAACGTTGCCATCTTCATCTATTTGCGGTGTCACATCTAAGGCGATACCAGAGAAAAATGGGGTCAATTCAACCTGCGGAGTGGTTACAGGGGTTGTACCTGCAACCGTAGTCGATGACACATCGGTCACAAAGTATTCGTCGTTGCCGACTTTAATTACCGCTTTTTGATTATTGGAAGCTGTCACCCTTGGACTTGATAGCACATCTACATCACCTTGCGTATCTAGCAAGCTGATCATAGTGGTAAAGTCAGTACCTTTAACGTTAATAGACGTCACGCCGCCTATAACACTGGTAATCGGATTACTCAGCCCCTGGCCTGCACCGGTACCAAAATCAATATTAGTATTGCCTATATGGCCAACTACACTGTCCCACTGAATTCCTTGTTGATACGCATCAGATAAAGTGACCTCAATAATTTTTGCTTCCAGAATAACTTGGCGATGCAAGTGTGACTCCGCCTTTTCAATAAAGTAGCGCACTTGACGAAGTTCATTTGGGAAGGCGCGGATAGTGACTAAACCGGCTTGCGGGGTTACAACAACCTGACGACCGCCCCCAGTATCACCAATAATAGCGGTTAAGGTTTCTTTTAACTCACCCCAAAAATCCGTTTTGGTTTTAGAGCGAATGAAAGTGCCATTAGTGTTGTCGCTACCATTGTTATTACTATCGCTATTATTGTTATTGCTTGAATTATTGTTATTCGAATTCGAGTTACTGTTGCTGTTGCTGTTCGAATTCGAGTTACTGTTGTTATCAGAAATGCGTCCAGAACTAACCGATGTTAATGATAACCCCTCTCGCTCCATATACAGATAATTCAATGAGAATGTTTCAGTGCGCATACCGGCAGGAAATATGCGTAATACACGCCCTTCGCGGCTTACCTCGTAGCCATAAATATCTTCCACAACTTGGATAGCTTCCCCTAAGGTGACACTTTTTAGTGACAACGAAATGGTGCCCTGCACTTCAGGGTGCACCGCGACACTCAATGGTGTGCCTTCGACTAATGAAGGGAAAAACACCCGCGCATCCACATTATGCGCTGACACATCAAAACGTCGTTCAGCAGGCAAAGGAGGCATACCTGCTCCCATACTATTTTGACTATTTAATTCACGTTGTACATCCGCAGGCATCATCGCTGGCGGGGGCGTTACCGCTTTAGGCGCCTGCGCCTGAACTAAAGATTCATTAATGGCGCTTTTTGAATCTTTCGGATCTGGACGATTAGTCGTCTGGCATGCCATCAAACTTAGCATCAACAGAGGGGTAATATAGTTAATCGTTTTCATTGTAGTTATTGTCCTATCTCTGTGTTACCGACTGGAATAAATGGAGTTTACGGCCATCAGACAAGCTCACTTGGCTTTTACCAATCGACACAATCCGCACACCTTGTACTGTATCGCCCACTTTCATAATTTTGTTATTGATTACCGCATAGGATGACGCGCCATTGATGACACTATTGAGAACCAAACTTTGTTGTGTATTTGTCACAGCCTCACTTTGATAAGTGTGGCTCGGCAATGTGGGATCTCGCAGCGACTGTCCATGCGCAGCATAAACCAGCGTCATGGAAAGAAAGCCTAATGAGAGGTAAGGATTAATCTTGTTTAGCAACACTGATAAAGTCCCTATTGATGCTTAATGTGTATAATTCTAATTCGACCTTGGCTTTGGGGTGCGTTTCGACTTGATAATCTAATCGCTTCCAATACAGCTTATCAGGCATAGATTCAATGGCTTTGACAAAACCTAATATCGCAAAATAATCCCCTTCGACCACCAGTTTTATGCCATGGCTATAAAGGTTCATTTTTTGTTGTTCATCATCCCCCACTTGCAATAAAGCGACCGGTGCAATGGAGTTAAACGAAATCAGCTTAATCCCTTTATCGTTAGATAACAGATTCGCCAGCACCGTCGGCATATAATCAGCGGGCACCATATCAACCATTTGCGCATTAAGCTCAGCATCTACCTCAGCCATTTGGGTATTTAGTAATGTTAACCTTTGCTGGTAATCGGCATTTGGGTCTAATGTAAGCCGCTGTTGATATAATGCGATTTGCTGTTCAGTAATGTCGCTTTCTTGTTGTATGGCTTGTAAGCGTTTTTCCACCTTACTGATATCAAGCCATTTTGATTCAAGTGGCATAAACGCAACCATACCGATAACCACAAGCGTGGCTACGGCAATTAATAAGCGTTCACGCTGGCTTAATCCATTAAATTTTTGCTCAAGTTGCTGCCATTGTTGCTTCATTTAGCAGCCTCCTTGTCAGCTTGCACACTGGTTAACTTAAAGGCCAAAGGTTGATTTTCACCTCTATCCATTGTCATTGCGGCAAAGGCAAAGCCTTTTAAAGTATCTCCGGTTTTTAAGCGTTCAATCCAACGAGGAATACTAGAAGGTTGTTGACCAAATCCTTCAAATTCAATTTGCTGCTCATTGAAATAAATTCGGCTTAACCACACATTGGCATCCGCGACAGCGGCTAGGTCAGTCAACATTGGCGAATAGCCCTGACTAATCAATGCTGTGCGGTTTTCCAATTCAGCTTTAAGTAAACGTTTTAGGGTAAGTCTTTGTTCCTCTAACTCAACTCTAGTGACTAAGTCTTGATCGGGTACACGTTGAGCAACTTGTGCTTCTAAATTGTCTTTTTGCTCAACTAAGCGGTTATTTTTCTGCGCTGCTTGGCTAGCCTGATGTTGAAGCTCATTAAACTGGTAACTTTCCACTACGTATAACAATACCGTTAAACCTAACAGTACTGCGACAGAAACCGAAAGCGTCAAAAAGTTTAACCGCTGCTTTGGCGGTAATAAGGTGGCGCTGTAAAGATTAACTTTGGTTTTAATCACGCCTCACCTCTTGCAAGATCGTTAAAAGCCAATTGTGCTAAATAAGCGGGCACACCATGGTGTGTAACGGCTTTAACCTGTTGATTAAAGTTGGCGGCAACTAATTTAACTAAGGTCTGTTGCTGACCTTCAGTTAATAAATTGATGCTCGACACAGGTGCTTGACGTAGCTGACTCTCAAAATAATCCATAGAACGTTGGATCTCTAAACTCAGGTTGTCAGCAAGTCCGTAACTTAATTGTTCATCACTTGCTTTATGTAATTGATTAAAACCCCTAACCCTACGCTGCATAAGTAATTCACCCGCTTTTATCACGGTAAATAATAGCTCTTCATCAGGTAAATGAGTCACTAGCATATGTGCCATGTTATCTGCATCAAATAGCGGGGTTAAGGCCAACTCTTCAATGGTAATCCCTGCAATGGTAAAACCAAGTTCATCACACGCAGTGGCTAACGATACCAGCTTATCTCTTGGAGTCACCACCACATTCACTTTTGAATTGGTTGATACGGTTGACTCAAAATAATCAAGATGAATATTTGCAACGGGTTGAGCCACCATATCTTTAATAGCCCAAATGAGTGCTTGGCAAACTTCTGCAGGATCAACATTAGGTTTATCGGCTTGTAATAATTCGTAGTGTGGACTTGAAAGGACAACTTGCAACTTGGCTGTGCCAAATTGACTTTTTATCTCATTAAAAGTAAATAAGAAATTATCTTTTGCTAAATCGAACTCAGTAAATGACTCTGGTTGCTCCAACTTTTCCGCTTGATAAACCCACACAGAGTTCACGCCGACATATACCCCCAATACCCCAGAGTTAGCTGCCGAACGCCAAAAAGCTAATTTACTCAAAAAACCATTATTCATTTGCAAGCCTTTTTACGGTCTAAACACTGCCAATCTTAAACACACTGATTCATCGAAAATATTCATCACAGCTTAATTTAACCAGAAGTCACCTTAACACTCAAATCATCATGACTAGCTCAACCGATAACACAGTTGAAAATAATCATTTCACATCAATATTGTGATGTAACTTATCTAGAAACGAAAAATGACATTGACACGTCAGTAACTTTTTTACCAGTTTAACCGCTAATATTTTAATTTTATAGAAAAATACTAAAATTGGGTTATTTTAATAAGATAGATTGCTCAACTAAGATAAACAAGTTCTGAACATAATTTGATGTCAATAACACCTTATATTTAACCAAGGTTACACAAGGGCAATATCACCCAAAAATGGACCTTGTGCGGCACTGACACCCAATATCTTCAATGTTTGCCACTCTTCAAATATTTCAACGCCTTCGGCCATCACTTGTGCTTTAGATCGCAAAAGACCACCAATAAGGCTACGAATGTATAACTGATTTTCAGGCCGCTCATGTACCTGACGAATGATCGAACGGTCTAATTTCACAAAATCAAAATCATAGGTTTGAATATAATGCGTCCCTACCACTTGCTTACCTACATGATCGACACTCAACTTAGCACCCATCTTTGATAACATGGTCAGCGTTTTGGCTAGCTGAGGATGCTGCTGATGTTTTATAAAAATATCTTCAGAAACTTCAAAAATTAGCCTGGTTGCTAAAGGACGGTGCTCAAGTAATGCAGATTGGATCCAACGAATAAATGCACGGCTTGTTAGGGTATCCATGCTTAAATTAACGCAATAAATGGCGTCATTTTTTGGCATAACGTTAAATAAGACTTGCTCAACTATCATCCTTTCAACTTGTGGCATCAAACCGCACTTATTGGCCATAGGAATAAACAGCGTCGCACGTATTTCAGTATTTTGGTTGTCTCTGACTCGACTAAAAATCTCATAATGCAACAAGCTATTGTCGCTATCGAGCACAGGCTGATGTAGCAGAAAAAAACGTTTGTTAACCAGGGCATATTCTAAAAAACTACGCCATCTGACTGACCCTTTTGCCATTTCTTTATCGACGGCGCCTTTATCATACATGAACCAGGTATTGAGTCGTTGTAGCTGGGCTGCACGCAAAGCCATTTCAGCTTCTTCAATAATTTGTGAAGGCTGATCGCCTGCTTTATAAAATGCGGCTCCAAGGTGCAAGTAGTTATCATGATTAGCAATTTGATGATGCTTAACCAACAAACAGCGACGAATTAACCTGTCTGCCAATAAATCTGCTTCAGCAAGTGATAATTGTGGTACCACTATCGCAAGTTGTAATGCACTTCGTCTTGCAAAAATTACATCGGTGTAATCAATCACTAACGGGGGGATAATCGCCACGATTTGCGTAATAAATGCTTTATTAGCTTCAATGTCAGCTTGAACATTCATTAAGGCATCATCATCAAATTCAAGTAAAAAAACTACGCCATAGGCCACCATTTTGTTGTCATGGCTCAAGGCTGCAAGTCGATTTTCAAAATAAAGTCGGTTACCTATTTCAGTCACAGGATCAAGAAAGGTATTAGCACGAATAAACTGATCTAGGCGTCCTCGCTCTTGTTGAGCATCTTCCAGATCATTTATAAGTTTTGATATTGCGCGGTTAATTAATCTAGGACGCCCTTTAGCCGCCGATAGCTTTGCGCCTTGTATATCGCCATCTATGATCATTTTACTGCGTAATGCCAGTAGCTCAACACCGTCTAACTCATGGGTAATCCATTTCAATCCATAACGCACAAATACGCTAATGGCGCCAAAGCCAATGAATAGAATCAACAATTCATACCAGCTAAGCTCATAATTATTTAGGGGCGACGGTAATTCAAATTTCACGGTTAAAGCGCTTTGTGGGTCAATAATATGATGATAAAGGGTTAACCCTGATGCACTACTGTGCGCATCTGTTTGATAGGAATATAAAGCTTGTTGGTCTAACAACAATTGAAATTGCACCACATGATAAGCTTTTAATACTGCAGGCAACCAAGTGTCTAATTGATCTGTACCGTGCTGCTGATAGTGCGTCACTATCATAGACTCCAGTTCAGCGACTTTATTTTGTTGAAATCGGTAAGTGAGTTGTACAAAGCTCATTAGCGCAGACAATAAAAAAACAAAGGCTACCGCAGCCAGAGAAACTAACCAAAAACTGGTTAACTTTTTTGTGAGGATTTTAGTCAGCTTCATCTATCCGCTTCCTGCTGGACGTTATTAATAACAACTCAAGTGATACAGATGGAGTAGTAGCCACATTTGTTATCAAAGTGAAAATTCCCCCTTTTCATTACAAATCCATGATGTCGTATCTAAACGTTCAGTAAATTCATCTGATTCGGGCGTAATAATAATGCTTTGATAGCCTGTGACCATCCCATATTAAGGTTTATTATTATTTTTGCGCTAAGTATACCTAAACTCTGTGGATATTATTGTGATTTAAACACTATCACATTGTTAATAAAAATTAAAAAGGGGCCGAAGCCCCTTTCAATACTATGGTATTTACACACGCTACAATTTGTAATCGCGCAATTAATACACTGGCAAGGAGGTTATCTTAGCCACGCCAGAGTCAATTGCAGCTTGCGCCACGGCGCGTGCTACATTAACTAATAATCTTGGGTCCATTGGTTTAGGCAATACATATTCAGCACCAAAACTTAATGCACTCACATTCGGATAAGCCGCTAACACATCTTCTGGTACTGGCTCTTTGGCTAAATCGGCAATTGCATAGACAGCCGCCAATTTCATTTCATCGTTAATTACCGATGCTCTTACATCTAGCGCTCCGCGGAAAATAAACGGAAAACACAATACGTTATTGACCTGGTTAGGATAATCACTGCGTCCTGTGCCCATGATCAGATCCTTACGGATGCTATGGGCGAGCTCTGGTTTAATTTCAGGATCTGGATTTGAACATGCAAAAATAACCGGATTAGGTGCCATCAATTTGATGTCCTCTTCAGTCAGTAGATTTGCACCAGACAAGCCTAAGAATGCATCGGCACCATCAATCACATCCTGCAGGGTGCGCTTATCAGTGTTATTGGCAAACAACGCTTTATATTCATTTAAATCATCACGACGAGTATGAATCACGCCCTGACGGTCGAGCATATAAATGTTTTCACGCAAAGCACCACATTTAACAATCATCGTCATACAAGCGATTGCTGCAGCGCCAGCACCTAAACAAACAAACACCGCATCTTTGATATCTTTACCTTGAATTTCAAGCGCATTTAACATGCCAGCGGCGGTAACAATCGCTGTACCGTGCTGATCGTCATGGAACACAGGAATGTTACAACGGGCAATGAGCTCTTTTTCAATTTGAAAGCATTCAGGGGCTTTAATATCTTCCAAATTAATACCGCCAAACGTATCAGCAATCGCTTCGACTGTATTGATAAACTCTTCCGATGTGCGGTGCTTTACTTCGATATCGATAGAATCAATGTTTGCAAAACGTTTAAACAATAATGACTTGCCTTCCATTACAGGTTTTGACGCCAAAGGCCCTAAATTACCGAGGCCGAGAATAGCGGTGCCATTAGAGATTACCGCAACGGTATTACCTTTATTGGTATAGCGATAAGCCGTTTCAGGATCAGCCGCTATCTCACGCACAGGCTCAGCAACGCCAGGGCTATACGCTAGCGCTAGATCATAACTAGATTGAGCGGGTTTAGTTAAACAGACAGCAGTTTTGCCTGGTACGGGAAATTCATGATAGTCGAGAGCTTGTTGGCGAAAATCTGACATTTTATCAATCCTGAGTGCGCTATATGGTGAACAACATCTAATAACTGCTGATTTATACAGCAGTGGAAAATGTTAACAATACGCTAAAAATAACAGGATATAAATCAAAAACTCAAACTTTACCCACCGATCCGACCATTGAAAGGCATAAGCAACGTAATACTAACTTATCACTTACGAGTTATTTAAAATCAACAAGTTAAAAATGTAGTAAAATAACAAACATTTTCAAAATTAAACCCTAATAAGCCAGTTTTACGACATAAATGTTAGTAAAAATAACAACAATCTTAGCTAAGTACACAAGACTATTATTTATAACTAAAAAGTCAGTTTTCATCTGTGCAAAAAACAAAAAAGGCGCCTAAGGCGCCTTTAGTATAATTGCAAAAGCAATTATTTTTTACCAAGCATACCGAAACGCTTGTTGAACTTGTCAATACGACCACCGGTATCAACGATCTTCTGAGTACCTGTGTAGAATGGGTGACATGCACCACATACGTCCAAGTGCAAATCTTTCTTTGCAGTTGAATTTACTTTGATTACGTTACCACAAGTACAAGTTGCGGTCATTTCTGCGTACTCTGGGTGAATACCTGGTTTCATTGGGGTTACCTCAAATTGAAGGCCATGTCGCTATCACAACCCGAAGTTGGACACCACATGCAGTTAATAAGAATATGTTTTAGGCGCGAGATAATACAGCGTCTTTAATGCTTACACAAGCGGTTATTTTCACCACTTCACGACGGTTTCAGCTGCCACTATGTAAAGCGACTAAATCATCAAACTTCATTTTATCCGCTTGCGCATCTTGATATTGATCGAGTATTTCCTGTGATGGGCAATTTAGTTTGGCATCGGCCATAAGCATATTAATTTTTTGCTGAGCAAAGGCATTCGGATTTGCATCATAGATGGCTAACATGGCGCCAAAAATATTGGTGTGCCAAGATTTATGCTTAGCTGTCGCCACTCGCCACAAGCTGTCTTCTGGCTGCTTATCAATTGAACACTCAGAAGACATTGTTGGGGCTGAGCCCAATACT
>NZ_JAMTCD010000017.1 GCF_025370255.1 Shewanella holmiensis
TATGCTAGAGAAGTTTTGCAGTTGTGAGTTTTACCAGCTTAAACTCCTCATAAAATTTCGAACTTTGTTGTCTTAGTTTCAATCTTTATTGTCCAGTTTCAGACTTTAATGTACATCGACACAACTGGCGGCATAAAACTGCGGCCAGAAACATCACAGATAAACCGAATGACAAACAGGGGGGCTTGTTACCGGCCTGAGTTTTCAAATCGCTATTCGCCTAGATTTAACCAATAAGAGTTCAAAGTTATGCCTGGGCAAGCGACATCTTACAAAGTGGGCATGATGAAAATTTTGTCCTTACGCCAAAAAGCCAAAGACAGTTTAGGTGATAAGTTTGACTTGCGTGAGTTCCATGATGCGGTATTGAAAAATGGCGCTATGCCGTTAGATTTACTGGAACGTGTTATCGACAGTTATATTGCCGCTAAACAAAAGGCGTCAACTTAGCTTCAAATAACTCACAGACTTAACTTGAAATAAACCGATAAAACCAGTTGAATGACAACTGGTTTTCTTTTTATGGCTGGGATGTATGTCGACATTAACCAAAGGGCTTGGGTTATTTTTAGATGTGGTACAACAAGGATCTTTTAGCAAAGCTGCAGCCTTGCATGATATGGATAACTCGTTACTGTCAAAGCAAATAAAGAAGTTAGAAGCCGATTTAGGTGTGCAATTGCTTAATCGTTCAACTCGTACCTTTGCCTTAACCTCAGCCGGTAAAGATATTGTTGAGCAAACCAAAGTGTTGATGGAAACCTTAACTCAAATTCAAAATATTGCCGACGCCCATCAATCTGAACCTAGAGGCAATATCCGTATTACCTCATCGATTAACTTTGGCCAGCAATACTTACAGCCCGTCATCAGCCAGTTTATGAAGCAATATCCGAATGTTAATATAGCCTTGCTATTAGACGATAAGCGGGTCGATATCATTTCTGAGCACTTTGATGTGGCATTCAGATTGGGAAAGTTAACTGAGTCTAATTTGATCGCCAGAAAAATAGCCAAAACCCATTTTGCGATTATTGCCTCAGAAGACTTTATTGCCCAACATGGTAAACCGACCACCCCTGAAGAGTTAGTAAGATTACCTGCGGTGGTGTATAGCAATGGCAATGTTCGTTTAGATCAAATGTCGATCAGCTCGCCACCTGACTTTGATGGGTATAAGACCTATAAAATGCAGAGCAATTTTTGCGTCAGCGATATGCGCACATTAATCAAGGCAGTTACAGATGGATTAGGCTATGCCATGATCGATTTGTTCAATTTAGATAAACCACTTAGTGAGGCTAAGTTAGCGCTTTTACTCACCGGCTATGGCTTATCTACCGTCGATACTGGTATTTATGCCATTTACCCACATCGAAAGCCGACTAAACTTGTGAGTGAGTTTATTAATGCGGTGCAAAACTACATAGGCACACCTCCATTTTGGGTTGATTATGTTCCTGATTATAAAAATAGCTATAAATAACCTCAGGCCTTTTTAGTAATGAAAAGCAGCGTTATCTATTACTGTATTGCGGTTGAATAGCTAACCCAAACAGCACGAATGATAAAAACAAAAATAACAAACAGGGCACGACTTTGGCTTAACATTAAGATCTATTTTGATCAGTCTTGGAGACAAAACACACAATAACTTGAAATACCGATATGCGTTAAGTACATCGGCATTTTTTGGCTCATACCTGACAGGCCAGTAAATCTTAACTATAGTGGTTTTAGCTTACCTTTCGCATCGCTTAATTGCGTGTAGCCTTTTGTGGCCATAAACGCTTTAAGCTCATGTTCAATTCTAGCGAAGCATCCAAGCCCTTCTTTCTCTAAGCTGGTGGCAATCTGCACGGCATCGGCCCCAGCCAGTAAGTATTCAAATGCATCTGTGCCACTTTTAATTCCGCCGACACCAATAATACTAACGTCATTTCCCAGTAATTCCCTAAAGGCCCTGACATTGGCCAGTCCAATCGGTTTGACATAATCACCACATAAGCCGCCAAAGCCCCCTTTGGGTTTGATGATAGGTTGCTCGGTATAAGGGTCAATCACTAAGGTGTTACCGATAGAGTTAATGCAGGTAATAAACTTCACTGGGTACTTTTTAATGATATTAGCGACAGCAATAAAATGCGCCATATCAAAATAGGGCGCAAGTTTGATGCCGATGGGCTTGTTTCCCAGCGCCGTAATGGCGGCTAACGCTTGATCTGTTTGTTCAAAATCATAAGCAATCTGGGCTTTGCCTGGAATGTTTGGGCAAGAAAAATTGACTTCTATTAAATCAACTGCACTATTTTGAAAGGCGATAATCATTTCAATATTGTCACTAATGCTAAATCCAGCAATGCTGACTACCACCGGCTTATTCAATGCTTTTAGTGCTGGAACCATATCAAGGTATGCTTGATATCCTAAGTTAGGTAATCCCATTGATTGAATGGCGCCTAATGGCAAGTTTTGATACCTAGGTTCAGGGTTACCCTCACGTGGCATCAGGGTACATGATTTAGTCACAATGGCCGTTGAGCTTGAATGAGCAATACGTTTAAGTTCATCAAATGTCGTGCATTGTGGTCCTGAGGCGTTCATTAGGTAGCTTTGCAGTTTGACCCCTGCAATTTGGGTAGATAGGTCGATAGGCATATGGTTTTTATTGATTTGTAGGGTGGGGTGAATAGTATTTTTGCATTGCGTCCTAGGTATTGATTCAGAGCAATGAATTGATCAATTTTTTAGGACGATATCTGAAACTGTTAACTGGTGCTCTTTTTTGCTAAAGGGCATCTTTCGCTCCACTATTGGTTGAGTTTAATCATCCAATTATCTCAATTTCATCTTGTTCACTAATACAATTGTACTATGGGTAAATTTCACTTAAGTTAGTCTTGATATTCACTTTTATTCTGGACACGTCATGTGGAACACGCTTCGCGCTTATCAATCATCAATTATATTACTGTCGGCTTTGATGTTCGGTGGCGCATTAGGGTTATGGCAGCCTGAATTTGCTCTCGGATTAAAACCCATAGGGCAGATTTTCCTTAATTTACTCTTTATGATCATTGTGCCATTAGTGGCTGTTAGTGTGATGTCTTCTATTGCCAGAATGACAGATTTAAAAAAGTTAGGTGCTATTTTGATTTCGATTATGGCGGTATCAATCATAATGGCGATTATTCCCGCCGTCGGCATTATCTTGCTGGCATCGGCATTTGATCCCGCTCAAGGTGTCACGTTGGAATTGGCTGAAACCCTTGATAACGCTGGTGGTACGATGGATTTTGTCAGTTTACTGACCACTAATGACTTTGTGGGTTTGCTATCAAAATCAAACATTCTGGCGTTAATTATTATGTCGGTGATCAGCGGGATTGCTATAGGACAATCTGGTGATGATGGGCGTAAAGTTGCTGATTTACTCGATAGCTTGAACACGGTCATTATGAAGATTATCGCTATTCTAATGTATGCCGCCCCCATTGGTTTAGGTGCTTATTTTGCCTCGACAATGGCGAGCCAGGATGCAGAGTTAATGGGCACATTTGCACGCGCAGTGGGTTTATTCTTGTTGGCAACGGCATTATATTTAACGATTGGATCAACCTTTTATGCCTGGCTGGGTGGTGGTGTTGATGGTGTAAAACGCTTTTGGCAAAATATGTTAGAACCCGCAGTGACTGCTTTGGGTACCAGTTCATCATTAGCCACGTTACCTATCACCATTCGCAGCGCCAATAAAATGGGTCTTAATGAACAAATCAGTGAAATTAGCTTGCCCTTGTTGGTTAATTTGAATAAAGGCGGTGCGGCGATGATCACCGCATTAAAAATTGTCTTCATTTATTCTTTACTCGGTTTAGATTTCAGTGCCGATATATTTATGATTACTGTGCTTATTTCGGTGTTATCGGCGTTCATTATTGGCGGTGTACCCGGTGGGGCATTTTTGGGCGAGATTTTTATTGTGACAACACTCGGTTTGCCTTTGGAAGTCATCCCTATTTTAGTTGTGCTCGGGGCTATTACCGATGCCGCTTCTACCGTCATTAATGTGGTACATGATTTAACGGCGACACAAATTATTGAGCGACTTAACGGTAAACATTATTTAAACCAAGCAGAATGAGCTTTATGAATACAGATATCCATAAAACCAACAACTTGCCGGCTATTATTTTTGTCGTTGTTTTACTTTTGAGTGCATCAATTGCTGTGTACAACATAAACCAAAGCCATCAACAAACGTCGCCAGAAACCTGGACCGCATTCATTTATAAGAATGGCTATGAATCGGCAAAGTATGAGATGGAAGATGGATTTGAGGATTATTCATCCTGCAAATTATTTGCGACTAGCTTATCGGATAAATTTGATCAGGCACCATGGCAATGTGGCTTGCGCTGCCGTTTTGACTCAATGCGTCAAGGTTATCAATGTGAAAGCATGGAAAATCATTAGTTGATCACGCGCTAAGGTCTGCGGGAGGGGGAATCGTCAATTTAGGTGCGTGTTATTTAGTCTTAAATACTCAGCTAAATTTATTCAAAAATAAAGGCATAAGCGCAAGCTTATGCCTTTGCTATTTTTAGCTTGCTATTTTTAGCTTGGTATTTACAGCTTGGTATTTACTGCAGGTAAAGCTGCACTTTTGCTCAATTGGCAAGGTGACTCTCCAGGACCCGTGAGTAATGCGGGGTCGATATTGGCATTACACTTCCAGTTAATAAATTTACCATCACTGGCTATGCTAGGAGTAAAAGTCAGTTGCGAGCCTTCACCATAATATTTTGCCAGTTTTACAACCACATCACTTTGTTCTGACAAGAAAATATCACTAATTAAGGGATGCGCTTTAAGATCATTAATCGGTAAATCAATTTTGTCAGCTGGTTTAGGTAACCTTGCTTGGTAAGAATAAAAATCTGCAACCGACATTTTTGCCAATTGTGATAAATCGACAATAGAATTGAGCTGTAACTTAAGATTTAAACCATTATAGCTAGCGCCTTTTGATGGCGTAGGAGCATTAATTTTAGTCGCAGTTTGAGTCGTTTGGGTTGATGCGGCGGGTTTTGATGCTGCTACAACGAACGCTGAATTAATGTTGTCATCTGCTGTGCTACTGCTTTGTGGCGCTTGTTGGGCGGCGATAATCTTTTCGGTCACTTCATCTATAGCATCATCTGAACCGAGTGTCACACGCAATACTTGTGTGCCACTTTGAGGTTGTTTGCTTCTCGCGGTTTCAGTTATTGTTATAGTTGTTTTTTCTGCGGCAACCATAGGTGTTTTTTCGGCAGCACTTGTGGCTGATGAATCTGCGAATACTTCGGGTTCAGTCGAAATGGGCCTAGCTGCAATCGTTGTTTCTGGAGAATATATGTCAGCCTTTGTGGTTACTTTGCCATTCGATGGTAATTCTTGAGTATTTACCTCTGATAAGGCTGGTGTTTCTGTTATCCATTGTTCCATCGGCGCAGTTGAAATTGGCCGAGAGTTACCCACTGTAGCAATGCTTGCTTCTTCTACTACTTGAGGCTCTACCAATGCCACGGTTTGTGCCGCCGATGGCGACTCTGAAAGCGTGGCTGTATCGGTAACCTCTAGCAAGCTAATGTTAGCAACTTCTATATTCTCAGCCACATTAGCTATTTCAGTCTTTTTAACAATCTCTTCATCCACTTGAACCTGAACGTCAACCACTTTAGCTGTAACAATGTCCACAGGCGTCACTGCTTCTGGGTCAATGTTTATCACGTCACTATTTATCACGTCACTAGTTATCACGTCACTATTTATCGCGTTGTGATTCATGACGTCTTCTGAAGACATGTTACTAGCGGCGATAGAGGTCTCGATAATCTCAGCTACCTCAGTTTTGTCTGCTGAAGTCTTTTCGATGACAGAGTCGTTAGCCAATACAGTATGTGATGATGGCAAATCTTTTATATTCGCTAATTGCCCAAAAGCGTGTTTTAGCGCTGTTAATAAGCCGGTTTCAGGTATCATTCTCGATGTTAAATATTCTTCAGAGACTTCAGATATATCTGAATCTGATGCTGTCGAAGCGATTTCAGATGCTTGTTTCTCGATGGGGGTTCTGGGGGCATTGTCCAGACTTTTAGCAGGTAAAGCTTGTGAAGCGACCAGGGTGGTTGACTCAATAACAGGTTCAGCGGAAGTGATTTTAATTGGCTCAGTTCCATTAGTCTGAATAGAAACCGACTCTAAAGTTTCAGGTTGAATCGTTTTCGAATCGTCAGAATGAACTTGAGTTGTTTGAGCTATTTGATTCGAAACATTGTCAGATACAAGGGGTTGTATTTCTTCTGATTTTACCTCCAATTTGCTTGGAACGAAGGTATCAGCAGGTTTGGTTGTAACCATCAAGCTTTCTGTTAATTCAACATTTTCTGTTAATTCGATACTGTTTGTTGATTCGAGATTGGCTATAACCTTGGCATACTCTTGAGTATCGATTAAGTCGACTTTTTTCAACTCTTCGGCAATGGTTGTGCCTTTGGTCATTGCAGTTTCAATTGCTTTGTTTGCAGCTTCTAATGTGGCTATGTCAATTTCAGTTGGTTGAGTATTCTCAAGTGCAACAACCGGTTGAGCATCTGCAGTTGGCCTAATCTCATCTGAATCTGCGGCGCTATTGTTAAGTGCTAAGGCGTCGGTCGCCGTGATAACGTCTGTTAAAGTGGTTATTGTAGAAACAGACTCTTGTATAGCAGGCCCTTCTAAAGAGGATACTTCTACAGCAATTAGTGGGTTTGCGCTAACCTCTGCTGGCTCGCTTGATGCTCTTTCATCATCTAGGAATAAATCTTGGGTCGATTGCACAATTGAGGAAAAGGTCGATGCTGCTGAGTCTTGCATATCATCTAAAGTGAAAGGTAAGTCTGGAATTGCATCTAGGTTAGGGATTAACGTCTCGACAGAGTGGGCGACATCACTAAATACATCGCTTGCATCCTGTTGTAATGCATTGAAATCGGTCGAGGCTATTTTCGTGGCGAAGGATTTTTCATTAGGGTCTTTAGGGCTGCCGTCATCGAGAAATAATACTTTAACTGCCACACTGACAATCAATAACAGCGAGATATTAATTAGCCACTGGTTCATGTCGCGCTGTTTATTTTTCTGCTTTTTTTGCGGAATAATACGGGTAATATTTTTATGTTTGGCAATCACATCGCGAGCGATATCTTCAATTTCTTCACGTTCAATAGTCGTGATTTCATCTAATGCCGCAATATAATCAAGCGGTAATTCAATTTCTTCAGGGTGCTTAGTGCCATTTCGAAGGGCGTCAACTTCTAATACGCGATGTTTAATTTCTTCGATAATCGTATTTTGTTGGCTAGGTTGACTAGCTTCGTTCATTGTTATTCACCCTTGAAAAATCTGTGGCCGATAAATTTTATTTATTGTTTTTTATCGCTATTAACACCTATGTCAGTGTTACTAACGCTAAGGCCTTGTCAGTTAAATTAGTAATTACTAATGCTGTATTCTGCAGAAGTAAATATTCAGAAATTATGTCCTGATGTCTTTGAAGCTTTATGACGTAAGAGGAAAAACTCAAAAATTCAGAAGGGTATTATTTACAAATTGTTACTCTGCTTAACATCTTCCATGACCACTTTTTCTGATTCTTTTTATTAGCCAGCGTAAAAATACTGATTACGCACTTCCTTCGCAGGGCACAAGATAACCAATTGTGACAATTTGTTCAAATTTTTTAACAAGTCATTATCATTTTTTGTGGTTGTAAAAACCACAAAAATGTCTGTATAAATTTACATCTATTGAATCATTAGGGCGGTTGTGGATTACAAAATGAACAGCCCTAATCAAATAACCGTCATGTCGATGAGCTTGGTTAAATTAACAAGATTCACCGCTTTTAACATAGCCAATGACTTTTTAAGTGTTAGCGTGGCCTTAACGCGCGTGTTCGTAAGGGGATTATTGTCAGAGATGCCGGTGCGGGTGGCATGAAGTAGTTGGACTGCGGATTATGAGTATTTAAATGAGGGCTTCAGTTTTCAAGTTACCCCATCTCAATTTTCATTAAATGCTGGCGAATCTATCGAGTTAACCATTAAAGCGACTGCAAACGTTAACCTAGTTGACGAATGGGGGCATGGTTATATTAACTTGAAAAATGCTGACAGCAGCATGAGTGATAGCCACTTACAGGCCACCATTGGCTTCAAAGCGAGACAAATTGTTGATAGCGTGTCAGCGAAACTAAATAGCTTTGATATTGAAGCGCCAACCAGTGTTGCACAAGACGAAGCTTTTGATGTGACTCTGAAGGTTAATGGCTATTTTGATGCAAGCCAAACATTGTTGCCTTTAGAAGAAGGTGAGGTGTATTACGGGCTATTTGAGCTTGGGACAACCACAAATCTTGTGCGAAATGTCGGTGGCACATTGATTAAAGTTGAAGGCTTAGCACCAGTTGAAGTACCTGTTAATACCGCTCCAACAGTCGCTAATCCACTTATCGATGTTGAAACTCAGCTAACTGAAGCAGGCAGCGTTGCTTTCAGTGCTGATTTAACGGGTGTATTTGCTGATGCCGAAAATGACGCTTTGACTTATAGCGTGTCTGGCTTAGATACATTAAGCATTGATGGCATGACGTTAGCAGGCACCTTAACCCAAGCGGGTACGTTTGAAGTGGTTGTTACAGCTAGCGATGCTGAATACTCGGTATCAAGTACATTTACATTAACGGTCGCAGCTGCGCCAGTAGTGCTACCTCCCGTTGTTGCCCCAGATAATAGCAGTGGTGGCGGAGCTATGGGGATAGGATGGTTACTCATCATGCTTGCTGCAGCGGTACGTCAGCGTGGTGCAGTACGTTTTAAATAAGCAATTACCTAATATAATTATAAGTTCCATCAACGATTAAGTGTTTAGCGAGGCTTGGTTGTTTTAGGCTGACAGGATTGTCGGCCTTTTTTTATGTCTGTAGCGGTCACAGTATTGTGATGATTTTTATGTACAATAGGACTTCTTATAAGAAGGAGTTGTTTGTGCTAACCAAAATTTTAGTAACACTATTGGTGATTATTGTGGCGTTATTTTATTTACGTCGCGGCAGGAAACCTCCCAGTAAAACACAGCAAGTTATTGCCAGTGAGGCACGACATCCTCTATTTAACAAAGTGGTTATATATGGGGTAATTGCGTTCTCTATGTTGGCTACGGCAGCATTGTGGGGATGGAATTGGTACGACGACAATCGTATTGTGACGGTGCAAATTAGCTCGCCGATTGAGGCCATGTCGACCCAATATCAAGTGCGTAAAAAAGATATTCAACTGAGAAAAATAACCACAGTTGATGGCGTTGAAATACGTTTATCTAATCAAGAACGAGTGACCATTTCAGCTCATAGCGATAAATAGGTTTGAGGTTTATCCGTCAGTTCACGCATAAAGGACATTTTAGGCGGTTAAGCGAGTAAAATTAATCATGCTTGATCACAAAATGGAGGCCTATCGCCTCCATTTTTAGTTCATTTTTTGCGATTCAATGCATCAATTAACTTAGCTTATTCTTTCGACTTTAGCTTTAATCTTGCATTAGCATAAGGATCAACTTTTTGCGTTGAAGCCACACCCTCAGCAGTTTGCGCTTTTTGTGGCTTCGGGTTTCTTGTTTTGCTGGCTTTATTATCAGTTGCGGGCTCAGTTGATTTGGGTGTTTGCGCTCTGTTAGCAAACTTAGGTCCTAAATCAACCAATGGTTTTTGGCGTCTTGGAGGACGGTTGTTTGTTGCAGCACTTTCAGAGGTTGAATGACCACCCTGGCTTTTTTGCTCACCCTTATTGCTTCTTCTTTGGTGGATTTTATTATCCTGTCCAGAGGCAGAGCTTTTTGTGCGTGAATTCGTTGAACGACCAGTCGACTTTTTAGCTGCGCCACTAGTTAGTTGGGTGTCAGCAAGATTAAAGTTGGCTTCAAATCCTGGTAAAACATTACGGGAAATTTGACGTTTAATCAGTTTTTCAATTTCACGTAATAATTTGCCTTCTTCTTCGCTGACTAACGAAACCGCCTGACCTGATGCTCCAGCACGACCAGTACGGCCAATACGGTGAACATAGTCTTCAGGCACTTGAGGTAGGTCGAAGTTAACGACAAAGGGTAGTTGGTCAATATCAATACCGCGCGCTGCGATATCGGTGGCAACCATCACTTGTGCCGCGCCACGTTTAAAATCAGCTAACGCTTTAGTTCGTGCAGTTTGACTTTTATTACCGTGGATCGCAACGGCTGAAATGCCTGCGGTTTCTAAACTTTTGGCTAACCGATTAGCGCCATGTTTGGTGCGAGAAAACACTAACACCTGATGCCAGTCATTGATCTTAATAAGTTCAATTAATGCAGCTGATTTACGGGTTTTATCTATAGCATAAATGCTTTGCTCAACGCTGTTGGCTGTGCTGTTTCTTGGCGTGACCGATATTTCAACTGGGTTGTTTACCAGACCTTTGGCTAATTCGCGGATGTCATCCGAAAATGTCGCTGAAAACATCAAGTTTTGTCTCTTCGCCGGTAAAAAAGACAAAATTTTACGAATGTCACGAATAAAGCCCATATCTAGCATGCGATCGGCTTCATCAAGTACTAAGATCTCAAGGTGATCAAAGTTAATTGCACGCTGTTGGTATAAATCCAATAAGCGGCCAGGCGTGGCAACCAGAATATCCACACCGTTTTTTAATGCAGCAAGCTGAGGCTGAATAGAAACGCCGCCGAATACTACGGCCGATTTAAGCGGTAAATGTTTACCGTAAGTTGCTACACTTTCTTGTACTTGCGCCGCAAGTTCACGGGTGGGCGTTAACACCAAAGTACGCACATACCCGCGTTTAGCTGGAGTACCTTGAGATAATAATTCGAGGATTGGTAGTGTAAATCCCGCGGTTTTACCTGTGCCAGTTTGAGCTGCAGCCATAACGTCTTGACGCTTTAACACTGCAGGAATGGCTTGGGCTTGAATAGGGGATGGGGTGTCGTAACCTTGTTTGGCAACTGCTTTTAAAATTGCAGCACTTAGTCCTAGGTTTTCAAAACTCATAGATTACATCTCAATTAACAACCTAAGTTGTTAAATATATTAAAGGTGGCCAATATCGGCGGGCGTGCATCTTACCTGAAAAGCCCTACTAGTGCTATCAAAACACATTGAAGTAGAGGGTGAAAAAGTGTTAATCATCAGTGCGAAATGGCGCAATATTGCATACAATGAATTACTTGGTGCATTTTAAAACCTATTTGCTGTGATGTGATTTTTGATTATTGTGCATTCACTGTGGTTTATTTCACGTTTATTTAATCTTATTTTCTATTAAGGCATCAATGACTTCAAAATTAGCGGCACTCACACATATTGAAAAAATCGCCTTAGGACTTCGCGATCCTGCCCATGCGCTAATTAAAAATGTGCTGTTAATGTCTAATATTTCTACCCAAACCTTACAAGTGGCCATGCGCCAATTAACGCAGTATGGGCGCGTGGCATTGCATTTTCACCCTGATAGATTAGACAGTCGCGGCTTAAAAGTGGTTGATGGCTTGATTAAAGATGGCCACTACAAAAGTCAGTTTGAGACACATATTTCCAACGGCCAACTTTCACCAGAGTTAGGCGGCCCACGAGACCATTGGGAAAACCAGCTTTTTGGCCAATGTTATTCAGGAATTAAACATCGCCCTAAATATGGCGCTTTAGATTTAGGGTTATGTGCATTGGGCCCAGCGCCTCGCTTTGGCAGTTGCTATTTTGTCACCCGTCCACAAATATTGTCTCGTTGTACTTTTAGCTATATGGATTCTTATCGTCTACCTAAAGAGAAAGGCACCATTAATTGTTTTGACGCCGTGTTGGCGGCGTTATTAAGTGAAAGCTTTGAGCGCCATTATGCTTTGGGGATCACAGGGTTGAAACCAAGCTTATTGATCGATCATTTAGTGACTGAATTAGCTGACTCTTTAGAAGGTCGCTTCAAGCGACAGCCTAGCTGTAACCTTGACCATTATATTGAAGCTCAAATTCATGGTGAAGTATCGTTAGATGATGATATTGATATGCTAGTGGCAGATCCCAGTTTTAAACAAACTCAAGTTGGTGAATCGTTACAAGCTTTATGCGATGAGTATGATATCCAATTAGCTTGGCATGGGGGGTATCAATTATCGCTTGATGCCGTGCCGAGTGATTTTCGTGGCGCAAACATGCCGAATGTGGCACATGCTGTGGCGCAAGAACAGCTTATCAATGCTGCGATAATTGGTGAGGCGGCTTATGCCTTATGCAAACAGCCTACCAGTTGGAGCGAGCGCTCCAGTCATGCTAAAAAAATCCAAGATTTAAAATTGCTATGGCATGTATTGGTAAAATACGGTGCAATCCCCTTAGATTGATTAAGGGTACTTATCATAAACTGTGCGGCAGTTAACATTATTAATTGCTCAACTGTATTAGATAGGCTACTACTGCGATACTGCTTGCTAACACGCTACTTTCTCTTGTTAATAATCTGTTTTCATTGATGTCATCTATTGCCCCTTTTATGGTTAGGCATCAAGAAATGTTGTTGGAGTTTCATGGATAAGTCGTTAGAAAAGTCATTAGCTAAATGGCTTAAGTCTCAGCAATTTGCATGTGGTATTTATCTTAAGCTCGCCATCCTATGTGGTTTACTTAACGGTGCAGCCATCATTGCTCAAGCCTATTGCATAGCCCAAATTTTACAGGGCGTGATTATGGCCGAGCTACCCGTTAATCAATTAATGCCTTATTTTATCGGCTTAGCTACCTTGCTAATTATTCGAGCCGGTTTAGCTTATGGGCGAGAACGATTTAGCTTTGAGGCGGGTAAGCGATTACGACAAGATATAAGACAAGCCGTGCTAAATAAGTTAGTTGCATTAGGCCCCGCTTTTATTAAAGGTAAACCTGCAGGTGCCTGGGCTAGCATTGTGCTTGAACAAGTTGAAGATTTACATGATTTTTACAGTAAGTATGTGCCGCAAATGATGTTAGCTGCATTCATCCCTCTGTGTATTTTAGTGGTGGTATTTCCGTTAAATTGGGCTGCGGGTTTAGTGTTATTAGGCACGGCGCCGTTAATCCCAATGTTTATGATTTTAGTGGGAATGGGCGCTGCGGATGCCAACCGTAAAAACTTTACCGCATTAAGCCGTTTAAGTGGTCACTTTATGGATCGCTTACAAGGGATAAGTACCATCAAGTTATTTCATCGTGGCGAAGCGGAAGTAACCCAAATTCATCAAGCATCAGAAGATTTTAGAAGTCGCACTATGTCGGTTTTACGTTTAGCTTTTTTAAGCTCAGCCGTATTAGAGTTTTTTGCCGCGTTATCCATTGCCGTACTAGCAGTTTATTTTGGTTTCAGTTATCTAGACCATTTAGATTTTGGCCATTATGGCTTAGGAATTAGTTTATTTACCGGTATGTTCGTGTTGATTTTAGCTCCCGAATTTTACCAGCCGCTGAGAGATTTAGGCACCCATTACCATGCTAAAGCACAAGCCATTGGTGCGGCAGAGTCATTAGTGGAATTACTTGATTACCCGCTAACCCATACCGCGGCTCAATCCGGCAATGAGATGATTGATCTTAATAAAGTCGACATAGTGGCCAATAATTTACAGGTAATGAGTTTAGATGGTCAGTGTTTGCTAGGACCCTTGTCATTTAGTATTAAGGCTGGGCAGCATGTTGCAGTTGTTGGTGCTAGCGGTGCAGGTAAAACCAGTCTGTTACAGGCACTGTTGGGTTTTTTACCCTACAAGGGCGAATTGCTGATTAATGGTCAACCATTTAACGCTATCAGCATGGCGCATTGGCGTAAGCATCTTGCTTGGCTTGGTCAGGACCCACAGCTATTTCATGGCACGATTGCCGAAAATGTCGCTTTAGGACGGCCTGATATGAGTGAGTCCTCGATCATTAACTTACTTGAAAAAGCGCAAGTTGCCGATTTTGTAAAGCAACATCCTCAAGGCTTGTATTCGATGATTAGCGATCAATCATCTGGTGTGTCGGTCGGTCAAGCTCAACGTATCGCGCTGGCCAGAGCGTTAAGTCAACAAGCTAGTGTTTTTTTATTAGATGAACCGACAGCCAGTTTAGATGAACAAAGTGCCGAGGCCGTGATGGTCTCGCTATCGCAAGCCATTACCGATAACACTGCCATTATGGTGACCCATAAGCTCGAAGAATTGACGGGGTTTGATAACATTATTGTGCTTGATAAAGGGTTGTTGATTGAGCAGGGGAATTACACCTCATTAATGGCCGCACAGGGCAAGTTCTATCAGTTGCAGCAACAGGAGGCCAACGTATGAAGGTCTTGCTTCCTTTTCTAAAACTGTTCCGTCGCCAGTGGTTAATGATGATAACGGGCTTGTTGCTGAGCTTTATTACCCTATTGGCTGGGGTCGGATTGTTATCCTTATCTGGGTGGTTTTTATCTGCGACAGCGGTTGCTGGTTTAACGGTACTGACGGCACAATCGTTTAATTTTTTCACCCCAGCAGGTGGCGTGCGTTTTCTATCAATAGCGCGCACAGCAAGTCGATATGGTGAGCGTTTAGCCACCCATGAGGCAACATTTAAGTTATTAACTGAATTACGCGTATGGGCGTGGCAAAAGTTATTACCTCTTAGTGCCGCCAACTTACAGGGTCTCAGAAAAGGTGATTTACTGAATCGATTAGTCGCCGATATCGACACCTTAGACCATCTGTATCTACGCTTGCTGATCCCAATGAGTGCATCATTATTAATGATAGCGGCGTTATACCTATTTATTGCCTGGTTTGACCCCAGTTTAGCGTTAACCCTGTGTGGTTTTTTACTGCTGGTTTTACTGGTATTACCGACGATTTTTTATCGATTAGGTAAAGCGCCAGGTCAGGCGTTAATCGAAACAAAGCAAAAGCTTAGAGTGCAGCTGCTTGATGTGATCCAAGGGCAGGCTGAGTTAAGTTTATTTGCAGCAAATCAACGCTACTTAGGCCGAATTTATCAACAGCAACATCGCTTTTTTAGCAGTCAATTGACCATGGCGAAAATTACCGGATTAAGCCAGGCTATCTTAATTCTCACCAATGGTTTTGCGGTTTTGTTGATGTTATATGTTGCCGCTAAAGGTGTTGGTAATGCCGTACCTCCAGGGCCCCTGTTTGCTATGGTGGTGTTTGCCACTATGGCTTGTTTAGAAATGATGATGCCAGTCGCCGGAGCGTTCCAACATTTATCAAGTACCGTATTAGCAGCCCAGCGCGTTAGTGCGTTGACTGAGCAGGCTCCTGCGGTGCCGTTTGTGACAGGGCAGCATCTTATTGCCCAAACAGGGTCATTAGATATCAGCAATTTGCATTTTGGTTACCAACAAAATCAGCCAATATTACAAGGGGTCAATCTTACTTTAGCCGCTGGAGAGAAAGTGGCTATTTTAGGTAAAACAGGCTGCGGTAAATCCAGTTTGTTGAATATGATCACCCGTGAATGGCAATCAAATTCAGGCGCCATACTTTTAGATGGTCAGCCAATTGCCGATTACAGTGAAGCGAATCTTCGTGCGGCAATGTCGGTAGTCAGCCAAAGAGTGCACCTCTTTAGTGGTACTTTGCGGGACAATTTAGTTTTGGCATTACCTTATATCGCTAATGAAAAACGTTCTGCACACGATGACCAATTGAAACAGGTGCTGTCACAAGTTGGCTTAGGTCATTTGTTAATTGGAGATAAGCCATTAAACATGTGGATGGGTGAGGGGGGCAGGCAGTTATCCGGCGGTGAACAACGCCGTATTGGCGTGGCAAGAGCACTGCTTCGTGATGCGCCATTATTACTGCTTGATGAGCCTACCGAAGGTTTAGATAAGCGCACTGAACGGGAAATTCTATCCACTTTATTTGCGTTTGCCGAACATAAAACCGTATTGATGATAAGCCACCGAACCACAGCACTCAATCAAATGGATGCCTGTTATCAGCTTATTGATGGGAAGTTACAGCGCTTTCATTTACCGTGTTAAGAATGAATCGCCTAAGCCTTTAATCTTGGGGTTTAGGCGATAGTATTTTACCTGTCGAGGTGAATATTGTTTTTGTAGTAAAAATGACATTTTTTTGTATTCTTTAGCCCCACAAGTGATCTGCTTCACAATAGTCTCCAATTATCATGTTTTAAAATTACACAATACCTCGTTAGTGTGATCTGGGTTCGTACATTAGCATTAACAAAGATTTAAAATTACTCATCGAATTTTTCTTGATGGTGATACTAATGGCAGGTGTTTCAAACCAAATAATAACCATTAAACGCGGCTTGGATGTGCCTATTGCTGGCGAACCTATTCAGCAAGTGTTTGACGGTGAAAAAGCCACGACCGTAGCTTTATTAGGTGAAGAATATGTAGGCCTCAAACCTACCATGTTGGTTGAGGAAGGTGATCATGTCATCAAAGGGCAAGCGCTTTTTGAAGATAAGAAAACCCCTGGGATCAAATTTACAGCGCCAGCTAGCGGCAAAGTTAGCGCGATACAACGCGGTGAAAAGCGTGTGTTGCAAGCTGTAGTGATTGAATGCGACCCAGTGCAGCAAGCTAAAAGCTTTACTCGCTATGATGACTTAAGCCAACTGTCTCGTCAGCAAGTGGTTGATAATTTAGTCGACAGTGGCTTATGGACAGCATTACGTACTCGTCCATTTTCACGAGTGCCTCAGTTAGACAGCCAGCCAGCGGGCATATTTGTCACCGCAATCGACACAAATCCACTCGCGGCAAATCCTCGCGTTATTATTGCTGAGCAAACTCAGGCGTTTGAAGCAGGGTTGCAAGTGCTGAGTTATTTAACTGAAGGTCAGGTTTTTCTGTGCCAGGACGACCAGACCTCCTTGCTCAGTACTGAAGCTGCAGCCAAGTTAAAGCAGGTATCTGTTCATCAGTTTAATGGCGTCCACCCAGCGGGATTAGTCGGTACGCATATCCATTTCTTATTACCAGCTAGCGTTGAACGTCCTGTTTGGCATTTGGGTTACCAAGATGTCATTGCCTACGGCAAATTATTTTTAACCGGTGAGTTATATACAGATCGCGTGGTGGCTTTTTCTGGCCCTAACGTGCTTGAACCGCGTTTAATTCGTACTCAATTAGGCGCGCAACTAACGCCTATCGTGACAGCTAAAATCAAAGATATCCACTCTAGAGTCGTGTCTGGTAGTGTGCTAAACGGCCACACCGCATCTGGTGTTTATGATTATTTAGGACGTTTCCATAATCAAATTTGTGTGCTGTCTGAAGATGACAAACACGAGTTGTTACCTTGGGTGCGCAAAGATAAAAATAAGTTCAGCCTAACTGGCATTATGATGTCGGGCTTTAGCCGCACTAAAAAATTATTTGATTTCACCACCCATGCTGGTGGTTCTGCCCGGGCTATGATGGCGTTTGGTCAGTTAGCACGGGTGATGCCGTTAGATATTTTACCAACCTTACTTATTCGTGACCTTGTGGTTCGTGATACCGATGAAGCTCAGCTGTTAGGTGCACTGGAATTAGATGAGGAAGATCTCGCGTTATGTACTTTTGTTTGCCCTGGAAAGTATGATTTTGGTAAAGAATTACGTGCTTGCCTAGATATTATCGAGAGGGAAGGTTAATGAGTAAGCCAATTAAAAAACCGTCAGCCCAAGACAAGTATTATGAACACGGCGATTCGATGCGTAAATATTTGCGTTCGTTATGGATTGCCCATGGTCGTAGCACCAAAGGACAGGTTCATGTAAGAGATGCGATTGATGTAAAACGTACTATGCATATTGTGGGTATGTGTTTATTACCTGCTGTTTTCTTTGGTATGTACAACATTGGTTTGCAGGCTCAACTTGCGATTATCGAAGGCGCAACCGCTCCGGCATCATGGCATTTAGCGATTTTTAATATGCTGTTTTCAGGCTTAACGTCTGAATCGGGGGTATTAAGCTTATTCGCATACGGTGCTAGTTTTTACGTACCATTTTACCTTACCGCCTTACTGGTTAACTTATTTTGGGAAGTGATATTTTCCAGAATGCGTGGTCAGGAGTTACATGAAGGCTTCTTTATTACCGCGTTATTATTTTCGCTGATTTTACCTGTGTCGACTCCTTTATGGATCATGGCGTTAGGCATTACTTTTGGCGTTATTGTCGCCAAAGAAATGTTCGGCGGTATGGGATATAACTTCTTAAATCCTGCTTTAGCCGGATATGCATTTATCTATTTTGCATACCCAACAGAAGTGGCAGCGATAAGTCAGTTTGTTGCGGTAGACGGTTATTCTGGAGCAACCACCTTAGGCTTGGCTGCGGCGAATAAAATCAGTTTTGCCGATGTTAGCTGGATAGGCGCATTGAGTGACCCATTATGGTGGGATAACTTTTTTGGTTTTACCGTCGGTTCAATTGGTGAAACCAGCACGTTAGCTATTTTAATCGGTGGCGGTATTTTACTGATGACCCGCGTGGCGGATTGGCGTGTGGTAGCGGGTGTGTTGTTAGGCATGATAGCCACGGCGATTTTGTTTAATTTATTTGGCCCGGCTAAAAATGCGATGGCAACCATGCCTTGGACCTGGCATTTGGTCACAGGTGGTTTTGCGATGGGTATGATGTTCATGGCAACCGATCCTGTAACCGCTTCCTACACTCGTAACGCTAAATACGCCTATGGTGCATTAATTGGTTTTATGACGGTATTGATTCGAGTGCTTAACGTGAAGCTGCCTGAAGGTATTATGTTAGCCATTTTATTTGCCAACTTATGGGCACCGTTATTCGATTATCTGGTAGCGAGAGCCAATATCAAGCGGAGACTAAAACGCCATGGCCTTTAAAAAAGATTCGGTAATGGGAACCATGGTTTTCATTATCAGCCTGAGTTTAGTGTGTTCTTTCATGATTACTGGCACGGCCGAAATTTTGAAAGAAAGAAAACTGGTTAAAAAGCGCGATGAAGTACAACAGTTTGTGTTAAAAGCGGCGGGTGTTGAAAGTAATTCAAGTGATTTTCGTGAATTATTTACTAGCCGAGTACAACCTAAACTTGTGGATTTAGAAAGCGGGCAGTTTATCGAGCATGAAAACATTTTAGACTTTGATGGCCGCATGGCGGCAATTAATCCTGAAACTTCACGCAAACCGAAAAAAGACACTGCCAAAATTAAAAGCCGTGCTGATCAGATACGTATTTTTGAAGTGTTTGATGACCAGGGTGAGCTAACCAGTATTGTTATGCCTATCTACGGTAAAGGTTTGTGGTCAATGATTTATGGCTACTTAGCGGTCGAGCCTGATTTAAACACCATTAAGAATATTGTGTTTTATGAACATGGTGAAACCCCAGGTATCGCTGATTTTGTGACTGACCCAGAATGGAATGCATTGTGGCAAGGAAAGAAACTTTTTGATGAAAAAGGCAAGATAGCCATCAAAGTGGTTAAAGGCGGCGCTAAAGCGGGTGATGTACACGGTGTAGATGGCGTTTCAGGTGCCACTAGAACAGGTGTCGGTATTCAAAAAGCGGTTGAGTTCTGGTTTGGTGTTGAAGGTTATCAAAACTTTTTACACACATTTGCCAAAACGGAGGTGAAGTAAATGAGTCGGTCAACTTCTACAAAAGACATACTAACTTCGCCAATTTTTGCGAATAACCCTGTTGCTATGCAGGTGTTGGGTGTGTGTTCAGCTCTTGCGGTCAGTAACTCAATGCAAACCGCATTAGTGATGACCCTTGCGGTAACATTTGTGTTGGTATTTTCTAATCTGATTATTTCAACCATTCGCAATTTCATTCCAAACAGCGTGCGTATTATCGCGCAAATGACGGTGATCGCCTCCTTGGTTATTATCGTGGATATGGTGCTACAAGATGTGGCGTATGAGCTATCTAAACAGTTATCTGTTTTTGTTAGTCTGATCATCACTAACTGTATCATCATGGGGCGTGCTGAAGCGTTTGCAATGAAATACCCACCGCATCTTGCATTAGTTGATGCCGTAGGGAATGCGATGGGCTATGGCGTGATTTTACTAGGCGTTGCCTTTGTACGTGAACTGTTAGGCCGAGGCTCGTTATTTGGTCACGAAATATTTACCACAGTCGCAAATGATGGTTGGTATTTACCTAACGAAATGTTCACTTTACCACCGAGCGCTTTCTTCTTGATTGGTGTGATGATTTGGGCCATTAACGTTGTTCAACGTAAGCGAGGATAAGCATGGAACACTATATTAATCTCTTTATCCAAGCCGCTTTTATAGACAACATGGCGCTGTCATTTTTCTTGGGTATGTGTACGTTTTTAGCAGTATCAAAAAAGGTGTCTACCTCTTTTGGTCTCGGTATCGCAGTGATCGTGGTAATGATGTTAGCTGTGCCTATCAACCAGCTAATTTATGTCAATGTGCTGGCACCAGGCGCACTGGCATGGGCTGGCATGGCAGATCTTGATATCAGCTACTTGCAGTTAATTACCTTCATTGGCGTAATTGCCGCATTGGTGCAAATTTTAGAGATGTTCTTAGAAAGATACATCCCGACTTTGTACCAGAGCCTAGGTATTTTCTTACCTCTATTGACGGTTAACTGTGCGATTTTTGCTGGGGTTATCTTTATGGCTAACCGTGATTACAACTTAGCAGAATCAACCGTATTTGCGGCGGGCAGTGCTGTGGGTTGGGCTGTGGCAATTGTATTATTGGCGGGACTACGTGAACGTATGAAGTTCAACGCAATTCCAGAAGGCCTGCAAGGTATTGGTATTACCTTTATTACCACAGGTTTGATGGCATTAGGTTTTATGTCTTTCGCTGGCATTACGCTGTAAAGCATTGGGAAACAGCATATGAATTCCTTACAGCAAAATGACAGATTTATGAGAAGGTGCATTTAATGGAAATGGCAATTGGTATTGGCATGTTTACCATAGTAGTAAGCCTGCTAGTGATGGTGATTTTAATCGCCAAAAGTAAATTAGTGAACACGGGTGCGGTGACCATCGGTATTAATGATGATGCGTCAAAGGCTGTACGCACCCCCGCGGGTGATAAATTGCTGGGCGCATTAGCCGGTAATAATATCTTTATTCCTTCTGCCTGTGGCGGCGGTGGTACTTGTGGACAGTGCCGTGTCACAGTGAAATCGGGTGGCGGTGATATTCTTGCCACAGAGCTTGAACATATTACCAAAAAAGAAGCGAAAGAAGGTTGTCGCCTTGCTTGTCAGGTTGCTGTGCGTAGCGACATGGAGCTGGAAATCGACGAAGAAGTCTTTGGGGTGAAAAAGTGGGAGTGTGAGGTTATCTCGAATAATAACCAAGCGACTTTCATTAAAGAATTATTGCTAAAAGTACCTGAGGGTGAAGAGGTGCTCTTTAAAGCGGGTGGCTATATTCAAATTGAAGCGCCAGCGCATGAAGTTCGCTATGCTGATTTTGATATTCCAGCTGAGTACCGTGATGACTGGGAAAAATACGATTTATTTAAGCTTGTTTCAAAGGTAGATGAAGACGTATTACGTGCTTATTCAATGGCGAATTATCCGGATGAAAAAGGCCGGATTATGTTGAATGTGCGTATTGCTACGCCGCCATCTGATGATTTACCACCAGGCAAAATGTCATCATATATCTTTAATTTAAAAGCCGGCGATAAGGTGATTATTTCAGGTCCATTTGGTGAGTTTTTTGTCAAAGAAACCGATGCTGAAATGGTATTTGTTGGTGGCGGTGCGGGGATGGCCCCCATGCGTTCACACATTTTTAATCAGCTAAAACGGGTTAAAACCAATCGTAAAATGACTTTCTGGTACGGTGCTCGTTCAAAGCGTGAAATTTTCTATCAAGAAGATTTTGATATGCTAGCGGCTGAAAATGATAATTTTGAATGGCACGTTGCGCTGTCAGATCCCTTACCAGAAGATAATTGGACTGGTTACACGGGTTTTATTCATAATGTGTTATTTGAAAACTACCTTAAAAACCATAAGTCACCAGAGGACTGTGAGTTTTATATGTGTGGCCCTCCAATCATGAACTCATCGGTTATTGGGTTATTGGAAAGCCTAGGTGTCGAGTCAGAAAATATTCTACTAGATGACTTTGGTGACTAGGGCCTGTTAAGTGGTATAAAAAAGGGAAAGCAGAGCTTTCCCTTTTTTATCTTTGAATCAAGTGGCTACATACGTGTTCAGGGGGGGGATTTCCCACTAGTATTACCCCAAGCGTTTAGAAAAATCTAAGTAACGCATGACTTCACCTTCGGGGAAGGTCAATTCATCACCATCTTGGTGGCTGGACAATAAGTTTTCTCTGGCATAACGCTTAATTGTAGCTGGGCTTTTATCTAAAATTTTACACACTTCTTCAAGGGTTAATAATTTATCGCTCATTGTTTTCTCCAGCAGTAAATGTTACTCGGGTCTATTGATCTTTCAAGGTCGTTTTTGCAGCGAATTGCTGGCCATTCATACAAGGCAGAGGCTTTGCTGTGTATTCGACATAATAAGCCAATAACGCCGTAAAAATAGCCAACAAACGCTGTCCGAAGGATTCGGCTAAAACGAATTGCGGTTTGTTGAGTGAACTTTTTACCAACAAAGAGTGCTTAGATTGCTAGGCTGCACTCCGCTCGCCGCGATTAATTCGTTTTTATCTCGAACAACATTCCACCAGCAAAGATCTACAGCCCCTAGGGATTGGTGGTTTATGTAGTATAGACAATCTGCGATAGAAGGTTGAAAAATGCATTATTGATGTAAGCTTTTATTATCAATAATGGTTAGGGAAGGCAATTCTTTTTGTGCACAATCAAACATGGCCTTAGCTACGTCAGAGCCATGAATAGGTTTGTATTTTAGTAAAGGTCCAATAAAAAACAATGAGGTAAATGCAAATAGCCATTGGCCAATTTGCTCTGCAGGGCGGCTATCTTCTCGTTGACCTATCAATAAACTTGGTTGAAAAATCTGTAAATAGGGTAATTGTAATTGTGCAAGTTGTTGCTCCATTTCACCTTTAACTCGATTATAAAATACACTGGATCTAGGGTTGGCGTCTAAGGCACTGATCACTTGAAAAACCAATTTGGAGTGTTGCTGTTTATGCACCAGCTTTGCAAAGGCCAGTACGCCTAATTTATCAACTTCAATAAAAGCTTGTTGGCTTCCTGCTTGTTTAATCGTGGTACCTAAGCAGCAAAAAGCGTGGTCTATGGTTTCGGGTAGTTCAATTTCATGCAGCTCATCTAACTGGCACGCAATATAATGCAGTTTTTCTTCCCCCCAATGATGCGCTGCTAGCTGGGGTTTAGAACGCCCTAGCACGTAAACTTTTTGATAAAGCTCGCTATCCAGTAACAACTCTAATAAAGACTTTCCCACTAACCCTGTTGCGCCTATGATCGCAGCTATCATTTTGTTAAATCCTTATAAAACACGCTTACTTTACTGTATCTAGCTAATGAATTAGTTGCAATCAATGGATTGATACAAGTCGGTTTTCTTTTTATGACTTATCTGTGGCATAGTATTTCTTTGGCTAAACTTTCGCATTTTTCAAGGACCGACAATGTCAAATGAACATATTCCGCTAAACGATTTTATTGAATATTCCCAAGATGAAATGTTAGCTAGGGCGCAGGAAAATTATCAACAAGTAAAGCGTCGACATTCGATTCGAAAGTTTTCAGAAAGGCCCGTTCCGCAAGCTATTATTGAACAGTGCATTTTGGCAGCAGGTACCGCGCCGAATGGTGCTAACCATCAGCCATGGCATTTTGTTGCGATTAAAAGTCCTGAGGTGAAAGCGCAAATTCGTCAACAAGCAGAAGCCTTAGAGCAGGCTTTTTATGCTGGGCGAGCGGGTGACGAATGGCTTAACGCATTAAAACCTTTAGGAACCAATGCCAATAAGCCCTACTTAGAACATGCACCTTGGTTAATTGCTATTTTTAGCCAAAAACGTAAAGAAGACGAGGGTGAGCAAAAAACAAATTATTATGTGCATGAGTCTGTGGGGATTGCTACTGGTTTTTTAATACAAGCGCTGCATCATGCAGGCCTTGCCACCTTAACTCATACTCCGAAGCCGATGAGTTTTTTATCAAAAATCTGTGGTCGAGATAATGACAATGAGCGTCCATATATGTTGATTATTGCTGGCTACCCCGCTGATGATGCGACAGTACCTGTGCATGCATTAGATAAAAAAGCACTGCATGATATTTGTGAGTTTATTTAACCAGGGCTGAGATTATTTTAACGTTAGTCTTGATTATTAATGTTAACAATGATTGATGAAGGCGCTGTTACAGCGCCTTTTTTATGCCGTGTTTTTTCAGTATTGTTAATAATTCAGCAAGGCTTTTTACAATGACATCCGCTAAGTGTTGATAGTGGGTATCAATACCATGATTAATAAAGCAGGCAATCATCCCTGCATTATTTGCCGCTTGAATATCATATAAATAATCACCGACATAGATCAGGTTTTTGGGATGTATTTGCCACTGATCTGCTATCGCGTTTAACGCATCAGGCGCAGGTTTTGCGGGGTAGCACTCGCGGGTGAGTACAATATCAATGTTGATATTGTTTTGTTTTAACTTCATTTCACTGGCGGTTTTACTGTTACGCGTGACAATTGCGCAGGGTAAGTTTTGACGATTGATGTAGTTTAATAACTCCACCATACCAGTCAGAGCCTTTGCTGTGTTGGCATCTCTATTTTCATGCTCAAGCACAATGTCATTGGCTCGTTGCTGAGTAATGGGGCAATTGAGTTGGTCTATAAAGGTTAATAAATCTTGATCGGTAGGGCAGCCTATTTGTTGCTTTATAAGGGCAAAGTCTAAACTGGACTCTACTAATGTTCCGTCTAGATCAAAAATAATACCGTGGATCATAGAGTCAATTAACCTTATTTTTCAAATGCGATAGTATGTAAATCAATACTAAAACTGCCTTGTTGTTTGTCTGCGATTAAAATGCCCACTTTTTCCACTTTGGCAAAGTCTAACGCAGGACCATTTTGAATGGTGCGTCCACGAAAGCCAATACGAAAATCGTCAACAGTAAAAATGTGTTCGCTGATCTCACCTTCCAGTGTAGTAAATTCTGCAATAAATGCTTCGCCAAATTGTAATGCTGCTGTTTTTAATCGGAGCTGATAGCGCTTTCCATCCCCTTTAACAAGCAATTTGCAGCGAGTGGCGGTATGGATTTTATTGATTACATTAAACTGAGTTGAAGCGAAACCACCGTTATTATCGAGTGACACTAAGCCGGTAAAGTTAACTGCATCATTATTGATACTGACTCGACTTGAAGATAGGCCGCCCATCACTGTATCGTTATTAATTTGGGTATGACGTAAATCGAAGTCACTGGCAAAATTCAATTTCATGGTTTCCTCATTCGATAAGTTAGCCGCTAATGCTGTGTGGCTGAAGATACAGAAAAAGCTCGCACTGATAAATTTTATCATGGTTATTCCCATTAAAAAAAAGGCTTATCTGGGTTAAAGATAAGCCTAAAGGGTTTCACAGAGAAAAATAGTGGATGAACAAACTACATTACGGTGAAGTCATCTAAAAGGATCACACTAAATGGTGCACCGCCACCGACATTGTCTACAGCAGCTACACCATATATGCCTGCAGCATCTAAAGTGACTTCTAATGGACCAATAGCGACATCTTTTGTGTTTGCAACA
Source organism: Shewanella holmiensis (assembly GCF_025370255.1). Classification (GTDB taxonomy): domain Bacteria; phylum Pseudomonadota; class Gammaproteobacteria; order Enterobacterales; family Shewanellaceae; genus Shewanella; species Shewanella holmiensis. The sequence continues at coordinate 25,834 of NZ_JAMTCD010000017.1, forward strand.
GTGACACTAATTGTATACGTGCCTGGTGCTACACTAATGCTGCCTGATGATGCTTTAAATGGTACGTCTTCAAGAGCTGGGCTTGCTTCGCTGATGTCTGCTGTTGCGGTGAGGTAAATATCCACTTCAGGTGCAGAGTAAGCTGCATGAGTCACTGTCAGTTTTGCTTCAGTCGCAACACGTCTAGTGTTATCCATTAATACCAACGGCTCAATCATGTTGTCTGATAATGAACCTACCGCTAATGCACTGTAGCTCATGCCTAGGGTTAAATCGACTGCGGCCTCATCAATAACAACCACAGTGTTATCGGCATCTGCCGCCACTGTGACTGTGTGCGCACCTTCAGGCACATTGACATATCCAGCAATTTCGCCAAATGCCAACATGTTTACTGCTGGTGTTGTGCTGCCATCAAGGAACACATCTACTGCAGGAGCATCTGCAACCGCATGAACAACACGTAAATCAGCGCCGCTACTAACGTCATTTAAGATCACCTGACCTTCAGGTAATGCGACATGAAGTGCTACAGGTGACATACCAGACCAAGTATTTGGAATAGCACTAATAAAGTAGTCTTGCATATCAGCTAACGAAACAGTTCCTGAGTCATATACAACATCTTTCAAGCCCGCTGCTGTAATGCGGATTTGATAATCTCCTGCAGCCACTTCAAGTTGTGGGCTAGCATCCATGTAATCGGCTGACAGTGTAGCTGACATGCTGGTAATATCAGTACCTGGAGCGGTTACATAAACATCAACTAAACCAACAGCTGGCGAGGCATGAAGTACCTGCACCCTTGCATAGCCACTGGCGATGTCTGCCATTGGATTCTCTACAAGTTTTAGCATTAAGCTTTCATCAGCAACATTGCCTAATGCGACAGCGGTATATTCCATTTTATCTTCAGCAATTAACTGTGCTTCCAAAACGGTAGCGGTTGAACCATCAGCTAGAATTGCATCGACATCGATATCAAAGGTAGCAGAATTGACTTCAAGAAGCCCACTGGACATTGCGTAGTCAACATCAGCAAGTAGCTCTGCACCATTGGCCATAACATTAACCATTGGAGCATCGCTACCAGCGTGAATGACACGCACATGCGAAAGTTCAACTGGCGCAGGTGTCGGCGTGACTTGTTGAACAACATCATCATCGTCAGAACACGCGGTTAAACCAATCATTGATACGCATAACGCAAAGGGATAAATCCGTTTCATTTGAGTAATTCCTCGTAGAGTAATGTGACGAATTTTTATACGGGAAGATATTTTTAGTGGTTCACAAAAAACTAACAAATAAATGAATTTTATTTGCTTTTTATTATAAGCTACTGATTTTAATTTATTTAATTGTTTTTGGTTTTTAAGGTTATTGAGACATTTAAGGTTTGCGCCTATGATGTTTGTCATAATCGAACAACAGAACTTAATTAATTTGTCATCTTCTCCTGCTGTCGCAATTCAATATCGTGTTGCCTCAATAAATTTATTTAATTTTATTGCGCCACCGAATGCCTATTACGATTTTGAAAACATTTATAGTGCGCAACAATGGCAAAAAAAGTGCGCCTGGCTCAGTGATTTTTTGATGGAAAATCAACCTGACATCATTGGATTTCAAGAAGTGTTTAGTCCCGAGGAGTTGCAGGCGTTATTGCGACCATTAGGCTACGTGCATTTTGCAGTATTGGATGAACCACAGGTAGAAAGTGATTATGTTTATCGTCATCCTGTGGTGGCATTAGCGTCACGTTATCCTATCATTGAAATGGCCAATGTGGCTGTGGATGACGCAGCTTGTGAAGCGTTAGGGCTAGCTCAGTTTCAATTTAGCCGCCAACCTTTGCGCGCGACTATTGACCTACCCCTATTTGGTCCCTGTGATTGCTATGTGATTCATTTAAAATCAAAACGCAGTGGTTTTGATAAAGAGGATTTAGCCCATTCAGGCTCTTCAGGTGCGGCTGATTTTATCGCAAGGCAAGTACTAGGGCGTTGGGCATCCAGTTTACAACGAGGAAACGAAGCAACATTGTTGTGCCATCAAATGCTAGTTAGACGTCATTTGAAAGGTCATCCATTCATTTTAATGGGCGATTTTAATGATAAATTACACAGTGATTTACTGGCAGCATTTCATCAAAATTTACGGGTTTATCGAAGTGATATTGAAGACAAACAGTTGGCGGGTTTAAGTGAGCAGCAATTATTTGCCGAATTAAATCAATGTCGTCTTTATGATAGTTATGAGTTACATAAAGCGACAACCAAATGTAATGTCAGTTTGGCTTCCGATGAAGATGAGTCGACAAGCTTTACTGATAACCCCATCGTTAGCTCAAGACAAGCAACCCATTATTATGGAAGTGAAGGGTCGGTGTTAGATTATATTTTGGTTTCAAGTGAGTTTGACCCTAAACAATTGAAAAACTTAGCTCACATCGAACATTATCAAACCTTTGACCGACATCTAGTTCGACCTGATTTTGAGCGTGACAGTGACAGTACAGATCATGCCCCTATTATGATGACATTTAGTTTACGTTAGTCGTTTTGGCCGATATCTTTATTTAACCTCGCATGATTATCATGATTGTTTTTTGTATGGCCTAAAGCAGATATTTTTGTTACTTGGTCATAAAGGTGTTTTCACTGGCGTCAGAATGTTATTTCTGAAGCGATAAAAATAGCTTTTTGCGACTTGTTAATGAAAGTAAATGAGGCTATTAAATGAAGAAGACTAACCTAATGTCGCTTTACGTATTTCAGTTTTTCCCGTACCAGGGTAATAACGTAATTGCCAGTTTTCTTGACCTTTTGCTGTATCATCAGCGATATAATTGTAATAACAATAAGTACCAGGGTTGGCAACTTCTCCACCCATGTACCAATAGATGATGTCATTACCTGCAGTAAATGAAGCGTCGTTATGCATAGCTAGTGTAAAGTCATTATCCAGTAAACCATTCCAAATATTAGCACAATCATCACCATTGAGTTGTGTCCCTTCATTGCTAGACGCTTCAGTATCTTCACCCAAAGGGAAACCTGTCACGGTTGAATCAATATTTCCCGCGCCAAAACAAGCTAAGTTTTTTACATAACCCTGTGCACCATTGGCTGACCAACAATTGTGATACAAACCCACGGCACTGGAAAAAGAAGCGAAAGTAGATTGAGCAACACTATCATGCGCATCTTGAGATAAATTAATAAAGCGAGGTAATGCTAATACCGACATAATACCGAGAATGATAATAATGGTAACCAATTCGATTAATGTAAAACCTTTTGCATTCATAATTTTAACCTAAAAAATGTGACGTCAAATTGTATACTGTATACGCACCAATTTCTAGTAAGCTCAAGTTTTAAATCTCTGAAATGAGAGTTATATCAAATGAATATGTTATGGGCAGTGTCATTGGTTGTGTTACATTTTTGTGCAGACGTTGTCGTTTATAGGTTCCGCGCAGACCTAGACACCGTCTAAAAAATAACTAGGTAGCAAGAGGTGGTTCGTTCGAGTGATATTGTCAACTTTGTGCTGTTATTCACTTACGAATTTACCCTTTAACGACATCGTTAATCTACTAAAGGCGTTATTTCGAGGGGATAATTCCAGTGGCATTCACAGAGTCTATTAAGCCAGAATGAAAATTAAATAAGGCTCACGAACATCATTTAGTTGTGATGAGCGAAGGTTTTTTATTAGTGTTAATGCAAGATAGCCAGCCATTGTGCTGGCTATCTTGCATTAAGATTGATAAGCCTAGCGGCTTATTTGCTGTTTAATGTTAATGCAGCGATACTCGTTTTGTCGGGTTTCTAGTAACGCGCGGCGAGTTAATTTAGACAATCCTGTTTGGGTATTGAGCACCTGATCTATCATGGAAATATTATCAGTTGAACAAGCCTGTGGGATCAAAGCCTGAGTATAGCTGCGCATAAATACCGGCCCTTTTTTATCAAGCTCTATTAGCTCTGCTAAACGTTGTTCGGCAGTTGCTGCGCTAAGTAAGTTTTGCTCTGAAGGGTATAAATTAAACATGGCTACCCTTAACTTAGAAAATGGTACAGCTTCGTTGTGGGCGATTGTATTCAACCATTGGCGCTTTAATTGTGTTTGTGGCCGAATAACCTCAGCAGCCAATGCCGCTTTTTCACCTGAATCTGATTTGTCCTTGGCTTTTTCTTGCATCAATAGGATATGGGCGTTGCCGTAATCAAAACGGTTAAGTTGTTTGATAATATCCCAACGCAGGTCTTGATCTAAGCTTAAGCCTCGTATTGTCGATTTTCCTGTCAATAATTGTTCAAGGTGAGACAAGGATGCTGATTGTGATGAAAAGTGTATGTATGCGGCAAACCATCGACGTTGAAAATCGCTGTTTTGATGATGTTCCATTGCCATGCGTAAGCTCATTTGGCTTAATGCTCGGCTGACTTTATCATTGTATTGCTTGTGGGCTGGCTGCATTAAATCCAGCATTGTTTTTGCTCGATATAGGTTTGAAATCACCTGACCTAAAATGGTGTAATCTTGCTCAAGCGGTGCGTTAATCAACGCCACATTGATAAAGTCGTTCAGCGGTGCCTGTCCTTCAACTACGCTGTCCCACATACTTTGCCATAGCATTGAACGCAGTAATGGATCATGCACTTTGTTCAGTGATTGCTTAGCGGTATTCATTGAGCGCTTATCAAGGTTTACTTTCACAAAGCCCCAATCATCCAAGTTTGGATACACTAAATCTGGGCAAGCTTCACCTACCAATTCTGGTACTTCAGTATACTCGCCTTTGTAGGTAACAATGGCTGTTTGGTGGTTATCTAAGCCATGACGGCGTTGATAAAGTAAGCCAATTTTTACTTTTTGCTGACGCAATGTTGGAAACTCATCACTAACAGGACGTTGCACGAGTTGAAATTCACTTATTACCCCATTAGTACACATATACTCGGCTTGAATACTATTAACCCCAGCTTTGTATAACCATTCTTGGGTCCATTGTCTGAGGTCTACATTACTGGCTTTAGCTAAGCTGCCAATAAAGTCGTCTAACTCAGCATTTTGATAACTAAATTGGGTCAAATACTGCCTTACACCTTGTCGGAATGTTTCTTCACCGAGCAAGTGGCGTAACTGCTTTAAGGTCGATGCCCCTTTTTGGTAGGTGATGGCATCTATGTTATCAAACGCATTTTGCGTGGTCGCAACGGGCACTTCTATCGGGTGAGTGGTCACCAGTGAGTCTAGTTCGTAAGCGCGTTGTTTACCTGAGGCATAAAAAGTGCGCCAGGCGTGGCTGAATTCAGTCGCTTCAGCAGTAGCAAGTGTGCCCATGAAGGCTGCAAAGCTTTCATTCAGCCACAAGCCATTCCACCATTTCATGGTGACTAAGTCCCCAAACCACTGATGTGCCATTTCATGCATGATCACGCCAGCTAAGCGCTCTTTTTGCGAGGCTGTCATTTTGGCATTGAACAGAAATTTATCTTCAGCGAAGGTAATGGCTGCGGCATTTTCCATTGCGCCATATAAAAAGTCAGGTACTAAGACTTGATCGTACTTTTTGAATGGATAAGGAATACCAAAATAGCGGTCGAAGAAATAAAGGCCTTGTTTGGTATAGTTAAACCAGTCTTCTGGCGTCACTTGCTCGGTCACGGATTGGCGAGCAAAAAGGCGCATTGGATAGGGGCCGCTATCATCTTGCCAGACATGGTAAGGGCCTGCATGCAGTGAGAAATTATATGGGCTTAGTTTTGGTGATGCAGGAAAAGTCCAAATATTATTATTGCCGTTAGGGCTAATGCTAGATTCACGCATTGCGCTAATGACTTGCCAGTCTTTAGGCGCTTGAACTGTTAATTCAAAAGTGGCTTTTAAATCAGGTTGATCAAATACCGCAAACATTTGCTGGGCAGCAGCGGGTTCAAAATGTGAGTAAAGGTAGACTTTGCCATCAACAGGATCGACAAATCTGTGCAAACCTTCTCCATTAGTGCTGTGTTCCCGGGTAAACTCAATCTCAATACTGTTTGTGCCCGACTGCAACAAAGATGGGCTTAAGGTAATATAACTGCCGTTGTAGTTAGGGTAAATTTTAGTCCCATTTACTAGCATGGATAAAATATTGGCTTTGTTTAAATCTAAAGTGAGGTTTTTAGCCGTGCCTGTTAGGTCAAAGTTGACGGTTGATTTGGCTCTAAATTGACTTTGTTCACTGAGAAAAAACGTCAGTTGATAATCGACATTACTGATCACTCTAGCCCGTTCACTTGCTTGAAATTGGCTGATATAAGGTGAATTATCTCTTTGGCTAGCCGTGGTGGAAGAGGTACTGTTACAGCCTGATAGGGTGGAGGCCAATAAGCCGATACCGGCCAGTGTTAATATCGAAGAGTGTAGCGATTTCACGTAAGTGTTCCCTTACTGCGGTATTGAAAGTCGTTAAAACATAAAAAGCCGACACGAATGTCGGCTTAAAAAATGATAGTGGGTATTTTACATACCTAAAAACGATTTAGACTTAGATTTACGGATTTCTTTTTCATCAGACCACTCAATTAAGCCTGTTTCTAAATCCATTAAGCGCATGGTCATTTTGTAGTATACATCTGTGGTACTGCCATCTTGCTTGACGATGCTAGATAAATTGCCGTAAAGCATGTATTGCGCACCAATTTGGCGGCCAAATTTAATGGCGGTGGTGGGGTCAACCATGCCGGCATTGTTTTGGTAATCTAATTGTTTACGCACAGAATCCACTTTAGTCATATCAATAAAGCGGAATTTACCTGAGCGTAATAGTTTGTTGCTGATTGAATCGGTTACAGATTCAGTATCGATATGTTCAGAGGTTTTATTCTTAATTTTATCGACAAAAATGATTGGGCGATCATTTTGCGTCATGGCAACCACGGGTGGGAAGGTCAACATGCTATCAACCATTTTGGCGGTAATGGCTTGTAAATCGGAAGAACCAAAGTTCTCATTAACGGTTTCGACTTCAGTGGCATCGCCGTATTCTACTTTCGATTGACATGCAGCAAGACCTAGCACGGCAGCAAGAACAAATATTAGTTTCATTGGTTTCATAATCAATTCCATTAGTTGATAGTGCAATTACAGGATTATTGAATAAAAACGGGTACGATTACCAGTGTCTATAATCCAAATTAATGTGGTTTTGTCAGCTTTTACTTCAATTTTGGTATTTTGTGCGTTGCCTAAGCTGATGTCATATTGGCCCTGGTCAACGTATTGTCTGGCAATTTGAGCCTGTTGAGGCAAGGTTAACCAGCTTCTGCGATCCGCTTGTTCAGTTATCACGTTAAAAATTTGCATCGCGATAGCGCCGGCATCAATTTGATCATTTCGACGCTTACTGTCACTTCTTACACTTTGGGCCATTTCTGCTTTAGCATATACCCGCAGCGCTTGTCTTACCAAGGCCGCTGGTAAATCTTCTTTTAAGGCATTGATTGCAAGTGCATCAATATTGGCAATGGGTTGTGCTTTTAACACAGTACCTAGCCCTTGTACTGTTGCAGGAGCAGCTTGCCGCCCAGATGATTGATATGTTGCTAGCGAAATAGTTTGCCAGTTGCCATCAATGGTAAAAGGTACGGTTAGGCTTTGTTTTTCAGGTACAAAACCACGCTCTATTAACATGACTACTTGTCCTTGACCCGCTTTGGCTAATTGGGCGTCCCCCCAGCGACGTTTGAATTCATCATATTGTGGCATGGATAATTGTTTTGCAAGTCGCACTAAATCTTGCTGCAAGTAATGATTATTCGGGGATATTTGGGCCGCTTTTCGATAATCAATGAAGGCATCATTGGGTTGGCCGAGTAATTCATAAAGCAACCCCGTGGTGTAATAACTGTAAGCATTTAAAAATGAACTGGTGACAGTACCGGCAGTTTTCCCCAGTTTATTCACTTCGGCATCAATGGTGCCATTTGCCATTGCTTGTACAGACTTTTGCGATTTTTGATAGCGAGCTTGCTCACTAGCTTGTAACTCATTACTGCGCCTGACTTCAACCATTGCGCCTTGCGCATCTGCGGCAAATAAATAATTAAGCGCTTGATATTGATGCAGCATGATCCGCTCATAGCCCGGGCCGCGATAGGGAATAGCATTATCATTAAGCAGTAAGCTGCTGGCTTTTGCTCCCATATCTGAAACGCTAACCTTCGCCTGATCATCGAAGGCTTTATACGCTGCAATGGCTTGTTCGTAGTAGGTTTTACTTTTATCAAACTGGCCATTAATTTGCGCCATTCGCCCCGATTCCTGAGCATACAGCAGGCCGTCATTTGAGGTGATTTCTTTAGCTATTGCATCAAGGTTAACGTTAGCCGTTGGGCTATTTAATTGCTGTTTATAGGGGGCGATTTGTGAAGGGTAACTGATAAAGATACTGTTAAATGCGCAGCCTGATAAGGTCAAACACATCAATAAACTGATAATGGTTGAGCGAGGGAGCAAGTTAATTCGCAGTTTCATTCATTATCACCTTTGGACCCTTGCCGATGGAGTGCTATAAATACCGAAATTAGTTAACCGTATCAGGTCGTTGTTGTTCAGGCATGTTGCTGCGCTCAAGTAAGGTTATACCTTGAATATGGTCAAATTCATGCTGAAAAATACGCGCAACAAACCCAACGAGTATGTCAGAGATTAAATTACCATTTAGATCATGGTATTGCACCTTTATCTGCGCATGCCGCCATATTTTTACCCTTTGATCAGGAATCGATAAACAGCCTTCTTCAGCAAGTTCCATTTGTGTTGAGGTTTCTAGAATACGTGGATTGATCACTACAACTGGGCGCATATTTGGGGCGTCGGGGTAGCGTGGGTTCGGTCTTGATGCCATGATAAACATGGCGGCAGAACTAAACACCTGTGGTGCGGCAATACCCACTCCATTAGCTGCCAACATAGTGGTAAGCATATCATCAGCAAGTGATTGAATGGAAACATCAAACACAGTAACAGCTTGTGCATGTTGGGCTAATATTTTTTCGCCAACAGTGGCAATAGGCAAAACCGCTGAGTTTGACATGATCATTCCCTTTTGAAACACCTAAAAATGGCAGGTTTTAATAATGTGGCGGTGGCGTTTCATCGGCTTGGCTGGCCATATTGCTAGGTTCAATAGCTTGCAATCTACTCACCATTAGCATGATTTGATGCTGCTGACGTGCGACCAGATCGTTAAGTTTGATCACTTCTTGGTTTAATTCTTCTAAGGTAATTTCTTGAAATGACATTTTTGTTTCTAAGTCATCAATTTTGGCTAACAGCTGTTCCATCAAAACCTCGTAAATAACATTTATAATTGCCAAGTTTCTAATAAACCTTGGCTGCTCACACTGCTGACCGTTTGGGGTGTGGGCTGGGTAACAGAGTATACTACAGCACCTCTATTTTGGCTGTTTTTAGTCACTTGAACTTGCCATCTTTTTATTCGCTCGCCTGAGCTAACTTGCCACAAAAACACTTCCTTAGACGGTGTTCCCGTGAGTATTTGCGTGTTTTTATTCACAAACCGGGCAGTAGAGAAGTTCATTTGGCGACGATATATGGCTAGTTTACTAACTGATTCACTTGTCGATGACAGCCAAATAGCTGCATTCCCAGTAATGTCTCCGGCAAAACTCAATTTACCATCGCCGCTAAGAGCTACTTTGGTTATGCGTGAACTGAGCTGCCATTGTTGTAATGGTTGTCCTGTTTGGGTTTGCCATAATCTAATTTGACCATCATTGCCGCCACTTAATGCGACCAAGCCATCATCAGAAATTGCCACACTATTAACTTTTTCTTGATGGCCTAAGAATTGAATCAAGCCTTGGTTATTGGGTTTTAGCGACATGACCGAACCATCAGCTAAGCCTACTAATGCATGGCCATTACTAGCCACGGCAACACTTTGAGCATATGACGGCAGGGTCCACCAACCGACAGACTGGCCTGTTGCTAAATCCCACAGTGCCAGTGAGTCACTCGAAAGCGTCGCGGCATAAGCACTATTATTAGCAATCGCGGTATCAAATACATTACTGCTATTTGTTGCGCCATGTATCCAATGGTATTTGATGCTGTTTTCTGTCAATGACCATAGCTGCACGCCATTGTTAGCTGTGCTAATAAGCGCATATTGACCATCTTGAGATAATGTGGCGCTATACGTCGCGTCAGAGGTTAATACCACAGAGTGGTCGGCATTAGGGTGGCAGGCAAACAAAAAAAACGAGCAAAAAAACATCAGTAAAACGCGATACATGAACTTGCTCCTTAAAAAGTTGTCCATAAGGACTCAACCCAATGGTATATCACAAATAGTTAGTATAAAGTGGCCTACTAACATTAGCCTAATTGTCTTAGAACAGACAGTCATGTGCTTATTGTAACCACTTAAGGATGCTGAGGAAGCTTTAATGAAATCAATTTACAAATTATCGTTAGTTGCATTGGCCGTTGTTGGTCTTTCTGCATGTAACCAAGAAGAAGCTGTAGCGAAAAAAGTTGAGCTAACAACTGAAGCTCAAAAAGAAGCTTACAGTGTTGGTGCGTCTATCGGTAAGTACATGTCTGGTCATATCAAAGAACAAGAAGAATTAGGATTTGCTGTTGACCGTTCATTGATTATTCAAGGATTCAGTGATGGTTTAGCCGATACAACTGACCTAACTGAAGAAGAAATGCAAACCGTATTACAAGGTTTAGACAAAAAATTAAACGACAAACGTTTAGAGCAAGCTGAAACATTAGCGGCTAAAGCGGTTGAAGAAGGTCAAAAATTCTTAAGTGACAATAAAGCAAAAGAAGGCGTTGTTACCACTGAGTCTGGCTTACAGTATGAAGTATTAACTGCTGGCGAAGGTGATAAGCCTGCTGCAGAAGATACTGTAGAAGTGCATTACCGTGGTACGTTAACCGATGGTACTGAGTTTGATAGCTCTTATGCTCGTGGCGAACCAGCTAAGTTTCCACTGAATCGCGTTATTCCAGGCTGGACCGAAGGCGTACAGTTAATGAATGTTGGGGCTAAGTATAAGTTTGTTATCCCAGCTGAATTAGCTTACGGCGATCGTGATACTGGTACTATTCCTGCTAACTCAACGTTAGTGTTTGAAGTCGAATTACTGTCAATTGAAAAAGCGGTTGCTGTTGAAGCGCCTGCAAAATAATTAACTTTGATACTAATGAAAAAGGGCGCAGATAGCGCCCTTTTTTATGTTCTAAAACGGTATGGTTAAATCCACTTTAACCGATAGAATACATACATTTGTATACCGATTAATGTGATCAATCCTGCACAAAAAGCGGCGAATGCCCAATTGGTTTCAGCTCCTGGTATCCCGCCAATATTGACCCCAAGTAACCCTGTAAAAAAGCCTAATGGTAAAAATACCGCAGAAATCAGTGATAAAAAATACAATCGCTGATTAAGTTGTTCAGATTGTTTTGACAATAGTTCCTCATGAGTAACACTTGCACGATCACGTACCACATCCAAATCTTCAATCACGCGGATAAGATTTTCTTGAATTTCTCTAAAGCGAATTTTGTCATTGTCATCTAACAGTAAACTATTTTCGTGGAGTATTTTTGTTAATGCTTCACGTTGTGGTGCAAGGTAACGTCGAATAACCACCGTTTGTCTTCTTAGCTCTGCGATATCGGTTCTCAGTGTTTTATTTGCCGTGGTTACCACAAGCTCTTCTAGTTCATCAAGTACGTCTTCAATTTTATGAATGAAATCTACTTGGCGGAGGGTTAATTGCTCTGTTACCGACAAGATAAAGCCTGCACTATCGACCGGGCCTTTTCCCGCCTTAATTTTTTCAGCAACATCAATCACAGAATGCAGTTGGCGTTCACAGGTGGAGATGATCCTATGCTCTTCAGTATAAATACGGATTGATACCATATCTTCCGGATCTGAGTTAGGGTTGAGGTTAACGCCGCGTAAGGTTAGCAGCATGCCATTGTTTGAATGAACAACCCTAGGGCGTGTATCAGCGGCAAGCAGAGTATCTAATTCAGCTTTTCCCAGCCCCTGTTTGGATAGCCAATGGCGAGAATCGGTCGACTTATATTTTAAATGCACCCACAGTAAACCATCTTCGGGTTTCCAATCGGCTAATTGCTCTTTTGATAAAGATTGGCCTGCATTGGGGCCTGTCATGAGTAAGCAATAAATAAATCCATTGTGCATGGCGATTCCTTAAATAGCGGATTTTATCAATTAATCCTTATTGATAGCCTCACTTTACGATATTTTAAGGTAATCACCCAGTAGTTATCGTGTTTTCATCTGCGGCAAAATATCATTTATGGTTTAAAATAGGATAAAACGGTTTAAGCGCGTTTCTCAATTGAATAAGAGTAAAAAATGGAATACGAATTTCGACGTAATCGTCTTGATGGCACTGTGTTTGCCAATTTCACAATGGACCATGAGGTTTTTGGACGCTGGTTTGCTGAAGAGTTAGGAGCAGATGTTATCCGCACTCAGCAGATTGTGGAGAGCATATCGCAATTGATATCAGGAACAACTAACCTTTGGCGCGACATTGGTACTGATTTGACTATAGATGCAGATTCAGAGCAGGTGCGAATTTTCGTAAATGCGATAGATTTTGATGAAGAACATGATTTCGAAGAGGGCATGGGCTTATATGATGCCGAATCAGAAGGATATTGTGGGCTTGAGGATTTTGATAAAGCGTTGAAAAGTTGGTTGGTTTTTATTCAAGAATAATACAATGACGCGAACATTTTTGCATTATGCCCGCGCGTTAAATAAATGAGCTAGCATTCCCTAACACCATGCTCATCAAAATAGTCACTAGCACTGAAGAATAAATCACGATGTCCTTACGAACATCGTGATCATTTAAGTCATCTGTACCTATAACTGCTGTCACTTATTTATTCTATTGATTTAAATACCTAACCGCCATTTCTGTTCGTGACTTAGCGTTGGCTTTACGCAGTAAGTTTTTAACATGAACTTTTACTGTGCCCTCGCTAATATGCAAATCTTCCGATATCACTCGATTACTTTTGCCTTCGGCAAGCTCTTGCAGAATTTGTAGTTCACGTGGCGTGAGGCTTTCAATCCATTGGTTATCGTCAGTGGCATTTTTTAACTCATACATGTAGGCTTCGACTTCTTCGCTGATCACGCGATGGCCTAACATGGCTTTTTTAAGCTGCTCAAGTAATAACTCAGGCTCAGTATCTTTGAGTAAGTAGCCATCAGCGCCAGCGCGCAGTAAACGGATAACATCTTGTTTTGCATCAGATACTGTTAAAATAACAATTCTGGCAGTCACGCCTTCTTGGCGCATAGCATTAAGCGTATCTAAGCCTGACATGCCCTTCATATTTAAATCTAATAAGATAATATCGGGTTCGTTATCACTTAACGCAGTAAGGGCATCTAAACCTGTACCAGCTTCTCCAAATAAAGTGAAATCTCCATCAGATGTAATAAGTTGGCAAATACCACGACGAAGTAAGGGATGATCGTCGACAACGAGTACTGAATATGGTTTACCCATTTAAAGGCTCCTGCTGTGGTGGAAAACTAAGAGTAACGGTTGTGCCGCCTTGTGTATTGGCACTAAAGGACAATTGCCCATTTAATTTACTGGCTCGCTCATGCATGATCCCGATCCCAAAATGTTGATCTCGTTCTTTTAAGTGCGATACCCCAACACCGTCATCTGAAATCGTGATGTTGATTATTCCTGAAGCGGATAGCTGACAATCTATCACGATATGTTTGGCATTTGCGTGTTTTATTGCATTTAAAGTTGCTTCGCGGGTTAATTGTAAAATATGAATATGTTGTTTGGCTTCAAGCAAATGTGCTGACAGTTTGTAATTCAAACTTAGTTGGATATCGGTTTGGGAACGTAATTGGTCCAGCATGACTTCTAAAGCGTGATTTAAGTTGGGCTCTTTAATGGTTAAGCGGAATGTAGATAATAATTCACGCAGTTGAGCGTAGGCAAAACTTACCCCATCGTTAATTTCAACAATCTGGTTTTCGACTTCTTCGTTACGACAATTATCCGGTAGCTTTTTGCGTAATAAACTGACCTGAATTTTTAAAAATGACAGTAATTGCCCTAGTGAGTCATGAAGTTCTCTGGCAATCACCGCACGCTCTTCCATCAAGGCTAATTGCTGTCTTTGTTCGGTGGCATTATGGATGGTAATCGACCGTGCTAGCATAACGGCGAAATTTTTAAATAATGGGTTATTGAGTTGTAGTGAGGAAATAACCTCTAGATATCCTTGACGAACTTTATCTAACTGTAAAGGGAAGCACACACTGTTTTTAATGTGTTCAGGCCAGCCATTACTGGCATGAATAATGTCTTGCGATTGATCTTCGTGCTCAATCACTAATCTGAGAAAATTTAAATTTTCATAATTTTGCAGCTGATTCAACGCCGATTTAAGTGCTTTGTAATCTAACCGATCGGAATGCAGCATAATAAGGTTATCGTACAAAAAATTTAACTCATTATTGGTGCGGGTGAGCGCTAAGGTTTTTTCGGCGACCTGATTTTCAAGATCTTCATACAAATTGGATAATTCTGAGGCCGTTTTTTTCAAGGCATTACTCAATGCGGTCAACTCGATATAATCTGTTTTAGGCATATCGACTTTGAAATTACCCTGTGAAATAGTGAGTGCACTATCCATCAAAAGTTGTAGGGGCTTTACAACGCGTCTACGGGTAAAAATCACCGCCACTGCAGCTACAGCAAGCATTAAGGTTAAGCCTATGACTTGGCTTAATACTAATAGTTTCAGTTTATAGGCCGCAAATAGCTCTATTTCCATCACTAAAATATCAATAGTATCGACAAAATCCTTCAATGAATCACGGTATGACCGAGTATCACCCGCCTCAGCATACGCTTTCATAACCTGCCACTTATCGATCACTAATAGATACTGATTTGATAAGGGGTTTGGGGAGTACCACTTCAGTGAATTTTGTAAAACATCTGATTTTAGCGTGTTTTCAAACTCTTTAATTTTCTCTGAAACGATGTTACTGCCTGAATTACTCATAAGCAGTAATCGATAGCTTTGCATGCGCAGTGAACCCGAGGCATTAATGGCGCGCGAATCACCTAAGCTAAATGATAAGTTAACAATGGCATACAGCGCTAAACTGGAAGAAAGTAAAATAAGGACTAACATTAGTCCAAAAATCGTAGAGGTAAGGCTACCGCGCTTTAACATTTTTGTTCCATTTTGTTGATATATGTTGCGTTATAAGTGTGTCATATTTTGTTGTTTAAAACAGGCTACAAGTATTGCAAACAGAGAGTTCTACATTAGCGGTCACTTTATTACATTAACAAATTTGAAAAAATGTGAGATACAACACGTTCACATATTGATCTGGCGCATACTTCTATAACTATACTCCTAAAGGGGTATTTTTTGTTGGTGATAAACTAGCTAATTTTGACCTTGGAGATATCGTGGTTATTAATTAAATATAAAGTAACACGGAGTTAAAGGTGATGAAGATGAACGTAAAAACAACTGCACTAAGTGCTGTTATTGCGGCCAGCTTTATGGTTGCTGGAGCAATGGCAAGCGATAAAACTGAACCCCGCAATGAAGTATACAAAGATAAATATGCAGCGCAATATGAATCATGGCATGACACAGCAGAAAGCAAAGAAATTGTTGATATGCTTGAAGAAGTGCCTAGCCTAGTTGTGCTATGGGCCGGTTACGGTTTTGCGAAAGATTATAATGCGCCTCGTGGCCATATGTATGCAGTTACTGATGTTACTAATACATTGCGTACGGGTGCCCCAAAAAATGCTGAAGACGGCCCAATGCCAATGGCATGTTGGAGCTGTAAAAGTCCTGATGTTCCTCGTGTAATTGAAGAACAAGGCGAAAATGGTTATTTTGCTGGCAAGTGGGCTAAAGGCGGCCCAGAGATAGTCAATACTATCGGTTGTGCTGACTGTCATGAAAAAGGCTCTGCTAAATTACGTTTATCTCGTCCATTCGCAGAGCGCGCAATGGAGACAATTGGTACGCCATTTGATAAAGCTTCTCGTAAAGACAAGCAATCAATGGTGTGTGGCCAATGTCACGTAGAGTACTACTTTGAGAAAACTGCAGACCGTCCAGGTTTTGTGAAATTCCCATGGGATATGGGTACCACGGTTGAGCAGATGGAAGTTTACTATGACAGCATGGAGTTCTCTGACTGGACTCATGCAGTATCTAAAACACCAATGCTAAAAGCACAGCACCCGGGTTATGAAACTTGGAAGCTAGGCGTTCATGGTAAAAACAACGTAACTTGTACCGATTGTCATATGCCTAAAGTGGCTAAAGCAAACGGCAAAGGTAAATTCACCGATCATAAAGTGGGTAACCCATTTGATCGTTTCGAAGAAACCTGTGCGACTTGTCATAACCAAAGCAAAGAGTTCATGGTTGATTTAACTAATGAACGTAAGAAGAAAGTGAATGAGCTAAAAACTAGCGCTGAAACTCAACTTGTTAAAGCTCACTTTGAAGCAAAAGCGGCTTGGGATGCGGGTGCAACTGAAGCTGAAATGAAGCCTATCCTTATGGATATCCGTCATTCACAATGGCGTTGGGACTATGCAACAGCATCACATGGTGTTGCAGCTCACGCAGCTGATGAAGCGTTACGTATTTTAGGTACTTCTGTAGATAAAGCGGCTAATGCCCGTATCAAGCTTGCTCAATTATTAGCGGCTAAAGGTGTTAAGCAACCAATAGCTTACCCAGATACATCTACTAAAGCTAAAGCACAAGCTGCATTAGGTATGGACATGAAAACGATGAATGCAGAAAAAGACGCATTCAAGAAGAATGTTGTGCCTAAATGGCAAGAAGAAGCTAAAAAACGCGAAGCAACTTACAAGTAACAAGCTAAGTGTTATTCAGGTTAATGAATAAATTTCTCTGAATTAAAACTTCAACATCAAAAGCCCTCATTCTGAGGGCTTTTTTTTCGCATAAATAATCTGATTTCAACCTCAAGATGGGTTGCTGTTATGTGTCTTTTCGCGCTTTAAACTTCGCACCAAGATCAAGCAAGCGGATTTTTATGCGCACCATCATGGTGCTTATTTGTCATGCAATTTACTGCTAAAAATCATCTTTTCATTTAAATACAGTTAGTTAAATAGTTGGCCTGATGATTGAATCTGTTATTGCAACAAATGCATAACAAGATGTCTTTTTATTAATTTTTGGAGGTCGAGATGAAACTCGTCAGCGCAATCATCAAACCATTTAAGCTAGATGATGTCCGTGAAGCCATTGCAGGTATGGGCATCGAAGGTATGACAGTTACTGAGGTGAAAGGTTTTGGTCGTCAAAAAGGGCATACAGAGCTGTATCGTGGTGCCGAATATCAAGTGGATTTTTTACCAAAAGTAAAATTAGAGATTGCCACTAAAGAAGAAAACTTAGACATGTTAATTGAAGCTATCACTACGGCAGCTCATACCGGAAAAATTGGTGACGGCAAAATTTTTGTCACTGAGTTAGAACAAGCCATTCGTATTCGTACGGGTGAAGTTGATAACGAAGCATTATAAGGGGCGATCATAATGGAAGAATTAGCAAAATTAGGACTGACAGTTAGCGAGTTGCGCTTTGCGTTAGATACCTTCTACTTTTTAATCTCTGGTGCATTAGTCATGTGGATGGCAGCTGGCTTTGCAATGTTAGAAGCGGGTTTGGTTCGCTCAAAAAACACCACAGAGATTTTAACTAAAAACGTGTGTTTATATTCCATCGCTTGTGTAATGTATCTGCTAGTGGGTTATAACATCATGTACGTTGATAATGCAGAAGGTGGCATTATTCCATCCTTTGCGGCGTTAATCGGTACACAAGCCGCCGACGCAGATCATGCACTTGAATCTGATTTCTTCTTCCAAGTGGTGTTTGTTGCAACAGCAATGTCGATTGTATCTGGAGCCGTTGCCGAGCGTATGAAGCTATGGGCTTTCCTTGCTTTCTCAGTGGTAATGACCGCAGTGATATATCCTGTTGAAGGTTACTGGACATGGGGTGGCGGATTTATCTCTGAAGCAGGTTTTGTTGACTTTGCAGGCAGTGGCATTGTGCACATGGCTGGTGCAGCCGCTGCAATTTCAGGGGTACTATTACTAGGAGCCCGTAAGGGAAAATATGGTGCAAATGGTCAAGTTCATCCTATTCCTGGGTCTAACTTGCCTATGGCGACTTTAGGTATGTTTATTTTATGGATGGGTTGGTTTGGCTTTAACGGTGGTTCACAGTTATTAGTGTCAGATGCTGAGAATGCTTCAGCAGTTGCTAAAATCTTTGTTAACACTAACTCTGCCGCAGCGTTTGGCGCAGTATCAGCCTTGATTGTGTGTAAAATGGTTTGGGGTAAAGCTGATTTAACCATGATTTTAAACGGTGCATTAGCGGGCTTAGTGGCTATCACTGCTGACCCACTATCAC
Source organism: Shewanella holmiensis (assembly GCF_025370255.1). Lineage (GTDB taxonomy): Bacteria > Pseudomonadota > Gammaproteobacteria > Enterobacterales > Shewanellaceae > Shewanella > Shewanella holmiensis. The sequence goes on from NZ_JAMTCD010000017.1 coordinate 44,413, forward strand.
CTTCATTGGTAATGGCTGGTGTAATTGGTTTGGTTGCTGGTGGCGTGGTTATCTTCTCTATTATTGGCTTTGACCGTATTAAAATTGATGACCCAGTAGGCGCAATTTCAGTTCACGGTGTAGCTGGATTTTTAGGTCTGATGTTAGTGCCGCTATCAAATGCTGATGCGAGCTTTGGGTCTCAGTTATTTGGTGCAGGTGTTATCTTTGGTTGGGTATTTGCAGCTTCACTAGCAGTATGGTTTGTACTGAAAGTCACTATGGGTATTCGTGTAACAGAAGAAGAAGAGTACAACGGTATGGACGCTTCTGATTGTGGTATTGATGCTTATCCAGAGTTTGTGAGTGTTAAAACCGCAGGCTAGTAATATACGCGCTATGATTAAGCAGAGTCCTTTTGGGCTCTGTTTTTTATGTGTTAGATTAAACCTGATCACACAGCAGGAGGGGTTATGAAGCAATTAACAAAGCGGGCGTGTCTCACTATTGCCTTAAGCGGCTTATTGTTCAGTGGGTTATCTACAGCTGGTCAGGTTGTCGTTAGAAAGTCTTCAGAGTCTTTCGATGCTTTTGCGGTAAGAGATCAGGTAATCAAAGATTATGAGTGGCAAGAAGCACTGAGAATGCAGCAACAAATTCAAATTCTGCAATCATTACCATTAGGATGCTTGCCTATGGCTGTGCCATATCGTTACTTTACTTGTAACGGCTTGGCTTATCGTCCTTATCAATATCAAAACAAAGAGTTATATATTCAAATCGATCAACCTAACGGATATAAACCATCTCGATAGAGAATATCACCTACTGCTGAATACCATTTGAAGTGATTTTTTGGCTGAAAATGCAATGCTTGACTAAACTTACCTTATTCGTATCTCGTTTAAGAGGCTTAGGTTATGTTAAACATTTCCTTTACGCAGTACGTAATGCGTCTTTATTCTGGCCAACAAAGCGATAGGGGATTTATCACTATCCTGTTATTTGTTGCTTTTTTAAGTTTAATGTCTGGCTGCCAAACCACTCCTAAATCTAACCAAACTATTGCCATAGAACCTTTGTTCCATGATGAGTTATTCATGCCTGTTGATGTCATCACACCTGAACAAATTTATGCCTTGCCTCGCGAATACATTGCTCAAGTTAAACAAGATTATTATAAAGACAAAAATATTCGTCATAAAAATATCTCTCCTCATGAATGGTTATCTCAATACATTGGCGCACAAAATGGTGGCTTTGAATATCGAGATCATTTTACCCGTCCAGCCAGTATTACTTCTACCGTGAGAGAGGGTAACTGCATGTCATTAGTGGTGTTGTCTGCTGCACTGGCTGAAGCATTTAATATTCCCGTTGAGTTTCAAGATATCGATGTTGAACCTATTTGGGATAAACGCGGTGGATTTTACTTGGTAAATGGCCATGTAAATTTATTCTTATCACCGGCAATCGATGCCAATGTGGTGGCATTCAGCGATCGTAAAATATTGGTCGACTTTTTACCTGAGCGGGCCGTCCGTGGTTACAGTAAAACCATTGTGAATAAACAAACGCTGACCGCAATGTACTATAACAATGTTGCTGCAGAGGCTTTAGTCGAGCAGCAATATGATTTAGCGTATGCATTAATCAAACAAAGCATCAAAAGCGATCCGAGTTTTGTATCAAGTATTAATACCCTTGCTGTGATATATCGCCATAAAGGTGATAATCAGAAGGCCGAACAGGCCTATCGTGCAGCCCTAGCAATGGATAAAGAAGATATGACAACCCTATTCAATCTAGCTCTTATCTTAGGTGAACAAGACAGATTGGAAGAATGGGCTGAAGTGCATAAAATTTTAGAGTTAAGCCGAATAAATAACCCTTTCTATTATTATGATATGGCCCAGCAGGCTTATTTCGAACAACATTATCAAGAAGCATTAGTATGGTACAAACGTGCATTGGCAAAGGCTGATTATCGGCATGAGTTTTATTTTGGATTATCCAGAACCTACTGGGCAACGGGAGAGCACAGATTAGCCCAAAAAAATATGCAAAAGGCGTTAGCATTAACAGGGGATGAAGACAGTAAGCGTAGATACCAAAGTAAGCTTCAAGCGATGAAACGTTGGTAATCATTTTTCGGCAAAATGATCGCTATTGGGATAAATTATTTTGAAATAAGCGTTATTAACAGACTATTTAACCAGAACACTGGTCAATCAATCTTCAGCGGTTATTTCAAGGGAAAACTGCGTTGAATTGACTTGCATAGGCTAACTATTGACGCGTAAATTGACTTGGTTATCACTAACAATCTTTGCCTGAATCGGTAGGTTTCTGATTTGATGATATTAATTAGTTAACAAATCTTTTAGCCAGTTTTAGATTATTTAATTTGTTCGGTCAGTTTGTAGTTGCCCTGTTCAGCATTCAGTAAAATTTGCTGATACTGATTGGTTTGTTTTAGTTGTGAAATAGCCTCATCAACTAAGACTGTGGTGTCTGGATCATGGCAGGCAATATAACGGGGGGATTGGTCGAATAAAATCACCTGAGTCACTTCATAAGGGAATTTAATCCGATCGCTTAATTGATTGCGGTAATAATCGAAAATCTGGCGTTCAAGAATAATTGCTTGAATACGTTCACTGAATAACATTAAGACCTGATTTTGTTGGCTAGCAATTTCGTTATAATTTTTATGGGTCTTTGATAAATCAAAAAACTCTTCACCTAAGAAATGATCTGCATTTTGAAACCCTATTAAAGAGTAATGTTTAAGATCTTGTATTGTATCTATTTTGAGCTTGTTCTTAGTCAGAAAAAACACACTATTTTGATAATCAATTAAGCTTTGGGTTAAGAATAACCCATAGCTATTTGAAGGAGCATTAATAAGGCAGTCAATGTTTTTTGTTTTGACTAATCGTAACGCCCTGCGATTAGTTGCAAACGTAATCTCACCTAACTGCAAATGACTCATTTCTAAGGCTGCATTTAATAGTTCATACTGAAGGCCGCCCTTCTTATCGACAAAAAAGTAAGGTTCAATATTACTACTGGTGGCAAAATTGATTGTTTTATCCTCTGCAGCCAAAGTCACCTCATTGGCTAATACAAAACTAAAGCATGCCAAAAATCCGAGAAGTATCGGCTTGATGTTAAAGCTTATTTTGTATTGAGTATGTTTCAATTCACGCCCCTCTCTTTAAGCGGTAATGTTTGCGGATTCACTCTAACTTTTTATCATTCTCGATCTTAAAGCATAACAACTCAAAGAGTATTTTGCTGAGGATATGGCAATTAGCTTTCATGCTGATAATTAATTATGATTAAAATTGAAAACGTTATGTTAATTTTATTTAAAAACAACAGTATAAGATTTAAATATTAAAATATGAATAGTTTATTGATTTATCAGTGGATAATGGGTAAATTTTAATATCATCTACCATTAGAACCCGATATTTGGGACAAATAAATGTAAAGTGGTTTAAATTTAGCCTGTAAAGCCGGAGTTGTATTATATGTATTACCAAAATGATGATGTTCGCATCAATGAAGTCAAAGAGTTACTACCTCCTATTGCGATTCTAGAGCGATTTCCAGCATCCGAAAATGCATCAGAAACGGTATTTACGGCACGAAATAACATTCACAACATTTTAGCCAGAAAGGATGACCGTTTATTAGTGGTGATTGGTCCTTGCTCAATTCATGATCCTAAAGCTGCGCTAGAATACGGCCAACGATTAGCGGTAATGCGTAAAAAATATGCCGATCAGCTAGAAGTGGTTATGCGAGTCTACTTTGAAAAGCCACGTACGACAGTCGGTTGGAAAGGACTGATAAATGATCCTTATATGGATAACAGTTTTCAACTGAATGATGGTCTACGCACGGCCAGAAAATTATTAGTGGATTTAAACGATCTTGGCATTCCAACTGCGGGTGAGTATTTAGATATGATTACCCCGCAATATGTGGCAGATATGATGTGTTGGGGAGCCATTGGTGCCCGTACAACTGAATCTCAGGTGCATCGAGAGCTAGCATCGGGTTTATCATGTCCTGTTGGCTTTAAAAATGGTACCGATGGCACCATTAAGGTAGCGATTGATGCCATTGGTGCCGCGAATGCTCCGCACCACTTTTTGTCTGTAACTAAGTTTGGTCATTCCGCGATTGTGTCGACCAAAGGTAATCCTGATTGTCATATTATTCTTCGCGGAGGAAAGGCGCCTAACTACAGTGCTAAAGATGTCAGTGTCATTCAGGCACAGCTAAAATCCTCAAACCTTGCTGACAACGTGATGATTGATTTTAGCCATGCAAATAGCGCTAAAGATTATCGACGCCAAATGCTAGTGGCAGAAGATGTTGCATCACAAATATCTGCAGGCAATCAGGGGATCTTTGGCGTGATGGTTGAAAGCCACCTTGTAGCAGGTCGCCAGGATATTGTCGATGGTAAAGTGGCCTGCTATGGCCAGAGCGTAACGGATGCTTGCATCGGTTGGCCAGACACTGAATCATTACTGGCTACATTAAGTGACAGCGTGATAAAACGCCGAGGGGTATAGGTTAAAATAAAAGGCGCTAAAAGCGCCTTTTTTATGCATATTCAATTTTAAATCTGTCACAGTTAATGTGAAAACAAGGCGATAAATAATAAGCCCTTATGCTTGGTTATTACTGTTCAGAAATAGCTGTAGCAAGCCGCTTTAAAATATCATTTAACGCGGTACTGCACCTCGAAAAACAACAATAAATCAGCATATTAAATACTAATCTAAACACCACTAAGTAATTGAATCAAAATATAAACTCAGATACCGTTTTTATCAATCAAAATGAATCTAAAAACGAGTAATTCTTCAGGCTCGTTGACGATTAATCGTAAAGAAATGCAATGCCCGTAGTATCGATATCGATTAACTCTTTGGCATTGACTCTAATGGCTGCATCCGGGTTATCTAGTCGTAACGAGTTAATGCGTTGCCACCATAGATAGCCCAACAGCAGCTGAAGTGATTTTTGTGTCTAAACTGACTTCAATCACTGCAAGGGAAACCGAATTCATGAATTATCAATCTCCTTTTTGACTGCAAAATAATAAGTAAAAATAAACAGTTATTGTTTACCCTACTATATAAATATTCAAATCATACGTAGGTTTCTGTGGATATTTTTCATGTATGATCGCGCAGATCAAGTTAATCACTTGAAGGCGAAATCTTGTTCATTCAATAGTCACAGTATTCAGCATATACAGCCCCTAGAAACATGACTAACTTAAATTAACGAGATAACTAAAGGGAGTGAGGAAAAAGGGGGGATTTTAGCGCTGTTGGCTAAGCCAATTGAATGTTGATTTTAATTTCAATTCAACTTCAACTTCAACTTCAGAATATTACCCAATCATTTTCCCTAAGCAATTAATATCGCTTTCGTATAAAACATTAGCGCAAACAATATTTTGCCCTCCTTCAAAAAAGAGGGTTGAGCATTCCTATATAAAGTAACTAACCCAAAGTATAGATTACTTCGAATTTTCGCTTAGATATTGGTTGGCTTTTGCAAGTGTGCCAAAGGCTAAAATGAGATTATTGCGGCCTTTATCCTGTAACTCTGGATTACCTGACTCTATCATCATCCACACCCATGTTTGAATGAGCTGTAATGGGGGGTATTTTACATTCGTACTTTCCAAGATAACGCTTCCTAAAAAATCGTGGTGCTCGATAAACGGTTACGGCAACAAATTATCTCACTATGCGACCGACTCAAGCAAAGGGTAACAAATTCTGAATATAGAAATAACTCTAATTCGGCTAAAAAGACATAAATTCGGCTTCATTTCATTAAATAATAGTACATTTGAATATGATTTTAAAATTTATGTAAGTCTAAAGTATTACAATTGATAGTTGTTAAGACTATTATTGATAGGGATCTCCCATGACGAGTTTGCTAACTTGTTAACAAAGTAATTTATTAGAAAGTGTTATCATCAGATTTAATAAATACAGCCACCAAAGTCAATTTGATTGATTGCACATTATTTGGAGTTAAATATGCGGCCATCCGCCTATTTTGAAGGACCAGTAGGTAAATTAAACTGGCAAGTATTAAGAATGCTATGGCCCTACCTAATTGAGTTTAAAGGTCGAGTTGCTTTGGCGATGGCGTGTTTAGTTGTGGCTAAATTAGCCAGTGTAGGTTTACCATTTATTCTAAAAGAAATGGTCGACACCTTAAGTCAAAATACCTCAATGGCTACGGCTATCGTTGCAGCACCGATTGGTTTAGTGCTTGCTTATGGCGCAATAAGATTTCTCAATGTGGTCATCGGTGAAGTACGAGACACGCTTTTTGGTCGAGTCACTGAGCGGGCCATTCGGCGTTTAGGCCTTGCGGTATTTGATCACTTGCATAGGCTAGATTTAGATTTTCATTTAGATCGCCGTACTGGCGGATTATCACGCGACATTGAACGGGGCACCAGCGGCGTCAGTTTTTTAATGCGCTTTATGGTATTTAACATTGTGCCGACCTTGCTTGAGATCACTTTAGTTATTGGTATTTTCTTCTTTCAGTATGGTATCAGTTTTGCCTTGATCACTTTGGTGTCCGTGATGGCTTATATTGGGTATTCGGTCATGGCGACTGAGTGGCGAACTGAGTATGTACGCGAGGCTGCAAGGGCTGATTCATTATCGAATACTCGTGCAATTGATAGCTTGTTAAATTATGAAACGGTTAAATATTTTAACAACGAATCCCATGAGTCTGAACGTTATGACTCTGCATTGAGTCAGTGGGAAGTGGCCAAAAGAAAAAACCGTTTATCACTATTTGCCTTGAACGCAGGGCAAGCGCTTATTATTGCTATCGCCATGACAGCCATGATGGGGCTCGCAGCGTATGAAGTTTCGCAAAGCACCATGAGTATTGGCGACTTTGTATTGATTAACGCCTTTATGATGCAGTTATTTATTCCACTTAATTTTTTAGGATTTGTTTACCGTGAAATCAGAGGCGCTTTGGCTAATATTGAGCGTATGTTTGATATTTTAGATAAACAACCAAAAGTCGTTGATATGGATGATGCCATTCATCAATCACCTAAATTAGGGACAATTAAATTTGAAAATGTCAGCTTTCAATACGATGAAAGACAAATTTTGCATGACGTCAGCTTTGAAGTGCCTTTAGGCAAAAAAGTGGCCGTAGTAGGGGATAGCGGAGCTGGTAAGTCAACTTTAATAAAGTTATTGTTTCGCTTTTATGACGTTAATAAAGGCTGCATATCTATCAATGGTACCGATATTCGCCATCTTACTCAGCAAGCATTACGCCAAGCCATTGCGATAGTGCCTCAAGATACCGTGCTATTTAACGATAGTTTGTATGAAAACATTCGATACGGAAGACCCAGTGCGACACAAGCTGAAATAGAGCAAGCGGCACAAATGGCGCATTTGAGTGATTTTATTGCGTCATTACCTCAACAATGGCAAACCAAAGTGGGTGAGAGAGGCTTGAAATTGTCGGGCGGTGAAAAACAAAGGGTCTCCATTGCAAGGGCTATTTTAAAATCAGCGCCATTTCTGGTATTTGATGAAGCAACCTCATCTTTAGATAGTCGTTCAGAAAAGGCCATTTTAAATGCGCTGAGGGATGCTGCTAAAGGACATACCAGCTTGGTGGTTGCTCATCGATTATCGACCATTATTGATGCGGATATTATAGTTGTGCTCAGCAAAGGGCGGGTGGTTGAAGTTGGCAATCATACTGACTTAATTACTGCACAAGGATTATATGCCCATTTATGGCAGATTCAGAATGAGCAAGCATCTTAGCAAGTATAAAAATGCATTTGAGGAATTGTTAAAAATTGTGTTTGTTTATCGGGTATGAGTATAATTAATTGCCAAACACTAGATAGTGATCGATTTTTGGGGGGCAACTCATACCCCTGATTTGTGGTTAATTGTAATTGATAAATCAATATATCTGAGGCTAGTTAATAGTCTCATTTTCAAGCCTTTCATTTGGCTTATCAAGCAGTGAACAATTTTCAATTAAAGTAAAATATTGTTAAGTGCCAATGGCATATGGAGAGGGCAGATGCAAAATATTCCTTTAATAGCAGCATTAGAAGGCACTCAGCATAAAGTGAGTACCGACTGGTTTGCTATTATGGCTATGCTAAAAACACGTGAGTTGTCAGATGATGACATTAACAATGTTTATAATGAGCTTTGCGCGGGTTTAAGAGTAACAACTCGAGGGGTCACTTTATCTAAGCTATCCGCGGATGATTTAAATGAGCAGATAATTAAGCAATCTAAAGATAAGGATATACTGATATAATTGTTTGTCCTAACAGGTTGCGTTCATTAACAGATTAATCTCGCGGTACCAAACAGTTTATCTATCGATATAAAAGAGGGAATAACGGCTTATTTTTTCTGCCACCCTATGCAGACAAGCTTGATTAGCGTATCAGGTTTGTCTAGTGGGATGAGACGGGTTATTTTTCCTTGATCAAAACACACCATTTCGCCTTCAATCTCAGTTAGACGGTCACAATTTTGACAGCTGTAGCTGGCGGTTTTGTTATTAGGCACGGTTTGATGGTTTTTCCTATCCAAGTTTCTATCCTTTAAAGCGTGTTACCGATGCATAGCAGAAGTAAGTGATGTACCTTCCAATTTACCTGAGTAATGTGACAGAAGTATCATACTGTAGTTTAGCCGATAACACGTTAGCTTAAAAGTAATACTTTGGGAGTGTATTGACAGTCACTTATATAACCATGTGCTTATAATGCTGATCTAAAGAAATTGACACACCGCTTGATATCACGATATGAGCATGTTTTCGTGTTAGCAATCGCGCATCATGTACCCCACAAGAATGCGCTATCATGGCTAAATCATAATGTAAGTAATGGTTATAGCTGGCCACACGTGTTGACTTGTCTTTGGGATCTAATCCCTGTTGCAACCGTTTATTGTGGGTGGTGATCCCTGTTGGACAGGTATCTTTGTTGCATTGAAGAGATTGAATACACCCTAACGCAAACATATTCCCCCTGGCCGAGGCGATAAAGTCTGCACCTGTAGCCAGCGCCCATGCAACATAAGATGGCATCACCAACTTACCAGTGGCTATAATTTTGATGCGTTGACGTAATCCTTTTTGAATGAATAGATCAACCAATCTAGGCAAACTCTCTCTTAGTGGTAATCCCACATTATCCATTAGTGCTTGTGGTGCCGCTCCTGTACCGCCATCAGAACTGTCCAGCGTGAAAAAGTCAGGCGCGTGTTCTATTCCTCGGCGCGAAATCTCATCACACATATCTTCAATCCAGCTGATATCGCCAATAACAGCTTTAATACCTGTTGGTTTGCCAGTGGCATGTCTAATCTGGGCAATCATATCTAAAATATCTGCTACACAAGTGATTTCAGGATGACCATTGGGGCTAATTGAGTCTTCGCCAACAGGGATACCCCGAATATGGGCAATTTCTTCCGTCACTTTTAGACCAGGTAAAATTCCCCCTTTGCCGGGTTTAGCGCCTTGACTGAGTTTTAATTCAAACATTTTTACTTGTGGATGGGCTGCAATTTGCGCGAGTTTGTTATCATCCAGTTGACCTTGCTCATTGCGTACCCCGTATTTGGCGGTACCAATTTGAAAGACTAAATCGCAATTGCCTTTAAGGTGATGCGGACTTAATCCGCCTTCTCCTGTATTTAACCAACACCCTGCTTGAGCTGCTCCGTGGGATAAGGCGGTAACAGCAGGTCTTGATAATGCACCAAAACTCATAGCTGAAATGTGGCAAATTTTGTCAGTGGTATAAGGTGAAGTGCAGAATTCACCTACAGTTACTGCAATTGGTAGTTGATGAGCATGATCGCTAATCGGAAATGCAGAGTTAAGAAATAAAATACTGCCTTGTTTGTCGAGCGGTTGTGTTGAGCCAAATGCGATAGTGCGATCAACATTTTTCGCTGCACGATACACCCAGCTGCGTTCTGCGCGATTAAAAGGTAGTTCTTCGCGGTCGTTAGCAAAAAAGTATTGTCTAAAAAACTCACCTTGCTTTTCAAATAAATAACGAAATCGACCAACAACGGGATAATTATGCCTGATGGCCTGTTTTGTTTGTAATTTATCAGCGATGTACATATAGACTACGCTGATCAGTACTACCCAAAAAAGAATAAGAAACAGTCCAGAAAAAAGATCAATTCCCCATAAAATCCACGGTTGAAGCTGCATGTATTATCCTTAATAACGATATATTTCCTCAATACTGAAATGGTATGAGGTAAAAGCGCTGACGGTTGATGTTTATCCATTTTTACTTGGATATTTGCCTTTAGTGCCGTTGTATTACTGCTAATATTGAGTGTAGCTGGTGTTTTTTACAATTATCTCTTTAGGTTAAAATTTAAACGTCGATAAAGATACATCAATTTAAAAATAAGGCGAACGTTATGGAAATCAAATCAACCCGAAATCTCGCGCAATATGCATCCGTGTCGAGTCCGGCTGACAAAGATAAACAAAAAGCCGCCGACAGTGGTCAAACACAAATCACTCCTGCAGTTGAACAAAAATCCAATATGTCAGTAAGCCAAATTACCAAGCGGTTAATGAATGGGCAAATATTGGCCGCACAGGAAAAAGTTACACTAGCGTCTGGCGATCAATCAATGGCGCTATTGTATCGCAGTGCAATCGATGCCATTGATTCAGAGTTAGATCTGGTATTGGGTGAGAATACGCCTGCTAAACCGATGGCGGGAGCTGAGATTGATTATTCACCAGCAGCCACCGCAGATCGTATTTTACAATTTGCGACGGGCTTTTTTGCATTGCATCAACAACAAAATCCAGAAAGTGATTATGAACAGCAGTTACATAGCTTTATGGACAAAATTACTAAAGCGATAGATGACGGTTTTGGTCAAGCGAAAGAAATCCTTTCTGGATTAAAAGTGTTGCAAGGTGATATAGCAGCAGGTGTGGAGAACACTTATGAACTTATTCAAAGTGGATTAGCCAAGTTTAAGTCAGACATGCTACCTTCAAGCAATGACCTAAAAGAATAAGGATGAATTATGTGGGTAACAGGTGAGGTGCTGGAAAGAATTGATTGGAATGAAAAATTGTTTTCATTAAAAATTAAAGCGGCAGTAGAACCTTATACCGCTGGTCAATTTATTAAATTGAGTCAGGTCCGTGACGATAAGCGGGTGGCAAGAGCTTATTCTGTGGTAAACCCACCAGGCAGTGACTGTGTTGAAATATTAGCCGTTGCCGTTGAAGATGGATTATTGTCACCGGATCTACAATCTCTCAATCCAGGAGATAATATTGAAGTTACCCCTAAAGCCACTGGTTTTATGACCCTAGATGAAATTCCACAAGGCGTGTTACAAGGTAAACACCTATGGTTACTGTCTACTGGTACTGCTGTTGGTCCCTTTTTATCCATGTTATTAACAGATGAGCCCTGGCAAAGATTTGAAAAAGTAGTATTAGTGTATGGCGTTCGCATTGCTAAAGATCTGGCTTACTTAGACTTGATCAAACAGCTACAAGCCAAATATCCTCATCAGTTTGTGTTTGTCCCCATCGTCACCCGCGAACCATTTGAAGATGCACTAACCTGTAGGATCCCTGAAGCCATTCAAAGTGGGCTTTTACAACAAAAAGCCGCATTAGATATAAATCCTGAAAATTCGCAAGTGATGATTTGTGGTAACCCAGGGATGATCACCGAAGCGCAAAGTGTGCTATTAGAGTTGGGACTCGCTAAAAATTTAAGACGAGCTCCTGGGCAAATTACTGTTGAAAAATACTGGTAACCAATCAGTCTATTATTGCTTGTTATATATTAGAAGCATAAACGCGCCTAGTTGATTTAAACTCAATCAACTAGGGGGGGCAGCACCTAAGCTTCAATAAATCACGTGATCTAAATCAATATCAATACAAATTTCCCAAAAGGCACTTGCTCCTTCAGTGCCGATCATTTACTCTTTGCGCGATTGATAATTATTATCATTGCTAATGTTAATTGCTTTCAAAGGTTCTTAACGACAAGGGAGAATGTGAAAATGAAAATGGTAAAAGGCGCAGCAATTTTAGGTTTAGCATGTTTAGCCAACTCAGCAATGGCGGACGATGCGTTAACTGTGTATTCATATCGACAAGCATTTTTAGTTGAACCTATCTTAGAGCAATTTACTCAAGATACGGGGATCAAAGTAAATGTTGTCTTTGCTAAAGATGGTATTGCTGAACGTATTGCGCGCGAAGGCCGTTTATCTCCCGCCGATGTTGTATTAACTTCTGATTTCTCTCGTTTAATGGAGCTAGTTGAAAAAGACTTAGTGTCTCCAGTTAATAACGAGGTTATTAATAATAATATTCCTGAAGTCTACCGTTCACCTAAAAATGAATGGTATGCGCTAACAATGCGTGTTCGTAACGTGTATTCGTCAAAAGACCGTACAGGTAAAGTGGATATCAATTATGAGGACCTTGCTAAGCCTGAATACAAAGGTAAAATTTGTACTCGTAGTGGTAAGCACCCTTACAATGTCGCTTTAGTCGCATCTATGATTGCTCACCACGGTGAAGCTGATACAAAAACGTGGTTAGAAGGCGTGAAGGCTAACTTAGCACGTAAACCCCAAGGTAATGACCGTGATCAAGTGTTAGCGGTAAAAGAGGGAATGTGTGACTTTGCCATTGGTAATAGCTATTACTATGGCAATATGATGATGGATGAGAACCAAAAGAGTTGGGCTGAAGCGGTTTATATTAACTTCCCTAACCAAGATAACCGCGGTGCACATATCAACGTATCAGGCATGGCGCTGGCTAAATTCTCACCTAATAAAGATAATGCAATCAAGCTTATGGAGTTTTTAACTTCTAATGTTGCTCAGCAAGCTTATGCTGATGTTAACATGGAATATCCAGTAAAAGCGGATGTTAAGCCATCGAAACTTGTGGCATCATGGGGGGAATTCAAAGCAGATTCACTTCCTATTTATAAATTGGCGGAAAATCATCAAGCGGCAGTGAAGCTGTTAGATGAAGTTAAGTTCGATCTTTAATATCAATATTGATATAAAGCCAGTTTTGCATTGTCATTCGATACGGTGTTCAGGATAACGCCGTATTGATTTAACTGGATAGTAGTTATGATTTTAGGTCTAACCAGAAGCTGGTCGCTTGCTGGTTACTCAATTGCGGCAGTGGTCATACTGCCGCTTATTGCATTAATTGTGCAAGCCGCATTTCCCGATGAAGCAGTTTTTAGCCACCTGTTTGATACGGTACTCCCCACTTATATCGCTAACAGCCTATTATTGATGTTGTTGGTCGGAATCGGCTCATTACTGATTGCTGTGCCAGCCGCTTGGTTTGTCGCTAGATGTGAATTTCCCGGTCGGCGTTATTTTCAATGGCTATTACTATTGCCACTAGCCATGCCTGCTTACATTGTCGCTTATGTTTACACTGATATGTTGGATTATGCAGGTCCAGTACAACGTGCATTAAGAGCTGCGTTTCAATGGAGCTCTCCACATGATTATTATTTCCCTGCAATTCGCAGTCTAGGTGGTGCAGCAATTATGCTGTCACTGGTGTTATTTCCTTATATCTATCTACTTGCTCGTACAGCTTTCATGGAGCAATCTTCTAGTTTATTACATGCTTCACGTATCATGGGATGTAGCCCCTGGCGCAGTTTTTGGCGTTTAGCCTTACCTATGTCGCGTCCAGCATTAGCTGTTGGGGTTGCGTTAGTGGCGATGGAAACCGCTGCCGACTACGCTACGGTTAGCTATTTTGCAGTGCCAACCTTAACCACTGCCGTTTACGATACTTGGTTAGGTTATGGCAGTTTAACGGCAGCAGCTAAGTTATCAGCAATCATGTTGTTAGTGATTTTTACCTTAGTGGGTGTTGAACGATTTGCTCGACGTAAACAGGAATTATTCCAAAAACAAAGTGCGCTTAATGATGCTGAACGCTATCGCCTTGATGGGTTAAAAGCTGCTGGTGCCTGGTTTTATTGTTCAGCCTTATTGTTCCTAGCATTTTTATTGCCCTTTATTGTGCTCACAGGTTATGCGATTGAATATTTCGATCAAAGCTGGGATGACCGTTTTTGGCAATACAGTTGGAACAGCTTGTATATTGCTATAGTCGTCAGTGGTATTTGTTTATTGTTAGCACTCATTTTAATGTTTGTTCGCCGAGTTAGCCCACGTTCAACAGATTCATTGCCATCACGCTTAAGCAGTACCGGTTATGCGTTACCGGGCACAGTGTTAGCCATTGGCGTGTTAGTGCCGCTGACCTATTTAGATTTTGCGATTAACGATGTTTATGATTGGTTTGGGGCGAGAGGCCCAGGTTTAGTGTTTACTGGAAGTGCAATAGCAATCGTTTTTGCATTTACTGTGCGGTTTTTAGCCATTGCGATTGGTAGCCTTGAAAACAGTTACAAACGGATTTCACCTTCATTAGACATGGCAAGTATCACTATGGGGCAAACGCCTAAACAATTACTAATGCGCGTACATTTACCTTTACTTCGCAAAGGATTATTGGCTGGCGCGTTGCTTGTTTTCATTGAAAGCATGAAAGAGCTACCCGCAGCATTATTATTACGTCCAATAGGATTTGAAAACCTAGCAACCTATGTTTTCCAGTTTGTGTCCGATGAAAAACTAGAACATGGCGCATTAGCGGCTATTGTGATTGTTTTTGTAGGACTAATCCCGTTAATTTATCTCAACCGTTCATTGGAGCACACGAGCTAATATGTCGACTCTTACGATTGAAAATGTCTTTAGTGATTACCAAGGACAGGTTATTTTAAACGGACTCAATTTAACTTTACAGCAAGGTGAGATTGTTGCCTTACTCGGCCCAAGTGGTTGTGGGAAAACCACTTTATTACGTGCTATTGCAGGTTTACAGCCGATCAGTCAGGGGACTATTAAGATAAATGGCGATGCGCTAAGCAGTGATAACGTGTTTATCCCAAGTGAACAACGTGGTGTTGGGATGATATTTCAAGATTACGCCTTATTCCCGCACCTTACCGTGGCTGATAACATCCTTTTTGGTGTAAAAGGCTTGAATAAAATTGAGCGACAAGCCCGTTTAGATGAAATGCTCGAATTGGTTAAATTGGCGGGCTTAAGTCAGCGTTACCCGCATGAACTGTCTGGCGGTCAGCAACAACGTGTCTCTATTGCTCGTGCGTTAGCTTATCAGCCACAGTTATTGTTACTCGATGAACCATTTTCAAATATCGATGCGCAAGTGCGTAATGAGATGATGCTTGAAATCCGCAATATCCTCAAACAACGCAATGTCAGTGCGGTATTTGTAACCCACAGTAAGGATGAAGCTTTTGTTTTTGCTGATAAACTGGCATTGTTCAAAGAGGGGAGTATTATTCAGCATGGTTTAGCCGAAGAATTATATGCTCATCCAAACGATAGATATGTGGCTGAGTTTTTAGGGGCAGGTAATTACTTACCTGTTACTGTAAATAGTTGCATGGAAGTATCATCCCCAATAGGCGTGTTGCAAAGTAGTGCGTCTATAAACTATCCTGTTGATTATCAAGGGCAGTTATTACTCAGGCCTCAACAAGTTGAATTGGTTGCTGACGAACAAGGGCTAGCCGTGATTGTCGAACGACGTTTTCTTGGAACAGTATGCCATTATTGGGTAAAAGTTGAAGAGCATTGTTTGGAAGTTCGAAGCCAGCTGTTACAACTGTCACCAGGTCAAAAGGTCAATTTATTTGCACCAGCGCACCCCTTGGTTATTTTTTGATTGTGTCAGATCAAAAAGTTAAATTATGATGGGTTTAGAATATTCAACTGAGCGGTAACTGGACTTGTGTGTTTAGTTTTCATTTTTTAAACCGATAACAATGTAGGTGGTTTGTTTCAATATGGATAATCAGGTTATGCCGCGCGAGCAATTAGGGATTTGTGCCGAAGGTAATTTACACAGTATTTATTTAATGTTTAATGCCAATGATGGCGTTGAAGATCAACTGCGTCCTTCTATTGCCAGTGTCGCGCAATATATCTATGAACTGACCGACCAGTATGCTGACAGTGCTTTTAATGGTTTTGTGGCTATTGGTGCTAACTTTTGGGATACCTATTACCCAGAAGCCCGTCCAGCCTTGTTAAAGCCTTTTCCTTCAATGAATGAAGGTAATCGTGATGCGCCAGCGATTGAATACGATTTGTTTGTGCATATTCGCTGTGATCGCTTTGATATTTTACATTTAGTCGCCAACGAAATTAACCAAATGTTTGAAGACTTGGTTGAGCTAGTGGAAGAGGAGCGTGGTTTCCGCTTTATGGATAATCGCGATTTAACCGGTTTTGTGGACGGCACTGAAAATCCCAAAGGGCGTCATCGTCAGCAAGTGGCATTAGTTGCTGAAGAAGATCCAGAGTTTAAATCTGGTAGTTATATTCATGTGCAAAAATATGCGCACAATTTAAGTAAATGGCATCGTTTACCAGTTAAAAAACAAGAAGATATCATTGGTAGAACCAAGCAAGATGACATTGAATATGAATCCGAAGATAAGCCACTAACCAGTCATATTAAGCGGGTTAATTTAAAAGATGCTAATGGTGCATCAATGGAAATTTTACGTCAAAGTATGCCTTATGGCTCAGTAAAAGAGCAGGGACTCATGTTTATCTCTAGTTGTAAAACACCCGATAATTTTGAGCAAATGTTACGCAGCATGATTTATGGTGATGGACATGGTAATCACGATCATTTAATGCAGTTTACTAAGGCGCTGACGGGGTCATCATTTTTTGCGCCATCATTGGACTTTTTGATGCAGTGGGATGAAGCGTAAATATAGGGCTTGTAGCAAAATGTGAGTTAACGTACTGGTTTTTGGAATGTTTAATTACAGTCAATGTGCGTATTACCAATAAAAAAGCAATGCCTAGGCATTGCTTTTTTATTGGTATTTTTAGCAGCAATTACTCACTAAAGTTAAATAATGACTTAACCGTTTCAAGCGTATCGTCGATGGTTTTGATACTTGAAGGGCAGATGAAAATCGTATCATCACCGGCAATAGTCCCCAAAATACCTTCAGGTTTACCTATAGAATCTAATAGACGTGCAATTAATTGTGCCGCACCTGGGCTAGTTCTTACCACAATCATCGCTTGGTTATGGTCAACATCAAGTACAAGGTTTTTAAGCGGGCTGCCTGCAGTCGGCACCCCTAACTCAGCAGGTAAACAATAGACCATTTCTTGTTTGGCGTTGCGGGTTCTGACCGCGCCAAACTTACTGAGCATTCTTGATACTTTTGATTGGTTAATGTTACCGAATCCTTCGGCTTGAAGTGCATTAACAATTTCACTTTGGCTGCCAAAACGTTCTTCTTTTAAGATAGCTTTGAAGGTTTTGACCAGATCATCCTGATTTTTAGTGGTTGGCATATAGTATTTTCATCTTATAGTTGTTATTCAGAAAAACGCTTTATTTTGAATACTAGTGGTTTTTTTGTCAAGAAAAACCCACTTTTTCTGAATAAAAATTCAATATCAATCGTTTTAACAGTGTAGCAAATGGTTTACTAGGTCAACTTACTTAATACCATAATTGTTTTTTTATTTTGATCAACTAAGCGTAATTTCCCCTGCGCAATTGACGCTGATATGACTAACGGCATGGCTAGCATGACTTTTTGCTCTTGGGTCATGAGTGCTTCAATACAGGCTTTACGTGTCGTCCCCGCAGGTGTGAGTGTGAGGACATTGTTTTCGAATGTGTAACTGCCCATAAAAGGATTGCAACTGGTATTGCCATTGAGTTGGCCATTTTCACTAAAAATTAATTTCGCCGGACTGTAATCTATGGTTGGTTCAGACAACACTGATTCAATGTGCCACGAACCAATTAATGAAGTTGAATTATCGATTGCTGTATGACTTTGACATGCGCTTAATGAGAAAATAACTGCAGCTGCGCCTAAAAAATGCTTTATCATGTTTACTTCTTTTTTTGCCTAGATTATTCAAATTGAGGCTATTCTACTTGATACTGTGGCAAAGTGATAACTCGTCTTCAGTCTATTAGTGAGAAACCAGCATGATTAAAGCGTTAAAGTTACTTCATTATCTCGGTTCCATGCTATTAATGCTCGGATGTTATTTGCATCTTTTCACCGATACCAGTCTTCGAGCACAAGGCATGCTGATTGTCGCCAGCTGTATCGGTATCGGCTTAGTGATGATGGCGCCTTTCCCTGTGGCATTAATGATCCAGTGGGCAAAAAATCAAGATAGCCAATCATTGCCATCATCAGATGCTGATGCTCAACCATCACCGGAAAAATCAACAGATCAGCCAGCAGAAAAACCTCAGGATAAACAGTGATTCAATATCGCAAAGCCAATTTAACAGATGTGCCTCAGTTAGTTGAACTGGAACGTCAACACGTTAATGCTGAATTATCTCGGCATGATCCAAGTCTTCAAGGGCAGGGGTTAACACCAATCCAATTAACGCAATTGATTAATCAGCACTGGATTATTTTGGCATTAGATGGGGCTAATATTATTGGCTATGTGATAGCGGCTCAATGGCGATTTTTTGCTAAGCAAGCTTTGTATCAAAAAATAATTCAAAAATTGCCTTCACTTGAAACAGATCAAGATGGTTTGCCACTGAGGATAAATCAAGAGAATAGCCTTCAATATGGGCCGATTTGGATTGCTGAGCCTTATCGTGGCCAAGGCATATTTGCGCAGTTAGTTAACCAACTTGTCCTTGCTACCAAAAATAAAAGCCGCTATTTAGTGGCTTACATTGCCGAGGACAATGGGCGTTCTTTTAAGGCTCACACCCAATATGCAGATATGCAAGTTGTGGATTATTTTGGTTTTCAGCAACGAGATTTTTATCTGTTGTTGCGAAAGTTGCCTTAACTTTAGATGATGGGGTTGAATATGTCAGACCAATTCGAAACTTTATTCGAACCTTATCTTGGACTTCGCTTGAGCGCGTTTGATAATGCCAAGTTAGTGGTGTCGGTGTTAGCCGCCCATGGGCAACAGTTTCAAGCGGCAGAAATTATTTTGCTGACTGGCGATGAGGCAAGATCAGTTAAGCACTATGGAGTTAAATGGTTAGACTACTGGATTGATTGCGGTAAATTAAATCAATATCAGGTGGGTTTAAGCTTGGTGGACGAGTGTAATAAGAAGTCACTTGAAATGATAAATGAAATAAACGTTCCTGTGATGAGCATGCAACAGGTTGGATTTATGTGTATTGAAAGTGCGCACTTCGATCATTGTTAGTGTGAAGCTGTAGATCTTTTATGATCAACATGACATTCGAAAGGTTACTGCCGCTAAATTTTATTCATAAAAAAACCGCCATAATAGCGGTTTTTTTATGATGCAAATACCAAGAATTATAGTCCGGCGTCTGCGCGTAATATTTCTGCTTTGTCAGTCGCTTCCCATGGGAAGCCTTCTCGACCGAAGTGTCCATATGCAGCGGTTTGCTGATAGATAGGACGAGCCAAATCTAGCATTGCTGTTAAACCATAAGGACGCAGTTCGAAGTGTTGACGCACTAGTTTGATTAACACTTCTTCAGATACTTTGCCGGTACCAAATGTCTCAATGCTGATTGACGTCGGTTCTGCCACACCAATAGCGTAAGATACTTGAATTTCACAACGATCGGCTAAGCCAGCAGCAACGATGTTTTTAGCAACATAACGAGCAGCATAAGCCGCGCTGCGGTCAACTTTTGAAGGATCTTTACCAGAGAAGGCACCGCCGCCATGGCGTGCCATGCCGCCGTAGGTATCAACAATGATCTTACGACCGGTTAATCCACAGTCACCAACAGGGCCACCAATAACAAAACGACCTGTGGGGTTAATAAAGAATTTAGTCTCTTTATTTAACCATTGTGAAGGTAATACTGGCTTGATGATGGTTTCCATCACAGCTTCAATTAAGTCAGCTTGTTTGATTTCTTCTTTGTGTTGGGTTGATAACACAACTGCATCAATACCAACGATTTTACCTTCGTTATAAGCAAAGGTAACCTGGCTTTTTGCATCAGGGCGTAACCAAGGTAAAGTACCGTCTTTACGCACTTCTGATTGACGCTTCACTAATTTGTGTGCATACGTGATTGGAGCTGGCATCAATACATCAGTTTCATTGCTTGCATAACCAAACATTAATCCCTGATCACCAGCGCCTTGCTCAGCAGGATCGCTACGGTCAACACCTTGGTTGATGTCTGGAGACTGTTTGCCAATCGCATTTAAGATTGCACAAGAATCGGCATCAAAGCCCATATCTGAGTGCGTATAACCAATCTCACGAACCGTTTTACGGGTAATTTCTTCAATATCAACCCAAGCAGAGGTGGTCACTTCGCCGCCCACTAATACCATGCCTGTTTTAACATAGGTTTCGCACGCAACACGAGCTTTCGGGTCTTGCTCAAGGATTGCGTCTAATACCGCATCAGAAATCTGATCGGCGATTTTATCTGGATGACCTTCTGAAACTGATTCAGAAGTGAACAAGTGCTTTGCCATAGTGGGAAAATCTCGTCGTTTGCTGATAAAAAATAAAAGTTTTATACGTCTAGACGTCTATTCTAGTCGAAATTTAATCTGATAACACCCCTCTATACGAATTAATGCTCAGAATTGTGCAATGCAGCAAAAAATAATATTAAGTGAAATTTACCTGTTTTATATATTGCGCAATTAACAATCTGAAATTTAAAGACTTCATTATATTTTATGTCATTTTAAAATAAGGGGATGGATAGATAACGAAACAATATCAATATAATAAAAATGCATCTTTAGCTGCCATAATCAATTCAATGGCTTCAATATATTTTCTTATACATGGTAATTTAGCGTGTTTTTTGAACATTAATCGCTCTCTAAATGCGATTACTGTTAATAGCGGAGTTGCCGTGTAAATTTTAATTTGCGTCCAGTCGCCTAGTAGGGGAAAATATCCCCTCACAATTGCCCGCTAGACCTCATCAACAAGCAGGAGAGAGCATGTCATCTCGTAAAGAACTCGCAAACGCAATTCGTGCGTTAAGTATGGATGCCGTTCAAAAAGCCAATTCAGGACACCCAGGCGCACCTATGGGTATGGCAGATATTGCTGAAGTGTTATGGAATGATTTTTTAAAGCACAACCCGAATAACCCTAATTGGGCTGATCGTGACCGTTTTATTTTGTCTAACGGCCATGGCTCAATGCTTATCTACTCTCTACTGCATCTTTCTGGTTATGAATTGCCTATCGAAGAGCTTAAAAACTTCCGTCAATTACATTCAAAAACACCGGGTCACCCAGAATATGGTTATACACCAGGTGTTGAAACGACCACAGGCCCATTGGGCGCAGGTATCAGTAATGCAGTTGGTATGGCTATTGCAGAGAAAACCCTAGCGGCACAATTTAACCGCCCTGGTTTTGATATCGTTGATCACTTCACTTATTGTTTCTTAGGTGACGGTTGTTTAATGGAAGGCATTTCACATGAGGCTTGTTCATTAGCAGGTACTTTAGGTTTAGGTAAGCTTATTGCATTTTGGGATGACAACGGTATTTCTATCGATGGTCATGTTGAAGGCTGGTTTACCGATGATACCCCGAAGCGTTTCGAATCATATGGCTGGCACGTTATTGCTAATGTTGATGGCCATGATAGCGACGCAATTCGCGCTGCCATTGAAGAAGCTAAGTCGGTAACTGATAAGCCAACAATGATTTGTTGTAAAACCATTATTGGTTTTGGTTCGCCAAACAAGTCTGGTAGCCACGATTGTCACGGTGCACCATTAGGTGATGCTGAAATTGCAGCTGCACGTGAATTTCTCGGTTGGCCGCATGCACCATTTGAAATCCCTGCCGATGTGTACAAAGGTTGGGATGCTAAAGACGCTGGCAATACCAATGAAAATGCATGGAATGAAAAATTTGCAGCCTATAAAGTTGCTGAACCTGAATTGGCAGCTGAATTTGAACGTCGTGTATTAAACGGTGATTTACCAGCAGATTTTGAAGCTAAAGCACAAGCATTTATTCAGCAATGCCAAGACAAAGCTGAAGGGATTGCTAGCCGTAAAGCCTCACAAAACTCGATTGGTTTCTTCGGTGAAATGTTACCAGAACTTTTAGGCGGCAGCGCTGACTTAGCGGGTTCAAACCTGACGCTATGGTCTGGTTCTAAAGGTATTCAAGACGATCCAGCGGGTAACTACATCTATTACGGTGTACGTGAATTTGGTATGAGCGGTATTATGAATGGTGCATCACTTCACGGTGGTTTCATCAATTATGGTGCAACGTTCATGATGTTTATGGAATACGCGCGTAATGCGGTACGTATGTCGGCATTAATGGGTATTCAAAACATTTTCGTTTACACCCATGATTCAATTGGTCAAGGTGAAGATGGTCCAACTCACCAACCGGTTGAGCAGCTAGCTAACTTACGTATGACACCAAACATGACGGTATGGCGTCCATGTGATGCTGCTGAAACCGCAGTATCGTGGAAGTCTGCAATTGAAACTCGTAAGTCGCCAACCTCGCTAATCTTTAGCCGTCAGGGCTTAAAAGCACAAGCACGTAGCGCTGAGCAATTAGCAAACGTGGCTAAAGGTGGTTATGTACTTTCTGATTGTGAAGGTACTGCAGATGTGATTTTAATTGCAACCGGTAGCGAAGTGCAGCTCGCGCTAGATTCAGCGGCAGCATTGACAAATGAAGGTAAAAAAGTTCGCGTAGTTTCTATGCCTTCAACTAACGTGTTTGACAAGCAAGATGCTGCTTATAAAGAGTCAGTATTACCAAAAGCTGTGACTAAGCGTGTAGCAATTGAAGCAGCACACGTTGATTACTGGTACAAGTATGTTGGCTTTGGTGGTGACGTTGTTGGTATGACAACTTTCGGCGAGTCAGCACCTGGTGGCGATTTAATGAAGCACTTTGGCTTTACTGTTGAAAATGTGGTTAACAAAGTTAACGCATTAGCATAATAAGCAGTTGTGTCACTTACTCAAATTATCACTTATATGTTAAGTGCTTAATTGTGTATAATAAAGCGGCCTACACTTTCAGTGTGGGTCGTTTTTATTTTTCTGCCTTATTAACTTATCTTTTTATGCTGGGAATAGAATGATTCGAGTTGCAATAAATGGTTATGGTCGTATTGGTCGGTCTATTCTTAGAGCCCTGTATGAATCAGGTAAACGCCAGCAGATTCAAATTGTTGCAATCAATGAGCTTGCAAAACCAGCAGCCATTTGCCACCTCACCCAGTACGATACCACCCATGGTCGCTTCCAACATCAAGTCAGTTTGAAAGACAATTACCTTATCGTTGGTGATGATGCGATTTTATTGCTAAATCAACCCGATCCGAGTTTATTGCCATGGGGTGAGTTGGATATTGATATCGTTTACGAAGCGACAGGTAGCTTAAATGATCGTCAAGAATGTGAAGTACATATTCAAGCAGGTGCTAAGCAAGTACTCATTTCTCATCCTTCTTCTGCAGATGTTGATGGCACCATTGTGTATGGTGTTAATCATGATTTATTGCGTCCAGAGCATACAGTTGTGTCGAACGCGTCATGTACCACTAATTGTATCGTGCCGGTGATAGCGGTGTTAGATAAGCATTTTGGTGTTAAAAGTGGTGCTATTACTACTATTCATTCAGCAATGAACGATCAACAAGTCATTGATGCTTATCACGATGATTTACGTCGTACTCGCGCAGCGGGTCAGTCAATTATTCCGGTTGATACCAAGCTTGCCCGAGGAATTGAGCGCATATTGCCACATATGAAAGATATGTTTGAAGCTATTTCAGTACGTGTGCCCACCATTAATGTGACCGCCATCGACTTGTCCGTTACCTTGGATAAAAAGGTTGATATTGAACAGGTCAATCACATGTTAGCATTGGCCTCTAACGGCAGTTTTAATGGCATTTTAGGCTATACGGATGAGCCGCTTGTATCATGTGATTTTAACCATGATCCGCGTTCGAGTATTGTCGATGGAACCCAAACCCGTGTGAGTGCTGGTCATTTGGTTAAATTACTCTTATGGTGTGACAACGAGTGGGGTTTTGCCAACCGCATGCTCGACACCAGCTTGGCGATGATTCAAGCTAAACATTCAGGGCAATAACATATTGCAGTTATTTTGATGCCTAAAACGTGAAGGCGGCAACGATTGATTAACCGTGGATAGTTATCGGCGGTTTACACCCATTTTGTTTTTATTTTTACATTTATGAGGAAAGGCTAATTATGGCAATTATCAATATGGTGGATTTAGATCTACAAAATAAGCGTGTGCTTATTCGTGAAGATTTAAACGTACCCGTTAAAGATGGCGTAGTCACTAGTGATGCTCGTTTACGTGCAGCATTACCAACAATTAAACTTGCACTTGAAAAAGGTGCTGCTGTAATGGTGATGTCTCATTTAGGTCGCCCAACTGAAGGCGAGTTTAATGCTGAGTTTTCATTACAACCAGTAGTGGATTACCTGGTGAAAGCACTTGATTGCCCAGTGCGTTTGGCTAATGAATACCTTGATGGTGTTGATGCTAAAGTAGGTGAAGTTGTTGTTTTTGAAAACGTACGCTTCAATCCTGGGGAAAAGAAAAACGACGAAGCCTTAGCAAAGAAAATGGCTGCTTTATGTGATGTATATGTCATGGATGCCTTCGGTACAGCTCATCGTGCCCAAGCTTCAACCCATGGTGTGGGTGTATATGCGCCAATCGCATGTGCAGGCCCGTTATTGGCTCAAGAGTTAGATGCATTAGCTAAAGCCATGGATAATCCTGCTCGTCCATTAGTGGCGATTGTTGGTGGCTCAAAAGTATCCACTAAGTTAACGGTACTTGAAAGTTTATCTACTATCGTTGATCAGCTTGTTGTCGGTGGCGGTATTGCTAATACTTTTATCGCTGCAGCGGGTCACAATGTGGGTAAATCATTATACGAAGCCGATTTACTTGATGAAGCAAAACGTCTGGTTGCCAATGCGCAAAGCCGTGGTGCAGATATTCCTGTGCCTACGGATGTCGTTGTCGCGAGTGAGTTTAGCCCAACAGCAACCGCAACGCTAAAAGCGGTAAGTGATGTATCTGATACCGATATGATTTTTGATATTGGTCCAGATAGCGCAGAAGCCTTAGCTAAAATTATTGAACAGGCTGGCACCATTGTGTGGAATGGCCCGGTTGGCGTGTTTGAGTTTGATCAATTTGGTAAAGGTACAGAGCGCATCGCGATGGCGATTGCAGAATCAAAAGCCTTTTCTATTGCAGGCGGCGGTGACACGTTAGCGGCAGTGGATAAATACAATATCGCAGATAAAGTTTCCTATATTTCAACTGGCGGTGGCGCTTTCCTTGAGTTTCTTGAAGGTAAAAAGCTACCTGCTGTTGAAATGCTAGAGCAACGTGGCGCAAAATAAGCGTTAAGCGATAAAATAATAATTATTAGAAAAAACCGTTCCTTAAACTGCATTTTGCAGTTTAAGGAATATAAAAATCCATCCAAAACATAGCGACCTAGGTGAGTAATCACCCTATAATTGGAGAACAAAATGGCTCTTATCTCTCTACGACAAATGCTAGACCATGCTGCAGAGCATGGTTATGGTGTTCCTGCTTTCAACGTAAACAACCTTGAGCAAATGCGTGCGATTATGCAAGCTGCTGAAGCGACAGATAGCCCTGTTATCGTACAAGCATCAGCGGGTGCGCGTAAGTATGCTCGCCCTCAGTTTTTAAAATATTTGATGGCTGCTGCGCTTGAGCAGTATCCAGATATTCCAGTGTGTATTCACCAAGATCACGGTACAGATCCCGATATTTGTCAGCGTTCTATTCAGTTGGGTATGTCATCAGTTATGATGGACGGCTCATTAATGGCAGATGGTAAAACCCCAGCATCTTATGAGTACAACGTTGATGTGACTCGTCGTACTGTCGCTTTTGCTCATGCTTGTGGTGTGTCAGTAGAAGGTGAAATTGGCTGTTTAGGTAGCTTAGAAACAGGTATGGCTGGCGAAGAAGATGGTGTTGGTGCAGAAGGTATTTTAAGCCATGATCAACTGTTAACCACACCTGAAGAAGCGGCACGGTTTGTGGCCGATACCCATGTTGATGCTCTTGCGATTGCAATCGGCACTAGCCATGGCGCTTACAAGTTCAGCCGTAAACCTACTGGCGATGTATTACGTATTGACCGCATTAAAGAAATCCATGCGCGCATTCCGAACACTCACTTGGTTATGCATGGTTCATCTTCGGTCCCACAAGAATGGCTGCAGATTATCAACCAGTACGGTGGTGCTATCCCTGAAACTTACGGTGTTCCTTTAGAGGAAATTGTTGAGGGTATTAAGCATGGCGTGCGTAAAGTGAACATTGATACTGATTTACGCTTAGCATCAACAGGTGCAGTGCGTAAATTCTTAGCAGAAAACCCAGCAGAATTTGACCCTCGTAAATTCTTAAAAGCGTCTATGGAAGCAATGGCTGACATCTGTACTACACGCTATGAAGCATTTGGTTGTGCGGGTATGGCTTCAAAAATTAAGCCTAAGTCTTTACAAGCTATGTATAAAGCCTATCAATCAGGCGAGTTAGACCCAAAAATCAATAACTAATCTTCAGCTAATGATTGGTTAAGTGTTTATATACTCAGTATTAGTTGATGTTAAAGCCCGTTTAACGTGAGTTAAACGGGCTTTTTGTTGGGTTAATTTACATGAAAGTTCACTACCAAGTCTGTTGTATTTTTATACAAAATGGCGCATCATCGCCGCCTTCAAAATATCGTCCCAAATAGGCTAATCGCTCAACCGTTATGGCGTGATATCGTGCTAGTGGCTTTGGCACAATGTAGTTAAATTTCTTTTTTATATCGTTAAAGTGACTTTGTTATGCAAACAACGACAGATAAACCCCTCAAACTTTTTGCCCTTACATGGCCATTGTTCATTGATTTTGCGTTGCATTTTCTGACCGCTGCGTTAAACACATTTATGATCAGCCACGTGTCTTACCAAGGCGTAGCGGCATTATCTGTTGGTAATATGGTATTTGAGTTGGCTATTACCCTATTCAGTTTTGTCAGCATAGGTGCCAGCGTGGTTATTACACAATACTTAGGGGCTAAGAATAAACAAGCTGCCAGAGATGTAGTTTACTCATCGATTGGATTTAATTTAGGGGTGGGTGTTGTTGCTGCATTAGGGATCATTACCGGCGCAAGTACCATGTTGTCCTTAATGAATTTACCTGAGCATCTATTGGTCGACGGTAAGTTGTATTTGCAAATTGTTGGCTTGTGCTTGGTACCTGAAGCCGTTGCTATGTGCATTGCAGGAGCGATGCGCGCCCATGGGCATACGCAGCAGGCTATGTGGGTTACATTGGCGATGAATATCATTACTTTCAGTGGAAATTTATTGCTTTTATATGGCTGGTTTGGTTTACCTCAAATGGGCGTTGCAGGGGTGGCTATTAGCACTGTTACTGGCCGAGTTATTGGCATGTGCATTATGTTATTCTTGTTTGTTCGCTATACCAGCATACGCCTACATATTCCTTCAATTGTTAAGCCTCAATGGAAAATGCTTAAAAAAGTGTTCCATATTGGTCTGCCTGCAGCCGGCGAAAACTTGTCTTGGATGTTGCAATTTTTGGTGGTGACTTCTTTTGTCGGTTTGATGGGCGATAAAGCGTTAGCCGCGCAATCTTTGTATTTTCAAATCTGCATGTTCATTTTGTTATTTGGTTTGTCTATCGGGATCGGCAACGAAATTATCATTGGTCATTTAGTTGGAGCCAAAGCGATTAAGGCTGCTGAGGCGCAATTATATCGAGCCTTAAAAATTGGCTTGATAGTCACCACTTCCGTTGCGGCGTTAGCAGCGATATATGGAGAATACTTAGTATCATGGTTTACTGACGAGAGAGACGTACTACAACTGGTTGCGCCTTTGTTCATTTTAACTTTATTTATGGAGCCCGGTAGAACCTTTAACCTTGTGGTAATAAATGCTTTACGCGCTAGCGGTGATGCGAAATTCCCATTTTTTGTTGGCGTATTTTCCATGTGGTGTATTGCTGTTCCGGGAGCATATTGGTTAGGGGTGCATTTAGAGTACGGACTCGTCGGAGTGTGGACTGCTTTAGCTATTGATGAGTGGGTGAGAGGCCTTGCTATGCTTTGGCGTTGGCGCAGTGGTCGTTGGCAAACTAAAAGTTTAGTTCTGGACCATCCTTAACCCCCTAAAGAATATTCGTTTTCTTGGTAGTGAGTTTTTCATTTTGGCCACTAAAGTGTTAACATGACCGCGATTTTGAGGGGATTAATTGTTAAATAAAGGATCAGATAACATGAGAAAGTTGCTATTAACTGCTGCAATATCATTGGTTATGCCATGTACCGCCTTCGCCGGTGCTGATTTTGTCGAGGGTAATAAAACATTTGCTGCAGATGCTGAATTAGGGGCAACCTTAACAACCGGTAATACGGATACTTCATCTTATAAAGCGCGTTTGGACATGAAGCATGAGCTAGGTAATTGGGAAAACCAATACCTATTTGAAGGACTTTATAAAGAAGACACTGATGAAGTCACCGCTAAGCGTTTCTTTGTTGGTGTTCAGGGTGATTATCAAATTAATGATCGCAGCTACCTGTTTGCTAATACCAACTACGAATTAGATCCTTTTACGGGTTACGATTTTACCTCGACGACTTCAGCGGGTTATGGTCATCGATTCATTGATAATGCAGATACTTCTTTAAAAGCGGAAATCGGTCCAGGTTATATCTATCAGCGTTTAGACACTGAAACCGCCCTGATTGAAGGCTATGAGTCTACCGACAGCGTGGTTGCCCACGGCGTGGTAAACTTTGAGACTAAAATCAGTGATTCATCAAAGTTTCAACAGCGTTTTGTTGCCGACTGGGGTGATAAATTAGATGCGCGTTCTGAAACCTCGTTAACAGCGAGTATTGTCGGCGCGTTGGCAATGAAGTTTGCTGTGGTTGTTCGTTATAACAGTGAGCCATTAGAAGGCAAAGAAAGCACTGATACTGAAACCAACATGACACTGCTATATTCATTCTAGTGTGGTTTGAGTCAATTGATAAAGCCAGCGAAAGCTGGTTTTATTGTTTTAACAACAGCAAGCCACTTTCATAGTCACCTTAATTACTGCAGAGTAAGTGTTATTTGCTCTTGCTTGGCACGACTGCTTGTCCCGATGCACTAATTTTGGGGGTGATGTCATTATTCTTGTCAGCAGCATCATCTTGTTCAGGCAAGTATCCCGATAGCTTTTTAGCCAGTACGTTGTAATTGATAGGTTTTAACATATAGCCTGTAACTCCAGCTTGAATTGCTTTAAGAATAATGGCTTGTTCCCCATGAGAGCTGACAATAAAGACATCGGTTTCTAACAGCTTTTCATGAATTCGAATGTTTTTTAATAAATCTAATCCAGATTCATCTTCCATTTCCCAATCGGTTAATACTAAGTGAAAAGGCGATTCCTCATCTGCGGCTTCAATAAGTTTCGTTAACGCTTTTTCAGCACTATTGGCGCTGTCGACTTTTCTAAACCCCATTTCCGATAAAATGGGGCAGGTTATCCCAATCATAGATTCAGCATCATCAACAACCAACACTCGAGGCATAGTCACTGACTGCGGAGTATTTTGAAATTTATTCAGTATTACTTTTATTTTATTGTGGGCAGATACACGAGTAATAAGCTTGGTTTCAAGTTCTTCTGTTGCATCCAAATTACTGCTTTTAGTAATAAGCGCTCGTTGTTGGTTAATAGAGCCAACCAATATCGCTTTTAAACAATTTGCTTCTTTAGGAGTAAGCATCGTTATTGCGTGCCCTTAAGCGAAAAGGTGGGAAGAGATAGAAAAACGATTGAACTATCAATGTCGCGCTAACATAAGACAGAAGCGATACATTTTGTTGCTTAAGTTATTTATTTTTCGCGCTTAAGTTCACGATTTTTAATTTTAAATAGGTGCACAATGTTGTTTACGTTAAGGGAGAGCGCATTCGATAAAGGCAGTCATTCTGAAATTGTTAAACCGTGTGCTAGCGCTCTTTACTTGTATTAAATAACCGAAAAACTGACTTTTGTTGGTTAACCCTTTTAGAGATCATGATATGCAAATTGGCTGCTGTTGGTTTGACCGACAGAACAAACAATTAATTGATCAATCAAAAGACATCTCGTGGCCATTGAATGATCAAGAATATTGGGTGTTGGAACAACTTGTTCTGCATCGTGGCCAAGTTGTATCCATTCATCAGCTAGAGTTGCCAAGTATGAATCGTACTACCATGATAAAAATTGTTGATTCATTCATTCAGTTTTTAGGTAAAGAGCATGCTAGTTTGTTAGAGTATATTCCCGAACAGGGGATTATCCTTTATAAAAATGCCACATCTCAACCTTCAAGCTTAATGATGTCTCCTCTAGGCCCTATGTCCTACAGCAAGTATTTAATAGTTATGCTATTGGTAATAGCGGGTTGTGTTTATGCTTACTCTGGCTTATCAACCACAAGTTATATTAAAGCCGATTATTCTGAACAAATTCTGTCAAAACAGGGGGGACTAACCCAGTTATTAGTTTATGCAGCGGATGATGAGCAGCATAAACTAAATGAAAAAATTGATTTTATTGTCAAACATATAAAAAGCTGTGATGCGATAATTTGGCAATCTATTACTTTAGCTTTATCCAGTGACAAACTCAGTTTTAGTCTCGTGATGAAACAGCAAACTGATGCTTCTTGGCTTTATCATAATGTGAAATTGTCCCGCGCATATTTAGATCAAAAGTGGCTAAGCGCAGAATGGCTCAAAGAGGTGCATATCTGTGATTAAACACAGCCGATTTAAGCAATTTAGTCTTAAAGGCGGACTCTGTATTGTGGGAGTTTTATTTACTTTACTAATGATAAAGTTAACCTGGTTTACGGAAATACACATGTATGATGTTCAATGTCAGGCCAGTGCATTTAACTTATCAAAGCAACCTACAGCAGAAATACAGCATGGTGATATGTTACTGCATCTTGTTGAAGAAGGTGGCAGGTTGTCTTTGACATATTATTCAGCATTTGAGGACAATGTTCGTGAGTATGCTGTATTTGAAGGAGAATTATTGGCGTTACATACTGGTTCACTTACCTATGATTACACCTTGAATATGACAGATTATAAATTTTCAGACGTTAGCCACTTGAATGAATATCTTTTGCATGAACTTAATCTAGACAGTTTGAAAATTGGCCAATTATTCCCTCAAAGTATTCAAATATTAGATGCCGATTTAGCGCGTCACTTCTTGGTGATCAAATTCTCTCCGAGCAACCAATTGTGGGCCTGCAACTTATTGTATTGATACTCAGGCTGAAGATAGTTGCGGGTTAACGTAAATTCATTGAATCCTATAAAAGAATTATTAGAACTATAGTAAGATTAGGCTATCGTAATTGGCAATAGAGTAGCTTTGTGGCAAAGGTAAAAGTTAAACAGGAAGAAGCGCTTTCAGTAAAATTTAGTCACCAAATGGAAACGGGTGATCAACGTTCTTTTGATTTATATTTTTTCTTGCCCAGTGAGATGTGGATTGACAGTAAGACGTTAGATGAAGAAGCCTATTACCATAGTGGAATTGTGGGGCGTCGTTCATATTACTCTAAAGGGCTGCACTTACCTCTAGTGCAATCACGTTTTGCCAGCTTAAATAAACGCACTTTAGAAGAGTTTCGTTTATACCTTAATTTATTTGCCTACCAATTTGCAGTAGCAATTGAGACCGATGCTAAAGAGTTACGTCAAAAATCAGAGTCTCAGGATTTTTACCCTGCACTGAATGATTTAAGTGAACAAGTCGCACAGTTATTGAAGAAATTCCGCCGTAATGAACCGAGTGAAGAAAAGTGGAAATCTTACTTTGAACATGCGGATAATTATCTGTCCTGGTTTTGCGAACAACAACTGCTAAAAACCTTGGCGCATGGACCGCGTAGCGCTGAACACAGTGATATTTCTGAAAAAGTCATTGCGCTATGCCGTAGCGAAAATGATTACCGTGAAGTGGAAAAACGCTACAATTCAACAAGCACTAGACAAGATGCCAATCGTATTTCAAATAAAATGCTGTTGCTACGAAGATTAATTCAACAAGGGGTGGTGTTAAAGGAAGAGTTAAAGCCGCTCGGTGTAGGCTTAAAAAAGTTTGTTACTGGTTTGGCAACTGGCTTAGTTATGTTGGTGGTATCCGCTTTGATATTCAAAGCTCAGGGCTTTTTTAATGGTTTAACCCTGACGTTATTGCTAACACTCGCAGTCATTTATGGGTTTCGTGAAATCTTTAAAGAAGACATTAGAAATGTCATGTGGCGTATCGTTCAGCGCGGTCGTCCACGTTGGAGCAGGATCTTACGTGACACAACAACTCAGGCCGTAGTGGCTAAGCAATTAGTTTGGCTTGAGTTTCTTCGCCCTCAGGACATCCCTAAAAATGTGGCAGAAATTATGAAACATCGTCACAGCCAAAACAAGGTGGATACAACGGTATTGCATTATCGTATTGCCACCAAAGTAACCAATAAACCCTTTGAGGCGGGGTACTCGCAAATTCAGGAGCAAGTTAACTTTAACCTTGTGCCGTTTGCTCGCCACCTTGAGCGTGGCAAAGCAAAGATTTACCACGAATCGGATGGGAAAATTAGTAATGAGTCGGTTGAACGTCGCTATCAACTCAATTTAGTCGCGGTACTGAAAGACGGTAAAGCACCTGCAGAATATGCTCGATTTAAAGTGACTATGAATCGCTCAAGCATTATCGAAATCACCGAAAGCAAGTTACCCGACAACATAAATCCATTCACGATTGAGCAGGACTAATAGCCGTTTAGTACATACTTGTATTGCCAAAATCGAAGGTTGATGTTCGGGTAAATGCCTGACAAATATTTTGATCGCCAGATTGCTTAGCACGTTTAAGGGCGACATCCGCGTTAGCTAGATACTGCTCTAAACTTTGTTTTTCTAAATAACCCGCAATCCCAATGTTGATGCCTTCATCTAACTGATGACTGGCTAGATTTTGGAGGGTTTTTATAGCAAATAAGTGTGTATGAGTGGCATCTGTTTTGGGTAAAAATAGCACTAGTTTACCTAGCTGCAAATGGGCTAATTGATAACTGGGTGGCAAATCAATTAACAACTGAGTTTCAATATCCTGTTGTCGTTTTTCTAACTGGCTAATATCACCCATATTATTGAAAATACCTTCTGGGTTGATATCCATCACCATCAAACTTGAGCTGAACTTAATATTTTCACTGGTATTATTAAAATGGTTTTCTAAATCAACCATTCTCATCACCATATTGCTCTTTGATGACATGATTGCCGGACTATGCATAGGCGCTGGGGCGTTGGTTTCAACCGTAAAAATCAAGTATTCAATATCGCCTTCTAAGGAAAGGTGGCCGTTAATGGTGACTTTTAAGTTTTTATTGAATCGGCTTTCTTCAAAAGGTGACACCTGACCTTGCCACTCACCTTGAAGAGTCACTTGGGTTAGGATATTTCCCCAGACATTGCTAATTTCATGACCCAGTAGTGCGACTATATCAAGTTGATGATCGCCATGTAATTTCATTAATCCATCAAAACAATGGTTACAGCTAATCATTTTACCTTGTGCATCTGTCAAGGCTGCTGCGATAGCACCATCACTGAGCAATTGATTTAAAAATGCCAGTTGACGACTCGCTACTAATTCACTGATGTCGTTAAACACCACAATCCAGTAATGTTCAGACGGCGATAAAGACTCTCGATGAATATGAATATTAATTTGGTGGTTGTCGTCATCTAAGCCTATGCAGCCAGACCAACACTGTTTTTCATAGAGAATATTGGTAATTTCATTAAATTTATCATCGGTAAGATTTAATACCCGCTGTAAACTGCGGTCCGTTAAGGTTTTTAATTGGTAATGTAAAGAGTTAGCTGCACTTTCATTAATGCCTAAAATCCTTCCGCTGTCGTTCGTAATCGCGTAGCTCAGCTCGGTATTGAATAAGCCATTGGATAAACGAATACTATTGTGCCGTGCTTTGCGCTCCATTAAGTAGCGATAGCGGAACACGATTAATCCCACCCCGAGTAAGGCAATAAAAATGCTGGCGATCACTAATACAATGGTCCATTGTTCAAAACGCGTGGCGATATCTTGATGGCGAATATACGACAAGAAGAAATACTCCCGCTTGGTTTCATTTTGACCTGTTAGCTCAACTTTTAAATATACAAAAGTGGAGTTTTTACTGTGATATTGGCCAAAATTATTCATCGCCATTGATTGCCATAGCTCTGGATGAGTCTGCTTTAAGCTTGCCCCTAAAGTATCAGGCATGTTGGTGAGCGGATTTGACTGGTTCGCACCTGCATACAAAAAGCTTTGATGGTCCAAGAGTAAAAGCGGTGAATTAGGATTAAAAAACGCTGGTTTAATCGTGTCCAATAAACGCGTAACAGAGTTGTAGGTGACCAAATAGCCATTAATCGATTGATCAGGATTCTCTAACCAGGCCAATTGAAAAATATAAGGTTCCAACTTGCCATCTATAGGAATAAAAGCCATATCAGAAGAGAAAATTTCACCTCCGCCCATCGCACTCCTCCCTTTTAATAATTTAGGAGGAAGTGTCAGTCCTTCAAAATTACTTGAGGTAGCAAATTTAAGTTTGCCTTGCGGATCGTAAAGCGCTAAACCGAGTAGTTCAGGAATATGCTTAGTGAGTGAGTCCCAACTTTGAAACAGCTTTTGTTTCTGTTCTTCGCTTGGGCTTGATAAATATTGGCGCAGTAATTCACCGTTGGCAAAGGTTTGAGTTCTAAACTGTAAAAAACTCATTTTGTCAGATGCTAAAGACGCAACCGTTTGCAGCTCGCTATAACGCTGACCTGCCCAGTCTTCTTGTAGTCTACGCTCTCCCATATTAATAATCATATTAGTCGCAATAAACAGACCAATAATCAGTAATATGATTTGGCTTGCGAGCGATAAAATATGAGTGCGAGACCAATGTATATCTTGGACTGAAGCAATGAGCGGTATTGCACTTGAAATGGTGTTTTTTCGTTTAAACATTGCGCCAACTTTGTTTGTAAAAATTTCGCCAAATTACACTTATGTGAAGCGGACGCTAATATTAGCATGAATTGTTTAACTAAATAATACTCCCCTTTTGTTTATGATGTTATTCAAATTAAACTGGGTTTACCCGACCACATCAAGTTGTCGCTCAGTAAAGTGACATCCGGCATTCATCGCAATTTGGCGGCAGTGTTCTATGTCGACTTCAGTTAAGCCATTAATTGCACTCACAGAGACTGATTTGATGTGTTGGGGCGCAAGGTTGATAAAGTCACGTACCGCAGCATAAGCGTTTGGCAATTTAGGCTGGCAATGTTTTATATAGGCCGCTTCTGTATCGGCATTAAGTGAAATTGACATGGCATCAATACACTTTGCTAGCTCAGGTAGAATATTACGTCGATGAAATAAATTGCCTAATCCATCGGTGTTAAGTCTGACTTTAGCGCCACGTTGCTTAAGCTCAGTTGCGACCGTTAGCAAAGTATCTAAGTTGAGTGTCGGCTCACCATAACCACAAAATACGTATTCTTCAAATGCCTCTACATCACCTAATAACGGTAAAATATCATCAGCATGAATGGTTTTACTCAAGGTTAAATCATATTCTGCCACCTGTTTGCTGCCATTATGTTTAGGGCAAAACTGACAGCGTAATGTGCAACGGCTTGTCAGGTTAATATAGCGGCTTTGACGAATATCATACACTAAGGTGTTATCAATAATTGAGTCTGTAGATTGAGTCGATTTCATAAGATACAAGAATAATGGGTGACGATTAATCATACTGTATTTGATGTATATTGAATGTTGGTCAGATCTCAAAACTTGAAAACAAAAACAGCGCTAAATTAAGCGCTGTTTTTAAAGTTGAAGTTAACGTTAGTGGTAATCTGCTTCGGTATTTTTAGGTTGCCACCACCACAAATAGAAACGTTTAATGATCCGTTTTATGTCATCTAAAATGATATAAAGCACGGGCACTAAAATCAGCGTGACTACTGTTGAAAATAAGATACCAAACGCTAATGAGGTGGCCATTGGGATCACAATCTTCGCCTGTAAGCTTTTTTCCATAATGATCGGGGCTAAGCCTACAAAGGTCGTTAAGGATGTCAAAATAATCGCTCTAAATCGATAACATCCAGCATCGATTGCCGATTGCAATATTGGTTTTCCTTCCTCACGAGCCTTGTTGACAAAATCAACTAAGATTAACGAGTCATTCACTACCACCCCGGCAAGCGCTACGATGCCACATAAGCTCAATACGCTCATCGACAATCCCAGCATAAAGTGGCCCACTAAGGCGCCAATCATACCAAATGGGATCACCGACATGATGATTAATGGTTGGCTGTACGATTTTAGCGGGATAGCCATTAATGCATAAATGGTAAACATGGCAAAGAAAAAGCCCTGTATTAAGCCTATCATGGCATTTTGCTCATCCAAACTACTGCCATCAAGTGATGCCGATACGTGCGGGTATTTAGCTGTTAGATACGGAATAAACTCTGACTGCACTTCATCAACCACTTTGCTCGGTTCAACTTTGTTTTTATTCGCATTGGCACGAATAGTAATCGCGCGGCGTCCATCAACCCGAGTAATTGACGCATATGAGTCACCTAATTCAACTGACGCGACACTGGAGAAGGGAACCGTTTGCCCATTCTTGGTGCGTATCATCATATTTTCAAGGTGACCAATAGTGCGTCGCTGCTCTAATGGATAGCGCACCATGACCTTCACTTCTTCTTTATTACGTAAAATACGTTGGGCTTCATAACCGTAAAATCCGTAACGCACCTGTCGAGCGAGATCTGATAGCGTAAGCCCCTGAGCTTCAGCTTCAGGTAAAATGTTCAGTCTTATTTCGTGACTACCTGATGAAAAGTTGTCTGAAATGTCATATACACCTTCGTAGGTGGCCAGTTTAGCTTTGATTTCTTTCGACGCTTCAGCTAATTGGTCTAAATCGCTGGATGTTAATCGAAACGATAAATCACCACCGGTATCATTGGTGCTGGCATTAATATTGAGTTTTTTGACCGATAATAGTTCAGGTAACTGTTTACGCCACTCTTCAGCGATAGTGACGCCGTCAACTTCACGATCTTCACCTTTGGTTAATTCAGTGAAGATAAATGCTGAGGTACGAGAGTTGAGTGACACAAAGCTATGTTTAACCACTGCAGAGCCATATTGCTCTTCCATTACCACATTCATTTTGTACAAGGCATCTTCAACCTGTTGCACTGTGGTTAAGGTGTTGAGCTCTGAGCTGCCTTCATCCATCTCTAATTGAACTTGGATAAAGTCTGATGGAATATCAGGAAAAAACACCCAGCGCACTTTACCACTTGCCACTAAGGCGATAGAGAGAATCAATACCCCAATAAACAGCGCCACAACGTTGTAGCGTTGCTTAATACAAGCCTCTAAAAAGTGACGATACTTGTGGTGAATAAAGAATTGTAACTTGTCGTTTAACGCCAGTTTGAAACGCGAAAATACATTTGTTGGCTTGGTTTTTTTACGTACTTTCATGTGCGCTAAATGAGCGGGTAAAATGAATTTAGATTCAATCAATGAAAACGCCAGGCATAAAATAACAATCATGCCGATCGACTTCCAAATGATCCCCATCGGGCCAGAAACCATGATCATAGGCACGAATGCTGCAATAGTGGTTAATACACCAAAGGTGGCAGGCATCGCCACTTTGTGTACACCGGTAATGACGTTATTTAAAGAATGACCATTCTCTTCGACTTCGCTATAGGCACTTTCTCCAATCACAATGGCATCGTCGACGACAATCCCAAGGACCAAAATAAAGGCGAACAGGGTAAGCATGTTAATTGACATGCCTACCATAGGCATGAGCAACATGGCTCCTAAAAAGCATACTGGCAGACCCATCATCACCCAAAATGCGAGTTTAAGATCAAGGAAAAGTGCCAGAATGATAAAGACTAATAATGCGCCATAAAACATGTTAGATAACATCATGTTTAATCGGCCTTTGAGATAGTGGGTTAAATCTCCCCAGGTATCTAACTGCACGTTGGCCGGCAAGGTGCTTTGGCGGTCGGCAATATAGGTTTTAACTTGCTCTGAAATGGCCAGTGCATTTTGGTCATCAATACTGGTGATTTCAATAATGGCGGCGGGTTTGCCATTAAAGCGGGTATATCCAAGACGTTCTTCAAAGTCATCTTTAATTTCTGCCACCTGTGGCAGCATAATTCGACTGCCGTCGGGATTAGTTAATACGGCAATTTTGGCAAAATCTTCACCAGTATAAGCTTGACCTTTGGTGCGTAATAAAATATCACCGTCGCTGGCACGAATAGACCCCCCCGGTAAATCTATTGAAGAGTTCTGTACTGCTTGGGCAACTTGGCTAAAGCTTAATCCGTATTCTCGCAGTTTATCTTCTGACACTTCAATGCCAATTTCGTAGTCACGTACCCCGTTTAATTTGGCACGAGTCACCCCTGGAAGATCGGTGATATCTTCTCGAATCGATTTGGCAATTTCTTTCATGTCATGCAAAGAAATATCACCGTATACCGACACCCAGATAACATTATTTTCTGGTTTTATCTGAAAAATATTCGGTTTTTCAATATTGTCTGGAAAAGTAGCGATAGCATCAATACGCAGCTTCGATTCATCCAATACCGATTGAACATCATAGCCATCATCGACTTCAATGGTCACTGAGCCCACGCCGTCACTGGCGACTGAGGTGATTTTTTTTATCCCTGACACATCTTGAATGGCTTCTTCAATCTTGATGTTAATTCCTTCCTCAATTTCCTGTGGCGCCGCACCTGGGTATGCCACATTCACGTTGATAAGGTTAAGGGTAAAACTTGGGAAAACTTCTTTGTTGATAAGTAATGCACTGAATAAGCCACCGCCAATCAACACTAACATTAATAAGTTTGCGGCAACGTTATTACGGGCAAACCAAGCGATGATCCCTGACTGATCTTGCATTATTTTGCTCCTGCTGTGCTGATTTCATCATCTGACACATCATCAGCAGGGCTAGGTTGCTCACCTTCACCTAAAACTTTTACTTTCTGGCCATCAGATAAATTAACCACATTGGTGGTTGAAATTCGTTCACCATCGGTGAAACTATCTTTGATATACACTTTGTCGATATCACTTTTGACAATATTCACCGAGCGCATTTCAATGATATTGTCAGGCTTAACGATGGCAACTTGAGAGTTTCTAACGACATGGCGTGGCAGTGACACGATTCCGCTTACGGTGCGGCCTTTAATCACAGCAGTAACAAAACTACCGTATTTTAATGGCAGTTTATTCAAGGTACTTGATTGAAGTAGATAAGGGTCGGTCACTTCAGCCACTAAATACACCATACGGTTTTGCTCATCGATGACATTTTCACTGCGGATAATGTTGCCTTCCCAGGAGATATCCTGACCAGCAAGTGATGCATTTAACGTGACTTGAGTATCTGGGTTGTCGATTGACTCTAAATAAGCTAAATCGCTATTGGTAAGAGGTAAACGTACTTCTGCTGTATTGGTGTCATAAAGCTCACCTAGGTTGGTGCCTAGGGTCACGTATTGGCCTAAATCGACTTTTCTTGCTTTTATAATGCCGTCAAATGGGGCACGTATTACGGTGCGCTCAAGATTTCGTTGTGCTCTTGCTAGCCCAGCTTGTGCAGATTTAACATTGGCTTGTTCTTTTTTAAGTTGTGGAATACGCAAACCAAGCTCGGGTGCGACGCCGTTATCAAAGTCTTTAAACTCAATTTTAGCCACTTCGCCACGGGCTATTTCTTCGTTAAGCATTGCCGTAGCTTGCGCGACATTTGCCTCGGCTTGCATTAAGTCAGCTTCATAATCTGAAGGTTCTATTAGCGCAAGTTGTTCGCCTTTTTTAACCATGCCGCCTGCGACAAAGTTTGGTGCGATACTTTGCAATCGCCCTTGAACCTCAGTGACTAATTGGGTTTTATATTTTGGGTTGACGACGCCGTAAGAGGGGAGGTTTAACGACACCGTTTGTTGTTCAACGGTCATGACCTCCACGATGGTCAATATTGCCGCTTCCTCTTTCTGCTCGGGTGTTTCTTGCGTCCCCATAAGCAGCATAGCTAATCCAATAAATACAATCAGGATAAAGAGGGGGGAGAGTCTTCTTAAAATAGTTATCATTCTTTTTGCGTATCCATGCTGAATTGTGACTGATGATATTAGCAAGTCGTAATTGATGTTTTTATCATCAATCAATTAACTGTTTTTTTATGCTTATCAGTATTATGCCTAAACTATCAGAATTTCTGGTTTACCTAAACAGCTTTAAGTAAATAAAGTGTATCACGCTTGTTACATGGTTGGTTTTTTGTGACAACCTCAATCATAACAACGCTGAACTGTAGTGGGATAAGGTTATAAAGCAGGGTTAGTTATTACTGTAAGTGGATTTTAATAGTGGGGTGAACCGCATTGATAATGGCAGGATGCAGGCATAAAAAAGCGAACCAAGATTAGGTTCGCTAGAGTTAGGTTCGCTAGAGTTAGGTTCGCTAGATTAGAATACCGCTAACATCATATAAAAGCAGGGTTTATTTCTTTTTCTTAAACTTTTTAGACGGCTTTTTTGCGTCTTTTGCGTTGGCTTTTTTCTTGCCAGGCACTTTGGCTTCTTTGTGCTTAGGGCGCAGCTCTTCAATTACCCGGCGCTTTAGTGGTTGCTCAATATAGCGCTCAATTTTACCTACAATACGAATATCATGAGCTTCAACTAAAGAGATTGCTGTGCCTTTCGCACCTGCACGACCGGTTCGACCAATGCGGTGAACATAGGTGTCAGCTGAACGTGGCATGTCATAGTTAATCACATGGGTAATATCATCTACGTCGATACCTCTCGCGGCCACATCGGTAGCCAGCAACACATTGACCTCGCCTTTAGTAAAACGACCTAATGCTTGGAAACGTTTTTTCTGTTCCATGTCTCCACGCATAAAAGCACAAGGAATATTGGCTTTTAATAATAACCCTTCAAGGCTAGCAACAACCTCACGAGTTTTGACGAACACGATAGTTCGTTTGACTTGCTCTTGTCGTAAAATATTACATAGCAGGGCAAATTTATGCTCTTTGTCATCAGCTAAATGTGCCCATTGATGTATCTTGGCTTTTTCGCTGCGCGGTGCTTCAACATCGATAGTGATTGGGTCTTTTAACAGATCCCGTGCAAAGCGCTCAACACCACTACCTTCTAATGTGGCAGAAAATAGCATGTTTTGTTTACGGCCCTGTGCTTCAATTGCAATCGCTTGAACGACTGAAGAGAAACCCATATCAAGCATGCGGTCAGCTTCATCAATAATCAGAATATCAACTTCAGTAGCATCGAATTTTCTTTTATCTAGGTATTCCATTAATCGACCTGGAGTGGCGATTAAAATGTCTACATTTCCTTCAAGTGCTTCTTCTTGAGGGCCGTAAGGTACACCACCGGTAATAATGGCGATGTCGAGATCCAAATCCGTTGCTAAATGGCAAGCATAACGGTGAATTTGACTAGCAAGCTCACGTGTTGGCGTTAACACTAATATACGCGCTTGACCTTCAAATCGACGCGGAAAATCAATAAGGTGTTGTAATGCTGGTAATAAGAAACTGGCTGTTTTGCCCGTTCCTGTTGGTGCACGCGCAAGAATATCCCGTTGCTCCATCGCCATAGGAATAGCTTCTTGCTGGACTGTGGTTGGGCTTTTATGGCCCATGGCTTTCAACGAATCTAATAACCTTGGGTCTAAATCGAAATCTTCAAATAACATGCGCGTGGGTCTCGCTTAAAAGTAGCCGAACATTATAACTGACGAATCACATAGGCTAAAGTTTTAAGTAGAAATCTCGACAGAAATCTATCATTTGGGCGGAGTAATGCCCCTGTTTATTACGAATATGCATCTGCCTATTAACAATAGGCAGCAGAGCTTTGCCATGTTTCACTGCTAATAATAAGCGGTTTGCAGGTTTTCCCTCAACACTACTGACGTCAACATATTCACAAATGTGTAATGGTGCTTGTGCCAAAGCCTGTTGGAATTGAGACCAGCTTTGAGTTGGAATAATCAGGCTTGCTGTGCCGTGTGAATGTAAAAGCTGCGCAATT
Source organism: Shewanella holmiensis (assembly GCF_025370255.1). Lineage (GTDB taxonomy): Bacteria > Pseudomonadota > Gammaproteobacteria > Enterobacterales > Shewanellaceae > Shewanella > Shewanella holmiensis. The sequence continues at coordinate 87,003 of NZ_JAMTCD010000017.1, forward strand.
GCGTTGAGTAATTCAATAAAGCTGAGTTGATCAGTATGCCTTGCTGTCGCTCTGGCAACATTTTGCGTTTGTGGCCCATTAGTAAAATAGGGAGGGTTACAAATAATATGGTCAAAATGTGCTTGTGGATGCTGTAAAAATGATAAGCAGTAATTTTGAATGCTAGTGTGTAACAGAGTGACTTTTGTTGGCCATGGGCTGCTATCAATATTTGCTTGGCAGTCATCACTCGCGGCGGAATCCAGTTCAATGGCGGTTACCTTTGCATCAAAATGGCTACGTTGAGCCGCCATTAAACTCAATAATCCACTGCCCGCGCCAATATCCAGAATGTTTTTAGCTTCGGCCAATGGTGCCCAAGCACCTAATAACACACCATCGGTGCTGACGGACATACCACAACGGCTGTCATCAATATGAAATTGTTTAAATGTAAATGGCATGCGGTATACGGATAAGGGGCAGAAGGTGCATTGTAGCAAAATATTTGGCTTTGTTAATTTGCTACGTCTTTTCTGGCGGCTTTAAATAATATAGGGAGCACTGTACGGTTAGTTTCTAATTACTTAATTGTTAAATATTGTTATCGTTTTTTGTTGCCTGTTTTAGTTATGTTTAGTGATTTTGCGAGTTGTTTAAGCATAAAAATGTAAAATTGCAGTTTATCTTACTCCGCTATTGTGTACTGAAGTGTTCTTTGATATTAGTTTCAGCCTGTTTTGTCATAGTAAAACAGCGGTTCTATTTGTTTTAAGGGTTTTAAATGGCCTTTGAGCAAGCATCGTAGCCAAGAAAGTACTTTTTCTATACTGATTTTGGTAGGTTTTACTCGATAAATGTGTACATATATTTTTACAGCTTGTGTTTTGTTATAGATTAGCAGTAGCTAAATAGAATTTGATCACTTAAGTTGGTAAGAAACAAATACAATAAAATGAGACCTCATAGTGCAAACAACTAAATTATCGATTATCGATACCTTTGGCCTAGGATTTATGGCTTTCGCATTCTTTTTAGGCGCCGGAAACCTAATATTCCCGCCTTTTGCAGGCTTTTTAGCGGGCGAAAACATGTCGCTTGCGATGTTTGGGTTTCTTTTAACCGCGGTCGGCATGCCACTGATCGGATTAATTGCGGTTGCTAAAGCTAACGGTAAAATTATGGCTTACTTGCCGTCATTTGCCGCTACGGCATTGGCTATTGCCATTTATATTATTATTGGCCCAGCGTTTGCTGCCCCAAGAACCAGCTTAGTTGCATTTGAAATCGGTGCTCTCCCTTTTATTGCTAACGCTGATGCGGTTGTGATGATTGCAGGCCAGTCAGTCAATATTGCCCAGCTTATCTTTACGTTAGTATTTTTTGCCATAGTGATGTTTATGTCACTCTTCCCAGGCAAATTATTAGACAACGTCGGTAAGGTGTTAACTCCTATTTTAATCTCGTTGTTAGTTGCCTTAGCAATGAGTGTGTTATTTTTATCCGGTTCTGAAGTCGGTGCGCCGACCGGTGAATACCTCTCTAGCCCTTTATCGAAAGGCATTATTGAAGGGTATAACACTATGGATACGTTGGCGTCGATTATGTTCGGTATGTTGATTATTGATTTGCTTCGTAAAAAAGGCATTGAAAATGCGGCTGTTCAAACTAAGTATCTTATTCGCGCAGGGATCATTGCTGCATCAGGTTTAGCCTTTGTGTACATTTCACTGTTCTTTTTAGGTGCTTCAGCAGGTGATTTAGCCACAGGTGCATCCAATGGCGGGGCAATCTTAACAAATTATGTTGATTACCACTTCGGCACGTTAGGCATTGTAATGTTGTCGACTGTTGTTGGCTTAGCGTGTCTAACCACTGCAATTGGTTTAGTAACAGCGTGTTCTGAATTTTTTAATGAACTGCTACCAAAGATTTCATATCAACGTTTTGTGGTTTTTTTCAGTGTGGTTTGTGCCATCGTAGCTAACGTTGGGTTATCGCAATTAATTTCTATTAGTATTCCGGTGCTGATGACGATTTATCCTGTCGCCATCGCACTGGTTTTGATTACTTTAATTACGCCTAAGTTTGCTCGTCCAGAGTTTTCGCAACGGTTAGTACTGAGTGTGGCGTTAGCTTTTGGTATTCTTGATGGTTTGAAAACCGCAGGTGTTGATATGTCAGCGTTTAACCTTTTACCTTTGCACGCTGAAGGTATGGCATGGCTATTACCTACGGCTATCGTAACCCTAGTGTGTTTGTTTTTACCTAAAAGCTCACAATCTGATTCAGTTGCTTAAGAGGCTTAGCGCCGAGTAAGCTGATATTTAACCGCTGGATATGCTAATCTACAGCCAGTATATCCGGCGTGTTAAACTGAGTATGACTTGAATTCTATCAACTATTCTCCAGATCCTATGATTGATCAGTTTCTTGACGACTTATGGTCAACTAAAGGGTTAAGCGATAATACCTTAGCTTCTTATCGCACTGATTTAGCCCATTTTGAACGTTTTGTCCTTAGTCAAAAATCCTCATTGCTTGAAGCTGATGGCTTGCTGCTAAAAGATTACCTCGCCTATCGCTTTGAACAAAAGTATGCCAAAACCAGTACCGCAAGATTAATGAGTAGCCTGAGACGTTTTTATGGATTTTTAGTGATAACTAAACGAATCAGCGTTGATCCGACAGCATTAATTAAATCTCCCAAACTGGTAAGAAAACTCCCTGATGCGTTATCAGAAGCGCAAGTAGATATCTTGCTTGGTGAACCCAATACAGATGATCCTATAGAGAGCCGTGATAAAGCCATGTTAGAGCTGCTATATGCAACAGGGCTAAGGGTGACAGAGTTAGTGAGTTTAACCATGGACCAAATCAGTTTACGTCAGGGCGTGATAAGGGTGATGGGTAAGGGCGGCAAAGAAAGGTTAGTGCCATTAGGCGAGCTGGCAATTGATGAGATTGAGCAATATTTGAAAACAGCCCGGCCAGAATTACTGCACATGAAACAGTCAGATGTGTTGTTCCCATCTAAACGTGCTCAGATGATGACTCGACAAACATTTTGGCACCGAATTAAATTGTATGCCTCCAGAGCGGGCATCAGCGTACATTTGTCACCGCACACGTTAAGACATGCGTTTGCGACCCATTTATTAAACCATGGCGCAGACTTAAGAGTGGTGCAGTTGTTATTAGGACACAGTGATTTATCGACCACACAAATATATACCCATGTAGCCAAAGCAAGGTTACAACAGTTGCACCAACAGCATCATCCAAGAGGTTAATCTACTAGGTAGTTTTTGGTTACATTAAAAAGTCTATCTCATAGTTGCGTTAATCTGAGTAAATCTGTAAGTTTTGCACTTAAAATCGGGTCTAGTTATGTCACCCGTGTAATTAGGAATTATCATGAAGTTATCAAAAGCATTCATTCTTGTCGCCAGTTTACTTGTGCCCGCAATGGCGCAAGCAGCATCAAGCTCTGACAATATAGACAATGAGTTGAAACAAAAAATATCCGATATGTTAGGTGTTGAAGTCAGCACTATTCAGCCTTCACCGATTAGCGGTTTACAGCAAGTGCTAACAGACCGTGGTGTACTGTATATCACTGAAGATGGCTCTAAGCTTATTCACGGTAATGTTTATGATTTAAATAATCGCATGAAAAACTTAACCGAAGCGGCATTAGCAGGTCCTCGTATCGAGATGTTGAAGCCACTTGAAAAAGACATGTTGGTGTATAAAGCAAAAAATGAAAAGCATGTGGTAACTGTGTTTACTGACGTTGATTGTGGTTACTGTCGTAAGTTACATAATCAAATGGCAGAGTATAATGATTTAGGTATTACCGTGCGTTATTTAGCTTACCCTCGTGCCGGTATTCCGTCTGCTAATGCTGATGAAATGCAAGCTGTGTGGTGTGCAAAAGATCCATTACAAGCTATGACAGATGCTAAAGCGGGTAAGAATATTAAAGCGGCTTCCTGTGATATTGATATCGCAAAGCAGTACCGTTTAGGCATGTCTTTTGGGATTAATGGGACGCCAGCAATCATACTGGAAGATGGTAGTATGATCCCGGGTTATCAGCCTCCAGAAAATTTATTGCAGGCTATCGAATCTAAATAGTAAGCTCAATTACTTCAGCTTAAGAGCTATGCAAATGAAACGTCCCTTTATATTTGCTGCGGTTTCCTTTATATGTGAAGGCTTATCATTGGTAAGTTATTGGGGCGAAAATTTGCTTTGCTTTTAGGCAAATTAGTTTGACTAAAAGCAGGTGAACATTCGTTGTTTAAAGGATACGAGGTGAGCACTGGCTCACCTTTTTATTACTTTCTTTTCTATCAAATCATCCTCATAGGATCTAAGGTTCGTTTTGTCGCATAAAATTATTCGTCGCCCTCACGTAGATGATTCACATCTACCATCTTCATTACCACCGCTATTGAAGCAGTTGTATGCTCGACGTGGAGTGGGACAGGATGATTGTGAACTGGTACTCGCAAAATTGTTGCGTCCAGATACGATGAAAGGGTTAGACATTGCCGCCAAAATCGTTGCAGATGCAATGCAGAACCAGCATCAGATCCTAATCGTCGGGGATTTTGATGCCGATGGTGCCACCTCAACCAGTGTGTGTTTACTAGCGTTAAAAATGATGGGGGCTACGCGGGTTGATTATCTTATTCCTAACCGTTTTGATTATGGTTATGGCTTAAGTCCTGAAATTGTTGCCGTGGCTCACAGTAAACAAGCACAATTGCTTATCACCGTTGATAATGGCATTTCATCTATCGATGGTGTCAATGCGGCAAAGGCTTGTGGTATGCAAGTGGTGGTTACGGATCATCACTTACCTGGACACATTTTGCCTAATGCTGACGCGATCGTTAACCCTAATCAACCAGATTGCCAATTTGCCAGTAAATCCATTGCAGGGGTAGGGGTAGCATTTTATCTAATGACCGCCATTCGAGCTGAACTCCGCCAGCGTAATTGGTATGAATTACAAGGTATAGAACAGCCTAACTTAGCGGTGTTGTTAGATATTGTCGCCCTAGGGACAGTGGCTGACGTTGTCTCTTTAGACCCGAATAATCGCATTTTAGTACAAGCCGGACTTCAACGAGTGCGTGCAGGGCGATGCCGTCCAGGAATAACGGCGTTATTAGAAGTGGCTAAGCGTGATCCAAGTAAAATTGTGGCTGCAGATTTTGGTTTTGCCGTGGGACCTAGACTAAATGCTGCGGGGCGTCTTGATGAAATGGCATTAGGTGTCGAAACCTTATTGTGTGATGACATCATGCGCGCAAGGCGAATGGCGGCTGAATTAGACGGTTTAAATCAAGACCGACGCGATATTGAAGCCGGTATGCAACAAGAAGCATTAAAAAGTTTACAAACTATTGCGCTTGATGAAGCTACATTGCCCTGGGGATTAGCCTTGTTTCAGCCAGACTGGCATCAAGGTGTTATCGGTATTTTAGCATCAAGAATAAAAGACCGATATCATCGCCCCGTCATTGCTTTTGCCGATGCTGGTAATGGAGAAATAAAAGGTTCAGCACGGTCGATTAAAGGTCTGCACATGCGGGATGTATTAGAGAGAATTAATACTATGCATCCAGGTATGATCATCAAGTTTGGCGGCCATGCAATGGCGGCGGGATTGTCATTAAAAGCTGGTGCTTTAGATACGTTCAAACAAGTTTATGATGATGTAGTGCGTGATATTTTAGACTATGAGCAGCTTACAGGAGAGTTAATGTCAGATGGTGAGTTAGTTGCCGCTAACATGACATTAGATACAGCCTTCATGTTACGCAATGCAGGGCCTTGGGGCCAATCATTTGAAGAGCCCTTGTTCGATGGTTTTTTTAATGTAGTTCAGCAACGAATTGTGGGTGAAAAGCATCTTAAGCTTTTACTTGAAACTGAATGTGGTCAATTAATGTTAGATGGCATTGCGTTTAATGTTGATATGCAAACTTGGCCAGATGCGACCATTAAACAGGCTCGGGTGGTTTACAAGTTAGATGTGAATGAATTTAGGGGGAATCAAACGGTGCAACTGATGGTGGAGCATATCGAACCTATGTAACCTAATGGGTATTTGAGGCCCTAAGCAAAGTACTTAGATTCAGTAAATGATAAATGTGATTAACAAAAAAGCCTCGCAATGCGAGGCTTTTTTGTCAATCACTTTATTAGTCGCTTCAAGCCACCAATGTAAATATGGTGCCCGAACCCGGAATCGAACCAGGGACACGAGGATTTTCAATCCTCTGCTCTACCGACTGAGCTATTCGGGCGACGGGATGCAATTTAAGGTTTTCTGTTGTTTGAGTCAACCGATTTTTTCAAAAATAATTCATATTTGAACGCGTGTGCTGGATAAAACAACGTTTCGGCTAACAAATCGACATTTGTGAGAGTAAATATTGTCATGCTTGGGTTATAGAAATAATAAAGAGTTTATTACCACTTAGCTGAGGAGATATTTTTGGGTCTGTAAATACACCTTAATATTGCATCCTGCTTACTTTCATTTACGCTGAAGCAGATTGTTGAGTATTAGGCTTGTGCATTAGCTTTTCTATCGCTATGCATTTACATCGATAATAAAGGAATACTTGATTTACGATGTGTGTTGCTATGGCTACATTCGTTTTTGCAGCCGTGCAACAATTTACAGTAATAATCACTTCATCTGTTATTTAGCACATGGTTTACCAAGATAGCTTACTCGTAACCAGACTGCAGATTAGGTACAAAAAAGGCCTCATAAAGAGACCTTTTACAATAAAAATAACGAGTGAAGTGATTAGTTACTCACTAATTCATTATTTGGAAAGTTAGCTTTCATCACGGTTAAGGTATTGGCTCTTAACTGTTCTTGACCTAATTCTTCATAAGCTATTGCCATAATTTCAAGGGCTGACTCAGCTTCAGGAGTTCCTGGGAATTTTTCTAATACCGTTTGTGCTCGGACGGCAGCAGCACTCCAAGCATTCATTTTGATATAGTATCTTGCTACATTAATTGAATAACGCGCTAAACGGTTTTTTAGGTACTGCATACGTTGCTGAGCATCTGCCGCGTATTTGCTATTTGGATAGCTTTTTAGTAAGCGATCAAAGTCTTTAAATGCATCTTCAGCGTTTTTAGGATCACGATCTGTGCGATCAATATTCATCATATCGTGAAATAAATAACTATCTGCCTGCATATTTGTTAAACCACGCATATAATACACGTAATCAACATTGGGGTGAGTTGGGTTTAAACGTAAAAAACGGTCGATATTGGCTAAACCAGAAGCGACATCATCCATTTTGTAATAAGCAAAAATCAGATCTAATTGAGTTTGAGTTTTATGTGGGCCAAAAGGATAACGCGAATCTAGCGCTTCTAAAGTACGAACTGCTTTAGAGTAGTTTCCTAACTCCATTGATGTTCTAGCTTGTGAATAAAGTACTTCTGGAGAAGCTTTACTCGTAAACTCGTCATCTTCGGGACTGCTGCTACAAGCCGTTATGGCTACTGAAAGTAATACTAGGGCGGCGCCTTTGGCTAATTTATACATACTTGAATTCAATTCTTTTATAAGTTGTGGTTAAGAATTTTTCCATTTCACGGTAAAATAGAAAACATCCGATTGTAACAGATACTACATTCACTTTGGACCCCAAAAAAGGGGTACGGTTCCTATGACACAAGAGATTAATCTAAAAAGCGAGATAACAGCAACCCAAACAGGGCAAAGAATTGACCAAGCATTGGCGATTCTTTTTCCTGATTACTCGCGCACACGCATCAAAGAATGGATTTTATCCGGTGCAGTTACCGTAGACGGTATCATAGTCGACAAGCCTCGGGAAAAGGTTTTTGAATCTCAGCTAATTGAAATTAATGCAACGCTTGAAGAAGAAGTTCGCGCATTAGCTCAAGACATCGATTTAAATATTGTTTACGAAGATGACTACATTATCGTAATTAACAAGCCTGCGGGGTTAGTTGTTCATCCTGGTGCGGGTAATGCCGATGGCACACTTATGAACGCATTACTGCATCATTGTCCAGATATTGAACACGTACCAAGAGCGGGTATTATTCACCGTTTAGATAAAGACACGACAGGTTTAATGGTGGTAGCTAAAACCGTTGAAGCGCAAACGCATTTAGTTGCAGCGCTTCAAGCCCGTGATATTGTTCGCGAGTATGAAGCTATCGTACAAGGCACTATGACCGCAGGTGGCTCAGTTGATGAACCTATTGATCGCCATCCAACTAAACGCGTTCAAATGGCAGTGATTAACGGTGGTCGTCCTTCCGTTACCCATTACCGTGTTGCGGAAAAATTCCGTGCACATACACGTCTTCGCTTGCGTCTTGAAACTGGTCGTACTCACCAAATTCGTGTGCATATGGCGCATATTGGTCATGTATTGGTTGGTGATCCGGTTTATGGCGGTCGTCCTCGTCCACCTAAAGCGGCAAGCCCAGAGTTTTTCGAACTATTGAAAAACTTTAAACGCCAAGCACTACATGCGGTACGTTTAGAACTTGCGCATCCCATTACCTGTGAAATCATGAGCTGGCAAGCGCCTATTCCTGAAGATATGGCATTGTTAACCAAGGCGTTACGCATTGATACTGAGTTAAATCCAGTTGAGTATCTATAGGTGCTAAAACCCGATTGGCCTTTACCTAATAATGTTGCTATTGCGTTTACTGACCGTCATGGTGGTTGTAGTTTGCCACCTTTTGACAGTTTAAACCTCGGGCAACACGTAGGGGATGATCCTTTAAGGGTAAAGGCAAATCGGGATAAACTTGTTTCAGTGCTAAATTTACCTAGCGAGCCATTATGGTTAGAACAGGTGCATGGTGTTGAGGTGGTGTCGTTTTCAGACACTGATCAGATCCCTAAAAATGATCAACAAGTGCCAATTGCTGATGGGAGTTATGCTAATCAATATGGGCAAGTGTGCGCGGTAATGACTGCAGACTGCTTGCCAATTTTGTTGTGTGATAAACAAGGACAACAAGTGGCTGCGGTACATGCTGGATGGCGTGGCTTATGCGCAGGCATAATCGAACAAGCGGTTAAGCGTTTCTCTGTACCAGCATCAGAGTTAATAGCCTATCTTGGACCGACCATTGGCCCTAGTATGTTTGAAGTTGGTAGCGAAGTGAAAAGCGCATTTGTCGCGCAACAACTTACGGCATCAAACTGTTTTATTGCACAAGCAGGTGCTGATGATAAATATTTAGCTGACATTGTTGGCTTAGCAAAATTGCGTTTAGCAAGGCTTGGTGTCAGTTGCATATACAGTGTTGATCAATGCACCATGTCTAATCACGATTACTTTTCATATCGCCGAGACAAACAAACCGGCAGAATGGCCTCATTAATCTGGCTTAAATCCTAACTGTGCTTTTATTGTATAAAAAAGTTGCACTTTTTATACGAGTTAATGGTTCATACGCTTGAAATTGTCTTCTAACGCCCCCATCTTTTAGGTAACAGAATATCCATAATGGATATCCATTTTATGTATCAGATGTAGGAGGTTGTATGAGACTCGATCGTATGACTAATAAGTTTCAAATTGCCATTTCTGATGCGCAGTCATTAGCATTAGGACGGGATCATCAATTTATTGAACCTATCCATTTAATGATGGCACTGCTTAATCAAGATTCTGGTTCAATTCACCCTTTATTAACCCAAGCGGGTATTCGTGTCAGCGCGTTGCGCTCGTCATTAAGTCAAGAGCTTGAGCGTTTTCCACAAGTAGATGGCACCGGCGGTGACGTGCAATTATCGCAAGGTCTTATTCGCCTACTAAACTTATGTGACAAGTTGGCTCAAAAGCGCAAAGATAAATACATTTCATCAGAATTATTTATCCTTGCAGCCCTCGAAGGGAACGACCCTCTAGCCAAAGCATTAAAAGATGCTGGTGCATCAAAAGAGTTGATGGATAAAACCATCGAACAAGTTCGTGGTGGCCAAAAAGTAGATGATCCAAATGCTGAAGACCAACGCCAGGCATTGAAGAAATTTACGGTTGATTTAACTGAGCGAGCAGAGCAGGGAAAATTAGATCCTGTAATTGGCCGAGATGATGAAATTCGTCGCACTATTCAGGTTTTACAACGCCGGAGTAAAAACAATCCAGTGCTAATTGGCGAGCCTGGTGTTGGTAAAACGGCAATTGTGGAAGGTTTGGCCCAACGTATTGTGAATGGTGAAGTCCCTGAGGGGATCAAAAACAAGCGTGTGCTTTCTTTAGATATGGGCTCATTAATCGCGGGAGCAAAATATCGTGGTGAATTCGAAGAGCGCTTAAAAGCTGTTTTGAACGAATTATCCCAAGAAGAAGGCCAGGTTATTCTGTTTATTGATGAATTACACACTATGGTTGGTGCCGGTAAAGGCGAAGGCGCTATGGATGCGGGTAATATGTTAAAGCCTGCCTTAGCCCGTGGTGATTTACATTGCGTTGGTGCAACCACTTTAGATGAATATCGTCAGTATATTGAGAAAGATGCAGCGCTTGAGCGCCGTTTTCAAAAGGTGCTGGTGGATGAGCCTAGCGTTGAAGATACCATTGCTATTTTACGTGGTTTAAAAGAACGTTATGAACTGCATCACCACGTTGAAATTACCGACCCTGCAATTGTCGCTGCCGCCAGCATGTCGCATCGATATATTTCAGATCGAAAGTTGCCTGATAAAGCCATCGACTTAATTGATGAAGCCGCATCAAGCATCCGTATGCAAATAGATTCAAAACCTGAATCGTTAGACCGACTTGAGCGCCGTGCCATTCAATTAAAACTTGAAGAGCAAGCTCTGTCTAAAGAAACCGATGATGCTAGCCGCAAACGTTTAGACCATTTGCAGCTTGAACTTAAAGACGTAGAGTCAAAAGCATCAGAGCTAAACGAAATTTGGCACACTGAAAAAGCTGCCTTAGCAGGTACTCAACATATTAAAGCTGATTTAGAGCAAGCCAGAATGGATATGGATGTTGCTCGCCGCGCAGGCGATTTAACGCGTATGTCTGAGCTTCAATATGGTCGAATTCCAGAGCTTGAAAAACAGTTAGATTTAGCCTCACAAGCAGAAATGCAAGATATGACCTTGTTACGCAATAAAGTAACCGATGTTGAAATCGCCGAGGTATTATCCAAAGCGACAGGCATTCCTGTGTCAAAAATGCTTGAAGGTGAGCGAGAAAAACTGTTGCACATGGAGCAGGCATTACATGAGCGTGTGATCGGGCAAAATGAAGCCGTCGATGCTGTGTCAAATGCCATCCGTAGAAGCAGAGCAGGACTTGCCGATCCGCAGCGTCCTATTGGTTCGTTTTTATTCCTAGGGCCAACGGGTGTAGGTAAAACCGAGCTATGTAAATCATTAGCTAAGTTTTTGTTTGATACTGAGTCAGCATTAGTGCGTATCGATATGTCAGAGTTCATGGAGAAACATACAGTATCAAGACTTGTCGGTGCCCCTCCAGGATATGTTGGTTATGAAGAGGGCGGTTATTTAACCGAAGCCGTGCGCCGTAAGCCATACTCCGTCATCCTATTAGATGAGGTTGAGAAAGCACATCCTGATGTCTTTAATATTTTACTGCAGGTATTAGATGACGGACGCTTAACCGATGGCCAAGGTCGTACCGTAGATTTCAAAAATACAGTCATCATCATGACATCTAACTTAGGTTCAGATCGTATTCAAGAAAGCTTCGGCATGGTGAGTTATGATGAAATGAAGCAAAGTGTCATGGAAGTTGTGATGCAAAACTTCCGCCCTGAATTTTTAAACCGGGTTGATGAGTCTGTTGTCTTTCATCCTCTGGATGCAAATAACATCAAGCATATTGCCAGTATCCAAATCGAATTGCTGCGCAAGCGTTTAGCTGAGAAGGATTTCGACCTATATGTATCAGACCAAGCACTGTCGTTAATTGCAGAAGCAGGATTTGATCCCGTCTATGGCGCAAGACCGCTAAAACGAGCATTACAACAGGAAGTGGAAAATCCGTTAGCGCAAAAATTACTGCGTGGGCAGTTAATTCCTGGCCAAACGATACGAGTGGATGTTGAAGAGGGGCAGTTGGTGTTTTTGCAATAACCTTTAATTAAGGTTGAATTAAAGGGAGCTAAGGCTCCTTTTAATTTTAAACAAGTGAGTTGTTCTATAATTAACGCGACTAATTACAAAACAGTTTCACTCGTTCAGCATTTTCAGCTCGCGCAGCTTGCTTATCTTCTTCTGTCATTGCGACGTCTTCACCTGTAACAGGGTCTTTTCTGGTAAGCCTATTATAGGTATCCAGTAAGCTCATGCTGTGTTTGGCATTTTCGCAGATCGATTCAGCTTGCTTAGCATCTTTCTCTTTAATAAATTTAGCTGACTTAGCTAAATCAGATTCTGGCTCTTTTTCTGCAGTTTTGCGAACAGCCGAAGCCGTTCCAATTTTTCTGGGTTCAATATCATCACTGCTAATTTGTTTCGCATCGACACCTATCGGCGCTTGCTGGCTGTAATGCACTAAACCATCACCGTCGGTCCAGGTATAAATTGTCGTGGCCAAAGCCGATGGAAAAATAAACAGGCTTGCTACCAATAAAAGAAACGGTTTCATATAAGCATCCAAAGTATAAAGCTGGAATAAACGACTATCCTTGATGAAACAAAAATATGTTATCTTTAGGTAAAATCCAACTTATATTTATCATTAAGTCATTAGTGTATGCAAAATTCAGCAAATCAAACAACAAAAAACAAAGGTATCTACTTATTACCTAACCTATTTACCACAGCTGGCCTGTTTTCAGGCTTTTATGCGGTCATATCTTCCATGAATGGGCATTTCGAATCTGCAGCGATTGCCATCTTTGTTGCCATGATATGTGATGGCTTGGATGGTAGAGTTGCACGGATGACAAATACACAAAGTGATTTTGGTGCCGAATATGACAGCATGGCAGATATGGTGTCATTTGGAATGGCGCCAGCTATTCTTGCTTATAATTGGGCATTAAGTGATTTAGGCAAAATAGGTTGGATGGCTGCGTTTATTTACTGCGCAGCCGCAGCGCTACGACTTGCTAGATTTAATACTCAAGTAGGTTCAGCCGATAAACGCTTTTTCCAAGGGTTAGCAAGTCCAGCAGCCGCAGCCGTTATTGCAGGTAGTATTTGGAGCGGTTCAACTTATGGTGTTGATCCTACTAAAATAAGCTACTTAGCAGCATTTATTACAGCTCTTGTTGGTTTGCTGATGGTTAGTAACTTTAAATATCACTCTTTTAAAGATGTAGACTGGAAAGGTAAGGTTAACTTTTTAGTTATGATCCTAGTTGTTGCAGTATTTGCCATTATATCGGTTGAACCAGTAATTATCCTTTGTATAGGTTTCTATCTATACGCATTATCAGGTCCTTTCATTACCTTAAAAAGTGTCGATAAGATAAAGGTCGGCCATATTGTGGGAGATGATCCTTCAGATGACCCCACCGTTGATGAGAAAAAATAACCAACAAGATCACCTTAAATATCCGTCCTTAAGCAAGGATAATATGCAGCCCTTAAATATTTTAAGGTATTTAGGGTTAAAGTGACCCTCTATATAAGTCGTTTTAGTGCTGCCAATTCACTAAAAAATGCCATTATCTAAGATGAAACCATTAAAGCTGCGCGAAATAAAAGCGAATTGATGAATTCGTAATCGAACAAACCTCTTTTTTATAAAAAGTGCAAATTGCCACTTGCACAAAAATCTTAGCTCCCTATAATGCGCATCCACTGACACGGCACAGCGCGAAAGCAAAGCGCCATCCGAAGTTAATCACTTAGGAAGTCAGGTTGATTTGAA
>NZ_JAMTCD010000018.1 GCF_025370255.1 Shewanella holmiensis
CGTTGGCTTGGGCTGCGTATTCTACGCTTTCCCGTGTCTGCGTCAAGTGTTTTTTCAAACTTTCTTTTCGCTGCTGATTTGAGGTTAAAACCGAAGTCTTTATGTTTCAAATCAACCTGACTTCCTAAGTGATTAACTTCGGATGGCGCTTTGCTTTCGCGCTGTGCCGTGTCAGTGGATGCGCATTATAGGGAGCTAAGATTTTTGCGCAACCCCTTTTTTGAAGTTTTTTGCAAAATAGGATTTGATGGCGCAATTATTGGGCATAACGCGCAAAAAAGGGACTATTCGTCCCTTTTTATGCTGATTTTAACTATTTTATCGTTGTTTATTACTCACCAAAGAAACGTGTTTCTTGGGTGGTAATTACCTTTTCACCATTAATTTCGGTTTCAACTACGATATTAATATTAGTGACACTGCGTTTTAAGACGACGGGGTCGACGGCGACACTAATAGGTAAGGTTAATACTTCACCGGCAGCAATGCTGACATTGTCTGGTCCTATCCATTTAGCATCATCAAGTCCATCAACACTTAATTTATAGTCATGTTGATATTCGGTCTTGTTGAGTATTTTAATGGTAAAGGTGTTTTCTATCTCGCCGCGACTATTCTCACGGTATAACGCATTACGATCTCGAATAACATCCATTCTCACAGGTGCTATGGTGGCGCTTGCATAAACGAACAAGAGAATCATGACGGTAAGCACGACACCGTAACCCACAAGTTTGGGTCTTAAGACCTTTTCTTGAACATTATCTAATTTGTTTTCAGTGGTGTAACTGATTAAGCCCTTGTCATAGCCCATGCGCTCCATTGTGTTATCGCATGCATCAATACAAGCTCCACAGTTAATACATTCGTATTGCAGACCATTTCGGATATCAATTCCCGTTGGGCACACTTGTACGCATAAGTCGCAATCAATACAGTCGCCCAACCCCATTTCTTTGGGATCTGCTTTGCGTGAACGAGGACCACGGGTTTCGCCACGTTTGGTATCATAACCAACTATATAGGTATTCTTATCGAACATGGCTGCTTGGAATCGTGCATAGGGACACATGTGAATACACATAATTTCACGCATCCAACCAGCATTACCATAAGTCGCTAGGGTAAAGAAAATCACCCAGAAATAGATACTGCCGTCAGCATTAAGGGTAAATACGTCGATATACACTTCGCGCGTGGGAACAAAATACGACACAAACGTCATCGCGGTAAGTAAAGCTACCAAGACCCAAGCGGTGTGCTTGGCCGTTTTACGCCATAGTTTGTCAAAGCTCCAGGGCATTTGGTCTAGCTTGATCCGCTTATTGCGCGCACCTTCAATTTTTTCTTCAAACCAAATGAATATGAATGTCCATACCGTTTGCGGACAAGTATAGCCACACCATACTCGTCCTAAATATGTTGTCACAAAAAACAAGCCGAAGGCTGCTATCATGAACAGCGCTGCTAATAAGGTGAGGTCTTGTGGCCAGATGGTTAAACCGAATACGTGGAACTTTTGTTCTGCAAGATTGAACCATACTGCTTGACGGTCTCCCCATGGGATCCAAGGCAGTATTAAAAAGAACAGCATGGAAATCCATCCCATACGACGACGAACGCGAGTCCAAAGCCCGTCTACAGCTCGCACATAGATACTATTACTGGGATCGAAACGGTCCGCTTTGCTGGCATCGGGTTGATGAATCTTTATTCGATTTTGTTTCGAATAATCTTTTGGCTTCGATTCTATTGTCATTTTACAGCCTTACTACATTAACATTACAAAGAAACTGGAATAGTATATACCTTTCTAACATTAACTCGGACATAAAAATGAGAGGTTGGATAGGTTTAGCCATCATAGTCGGCATAATTTATTACTTTGCAACAGAAACAAATAAGCTCGATGAGCCCATTGAATATGTAAAAAGTATTTTTATTTCTGCGGATAAAAAATTAACCTCGATGACGGGGACAAAAATTCAGCGGATTGATACTAAAATACCTGCGCTAAAAGAAACAATCTACGAGCGCTTATCGACCATTGAAATCCGTGAACTCGACGGTGTTTTCACCGACAATGAATCTATCGCTGACTTTAAAGAAGAATATTGCTTAAACTCTAAAGCCAGTCATCCGGTGTTTAGTCGAGAAAATTTGCAATTTATTTGCGATAAGATTTAGTTAACAGATTTATCCTCGCTAGATTGACCTAAATATTAATACAGCCTAGCCTTTGGATAATTGATTGAAAAAGGCTAGTAAAATAATGACTGAACAAGTTTCTGATATATTCGACCCATCACTTTGGGACACAGTTAGTGGTTTCAATTTTGAAGACATCACTTATCACCGCGCAAAAGATCAGGGAACGGTAAGAATTGCGATTAATCGCCCTGATTGCTTAAATTCATTTCGCCCTAAAACAGTAGACGAACTCTATATGGCATTAGACCATGCTAGACAATGGTCAGATGTCGGCTGTGTATTGATTACAGGTAATGGTCCATCTGCTAAGGGCCAATATTCTTTTTGTGCCGGCGGCGATCAACGCATTCGTGGTAAAGATGGTTATAAGTATGAAGGTGCTGAAGAAGGTAAGCCTGATATAGCAAGAATGGGACGTCTACACATATTAGAAGTACAACGTCTGATCCGTTTTATGCCTAAAGTGGTTATTGCTGTGGTACCTGGTTGGGCTGTTGGCGGTGGCCACAGTTTACATGTGGTATGTGACCTTACTTTAGCCTCTAAAGAACATGCTGTATTTAAGCAAACCGATCCCGATGTGGGCAGTTTTGACTCAGGCTATGGCAGTGCTTATTTAGCAAAAATGATTGGTCAGAAACGTGCTCGTGAGATTTTCTTCTTAGGCTTTAATTATACTGCTGATGAAGCATTTGATATGGGCATGGTAAACCGTTCTATCCCACATGCCGAACTAGAAACTGAAGCATTATCTTGGGCAAAAGAAATCAATAGTAAGTCGCCTACAGCAATGCGCATGCTTAAATATGGCTTTAACTTGCCAGATGACGGCTTAGTGGGTCAGCAACTCTTTGCAGGTGAAGCAACTCGTCTTGCTTATGGTACTGAAGAAGCGCAAGAAGGTCGCGATGCATTTCTTGAAAAACGCGATCAGGATTTTTCTAAATTCCCTTGGCATTATTAACGCCACTCGCTCACTAACCTAACTTCAAAGATTAACCCTCTGCAGTCATTGGGAGGGTTATCTTAATCCTCCAATAAGTTATTTCAGCACAAGCATTAACAGAAAATCACTAAGACATTGATTGTAAATGCTTTAAATTTTAAGTTGGTGCAAGAAAAACCTTAATCGAATAAATCTTTTGTGTTAATTGGTAAAAAACACTTTAAATGATAATAAGAACTGTTATCATTTAAATCAACTAAAAACTAATTCAGAAAAGGCTTTAATCATGAAAAAAACCATCTCTTTTGCAATCTTGCATTTCAGCGTCGCTTTTACGATTACCTATTTATTAACCGGCAGTATTGTTATTGGTGGCGCCGTAGCCCTAATTGAGCCAGCGGTTAATACAGTGGTGTTTTACTTTCATGACAAAGTTTGGAATCGCATTGAGGCCAATGAAACAGCCAATAACAACTTAGCCAGTATGGCTGTTTCATAACCTTTGTTGTGATTGAAAGCATTCTAGCGTCGCTATTTCGGCGGTGTTTGCTTCTCTAAACCCAATTTATTGGCTAAAGGTGCGATTGCGCCACCTTGAATAAAAATAGAGAACAACACAAAAAAGAACACCATATGCACAATATCAATCGCACCGGGTACGCCTGCCGCTGCTGGGATAAGTGCAAACACAATTGGCGTTGCACCTTTTAAACCAATCATGGAAATAAATAGCCGTTTTTTCCAGCTAGCTTTAACAAAGGGTAAATAACATAGCTGCACGGCCAATGGTCTAGCGACAAATATCAATAATAGTGCCGGAATGATAGACACCCAGAATACTGTCATCAGTGTTTGTGGGAAAATTTGCAACCCTAATACAATAAACATCAACGCCTGCGCTAACCACGACAGACTATTAAAGAAGTGTAAGTTAACCTGCTGTCCCCGTTTAATCCCATTACCGATCACCACACCCGCAATATATGACGCTAATAGAATATTCCCGCCCACTATATCAGCTCCGTAAGTGGCAATGATAAAGCTGGCTAAAACAAATACCGGAATTAAACCATATTCAGATAAACTAATACGATTCAGCAAAGTCACCGCCAACTTACCAATGGCAAACCCCACAACAATTGCGACTGCAATTTGAGTGAATAAACTAAGACTTAACGACGACACTGACACTGATTGCGTTGATGATAACGCCATTTCTGTCAGCACAATCACCATTAGCATGGCTACGGGATCATTGGTTGCTGATTCAAACTCCAATACCGTATCGGTTTCTTCTTTTAATTTGAGCTTTTTAGATTCCAGAATTGAAAATACGGCAGCCGCATCTGTTGATGACACTATCGCAGCAAATAGCAAACAGGTAATAAAATTAAAGTCGAGCAATAAAAATAAGATTGAAGCGAAAATGATAGTCGTAAATATAACCCCAAAAGAGGCCAGTACTCCGCCTTCTTTGTAAGCGACTTTGATTTTATCTGTTGAAGTATTCAACCCACCAACAAATACAATCACATTCAGGGCAAGCCCACCTATCCAAGCCGTTCTTTCCAAATTGTCATAAACAAAATTGAACTCACCATTTCCCAGTGATAACCCAACGCCCATGAAGATAAATAGCGACGGAATACCAAGTGTACGAGATGGGTGATGTAAAAGAATGCCAATAACAATCAGAATAGACATTCCAATCATGATCATCTCGGTTGTCATAAAGCCACCTTAGGAGTTGAATAAGTACATTTTGATGTATCGGCTTCTGGAAATAAAAGCCAAAGTTATAAGGGTAGAGAGTTTTATAACTAAACGGACTGTTAAGTCCGACTGTAATAAAACTTTAATAAAATAATTTACCATTATTAGTTTACGCACAATATAACACTTTTCTCACCCTCAAACTTAAAATAGCCTTAAACCACAATTAACACCAAGCCATCATGCTAGCGAAACTTCGACGCAAAACGGACAGACATGCAGCTTGGCCGTGACATTTCACACTTTTAGCCCACTTAAGAAAACCTCATATCTTTTTGCTAAATTAAAGTTAATAAAGCACAAGTGCTAACATCAACATAACACAATTAAAACATAAGCTTAGATGCGCCATTTAAAAAATATAACGCCCCATCTCACTGTAACTTTACTGTCATATTGATCTGTCTTAATGCACTCGCTTCAAATTACAGCGTTGAAAGAAGCCCCCTAACTTCAGTTATCCAAGACGGATATTGAAACAAACAATAAGTGGAATTTGTGATGAAAAAAGTGATTGGTTTATTAACTGCTGTTGGCTTAATGACAGCACCTCTTGTTCAAGCTAGTACAGTAACAGTATCTGGTTCAACATCTGTTGCACACGTTATGGAAGTGCTAGCTGAAAATTATCAAAACACGACGAACAAAAGTGTTGAAGTACAGGGCACGGGCTCATCTGCCGGTATTCGTGCAGCTAAAGACGGCACCAGCATGATTGGTATGTCATCTCGTAATATTAAACCAAATGAATTAACGCCAAAAACAAAAGAAATTGTTATTGCTCGTGATGGTATTGCAGCCGCAGTGAATAAAGCAAACCCTGTTAAAGACCTGACTCAAGAGCAAATTTCTAAAATCTATCGTGGTGAAATCAAAAACTGGAGCGAAGTAGGCGGCGAAGCGCGTCCAATCGTTGTGGTCACCCGAGAAAACGGTTCTGGTACTCGTGGCGCTTTCGAAGAAATCATGGACTTACAGCGTTCTGTAAATGGCCACACAGTGACAGCCATTACGACTTCAGCTCAAGTGGGTAACGGTAACGGTATGATCAAAACCATGGTTGCTAACAATCCTTACGCTATCGGTTATATCTCGCTCGGTAGTGTTGATGACTCACTGAATGCTTTATCTGTAAATGGTGTTGCAGCAACAGATAACAATATTGCCGCAGGCGACTATCAAATTGCGCGTCCATTCATTGCTTTAATGAATGACGATGCACCAGCAACAGCAAAATCATTTATTGAATACATCATGTCTGAAGACGGTCAACGTATCGTTGCAGAAGAAGGCTACATCCGCGTTCAGTAATAGTTATTGAACGTTTTGCATAAGAATGCTTATGCGTTCTTATGCTGCTTTTTGATTATATAGAGGTTGTAACATGGAAACGGCTAGTAAAATGGAGATGACGACAAATGTATCACTGTCTCCTGCCAAGAAAATTGATTGGGTAGAAATGCTCTTTCACGGGTTATTTTTTCTCAGCGCCATGGTTGGCGTGGTATCTGTCATCACTATTGGCTGGTTTGTTTTCTATGAAGGATTACCTGCATTTAAAGAAGCGGGAGTATTAAACATCATTTTCGGTAAAGAGTGGCTACCACCAGCTCTTTACGGTATAGCCTCAATGATTGTTGCTTCTCTTGCCTCAACCATGGGCGCAGTACTAATTGGTGTTCCAGTGGCGATTATGACAGCGGTATTCTTAGCGGAAATTGCCCCCAAGTGGCTAGCTAATATTGTCAGACCTGCTGTTGAGCTATTAGCGGGTATCCCTTCGGTGGTTTATGGTTTTTTCGGTTTGATTGTTATCGTGCCAGCCATTGAAACACTGTTTAATATTCCTGCTGGTAACACCTTATTAGCTGGAGTTATCGTGTTGGCGATCATGATTTTGCCAACGGTTATTACTATTTCTGAAACGTCGATACGTGCACTCACCCCGACTTATAAAGAAGGGGCATTGGCCCTAGGTGCCTCGCACATTTACAGTATTTTTAACGTATTAATTCCAGCAGCCAAGAGCGGAATTTATACCGGTGTAGCTTTAGGTGTCGCTCGCGCCATAGGTGAAACCATGGCCATTATCATGGTGATGGGAAACGCTCCTGCTATGCCTGGTTCACTACTTGAACCTGCACGTTCATTAACGGCTAACATCGCCATGGAAATGTCTTATGCCACAGGTATCCATTCAAGCGCTTTATATGCCACCGGCATTGTCTTATTAGCCTTTATTGTTTGTTTGAATGCTGGACTACTTTATCTGAACCGTAAAAGAGGACATGCATAATGACTCAGCTATCGAATAAGCAAAACCGCGATTTTAAAGATAAAGCTGCACTGGCTGGGGTTTGGGCATCTGCTGCGTTAACCATCGTCTTTTTACTCTGGGTTGTATGGCACATTTTATCTAACGGCTTAAGCCATGTCAGTTGGGAGTTTATCACCAGTAGCTACACCCGTATTGGTGAAGCATCAGGAATTTGGGCGATGATAGTATCAACCGTATATATGGTTGGCCTATCACTGAGTATCGCGGCGCCATTAGGTATTATGACGGCGATTTACCTAACCGAATATGCAAAACCTGGCAGCAAATTGGTTGAGTTGATCCGTTTTTGTGTTGAATCGTTAGCGGGTATCCCATCGATTGTTTACGGTCTATTCGGCATGACCTTCTTTGTGACTGTGCTCGGCCTTGGTTTCTCAATCCTTGCGGGTTCATTGACATTATCGATGCTTATTTTACCGGTAATTATTCGCACCACAGAAGAAGCGTTAATGGCTGTCCCTATGAGCTACCGTGAAGGTGGTTATGCACTGGGTAGTTCAAAAATATATACCATTTGGCGACTAATTTTACCTAACGCATTACCGGGTATTGTGACCTCTATTATTTTGAGTACTGGACGCGTTATTGGTGAATCAGCACCAGTATTTTTAACCGCAGGTATGGTAACGCAAATTCCAGAGTCAGTATTAGATTCAGGCCGCACCCTAACCGTACACCTATATAAACTCACCCAAGAATTATTTACTCAACATGAGTGGGATCAGGCTTATGCCACTGCCACCATTTTGATTGTATTAGTACTGATACTAAACCTAATCACTAAATTTATCGCAACACGATTTGATAAACATACACATTAAGGCAATTTAAAATGAACAAGCTTGAAGTCAACAATCTCAACCTTTTCTACGGCGAAAACCATGCGCTGAAAAATATTTCATTGCCTATTCCCGCCAAACAGGTCACGGCATTAATTGGCCCGTCAGGTTGTGGTAAATCCACCCTACTGCGTACTTTAAACCGAATGAATGACTTAGTGGCTGGCGTCACCATTAATGGCGATGTGCTGTTTGAAGGCGAAAACATTTATTCAGACATTGATGTAAAACAACTGCGGATGCGAGTGGGCATGGTATTTCAAAAGCCTAACCCATTCCCGATGAGTATTTATGACAATGTTGCCTTTGGCCTAAAAGCTCAAGGTGAAAAAGACCAACAAGTGATTGCTGATATGGTTGAAGAGTCATTACGTGGTGCTGCATTGTGGGATGAAGTAAAAGAACGCCTGCATAGTCCAGCATTAGGTTTATCTGGTGGTCAGCAACAGCGTTTATGTATTGCGCGAGCCATAGCCATGCAACCTGAAGTGATTTTAATGGATGAACCAACCAGTGCGCTTGATCCAATCGCCACTCATAAAATTGAAGAGTTGATGGATGAGTTACGTAAAAAGTTCACTATTGTAATTGTGACTCACTCAATGAATCAGGCCAAACGGATTTCAGATAAAACCGCCTTCTTCTGGATGGGTGAGTTAGTTGAACACGCGGATACCGCTACCTTATTCCAACACCCAGTTGATAGCCGAACTCGAGGTTATGTCAGCGGTGAGTTTGGTTAACATGAGTAAAAACCTGAACTCGAAATAACGAGTTCAGGTTTGTTGTCCTAACTTTGCTTAATAATTGCTACATCATAAGGCGCTAAAGTTGCACGGCCTATAATCAAACTAACAACGGCAATTTAATCCAAATTCTTATTAAAGCGACTAGCGGCAATCATTAATCCGAACAAGGTAAAACCTGCTAACCATAACGTATCAGGCCATAAATCGATGAGATCCGCCTCTCGTAATACCACGCCGCGGATCAAGCGCATAAAGTGGGTGGCTGGTAAGGCTTCTGAAATCCACTGTGCCACCACAGGCATGCCTTCATAGGGAAACATAAAGCCCGATAACAAAATAGAAGGTAATAACACAAACACTGTCATTTGCATGGCTTGTAACTGGGTTTTGGCGACGGTTGATATCATTAACCCAAGGGTTAAACTGGCGGCAATAAATAACAAAGTACCCAATAAAATTTGTGCTAAAGAGCCATTTATTGGGACATCAAAGATGCCATGACCGAGGCCCAGAATAATCCCCACTTGCACCAGACCGACAAAAATGTACGGCACAATTTTGGCTATCATTAACTCCATGGGATGGATCGGTGTCGTAATTAATAGCTCTAAATTCCCCCGCTCTCGCTCTCTCACAATGGCGGTACTGGTAAATAAGATCATCGTCATAGTGAGAATAATCCCCAATAATCCCGGAACAATGTTGACCGCAGATCGTCGGGTGGGGTTGTAATACAACACCACTTCAAACGTTTTTACTGTCTGCGGACGGATATCAAAATCAAAGTCAGTTAACGGCATTGATTGCAAAGCCAAAATGGCTGAGCTGATCATGGTATCTGAACCATCAACAATCCATTGACCTAAAACCCGCTGCTGCATTATCCGCTGGGTTAAATCATTAGGCAAAATCAGTGCCGCCCGCACGACACCTTGTTTAATGGCTAATTCCGCCTCTTGCACAGTGGCATAACGCTGCACCACGTCAACAACCTGCGTCACCTTCACCGACTCGATAATCACTCGTCCAGCAGTACTCTGGCTTTGATCAACGACAGCGATAGGAATTTGTCTGATATCGGTATTGATAGCGTAGCCAAATAATAACAGCTGGATTAATGGGATCATCACCACCATGCCAAAGGTGATCCTATCCCGAGATAACTGCCTAAACTCTTTGACAATAACCGCTTTCATGCGCAAAAAAGAAATCATTGGCGCCCCTTGCCTGTCACACACACAAACACATCTTCAAGGCTTGGTCGAGTAAGGTTTATTTCAGCCTTACTCAATTCCGTGAATGTAGTTTTTAACCACTGAATAGGATCGATAACATCTTGATAAATCAATACCCGCAAACGAATCCCTTGCTGCGCTGCTGATCGCACTTGCTGACAGTCCATCAATTTAAGCTTTAACGCCCTTAGATTAGGCGCGTAAACCTCGATGACATTGACGCCCATTTCACGCATTAAGGTTTCTGGCTCTCCATCGGCACGGATTTGACCGCTTTCCATAATCGCTAATCGATGGCAGCGTTCAGCTTCATCCATGTAATGAGTTGTCACCAAAATGGTGGTGCCTTGCTCTGACAAGTCGAACAATTGCTCCCAAAAATCGCGCCTATTTTGTGGATCCACTGCCGATGTTGGCTCATCTAAAAACAATAACTCAGGATTATGCATGGTGGCACATGCCAATGATAAACGCTGTTTTTGACCACCACTCATACCTGCAACCCGCTGCTGACGCAAAGCATCTAAGCCGTAGGTAATTAATTGCTGTTCAATCCGCTGGCGCAGAAAAGCGCTATTCATGCCAAATATTTGTCCAATAAACTGCATGTTTTCTTCAACAGATAAATCATCATAGAGCGAGAATTTTTGCGTCATATAACCAATTTTTAACCGCAGTTGCTCTGCTTGTTTCGGAACAGCTAACCCCAGCACTTCAACCTCACCTGCCGTCGGACTAAGCAAACCAGTTAACACCCTTATCATGGTGGACTTACCGCAACCATTGGGGCCTAAAAAACCATAAATACAGCCTTTTGGCACCCGCAGAGTGACGTTATCAATGGCACTAAAGTCGGCAAACTTTTTCACCACATTGGTTGCATCAATCACGTAATCACTCATGATTAATCTCCGCTAACGGCAAATGTACTTAAATCAACTTGCGCTGGCACACCTGATGGAAGCTGAGCAGCGGCCTCTTCTAAGTCAACTTCAGCAAGGTACATTAATCTAGCTCGCTCGTTTTCGGTTAACGCGTAGTAAGGTGTAAAAGAAGCTTCATGGGAAACCCAGCGCACTCGACCCGTTAAGCTATTTTCAACCCCATCAACATGAACGGTTACCTGTTTGCCTGGGGTAAATTGAGTTCGATAAGGTGCAGGTACGTATACTCGTGCGTAAGGCACTCGGTTTGCTAGCATGACAGCAACCACGCTATTAGTAGATACTCGTTCACCTAGGTTATAAGGCAAGTTATCTAAAATACCATCACGCGTGGCAACAATAGTCAGCTCTGCCAGCTTTTGGGTTTGCAATGCCACTTCAGCACGATTGGCATCTAACTCAGCTTTCGCTTGCTCAATATCTTCAACTCTAGAGCCTGCCGTGAGCTTACTAAACTCTTCTTTCGCTGAGTTTAAAGCGGCTTGAGCTTTGTCTCGACTGGCTAAGGCAGAGTCTAAATCGGATTGGCTGACTAACTTGCGGGCGACGAGTTCAACCTGACGGCGATAGCTTTTTTGTGTCTCAACAAATAGCGCTTCAGCTTGAGCTACATTGGCTTGCGCTGCAGCGATATCTTCTGGGCGCTCACCATTGGTCAGCTTAAGTAAATACGCCATGGCTTTGGCCTCATTAGCTTTCGCTCGGGCGAGTATTGCTTGTTGATTTTGGGTGTCGAGGCGCACTAACACTTGCCCCGCAGTAACTAGGCTGCCTTCAACAACGGGAAGTTCGCGGATAATTTCATTGGCGGTGGCGGTAAAGGTGACCCTATCACGCTCTAAGGTACCAATTGCTTGATGGGGAGTTGACGGAGAGCACGCTGATACGAATACAGCTAATATTATAACCATTACACCTAACACTCTGTATTTCATTACTTTCCCCTGTATCTAACTGAATATCCATTTACTACAACACCACTTAGCTCAAGTTAAGGGTATATCATTTATGCTGATTTACTGTGGTCTTTATGAAAATGTTTATAAAAAATAGCAACTAAAACCTTTTTATTAGCGTATCAATAATATCTGATAACCAATCAAAGTGATTTGTATGTTTTCATTTTTTAATAAAGATCCAATCAAAAAATTAAATAAACAATATGAAGCAAAACTTGAACAAGCCATGCACGCCCAGCGCAAGGGGGATATTAGAAGCTATTCGATGCTCACCGCTGAAGCAGAGAAAATTAACGATGAAATTATTGCCATAGAACAAAAGCAACAAGCTAATTGAGCAAAACTCAGGTTAATTAACGCTGTCGGCAGTTAAGTTGTCATTGGGACAAAAGAACCAATTGGGGTAATCGCAAAAACCTAGATAGAAGCAGCGCTTACACTCAAACGCGAACCTTGCACGGTTCACAAGGCCTACTTGTCCACCAGCAGCAGTCTGCGGAAATATTCTTGCATGAAACAAAAGCAAAGCGCTTTTTGATATGGATTGAACAACCCGCACGCAGGTTAAATAGGATTACTCTGCAGGCCTTTTTGCTTTACCATTTGATAAAGTATCCCAACATAACATGAGCGCATTTTGGCAAAACCCAATCCCAAAGGCCCAACTCGCACCGTCGATATTTTTTGCGCGAAATGCAAAGCCCAGTTGTTCAAATATCGCAAGGGCGGTAAAGGCGCGTTAGTAAAATGCTTTAAGGAACGAATTGTTGATGACTTAACCACCACGCCTTGTGTGTGTCCGCAGTGTGAAACAACCTTTGCTAGAGAAACCTTAATACGCGGCACCCCTGCTTATAAAATGATTGGCGGTAAAGTGACGATGAAATAAGTCTGCAATTTATACTTGTTTCGCGCCCCGATAATAAGCAACATCAGCCAAAGCGAGCATAGGCAAATCTTCTTTGGTATCGCCATAAGCATAAACAGTGTCAAATCAAGTCAATATTAGCTTGCGAGTGATTGCTGAAACTTTGTCTGCACCACAATCTCCATATAAGTAACGCCCCGTAAAATGCTTGGCATTTGTTTCTAACTCGCTACAAATCAATTTAATACCCTGATCACTGCACCAAATGGATAAATAAGGATCAATAGAAGCAGAGACCACATACACATGATGCCCTTGTGTTTGATGCCATTTAATACGCGAAATAATTTGTGACTGCAAAATATGTGGAATAACCTCTGTAACATAGCGCTGCGCAAAGGCTTGTACCTGCTGAACATCACGCCGATAAAACGCCACTGCACTGATTAACGTGCGCATTTTACAAGCCGGTAACCAGCCCAACTGATAAAGTAAAATGGCCGGAGAAAGTAGCAGTCCACCAATAAAGCGACGAGGTTTAGGGGTACAAAAAAGTATAAATTTGGTGTAGCTGTCTTCAGTCGTAATAGTGCCGTCAAAGTCAAATAAGGCTAAGTTCATCACTTTTATCTTTTCAGTTATTGGATGACGTTATCGGTAGCTTAATCGATAACATAGCCGCAATAGCCACAAACAATGCAGATATCCATAAACAAGCTTCCAGCCCATACAGTTGAAACACAATACCCGATAACACAGTGCCAATTAATCGCCCCATGGCGTTAGCCATATAATAAAAACCCACATCAAGAGACACCCCATCTGCATCGGCATAACTGACAATTAAATAACTGTGTAGTGAAGAGTTAACCGCAAATACAGCCCCAAAAATCAATAAACCTATCACTACAGATGCTTGTAGATAAAAATCAAAATGTAAGGCGAATGCAATTGCGACAGGGATAATGGTTAAGTAGCTAGCCCATATAAAAGCCGAGCGACCTGTCGGGACTCGCCCCTGTTTTTTACCTGTTATATAAGGTGCAAGTGATTGCACTATGCCATAGCCAATCACCCAGCTCGCCATAAAGCCGCCAACCCACCAATGGTCCCAGTTAAAGGTTACAGCTAAAAAAACCGGTAAAGCCACCACGAACCACACATCACGCGCCCCAAACAAAAACAATCGCGCGGCAGACAAAATATTAATCGCCCGACTTTTAGAAAACACCTCTTTAAACTTAGGCTTATTTTTAGCCTTGCCAAGATCTTGTTTCAATGCAATCAAACTGAATAACCACACTACTGCTAATAGTGATGCCATTAAGATAATGGCACCTCTAAATTCAAGCAGCGTGAGTAGTGCCCCGCCCAAAAAGAAACCGACACCTTTTAGGGCATTTTTAGAGCCCGTTAATACCGCTACCCACTGGTATAACTTACCTTCAGCACCCGCTGGCACTAGCAACTTAATGGCACTTTTAGCACTCATCTTATTCAAATCTTTGGCAATACCAGACAATGCTTGCGCCGCCATAACATAGGCCACACTTAACATATCTGCAGGTACGGCTAACATGCCCAGCGCGACTATTTGCAACCCAAGGCCAATGTTCATGGTTTTATTTAACCCTAAACGCGCCCCAAGCCAGCCACCGATGAGGTTGGTTACCACCCCAAAGATTTCATAAAACAAAAACAACATCGCAATATTTATTGGGCTATAACCTAAATGATGGAAATACAACACCACCAACATGCGCAGCGCACCATCAGTTAAGGTAAATGCCCAATAATTACCCGTTATCACTAGATATTGCTTAATCTGTGGTGAAAACGTGCTGAGTGATAAAAGTCCCATCAATGTTCAGCCTTTAGCTATTTTTTATCCGCCAAACCAACCATACGCGCTAACTCTGCTGTGCGATTAGCATAGCCCCACTCATTGTCATACCACACATATAGCTTCACTTGGGTGTCATTGACCACCATAGTGGATAAGGCATCAATAATGCTTGAGCGCGGATCAGTTTTATAATCAATCGACACTAATGGCCGAGTTTCATAACCCAATATGTCTTTAAGTTCATTTTCAGCCGCATATTTTAATAACTGATTAACCTCTGCCACATCTGTTTTACGCTCAACTTCAAATACGCAATCGGTTAAAGAGGCATTGGTTAAGGGCACACGAATCGCGTGACCATTTAGCTTGCCTTTTAATTCAGGAAAAATATGGGTAATTGCCGTTGCTGAACCTGTGGTGGTAGGAATTAAGCTAGTGCCACAGGCACGGGCGCGACGTAAATCTTGATGGGGTGCATCGATAATGGTTTGCGTATTGGTAATGTCATGAATAGTGGTCATAGAGCCATGCTTAATGCCAATTTTTTCATGGATAACTTTGACCACAGGCGCTAAACAGTTAGTGGTGCAAGAGGCTGCGGTGACGATAGGGTGGATATCTTTATTGTATAAAGCTTCATTTACCCCCATCACAATATTAAGCACGCCATCTTCTTTAACGGGTGCTGTAACCACCACACGTTTTACGCCTTGCTCTAAATAAGCTTGCAACAGTGCTTTGGTTTTAATTTTACCCGATGCTTCTATGACCACATCGCATTTTGACCAATCAGTATCTTCAGTCGCGATATTCTGGGTACAGGGAATCGTTTTGCCGTTAACAACCATGGCTTGATCGCCATTGACTTCAGTATGGCTTGCTTCATGGTGCCAACGGCCATGCACTGAGTCAAATGTCATTAAATGAGCCAGAGTTGCTGCATCACCTGCCGGATCATTGATATGCACAATTTCAATGTCATCCCAGTCAAATGCGGCGCGCATTGATAAACGTCCCATACGGCCAAAGCCATTAATACCGATTTTAATCGTCACCTTGTAATCCTCGTTTATCGTTGAGTATTGAAATAATTTAATTGCACTGGATGTTTCAGCGCATTCGGTCTGATTTGTTGTACCTGCTGAATCACCTTTTCAGCTGGCCAGCCATAGGCTAGTAATCTCAAGCCTATCACCAAGCCAGTTCTGCCTGAGCCGCCACGACAATGCACCGCAATAGTGCCTTGCTGTGCCAGCGCTGCTAAAATAGTCACCTTATGCAATTGCCATTGGGATTCAAACTCTCCATTAGGCGCTGCATCATCAAGAATAGGTAATTGTAGCCACTGGATATCTTGCTCGGCACACGCCTTTGCCAAATCGCTAGCATTATTATCGGCCATTTCTTCATCAAACATCAGCGTGAGTAACATATCCGTTCCCGCCTGTTTGAGTGTGGCGACAGACTCGGTTAAGTTAGCGTTTTTTGTACCTGGGCAAGGGTAAAAATCAGCCTTGCGCCATTATCTAAGGTTAAGGTGTCAAAAGGATGTGATTGCATCGTCATAGCGTGTATTACCATTAATGTGAAATGAATACGGTGTTATTGCGTGGGCATGCTGTTGGCTTTACGGTTTAAAAATGCCACCAAAGACAGCATAACTGGCACTTCCACCAGCACGCCAACAACCGTTGCCAATGCCGCACCAGAATGTAAGCCAAATAATGAAATAGCCACAGCAACCGCTAGCTCAAAAAAGTTAGAGGTACCAATTAAACAGGCTGGGGCGGCAATATTGTGCGGTAGTTTTAACCGTTTGGCTGCGATATACGCCAGGTAGAAAATGCCATAGGTTTGCAGTAATAACGGAATGGCGATAAGCACTATAATTTGCGGGTCCGACACTATGGTATTGGCTTGAAAACCAAACAGTAACACCACAGTGGCTAATAAACCGATCACCGACCAGGGCTTTAACTTAGCTAAAAACTGATTAATGCCCTGCTCACCTCGGCGCTTATTGAGCCACTGCCTTGTTAGTACACCGGCGATTAAGGGCAACAACACATACAAAAGCACCGAAACCAGCAAGGTTTGCCAAGGTACTTGAATATCACTCACACCCAACAAAAAAGCTGAGATAGGCGCAAAAGCAAATATCATAATCACATCATTCACAGACACTTGCACTAAGGTGTAATTAGGGTCGCCTTTAGTCAGTTGTGACCAAACAAATACCATCGCTGTACAGGGCGCTACACCAAGTAAAATCATCCCTGCGATGTATTCTTGCGCCGATGAAGGGTCAACCCATTCGGCAAATAAAACGTTGAAAAACAACCACCCCAGCGCGGCCATAGTAAATGGTTTAATTAACCAATTGATCACTATTGTCAGTAATAGCCCCTGAGAGTTTTTACCGATATCTTTAACGGCTGAAAAATCGATTTGCAGCATCATGGGGTAAATCATCACCCATATAAACACCGCCACCAGAATATTCACGTGGGCGACTTCAAGATTGGCTATTGCTTGAAACGCTTCAGGTTGTAATAAACCCAAGCCCACACCTATCATGATGCACAAGCTAACCCACACCGAAAGATACCGCTCAAAAATACCCATACTCTAAACCATCTTTAATTATCCCTACCACTTATACGGCAAGGGATTACTGACAAAAACTCGCTTTATTCGGTCGACCTTGCATATCGGCTAGCCGAGTTAACGGGATATCAATCAGGGGAATATTGTTCTCAGTGGTTTGAGCTAATACCGACTTTGCCCACAAAGGCAATTCGGGATGAATTCGATAAAATACCCACTGTCCCTGTTTTCTGTCGCTAATGATGTTGGCCTTCTTTAACACAGCTAAATTACGCGAAACCTTAGGTTGGCTGTCTTCTGCCAATGCTTGCATCAACTCGCACACGCAAAGTTCGCCGTGGTAATGGGTCAGCATTAAGGTTTTTAAGCGGATATCATCGGTTAAGCATTTAAAAAATAATGTAGGGTCGATATTAAAAGCAGAAGCGGGTTCATCACTCAATGCCTTACCAGCGGTATTTTCAAGCAGTAAAAACATCGATAAACGGTTATTGATTTCATTCAAGGTCGCCGCAAAAGGGTTGCAACCTAAACGTGACTTAGGATCTGGGAAATCCCAAGCAAATTGCTTCGCGGCACCAGGGTAACTTCGGCATTCAAGGCTGGCTTTGTCGCAAAGGGTTATCACGTAATCAAACGTTTGGCCCTGATAATCATCAATATGATTCGAAACTAACTCACTGGTATCAATACCAAAACGATTTAACGCCTCAACCGTGCGACTATCTACTACTTCCGGATGCGTACCTGCACTAAAAACCTCAAAGCGATCACCCGCACGATGCGTTAACAACACTTCAGCCATTTGTGATCTAGCTGAATTACCTGTACACAAAAACAATACTCGAGGTTTTGTCATATTCATATTTCATTTAAGTCACACCAAAACATATGAAATAGTGTATATATGAAATATTACATGTAAAGTATTTTATGATTTTAATGCTAATGCGACCGCTTTTGCTGCATGAATTTGGGTAGTGTCGTACAACGGGACATCCGTGTGTTGTGGTTCAACCAATAACGCAATTTCAGTACACCCCAAAATAACCGCCTCGGCGCCTTGTTGATAAAGATCATTGATGACCGAAATAAAGTGCTGCCGAGATTGATTATTGATAGTACCCAGGCATAACTCGTTATAAATCACATCGTGGATCATCTCTTGCCCTGCGTGGGTGGGCACCAATACGTCAATATCAAAACGTTCAGTGAGTCGATTTTTATAAAAATCCTCCTGCATGGTGAATTTAGTGCCTAATAGCCCTACACGTGTTATGCCATCGGTCACCAATTGTTGTGCGGTAGCATCGGCAATGTGCACTAACGGAATACTAATTGCAGCTTGTACTTCGTCAGCCACTTTGTGCATGGTATTGGTACAAATAAGCACAAAGTCAGCACCTCCAGCCTCAACAGCCTGCGCCGCTTTTACCAACAGGATTGCGCTATCATCCCAACGATTTTGTCGCTGCAGTTTTTCTATCTCGTCAAAATCCACACTATAAAGGCACACCTTAGCCGAATGTAATCCACCTAATGTCCGCTTTATGCCCTGGTTTATTGCTTGATAATAACTCACGGTCGATTCCCAACTCATGCCGCCTATCAGGCCAATTGTTTTCATTAAATGACACCTTATTTGGTTTGAAAATAGGTTGGCTGTTTATGTCCCTGTGATCTTTAACGTATCAGCAAATTAATAAACTTGATGATGCGCGATTAATATCATTTAGTCACATCACAAGAATATTAACCAAAGGACAAGACACTCGCCCAAACCGCATCGCCGATTACCTCTTTTACAAACCTACACCTATCACAAACATATGCAATAAACTCAATTTGCTATTTGTCAGGTTTTTAAGTTCAAAACACGCTATGATCCGCATCCTAAACCGCATCGTTTTTTAAACAACGCCACAGACTTTATTCGGCGTAATGCACAGAATCCCATTTATCACTTTTACAATTACATTAGGCAATACCATGGCTATCAGAATAAAACTTAAACCTGGACGCGAACGTTCATTAGAACGCCGCCACCCTTGGGTGTTTTCCAACGGTATTCATAACGTCAATGGCGGTAAGCCACAAGCTGGCGACACTGTTGATGTAGTCGGTCACGACGGCCGTTGGTTAGCACGTGGGGCATGGTCGCCAGAGTCACAAATTCAAGTTCGTGTATGGACCTTTAATAAAGAAGAAGCTATCGACGCAGATTTTTTTGCCCGCCGCATTCAACGAGCCCAAGCGGGACGAGAAGACTTAATCCGTGAACAGGGGCTAACAGGTTATCGTTTAATTGCTGCGGAATCTGATGGTTTACCGGGTATCACCATTGACCGTTACGCCAATGTTTTAGTGTGCCAACTGCTAAGCACTGGTGCTGAAAAGTGGCGCGACACCATTGTTGAACAATTAGCGCTGCAATTTCCAGATTGCGCCATATATGAACGTTCTGATGTTGATTCTCGTAAAAAAGAAGGTTTATTGCCAGTAACCGGTTTACTGCACGGTGAGTTACCGCCAATGCCGGTGATTATTGAAGAAAATGGCATAAAAATAGCGGTTGATGTAGTTAAAGGCCATAAAACCGGTTTTTACTTAGATCAACGTGATAACCGCGCCATGGCAGCACGCTTTGTGAAGGGTAAATCGGTACTCAACTGTTTTTGCTACACCGGCACCTTTGGTTTATATGCAGCTAAAGCTGGCGCAGCCAGCATTGAAAACGTCGATGTTTCATCATTAGCGCTACAAACCGCCCGCGACAATATGGCAATTAACGGCTTAAACGACGACCACGTAAACTACCACGAAGCCGATGTATTTAAGCTATTAAGACAATATCGCGACGAGGGTAAAACCTTTGATGTTATCGTATTAGATCCACCTAAATTTGCCGATAATAAAGCACAATTAGATGGCGCATGTCGTGGTTACAAAGACATCAACATGATTGCCATGCAGTTGCTTAAGCCGGGTGGAATTTTACTGACGTTCTCATGTTCAGGGTTAATGCAGTCAGACCTATTCCAAAAAGTAGTTGCCGATGCCGCATTAGATGCCAACCGCGAAGTGCAGTTTTTTGAACGAATGCATCAAGCCAGTGACCACCCAATCAGCAGTGCATTCCCTGAGGGGTATTATCTGAAAGGGTTAGTTGCCAGAGTGTGGTAATAGCCAGCTAATTCAGGCTTGGCTATTGATGAAATGACCAAGTGTTAGGTAGCAAAAAGGGAAACTCTGCGTTCCCTTTTTTACTTAATGTAACCCAATAAAAGAGAGCACACTAACTATTC
The DNA here is from genome assembly GCF_025370255.1 of Shewanella holmiensis. Classification (GTDB taxonomy): domain Bacteria; phylum Pseudomonadota; class Gammaproteobacteria; order Enterobacterales; family Shewanellaceae; genus Shewanella; species Shewanella holmiensis. The sequence goes on from NZ_JAMTCD010000018.1 coordinate 20,621, forward strand.
TAATAATTCTGAAAATCATAACTATCAAGGTAGTATATAGATATACCAAGCGGCTTAAACGCTAGATAAGAAGTTAAAGACACTGTGTATAAAAATCCATCAAACAAGAAGGACCATACTCAAAACAAGCAAAAACAATACTTAAAAGTTTTCAATGCTGATCGCCTTACTTTTAGTGAGATATAACGTTAAGCTAATCATAGATAAAATTATGTAATTCGTTAATAAATCATTTTCTTAGAAAAAATCAAATGGGAACCCAGCGCTTGAAACCTAATCCCAATCCCCCCAGCAACATAAACGCAATAAATAAACATATGTATTGAAAATACAATGAAAGGCGAAACCTAAATAATCCGCTTTGTTTTAATCTGATACACAAATCTAACTCAGTTAGATAATCGAGCATTAAAACTCATCATCACGAATCAATAAATCACCATTTACCCGTTACGATATTGATATACACCCCTACAACAATAACAGCCAACATTGATCCAATAAAAGGGGCTGTATTCGCTACCATAAGTGCCATACCAAGCGCAGCACCTAAACATAACGTGACAGCACCCAGTTTTTTTCGCCCGAGATTATTTTTTAGCTTCAAGTTAACCTCTCATCCATTGAGTCGATTCATTTAATTAGACTAAATCTGGTTTAAATTTACAGTAAATGCCCACACAAGACACCCCGTTTAATTGATTTATAAAAATAGATAATGGCAAAAAACCAAAAAACCAGTGAGCATTCATTGTAAAATGGTTGTTTAATCAGCAAAATAGATTACAAATATTAAAAATGGACTTTTTGATGAAACAAAAGCTTACGCTTGTTGGGATAGCATTACTTGTAGTTGGACTCCTTTTTATCTTTAATGAACACAAAACACCAACTGAACCTGTGCTACTAACTAAAACCAATGATGAGCAGCAACTATCCCATTCACAAATAGCTCGACAAACGCAAACCATAAATCAAACCGATAGCATTCTGCCAAATATCTCCCCTCAAGAAATGGTGCGTTGTGATGGAATAGCTGAAATGTTTACCGACCCCATTATCGAAGATAGCTTTAATAAATATTCGGCTAACCAAGACATTTACTTCGACAATATTAAGCAACAGCAAACTCAACAATCACGTATTGCTTCAGCTTTCATCAAAAAAAATAAATCAATTGAAGCCGATATAGTAAATTTTGATCAGCTATTACAAACATATCCAAGCAATAAGTTAATAGCATTTAACCTTATGCTACATTGCGGCTATTCCACAGTAGAAGTCTGTGATGAGACCATGATGCAAAGAGCATTAGATATTGACAACCAAAACGGTGCTCTTTGGTTGCAAATGGCAATATATCAGCTGAAATCGGCTGATGTAGAAAAAGCCAAAAAATCGCTGGTCCAGTTTGTCCATTCTCAACGTTATAACGAATATTCCGGAGACTATTTTTCTACAATCGATTTAGCCCTTAAAGAAGCTGGGGCGAATGATGATTTATCATTAAAAATTGCGATGCTTGGTATTGCCGCCACAAGATATAAACCCAATTATTCACTGCTTATTGAGCTATGTGACAAAACAGATACTGACAATGCTGCATTATTGAATATATGTTTACAAACCAGTCAAAGATTAATTGAATCGAAAGGTGGGCTATTTACTCATCAAATGGGTTTATCAATACAAAAGAGCATGTTGGAAAAATATGGTGATTCTGAAGGGATAGCTAATAATAGCTCTGCACAAAAAGCGTTTGATACTTTTAATGAAGAAGCAAACATTGCTATGAACATGGTGCTTCGAAGCCGAAAAAGAACCGGAGACTGGTTATCGTTAAATATAGATTATGGTGAGTTAGCGGCATTAGAATACATGATTGATCAAGCAAAGCAGGCCTCAGCCAATCACCAACAAGATCAATGTGCTATAAACTGGTAACCAAAAGCGGCCAAAAGGGGCTAGATAAAAACTAAGTGATGGTCAATTTTAGTTAGCCAAGACATTGAAGTAAAATGACAAAAATCCTATCAAGTTAGGTATTGATTAGTTTATTCGCATCATTAAAGTGCAATAATTTTTGTTCATTGCACATTGAATTAAAGCGCCTGGGCATTTTACTATTTTTATCAACAGTTCCAAGGCACAGATGATTCAGATACAGATATGACAAGCTTTATCACCTTAGAAGAATTTACCTCAAAGCTTTGCTAAATACCCGCAGTAGCTCAAGTTAATTGAAGAAGCAAAACCGCAACGTTCTAAACAATAAAATTGTTTCATCGGCTTATAATTCAAGAAAAACGGTTAAGAAAATTAACAGTTAGAACAACCAGAATAGGCACGGCTGGTCGCATTTAATGAGTCAGATAAGTCCTTACATGCACGGCAAGTAAGGTGCTTTTTGTAATTCTTTTGGAAAAATGAAATTGTCCTAGATTCAAGACTCGCAAATAACTCCTGAGTCACCGGTGTTCTCCAATTATATTGCGCCATTAATCTAGAAAGATGTCTGTAGTAAGTGGAGCTTTGATCAGATAAAAATTCTGAAGAAATAAGCCCACTTTCAAACTGAGTGATAGATCCTGTTAAATAAAAAATAATCCCCTGCACCAGCTCTTTAGCTTGCAATGGAGTTGCTTGTAAATCGCCATTTTTTATCGCTAAATTAACAGCATCAGTTAGCCATTGCCAAAACGAATTAATTCGCTGTTTAAACATCTTAACTTTACTATCACTAGCAAGTTTCCAAATCATCGCATTTACTGAAACCGATCTTAAAGTAAAAAAGCTTTTACTTCTTTTGATAGTTTCGAAAGTGAATAAGATAGGAAGTAATAATTTTTCTTGTGGCGTTAACTCAGGATTTTCATTAACAAATAAGGGCATATAATTAGAAGTAGCGCTGCGTAAAAACAAACACACTAAAACATCTTCTTTACGTTCGAAAAACTTATATAAAGTGCCTGTTGAACAACCAACATCTTTAGCAATTTGTGAAAAATTAAATGACACTATCCCTTGAGATTCAATTAGGTCTTCTGCGACATCTAAAATTTGATCACACCTAATTTGTGTTAATGTTTCAGAAGGGCATTGCATTAAGGTTACCTACATATTAAATCTAATATTTAACATTATCATCTATACCATACCTTTAGAGGTATAACTTCTTACTAATCCTTGACTAAACTCACGTGCAATAGGATTTTTTATTACAGCTTGTGATTAACATCTCGCATCTATTTTCTTTACCAACAATTAGCACACATATTAAACCCACACATATTAAACCTGAACGTCAAGAACAATGTTCTTGATCGACTTCACGAATAAAGTTGCCCTCTCAGAAAATGCGTGATGCCATTCAAATTTGGCATTATTGAATTTGTTTATCTTAATCGCATCAAAATGTGAGGAAAGATAAATGCACAATAGACGTAACTTTTTAAAATTAAGCGCAGGTGCCGCAATCGGCGGATTAACAGTAGCCATGCCAGCTATTGCACAACAGCGCCAATGTGAAGAAATTAGCTGGGATGAATCAGTTGATACTCTTATTGTTGGTTCAGGGTTTGCCGGCTTGTCGGCTGCTATTAATGTCAAAAAGCAACAACTTGGCAGTTGTACTTGTGTTAGAGAAAATGCAAGTAATTGGCGGCAACTCTGCGATTAATGGCGGTTGGCTAGCTATTCCTCAAAATCCAATTCAATTAGCGCAAGGTATTAACGATGACTCTCCAGAAGAGTTAGTTAAAGATCAAATTATCTCAGGCAGAGGCATGCAAAATGCGAATATGCTGAGAACTATCGCCAACCGCTCGTTAGACTCTTATAACTTATGTATCGAAACCGGCGTGAAATTCCGCGAGGGTTTTAACATTCAAGTTGGTGGCCACAATAAAGCTCGTGCAATAAGAACCCAGCATGGCACTGGCGCTGATATCACCACAAAATTATTCGAAGCAGGTAAAAAAGTAGGTGTGGAATACCGCTTACAACATTACATCGAAGACTTCATTATGAATGGTCAAGAGATCATTGGGGTGAAGGTAAGAAAGAACTATCGTTTTCCCGATCTTAAAACGGGTAAAACAATCTACATCAAGGCTAACAAAGCCGTTATTCTTGCGCACGGTGGTTTTGCACAGAATATGGCATTACGCCAAGTTGTCGACCCATCACTTGATCCTACATTAGATTGCACCAATGCCCACGGTGCAACAGGTGAAGTCACCTTAACCGCAATGGCTAATGGCGCGCTACCTGTTCACATGAACTTAATCCAAACTGGTCATTGGGGCTCACCTGATGAAGGCGGTTTTGGTTGGTCTAATGCCCTGCTATCAATCGGCTGGCATCAAGGTGCTGCGATCAGTGTGTTAAACGGTAAACGCTTTATGGATGAGCGTGCAGATCGAAAGACCTGCTCTGAAGCGATTATGAAAAATCGTTACGAAGACAACAGCCCAGCTTATCCAATCGTGTTGTTCAACTACGAAAACTACAAAGACGATGACCGTGTTGTTCGTTCATTACGCGACAAAATGGCATGGAAACTGGACACTCTTGACGATGTGGCTAAACAATTCAACATTCCTGTTGCGGAGCTAAAACAAACAATAAAGCAATATAACCAGCATGTTATAGAAAGAAAAGATCCATTATTCAACCGCAAAATGGACACTGCAGAAGTATTAACAGGACCATTTGTTGTTTCACGTATTTGGCCAAAAGTGCATTACTGCATGGGCGGATTAAAAACTGATTTAGGTGGTCGAGTGATCGATGGTCGTTCAATGAAACCAATCAAAAAAATGTATGCCATCGGTGAGTCAACTGGCGGCATTCATGGTGAAGCCCGCTTAAGCTCGACTTCATGTCTTGAGTGCTTAGCAATGGGCATTATCGTTTCTGAAACCATTAAATCCGATTTGTAGGCTGAACCTCCATGAAAAATTTATTATTAACCGCTTTTTTATCTCTTGCGTTTTTAGCTACAGCTAATGCCGGTGAGCTGTTTACCGCAAAAGGAAAAACACAAGGCAGAGTCAATCACGAAATGCTGTACCAAGATGGCTGTAACACCTGTCATCAAGGTTCACCAAAAGCAAATACCACAGATGCTGCCTGTGTGGAATGTCATGGTACTGTCGAAACCATTGAAATTGATGAGTCAATTTTAGCGGTCCCAGAAGCACACCCACATAAGTCTTTGCATTATAACCAAGGCGCAAGCTGTTTAGCCTGTCATAGTGAGCATAAAAAGAAAGCTCCGATTTGTGCTGACTGTCACCGTACTTGGTTCCACGAAATGTAACACCACAATAAAAAACAATGATTTTATAGGGAATGATAATGAAAAAAACCGCCAAGTTTATGTTGTCGATGGTGGCTACAGCTGTTGCAATGTCTTCATTGCCAGTAATGGCTGAAGAGCAAAAAGATGGAATTAGCATCGGTGGCGCTGTACGCGTCAACTATGCCTACAGACACTATGATGAGTCACACAAAGATAAATTAGGTGATCTTGATTTTGATATGGCTGCCATTAAGTTTAATGGTAAAAAAGGTGACTGGGGGTTAGCTGCTGAATACCGCTTTACTGCTGGCAGTAATTACATCAAATCAGGTTATGGTTACTATGATATTGATCCAAATTGGCAACTTCAATTTGGTATCAATAAAGTGCCTTTTGGTAACCCTGAGTTTATCTCTAACAGTTGGTGGTTTGGTTTACCTTACTACTTAGGTTTTGAAGATAATCACGATGTGGGTATTAAAGCCTCTTACGACAATAACGGCTGGAATACTGATATCGCGTTCTACAAAAAACCCGTTTACAGTGCAACTGAAAACAAACGTTATTCTGCTTCATTATTTAGTGGCGAAATCAATGGCACTGAATATCATAACGAAGAAACCAATGGGGTTAACTTTAGACAAACCTATACTTCTGAATATGAAGGCGGTTCAACTACATTTGGTGGCTCTGTTCAATACGGTCAAATCTATAACAGTGAAACAGGCAACATGGGTGACCGTTATGCTGTTGCTCTGCATTTAGATTCGACCTATAAAGGCTGGAATTTGCAACTGCAAGCCATGCAATACGAATATGATGCGGCAGATTCTGCTGACGACAATAAAATCGGTATTGCGGTGGTCAGCTGGCAATATGAAATAGCTTCAAAAGGCCAAGCCTATAGCGCGAACATCGCTAAAACCTTTGCCACTGATTTCGGTAGCGTAAAATGTTATAACGACTTCGGCTTAATGACCCCAGATGTTGCTGATGATAGCTATGACAACAGCATGCAAAACGTCACAGGTTGTGCGATTTCTGCTGGTGCAACTTACACCATGGTTGATTTTATTTTGGGTAAAAACATGACGTTTTCTACCGCTAATAATGACCATGTAGGTTTACCTGAAATCGGTGATGATTGGGACAAACGCATTAACATTAACTTTGGTTACTATTTCTAATTAAGTTATAGTCCAATCCATTAATAAACGGTTAATGTAATAGCCTATCAAGCAGGCCGAAACTTTTGACTTCTTAGTTTCTGCCTGTTCCCCCTTTTAAGTAAGCACTTAATAAACCTTTGAAGCCTCATCAATTTCAAAACTCCATCGTATAAAATCCAACATATCATCAGTTGATGCTAGCATTCGTAGCACCGTAAACAAGTACCTGAAGCAATAATATGAGTTGATGTCATTAGCACTCCCCTTCATGACAAAGCTGTACATTGGAGCTACCTACAAAGTGCTGAACATCCAATTTTTCCACATTGTAGTATCTGTTACAAATTATCATGTAAAAAAGCGGCCACTCAATGAGTCAGCCGCTTTAATTTAGTTGTCTTATATTACACAATCAAAAGCTTGTTTGTTTGATAAACTCTATATCACCACCTGCACAAACAAAACCAAAACAAATCAACAACTTACTCAACTGTAACTGATTTTGCCAAGTTACGTGGTTGATCAACATCGGTGCCTTTAATCAAGGCTACGTGATAAGACAATAACTGCAATGGAATGGTGTAAATAAGCGGTGCCATAAACTCATCACAATGTGGTATTGGAATAACCTTCATAGTGTCATCAGACTCAAACTCGGCATCTTTATCGGCAAACACATACATTAACCCACCACGGGCACGCACTTCTTCTACGTTTGATTTAAGCTTTTCAAGCAGTTCGTTGTTTGGTGCAACAACAATAACCGGCATGTCAGCATCAATAAGTGCTAATGGGCCGTGCTTTAATTCACCTGAAGCATAGGCTTCTGCATGAATGTATGAAATTTCTTTCAGCTTTAGCGCGCCTTCCATTGCGATTGGGTATTGATCACCACGGCCTAAAAATAATGCATGGTGCTTGTCGGCAAAGTCTTCGGCTAGTTCAGCAATAGCATCATCTAAACCAAGGGCTTGTTCAACTTTAGCTGGCATAGATTGTAGGCTTTGAGTAATCGCCGCTTCCATTTCGTCGCTCATGCCGTTGTGACGACCAATTGCTGTGGTTAGCATTAATAAACCAGCCAATTGCACAGTAAAGGCTTTGGTTGAGGCGACGCCAATTTCAGCGCCCGCTTTCATCATGTACGCCATGTCAGATTCACGTACTAATGATGAACCCGCTGAGTTACAAATGGTTAAGGTGGCTTTGTAGCCCATGTCTTTGGCTAAACGCAGTGCCGCTAGGGTGTCTGCGGTTTCACCTGATTGTGAAATCGTCACCAATAAGCTGTTAGGGAATAAGTGCGATTTGCGATAGCGGAACTCAGAGGCTATTTCAACATTACACGATACGCCAGCCCAGTCTTCTAACCAGTAGCGCGCCGCCATACCCGCATGGTAACTGGTACCACAGGCAATAATTTGAACGTGCTTAATATCTTTTAAAAACTCTGCGGCGTTTTCACCAAAGGCAGAATCTAATACTTTACCACCCGCAATACGGCCTTCTAAAGTATGGGCGATGGCAGTTGGCTGTTCGTAGATTTCTTTAAGCATGTAGTGACGGTATTCACCTTTATCACCGGCATCGTGGGTGACTTCTGATTCTTTCACTTCACGCTTAACTGGGTTGCCGTTAACATCAAAAATATTAACTTCACGGCGGGTAACTTCTGCGACATCACCTTCTTCTAAAAATGCGAATGAACGAGTAACAGGTAATAACGCCAGTTGATCAGATGCAACAAAGTTTTCGCCTAAACCAAAACCAATCACCAATGGGCTTCCGCTACGGGCAACAACCATACGCTCGCTGTCGCGACGATCGATAACCACTGTGCCGTAAGCACCTTCAAGTTGTTTAACTGTGGCTTGCACTGCGGCTAATAAATTATCAGCGGTTTTTAATTGATGGTGCACTAAGTGGCAAATCACCTCGGTATCTGTGTCTGATGCGAACACATAGCCTAAGCCTTTTAGTTTTTCACGTAGCTTGCTGTGGTTTTCAATTATACCGTTATGTACCACGGCGATATCACCTTCAGACACATGCGGGTGAGCATTACGCTCGCTTGGTTCACCGTGAGTTGCCCAACGGGTGTGCGCAATACCCGTGCCACCAGCTAATGGTGTTTCATCTAATGCAGATGACAACTCTTGCACTTTACCTAAGCGACGTGTGCGACTTAGCATACCATTATGAATAACGGCTACACCTGCGCTGTCGTAACCGCGATATTCTAGGCGGCGTAAACCTTCAACTAAAATTTCTGCTACATCTCTTTGCGCTACTGCGCCAACGATTCCACACATGATTTTTTACCTATTAAATGGTTTTAAATTGAATTTATGCAACGTAAGGCGCAAGTAACACTTTTACGCCCTGGTCGGTAATGGTTTGTAATGCCTCGGCTGAGATATGGTCATCGGTGACCAATACATTGATCTCGCTCCAAGGCAGTTCTAAATTTGGGATTCGGCGACCGATTTTTGATGACTCAAGGAGGACAATAACTTCGCGCGACATTTCGGCCATGACCTTACTCAGTCCAGTTAGCTCATTGAATGTGGTGGTGCCACGCTCTAAATCTAATCCGTCTGCACCTATAAATAGCTGGTCAAAGTTATATGAACGCAATACTTGCTCGGCAACCTGGCCCTGGAAAGACTCTGAATGCGGGTCCCACGTGCCACCGGTCATCAATAATGTCGGTTCGTTCTCAAGTTCATGAATCGCATTGGCTAGCTGTAATGAGTTAGTCATCACCACTAAACCTCGTAGACCATTAAGTTGCTGCACTATACCTGTGGTTGTACTGCCACTGTCGATAATGATGCGGTTATGATCTTTAATCAGCGCTGCTGCGGTTTTGGCAATGGCTAATTTATTAGGGGCGATTTTGGCGCTAAATTGCTGAGTAACTTCATCAGGAACGGCTATAGCGCCACCGTAACGGCGTAATAATAGGCCTGTTTTTTCTAGGGTGGCCAGATCCTTTCGAATAGTCACTTCAGACGTTTCAAAACGTAACGACAATTCTTCAACACTGACTTCACCTTGCTGGTTTAGCAGGTTAATAATGCTGTGACGACGTTGTTGAGTATTACGTTTGTTCATATTGACGCTTATCTTTCACTTAAGTTACGAAACGAAAGATATTTTAGCAGCAAATGAAACATTTTCTAGTACTATTGAAAGATAAATAACAAAAAAGCAGCGGTAATCGCTGCTTTTTTTATCTATAACATCGACTATAGGCCAACCTCTAGAGTCGGTTGTCGAATGCAAGGGTTAAAACTTGGCTTCTAGCGCCAAATTCACATTACGCCCCTGACCCACGGTAACATCGGTTGTACCACCACCGCCAAGGTATTCTTTATCGAATAGGTTTCTGATGTTCATTCGTAAACTCACATCGCTCCCCATTACCGGCATAGTGTAAGCCGCACCTAAATCAACTGTAATATAATCATCTTTAGTGATGGTGTTTTGACTGTCGGCATAACGCTCGCCCACGTAGGTTGCGCCAAAGTTAAGGGCAAAGCTTTCTGTCATTTCATAACGTGTCCAAAGGTTTGCTGATAACTCAGGTGCATCTATCGGGGTCTTACCATTCAAGCTGTCAGAGGCTGGGCGTGAATATTCAGCATTTAAATACATCATTGACCCAGTGACAAACCACTTATCGGCAACTTGACCTTGAGCACCAATTTCAGCCCCTTTATGGCGCTGTTCGCCTTCTTGGGTAGTGATATAAGTTTTGCCATTAACGGGGGTTACTAATGTTTGTTGTACCGTAACATTAGATACCGTGATATCAAAAATAGCACCCGTTAACAGTAAACTGCCATCGTATAATTCCCATTTTGTCCCTAACTCATATTGGGTGCCGTATTCTGGTTCAAGATCCATCTTGTTATTGACGTCATCTTCATTATTAACCATCCCTTGTGGGCTAAAGCTTTGTGAATAATTAGCGTAAATACTGCCGTTTTTTGTTGGCGAGTAGATCACGCCAAACTTAGGTGAAACCGCATAGCTATTGTTACCCTCACCATCTTTTTTCTGTTCATCATAGCGAGTACCCACTAACGCCTGCCATGAATCATTAAAGCTAATTAAGTCTTGTAGATAAAAGCCGTAATGCTTGTAATCAGATTCATACTTAGTAGTATCACGGTGATAATCTAACCCCGGATTAACGACAGGTACACCAGGCATAACATGCTGATTTTTAGGGCCTGAATCTTTTAACTGGCCATAGTAGTACTTCAATAAATTGCCGCCTAATAGCAATTGATGATCAATACCTGCAGTATTAAATTGGCTGGTAAAATCCATATAGGCCGTTTCATGTTGCCAGTCATCATAGCGATCAAATGGACTGATAAAGTAACCTTGGGTTAATGGATCTTCATAGCACACATTTTGTTTGTTGCTGTCTTTACCACACAAGTTAGGTGAGGTATCTAAACGCTGACGGTTAAATTGCTGGTGGTTATAGCCAGTTTTGACCTGCATATTATCGTTAATATGGTAAGTTAAATCGCCACCTTTATTAGTGATCGTATTGTCAGTAAATGCCCATGGCATATCCCATATTAAATCTCGGCCTCCTACCAGTTCACCCGCACTATTTAACCAACCACCACGGTCGATGCCTGTTTTATCTTGGGTATGGTCGTATTTGAGTGACAACAATAAATCGTCAGTAATATCGTATTCAAGGTTAATAAAGCCTAACCAGCGGTCGCGTTCTTGATTATTTTCATCAATGCCCATAGTGTTGGCATAGGTTCGCCAGTATTGTGAATCCTGTTTAACCAACACAGCACGGTAACGCAGAGTTTGTGCATCATTGATACTGCCACCCGCGTCAGCTTGAAATCGTGTAGAGCCTTGATCATCGGTATCAAAACCTAGCTCAAATTGAGTATCGTATGTTGGCTTTTTGGTCACCATATTAATCAAACCACCGGGGCCTGATTGACCATACAACATACTAGATGGGCCTTTTAACACTTCAACCTGTTGTAATGTTTCTATAGGCTGAACATAGTGAGACCACTGCTGGTGGCCATTGATAAGATAACTCGACCCAGAGTCAAGCTCAAACCCACGTAAACTAAAGACCTGGCGGTTCCATTTTTCACTGCCGGCAGTCACACTTGAATCATTGACCAATACTTCAGATAAATTTTTAGCAAGTTGTTCATCGGTAACAAAGTCAGGAATAATTGCCACTGACTGGGGGGTATCCATTAAATCAATGTTACCGCGCATCGCACCAGAGGCTGTACCGACTTTATAATGATTAAACTGTCTGCCGGTGACTTCTATTCGCTCAATACTTTTATGTGTAGCGGCGGCTTGATCTGGTGTGACTTGTAATGACGTAGATGTTTCAGCTTGCACTGAATACGATAATAATCCTGTTGTTACAGCGATAGCTACTGCCGAAAGTTTAGTTAACATTCATACCTCTATTAAGATGTTATACCGATTTAATGTGGCCATCTTAAATGAGAATGATTATTATTAAATAAAATTTACAGTATATTTACTCTATTTTGAGATGTTTTAATTGCCTAAAAAAAGCGATAAATGATGACATTTATCGCTTAGTGTCGAGTGTATCGCAGGCCTACTACCAGTGAGTCTAACGCAGATAACGTTGACAATAGCCGCTGAACAGAGATAAGTTAACTAGCCTTTGGCTACTTAGGCTGTTTAACTGGACGTTGCCAGCCAGCGATATGACGCTGTTTTACACGCGTGATAACTAACTCACCTTCGCCAACATCTTTAGCAATGGTTGAGCCTGCACCTAAAGTGGCATTTTTACCTATGGTAACCGGAGCGATTAACTGGGTATCACTTCCAACAAATACACCATCTTCGATAACAGTTAAAAACTTGTTCGCGCCATCATAATTACAAGTGATGGTACCGGCACCAATATTCACGCCCGCACCTATTTGCGCATCGCCTAAATAGGCTAAGTGGCCAGCTTTTGAACCAACGCCCAATACGGCTTTTTTCATTTCAACAAAATTACCGATATGCGCATCTTCTTTCAATTCAGCACCTGTACGTAAACGGGCAAATGGCCCCGCACTGGCAGATTTACCTAATTTAGCGCCTTCGATAATAGAATAAGGTTTAATTTCAGCGTTATCAGCAATCTCACAATCGATGAGAATAGCACCAGCACCAATAGTGACATTATTACCTAGGGTGACTTTACCCTGAATAATCACGTTAACGTCGATCATCACATCCATACCTACGCTTACGTCACCGCGAATATCTATTCTTGCTGGGTCGCGTAAGTTGGCGCCTTCTAGCATAAGCTTTTCAGCTGCGCGGGCTTGATAAGCACGCTCAAGTTGAGCGAGTTGCACGCGGTTATTAGCACCTTCCACCTCTATTGCTGACTGAGGTTGCGCGGTATTAATTTCAACACCATCGGCATGGGCCATAGCAATAATGTCGGTAAGATAATATTCGCCCTGGGCATTATTGTTTGATAAACGGTTAAGCCAAGCTTTTAGTTGCTTGCCAGGCACAGCCATTATGCCGGTGTTAACTTCTTTAATATTAAGCTGTTCTGGGTTGGCATCTTTTTGTTCAACAATACCAACCACTTTTCCTGCTTCACGCACAATGCGGCCATAACCTGTTGGGTTTGGTAAATTAACAGTAAGAATAGCTAAACCATTATCAGGACGTGCTTTTAATAATTCTTCTAAGGTACTTTGCTGAATAAGTGGCACATCACCATAAAGGATCAACACCGTATCATCATCACCAATATTGGGGTTCGCTTGTGCTACAGCGTGGCCTGTACCAAGCTGTTCGGCTTGTAATACCCAGTTTAAAGGTTGTTCACCCAGTGCGGCTTGTAGTTTATCGGCTCCGTAGCCATAAACCAATTGAATAGCCTGTGAGCCTAAAGAATTTGCCGTATCGATGACATGTTGCACCATACTTTTATGGGCGATTGGGTGTAACACTTTAGGAAGATCTGAGCGCATACGCGTTCCTTTGCCTGCAGCTAAGATCACAACATTTAACGACATGATTGATTCCTTCAAAATACCTAAAAGTAAAATTGGGGCTATTTTAGCTGAATCGCGCCATAAAGGGAAAACGGATCATTAATCAGGACTAATTCGGCGCAATAAAAAAGGCGACTCATAAATGAGTCGCCTTTTATTCAGCAAATAATCAACTTATCTGGTGATGTTTTTCTTGATGGTTTCAACAACTTTCAATTGCGCTATCGATTTAGCCAATTCAATGGTTGCCGCTTCATAATCGAAGTCTACACCTGCATTAGCAATTTTCTCTTCTGCATGGCGTTTAGCTTCTAAAGCTGCTTGTTCATCAATATCATCGGCACGCAATCCAACATCAGCAAGAACAGAAATTGAAGTAGGTTGAACTTCCAGGATTCCACCTGAAAGATACAATACTTCTTCACTGCCATCTTGCTTGACCATGCGCGCCATGCCAGGTTTGATTTTTGTTAGCAAAGGAGCATGATTAGGCATAATACCTAATTCACCTTCAGCGCCAGATACTTCAAAAAAAGTAACTTCGCCGTGGTACAAGCTTTTCTCTGCACTAACAATATCAAGTTTGACTGTCATGCCTGCCATTGAGCTCTCCTTAAAGAACTAAGCTTTACGGCCTAGTTATTTCTTTTTGTTAGCTTTTTCGACGGCTTCGTCTACTGAACCAACCATGTAGAACGCTTGCTCAGGGATGTGATCGAACTCACCTTCCAAGATACCCTTAAAGCCACGGATGGTGTCTTTAAGAGAAACGTACTTACCAGGAGAACCAGTAAAGACTTCTGCTACGAAGAAAGGTTGAGATAAGAAACGCTCAATCTTACGTGCGCGGAATACGACTGTTTTATCATCATCTGATAATTCATCCATACCCAAAATAGCAATAATGTCTTTCAGCTCTTTGTAACGCTGTAATACAGTTTGTACACCGCTAGCAACGTCATAGTGCTCTTGACCAACAACTTGTGGATCTAACTGACGAGAAGTCGAATCCAATGGGTCAACCGCAGGGTAAATACCTAGCGATGCAATATTACGTGATAGTACAACAGTCGCATCTAAGTGAGCGAAGGTTGTAGCTGGTGACGGATCGGTTAAGTCATCCGCTGGTACATATACTGCTTGTACAGAAGTAATCGAACCAGACTTAGTTGAAGTGATACGTTCTTGAAGAACACCCATCTCTTCAGCTAGTGTTGGCTGATAACCTACCGCAGAAGGCATACGACCTAATAGTGCAGATACTTCAGTACCCGCTAAGGTATAACGGTAGATGTTGTCAACGAACAACAGTACGTCACGACCTTCGTCACGGAACTTCTCAGCGATACTCAGACCGGTTAACGCTACGCGCAAACGGTTACCTGGAGGCTCGTTCATCTGACCGTAAACCATGGCTACTTTATCAAGTACGCCTGAATCTTCCATCTCGTAGTAGAAGTCGTTACCCTCACGAGTACGCTCACCTACACCAGCGAATACAGAAAGACCCGAGTGAGCTTTAGCGATGTTGTTAATCAGTTCCATCATGTTAACTGTTTTACCAACACCCGCACCACCGAACAAACCAACTTTACCACCCTTAGCGAATGGACATACAAGGTCGATAACCTTAATACCCGTCTCTAAAAGCTCAGTTGTGTTTGATTGATCTTCGTATGAAGGAGCTGCACGGTGAATTTCATAACGCTCTTCTTCACCGATTGGACCCGCTTCATCAATTGGCTCACCTAATACGTTCATGATACGGCCAAGGGTTGCAACCCCAACCGGAACAGAAATTGGTGAACCTGAGTTTGCTACCTCTAGACCACGACGCAGACCATCAGAAGAACCCATAGCGATGGTACGAACAACACCACCACCTAGCTGCTGCTGAACTTCCAGCACCAAACCATTACAGGTACCTTCACCTGTGATCTTCAGAGCGTCATATACCTTGGGTACAGAATCTTGTGGAAACTCTACGTCCACAACCGCGCCAATTACTTGGACAACAGTACCTGTGCTCATGATTAATCCTCTAAACTTGAATTCGTTACCTAAAACCTAAACCGCTGCAGCGCCAGATACAATTTCCGACAGTTCTTGCGTAATCGCAGCCTGACGGGCCTTGTTATAAACTAACTGCAAATCGTCAATAAGTTCGCCTGCGTTGTCTGTAGCCGCTTTCATTGCCACCATACGGGCAGCTTGTTCTGAAGCGATATTTTCAACAACACCTTGATATACTTGTGATTCAATATAACGAGTTAATAGTGTTTCCAAAATTTCTTTTGGATCCGGCTCGTAGATATAATCCCAAGGATATTTAGCTACTTCTTCTTCCGATTTAGGCAAAGGTAGCAGTTGCTCGATCACAGGAGTCTGAGTCATTGTGTTAACAAATTTGTTGAACACAATAAACAGACGATCCAGTTTGCCTTCGTTGTAAGCTTTTAACATGACACGTACTGTGCCAATCAAATCAGCAAGTTTTGGCGCATCGCCTAAACCTGATGTATGGGCAGATATTTCACCGCCAAAGCTTTTGAAAAACTGTACTGAGCGAGAGCCAATTGGGCAAAACTCAATTTGCGCACCCTGCTTTTTCCATTCTTTCAGGTCTGTAACTACCTTTTTGAAAAGGTTAACGTTCAAACCACCACAAAGGCCACGGTCAGTTGACACAACAATGTAACCAACCCGCTTGGCATCTCGAACTTCTAACATTGGATGTTTGAATTCAAGCGTACCTTGCGCGACGTGACCGATCACCTTACGCATATTTTCTGCATATGGACGACTTGCTGCCATGCGGTCTTGCGCTTTACGCATTTTGCTAGCTGCAACCATTTCCATAGCTGAAGTGATCTTCTGAGTGTTTTTAACACTCGCGATCTTGGTTTTAATCTCTTTAGCGCCGGCCATCTCTACTCTCCAATCTGGGACCTGAGGTGCCCATGGGCACCCCGTTCATTGTTACCAGGTTTGGGTTTCAATGAACTTGTCCATGCCTGCCTTCAACTCACCTTCGATATCAGCGTTATAATCGCCAGTAGCGTTGATGGTGTTCATTAGGTCAGCATGTTGACTGTTCATGTATGAAAGCAGAGCGGCTTCAAAGCGACCGACTTCATTTAAAGCAACACCTTTCAAGTAGCCTTTTTCTGCAGAGAAAATAGATACTGATTGGTCAGCAACGCTCATTGGAGCATATTGCTTTTGCTTCATTAATTCGGTTACACGCTCACCATGCTCAAGCTGAGCACGTGTTGCATCATCTAAATCAGATGCGAACTGTGAGAACGCTGCAAGCTCTCGATACTGTGCAAGTGCGGTACGGATACCACCAGACAGTTTCTTGATGATCTTAGTCTGCGCTGCACCACCAACACGAGAAACAGAAATACCTGGGTTAACCGCTGGACGTAAGCCCGAGTTAAATAGGTCAGTTTCAAGGAAGATCTGACCATCGGTAATCGAAATTACGTTAGTCGGTACGAACGCTGATACGTCACCAGCTTGGGTTTCAATAATAGGTAAAGCGGTTAAAGAACCGGTTTTGCCTGTTACTGCACCTTTAGTGAACTTTTCTACGTAGTTCTCGTTTACGCGTGAAGCACGCTCTAATAAACGAGAGTGTAGATAAAATACGTCACCTGGGTATGCTTCACGTCCTGGTGGACGCTTCAATAGCAATGAAATTTGACGGTAAGCAACTGCTTGCTTAGACAAATCATCATATACGATTAAAGAATCTTCACCGCGGTCACGGAAGTATTCACCCATAGAACAACCAGAATATGGCGCTAAGAATTGTAATGCTGCAGCTTCAGAAGCTGATGCTACTACAACGATAGTGTTAGCTAATGCACCATGTTCTTCTAGCTTGCGTACAACGTTAGCAATGGTAGAAGCTTTTTGGCCTACCGCTACGTATACACATTTAATGCCAGAATCTTTCTGGTTAATAATGGCATCGATTGCCAAAGCTGTTTTACCAGTTTGACGGTCACCGATGACCAATTCACGTTGTCCACGACCAATAGGGATCATAGAGTCAACGGCTTTATAACCGGTTTGAACTGGTTGTGATACTGACTTACGTTCAATAACACCAGGAGCAATTACTTCAACAGGAGAGAAACCATCATTTTCGATAGGTCCTTTTCCGTCAATAGGCTCACCTAGAGTGTTAACAACGCGGCCAAGTAGACCACGACCGACTGGTACTTCAAGAATACGACCAGTTGTTCTTACTTTTGCGCCTTCTGCTAAATTAGCATAAGGGCCCATTACTACGGCACCGACAGAATCACGTTCTAAGTTCAACGCGATTGCAAAACGGCCACCAGGCAGTTCGATCATTTCACCTTGCATTACATCGGCTAGGCCGTTAATGCGAATGATGCCGTCACTTACTGCAACGATAGTACCTTCGTTGCGAGCTTCACTAACGACGTCGAACTGCTCGATCCGCTGCTTAATCAGATCGCTGATTTCAGTGGAATTCAGTTGCATGCTCAAACTCCCAATTACGACTGCAGCTTGTCAGACAAACGCGATAACTTACCGCTTACCGAGCCATCAATGACTAGGTCGCCTGATTTAATTATCACACCGCCAATTAGCGATGGATCAATGCTGCAATTCAGCTTAACTTTGCGTGCGAGACGTTTCTCTAAAGAAACACTAATTTGCTGTTGTTGCTCTGCGCTTAGCTCAGTAGCAGAAACCACATCAGCTTCTACTTCTTTGGCCCACTCATTGCGGTATTCAGCAAAAAGTAGAGACACTGTAGGCAGTATCCCTAAACGACCGTTTTCAGCCATTACCTTTATCAGGTTTTGACCTTGCTCGTTGACTTGCTCACCACATACTTTGATAAATAGTGAAGCAAGTTCTGCACTCGCTAGAGTGCCATTCAGCAATGGTTTCATTGATTCATTTTCAGTAACCAATGACGCGAAAGTTAGCATTTCTGTCCAACTTTCTACTGCTTTATGTTCAACTGCAAAATCAAAAGCTGCCTTTGCGTAAGGGCGAGCGATGGTGCTTAATTCAGCCATTACTCAACTCCCTTATCAAATTTCAGCAACAAGTTTATTAACTATGTCACTGTGGGCGGCTGGGTCAATCGAACGCTCAAGAATCTTCTCTGCGCCAATGATGGCTAGAGCAGCAACTTGCTTACGCAAGTCATCTTTTACGCGATTACGTTCGTTCTCAATTTCTGCTTTACCCTGAGCGACAATTTTAGCCCGCTCAGCATCTGCTTCAGCTTTTGCTTCTTCAACGATTTGAGCTTTGCGCTTGTTAGCTTGCTCAATAATTTCGTTAGCAGTTGCTTTAGCGTCTTTAAGTTGCTCAGTGGCTTTCGCTTGAGCTAACTCTAGATCTTTTGCAGCACGGCCGGCATCAGCCAGACCATCAGCAATCTTCTTTTGGCGCTCTTCGATTGCATTCATCAACGGCGGCCATACAAACTTCATGCAGAACCACACAAAGAGCGCAAAAGATATTGCTTGGCCTAGCAGGGTAGCGTTAATACTCATAACGTCAACTCCTTACAGGGTGCTAGATTAGCCAAGTTGAGCTAAGAATGGGTTCGCGAATACGAAGAATAATGCAACACCAACTGCAATCATAGAGATCGCATCTAGTAGACCCGCTACGATGAACATCTTAGTTTGTAACGCTGGCGCTAGCTCAGGTTGACGTGCAGAAGCTTCTAAGAACTTACCACCTAAGATTGCGAAGCCGATAGCAGTACCTAATGCAGCTAGGCCAATCATGATAGCAACAGCGATTGCCGTAAAACCAATTACAGTTTCCATTTTATCTCCGATAAATATCTAATTATCAATTTCTAAATTAATGTTCTTCATGAGCCATGCTTAAATAAACAATCGTCAGCATCATGAAAATAAAGGCCTGCAGCACAATGACCAAAATATGGAATATCGCCCAAGGCACTGAAAGTGCGAACTGAGCCCACCAAGGCATAAGTGCAATCAGAATAAAAATCAACTCACCTGCATACAGGTTACCAAACAGACGAAGCGCCAATGAAATAGGCTTCGCAACCAAGGTAACTGTTTCCAATACTAAATTGACTGGAATCAATAACCAATGATTGAAAGGTTGTAATGTCAGTTCCTTAGTGAAACCGCCAATACCCTTAACCTTGATACTGTAAAAAACAATTAACACAAACACACTTAAGGACAAACCTAAAGTGACGTTTAAATCAGTTGTCGGAACAATTTTAAGGTAAGGAACACCTAATAATCTGTTTGCGGCTTCAGGTATAAAGTCAATAGGGACTAGGTCCATTAAGTTCATCAGGAAAATCCAGACGAAAATAGTTAAACCTAATGGTGCGATAACTGCATTACGACCATTGAATGAGTCTTTTGCAATTTTATCAACACCTTCCACACACATTTCAACAAAACATTGAAATTTGCCTGGTACACCCGTGGTTGCTTTTTTTCCTGCTTTGCGGAATAACCACAAAAACAAAACCCCAAGGCCTACTGAAAACAAAAGTGAGTCAATGTGCCAAGTCCAAAACCCGGCATCTTGACATGCATAGTTAAAAGCAACTCCGCCATCGGCAGAACACATTTTCGCATTAGTCAGGTGATGCTGGATATACCCGGAAGCAGTTAGTGCTTCACCAGTTGTCGCCATGATTAATCTCACTTAATTTTGCTTGAAGTATAAAGGGACTGCCCAAGGTACTAGTATTCCTAATGCGTAGGTTGCAAATAACGGTGCGAACACCATATCTAATAAACCAAAAGCAATAGCAAACAATACAATGGTAAGCAGCAACTTTACCGCTTCCCCCAGAAAAAACGACTGAACGACTTTTCCTGATGCACTTGCCCCTGCATGGGAAAAGGCTAGGGTTGCGAATACAAAATTAGGCAATACAGCAATAACACCTCCTGCAAAAGCAGAAAGTCCATACTGAAAGCCCCACAGAGCGAAAAGTAAAATTGAAGTTACCCCAACTATCGCCGCCTGAATTACCACTAGTTTATAAGCTGATGATCGGCCACGACGCGCTAAAACATTACTCAATTTTCTCTCTCCGCATTCGTGCTTTTTGCGCGCATAAGTCTAGTTTAACTTTATTAACCCAGCCTTAACTTACAAAAAGCCTGCAAAGTATACCTTTTCGCGCTTTGTTTGCAACTTTGATGAGTGTAAAACAGCTATTTTAAAGGTGATTTGCGTCTAGAACTGCGAAAACAAAAATTATAGCTGTGTCACAAACTTACTGATGAAATGAAATTTTGTTAAAATTTAGTGAATTTTATTCAGAATACCGTCTAATTCAGCGAGGTTTTGGTAATTAATTACAATTTTCCCTTTGCCTTTAGCGCCATGATTAATGGCAACTTTAGCCCCTAATTTCTCAATTAACTGTTGCTCCAAGCGGCTTACATCGTGATCTTTAGTTGGAGTTTCAGGGGTTTTAGCCGGATTTAATGCTTTACTGACTAATCGTTCCGTTTCTCGAACAGTCATTTCTTTTGATGCAACTAATCTAGCCAGATTAGTTTGCTCATCACCTTCAATAGCCAACAATGCCCGCGCATGTCCCATATCAATATCACCATATTCTAATAAACGTTTTACGGGCTCATTTAAGCTATTTAAACGTAATAAATTAGAGACTGATGCACGTGATTTACCGACTGCATCGGCAACTTGTTGATGGGTTAACTCAAACTCGGTTAATAGCCGCTGTAATGCAATCGCTTCTTCCATTGCATTAAGATCTTCACGTTGAATATTTTCAATCAAGGCGATTGCCACTGCAGCATCATCGGCAACTTGTTTAACCAAACAAGGTACTTTATTTAGTTTAGCAAGTTGAGCTGCTCGCCAACGACGTTCGCCAGCAATAATTTCATATTTAAACTCTGATACTTTTCGCACAACAATTGGTTGAATAATCCCCTGTGAGCGAATTGATTCAGCTAATTCTTCTAATGCCTCTGGTGACATATCCTTACGCGGTTGATATTTGCCAGGTTGCAATAGGTCTAAGTCGAGATGAATTAACTCATTGTCAGTTGTATTTTCAGGTTGCTGAATATCAGATTTTCGACTTGCTGCATTGCTATGGCTCAGTAAGGCATCCAGTCCTTTACCTAAACCGCGTTTTTTTACCGTCATTATTTAAATCCTACGCTTCTTTAATGGGTGTTTGCTGTTCTGCGCGGCGAATAATTTCACCCGCTAAAGCCAAATATGCCTTTGCGCCGGCACTGCTTTTATCATAATACATGGCAGGTGCACCAAAACTTGGCGCTTCAGCTAAACGAATATTTCTTGGGATCACGGTGCGATATACTTTCTCACCAAAATGCTGTTTTAATTGATCCGATACATCATTTGATAATCGATTACGCGGATCATACATGGTGCGTAAGATCCCTTCGATTGTTAGCGTTGGATTAACCATAGCGCCCAGTTTGGTTATTGTATCAATCAAGGCTGTAAGACCTTCCAATGCATAATATTCACATTGCATAGGCACGAGTACAGAATCAGCTGCGGACATGGCATTTACCGTCAGCATGTTTAGTGAAGGTGGGCAATCAATGAAAATATAATCGTATTGATCTCTGATTGGGGCCAATGCGTTACGTAAACGGATCTCACGGGCATAGAATTCCATCAATTTGATCTCTGCGGCAGTAACATCACCATTGCCAGCAATCAGATCATATTTACCCGCAGTATTTTTGATCACTATCTCTTCGAACGGTTTTTCTTCAACCAATAATTCATAGGCGGTATTTTCGACTTCGTATTTATCTACACCACTGCCCATAGTGGCATTGCCTTGTGGATCTAAATCAATCAACAACACTTTACGCTTAGTGGCGGCAAGTGATGCGGCTAAATTTACGCAAGTTGTTGTTTTTCCTACGCCACCTTTTTGGTTGGCTACGGCAATGATTTTACCCACAATGTCATCCTGTTTATAATTATTGATGTCCGGTATACGTATATCTGCTAGTGAGTATTACACTTTTACCAATTTTAATAAATGTCGCTGTTCATCAAGCTTTGGTACTTCTAAGGTGATGGTATCAACAAGTTTAAACTCTGCTGGTATCGCGGCTATTTCAGCAGCAGTTAACTGACCTTTTAAGGCATAAAATAAACCATTTTCTTTAGGTAAGTGGTGACACCAATTCAACATGTCAGCAATAGATGCGAATGCTCTACTTAATACACCATCAAATTTTTGTTCGGGTTGATAAGCTTCAACCCGACTTTCTATCGAGGTAAAGTTATGAATTTTTAATTCAAACTGCACCTGTTTTTGAAAACGGATCCGTTTACCTAAACTGTCTAGTAATACAAATTCTTTATCAGGATTTAAAATAGCTAATGGAATACCTGGTAATCCAGGACCCGTGCCAACATCAATAAAACGCTGACCTTCAAGATAAGGTGATACGACCAAACTGTCCATCACATGACGGATTAACATTTGTTCAGGTGAGCGAACTGAGGTTAAATTGTACGCTTTATTCCATTTGTTAAGCATTTCAACAAAGCCAACAAGTTGTTTTTGCTGTAATTCAGTTGCTGAAATTTCCATTTCAGCTAAATAATCACTAAGTTGAGCAGCTAACACAGATAATGCCTCTTTAATTTAAACCAATAAGCTTCGGTATTATGAAGCCGTAAAAGCACTAAGGGAAGCCTTATGGCTCCCCTTATTATTGAGTTTGATCAGTTTGTTTGATTTTATGCCGTTTTTCTTAATAAACCGCGTTTTTTCAAATGGACTAACAAAATTGAGATCGCAGCAGGTGTAATACCCGAAATGCGAGACGCTTGGCCAACGGTATCAGGTTTATGGTTATTCAACTTAGCGATCACTTCATTTGATAACCCTGGGACTTCTTGGTAATCGAGATCCAAAGGTAGTAATGAGTTCTCATGACGAATGGCTTTATCCACTTCATCCTGTTGACGTTGAATATAACCAGAATATTTAACTTGAATTTGCACCTGTTCAGCCGCACGTGGATCCTCTAATCCAGGGCCAAAACCTGCTAAAGACATTAATTTTGGATAATCCATTTCAGGACGACGCAGCAAATCTTCAAATTTAGCTTCCCGTGATATTGGAGTATTTAAATGTGGATTTAATACGTCAAGCAACGGTGAATTTGGGTGAACCCATTGGCTGCGTAATCGTTGTAGTTCTAATTCGATCGACTCACGTTTTTCAGAGAATTTAGCCCAACGTTCGTCATCAACCAAACCCAGTTCACGACCTTTTTCAGTCAAACGTAAATCGGCATTGTCTTCACGTAATAATAAACGATATTCGGCACGACTAGTGAACATTCTGTACGGTTCTTTGGTACCTAAAGTTGATAAATCATCAACTAAAACACCAAGATAAGCCTCATCACGACGTGGACACCAGCTGTCTTTACCTTGCACTTGTAAGCTTGCGTTCATTCCCGCAAGTAATCCTTGTGCACCTGCTTCTTCATAACCGGTTGTGCCATTGATTTGCCCTGCAAAAAACAACCCATTTATCGCTTTGGTTTCTAATGAGTTTTTAAGATCTCGTGGATCAAAATAATCATATTCAATGGCATATCCTGGGCGAACGATCTCGGCATTTTCCATACCCTTGATCGAACGAACTAGATTCAACTGAACATCAAACGGTAAACTGGTCGAAATACCGTTTGGATAAATTTCGTTGGTTGTTAATCCTTCTGGCTCAATAAATATTTGATGAGAGGATTTGTCTGCAAAACGATGGATTTTGTCTTCAATTGACGGACAGTATCTAGGACCGATTCCTTCAATAACACCAGAATACATCGGACTTCTGTCTAAACCTCCACGAATAATATCGTGGGTTTTTTCGTTAGTATGAGTGATGTAACAGGAAATTTGTTTTGGATGTTGACTGACATCGCCCAAAAATGACATTACCGGCAATGGTGTATCGCCTTTTTGCTCTGTCATTTGGTCAAAATCGATGGTATTAGCATCAATACGTGGCGGGGTACCTGTTTTTAATCGGCCAACACGTATTGGTAATTCACGTAAGCGATTTGCTAATGCGATAGCCGGTGGATCACCAGCTCGACCGCCGCTGTAATTTTGTAATCCAATGTGAATTTTACCGCTTAAAAATGTTCCGGTCGTTAATACTACAGCTGGGGCCTCAAATGCTAATCCCATTTGGGTAACAACACCAATAACTTTATTATTTTCAACAACTAAGTCATCTACTGCCTGTTGAAATATACGTAAGTTAACTTGGTTTTGAAGAATTTGTTGTATTTTTTGTCGATATAAAGCGCGATCAGCTTGAGCGCGAGTGGCTCGCACCGCTGGGCCTTTGCTTGAATTTAATGTTCTAAATTGAATGCCAGCGTAGTCAGTTGCAATAGCCATTGAGCCGCCTAGGGCGTCAATTTCTTTAACTAAATGACCTTTACCGATCCCACCAATGGCTGGATTACAGGACATTTGTCCTAAAGTATCGATATTGTGTGTCAGCAATAAAGTTTTAGATCCCATTCTTGCTGCAGCAAGTGCCGCTTCAGTTCCGGCATGACCACCACCTACAACAATTACATCAAACCGTTCATGAAAATGCATCTTGGACCTACGTTAGCTAATTTTATTTATTAAAAAATAAATGGAGTAAAAAGATTATTCAGTTTGAGTCGAGGATCAGCCGAGTTCAAATTGAGCGGATCATTTTAGCATTTGCAGGGCTGATCATGAAAGATCATTTTTGCTTGTTTGATCCAAAGTGGCTTGAGTAAAAGATCTTAAGATCTTTATATAGATCTTCTTATTATGTTTACTATTAGGATCGTCAATATCTGTGGGTAACGCTAATTTACATTAATTATTATAGCGTTATACGATCCTAATCCTGTGATCAGTTCGCGATCAAACCAGATATAACATGTGGGTAGATCGCATGGTTATCCACAGGGGGGATCTTAATCTAGATCGGGTGGTGAACAATACAGAGTTATGATCGCATAAAATAATAGCTTATCCACAACGTTATAAATAAAAATGACATTTTGTGGATAAACTGGATCTAAAGTGTGGGTTAATGATCTTTTATCACTAAAGTTATTCTAGGCTTGATCTATATGATCTGCTCTTGCCATTCAGATAACCATGATAAAGCGGGCTCTTCAGGAATGGGATCGCGTTGTACATCAATTTGGATCTTATCCACAAATGCCTTTGCTCCCGCAGCTTCAAAGAGGGATATTAATTTTTCAGGCCCTTGGCAGAATGTATCATAACTGGAATCACCTATTGCACATAAAGCGAACTGATGCAGGCTGAGATCGGGATTTTCAAGCATCAATTGTTTGTAAAAAGGCTGAATATTATCGGGTAAATCGCCTGCTCCATGGGTCGAACAGACTAAGATCCACAGCGGATATTCTGCTAGTTCAGTCAAAATAGGGTCTAACATTACGCTTGTTTGATGACCTTTTGCCTCTAATTGGGCGGCAAGATCGTCAGCGATATACTCAGTTCCCCCCAATGTTGTGCCTACTAATAACGCTATATTTGCCATTCTTACTCCGAATATGTTGAAGATATTGAATTATTTTGCCCTATCAGGACTAACTTTTCATTGCACCTTTTGGTAGGACTCAGTACTTTTAGTTTAATCCGCTTACAATTTAGTAACATTATTTATGACTTTAGTTGAATTTACTCAGCAACTTGCCGATATGGCTTGGGGCCCACATATGCTTATTCTACTTGTGGGTGGCGGAATATTCTTCCTGATTTACTCTCGTTTTGTGCCTTTTCGTTATATTGGTCACGCGATTAATATTGTGCGGGGTAAATATCCTGATGATGGTGCCGAAGGTCACATTAGTCATGCTGGGGCATTATCGAGTGCTATGGCTGGCACCGTGGGGATGGGCAACATAGGCAGTGTGGCTGTGGCGATAATGGTGGGTGGTCCAGGTGCTATTTTTTGGATGTGGATTAGTGCAATAGTGGGTATGGCTACTAAGTTTTTTACCTGTACTTTAGCTATTATGTACCGTGGAAAAGATGAAAATGGTGATGTACAGGGTGGGCCTATGTACATTATTACCCAAGGATTATCTAAAAAATGGCACTTTTTGGCAGTATTCTTTTGTGTCGTAGGCCTAGTCGGTAATTTTCCTTTATTTAACTCAAATCAATTAGTGCAGATTATTCGCGAATGGCTGATCGTGAAGCCGGGTTATTTTCCGGCAGATCAATCTACGTTTATTGTGGATCTGGGGTTAGGGATCATCGTGATGCTGATTGTCGCGAGTGTGATTTTAGGTGGGATCAAACGCATTGCTACCGTGGCATCAAAAGTGGTGCCATTGATGATCTTCATTTATATGAGTTGTGCTTTTTATGTTATCGCGACCAATTTAGCTGATATACCTGGTTACTTTTCCCTTATTTTTACTGAAGCATTTTCACTAAACTCGGTTGGTGGTGGGATTTTAGGCACCATGTTAATTGGCATTCGTCGTGCTGCATTTTCAAATGAAGCGGGTATAGGCACTGAGGTGATGGCCCATGGTTGTGCCAAAACCAATGAACCAGTTAAAGAAGGTTTAGTGGCAATGCTTGGCCCTGCAATTGACACTTTAATGGTGTGTACCGCCACGGCAATGATTATTTTGATATCAGGTGTTTGGCAGGGGACTGAGGCGGAAGGGGTTAATTTATCGGCTCAGGCATTCAGTGTCACTATGCCGGGCGTTGGCCCTTATTTACTGATCCTGTGCGTGGTATTTTTCAGTATCAGCACCATTTTTACCCAGGCTTTTTATGGCGGGCAATGTTTCGCATTTTTGTTTGGTCGCAGTAAAATTCGATATTATCAATATTTTTATTTATCGGCCATTTTGTTTGCTGCTACCGCGAGTTTACAGGAAATCGTTAATATCATAGATGCTGCCTATGCCTTAATGGCGATCCCAACCATGACGTCAGCTATTTTATTAGCACCTAAAGTCCGAGAAGCTTCTAAGAAGTACTTCGCTAAATTAGCGAGTTAAAATTAACTAATAAACTGAATTTAATAAAATAGATAACAAAAATGGAGTACCTACAGAGAATATAGTAGGTACTCCATTTTTATGTTCGGTCATAATACAACTTCGCTTATTGCCCAATTCTGCTTTTATTACTTTATTAAGTGTTTTGCGTGAAAACGTAAATGATCTTCAATAAAACTACTGATAAAGAAGTAACTATGATCGTATCCTTCCTGCATGCGCAATATCAGCGGGTATTGCTGTACTTTAGCGGCTTCAATTAAGCTTTCTGGTTTTAGTTGTTCAACTAAAAAGTTATCGTCGCTGCCTTGATCCACCAGCATAGGTATTTTTACTGTCGCGTTTTTCATTAGCTCACTACTATCGTACTGAGCCCAGCTTGTTTGATCTGATCCTAAATAACCGTTAAAGGCTTTTTGTCCCCAAGGGCAATTAATGGGGTTACAAATAGGGCTATATGCTGAAATAGATTGATATGCTTGTGGGTTTTTAAGGCCTATTGTTATTGCGCCGTGCCCGCCCATAGAGTGACCGCTAACACTGCGCTGTTGAGATACTGGAAAGTGTTGTTCAATTAATATTGGCAGCTCTTTCACTATATAATCGTACATTTGATAGTGGGTATTAAAGGGCGCTTGGGTGGCATTAAGGTAAAACCCAGCACCTAAACCAAAGTCATAAGCTCCGTTTTCATCATCAGGTACATTATCCCCACGTGGACTGGTGTCGGGTGCGACAATGGCTATTCCTAGCTCAGCCGCCACTCGTTGAATTCCTGATTTTTGCATCACATTTTCGTCGGTGCAGGTGAGGCCTGATAACCAATATAGCACAGGTACTTTTTGTGATGCTGCTTGTGGTGGCAGGTAAATAGCAAAACGCATTGGGCAATTTACCGTTTCTGAATAATGGCTATATTGTTTTAACCAGCCGCCGAACATTTTATTACTACTAGTGTTTTCTAAAGTCATTTGATTGGTCACTTTTTATAAAAATGCCCTTAGCTTAACGTTAAGGGCATGATATTTATTGAATACGGCAATAAGATTTACTGATCAAAGTGAATGACACTGCGGATACTTTCGCCGCTGTGCATCAGATCAAAAGCATCGTTAATGCCTTCAAGACCCATAGTGTGGGTAATAAAATGATCAAGCTTAAATTCACCATTTAAGTATTGCTCAACAATACCTGGTAACTGGCTACGGCCTTTTACGCCACCAAATGCACTGCCTTTCCATACTCGGCCTGTCACTAATTGGAATGGACGGGTGGAGATTTCTTGGCCTGCACCTGCTACGCCTATGATAATAGATTCGCCCCAACCTTTATGACAACATTCTAAAGCACTGCGCATGACGTTGACATTACCGATACATTCGAATGAAAAGTCTACGCCGCCATCAGTCATTTCAACAATCACTTCTTGAATAGGCTTATCAAAGTTTTTTGGGTTAATACAATCTGTCGCACCCAGTTTTTTGGCTAATTCAAATTTAGATTCGTTTAAATCAATGCCAATAATACGTGATGCACCCGCCATAGTGGCACCAATAATGGCTGATAAACCAATACCACCTAGGCCGAAGATTGCCACTGTATCGCCTTTTTGGACTTTAGCTGTGTTTAATACCGCGCCCATACCGGTTGTTACCCCACAACCGAGTAAACACACTTCTTTAAGTGGTGCTTCTTTATTGACTTTAGCTAATGAAATTTCCGGTAATACAGTGTATTCAGAGAAGGTTGAACACCCCATATAATGGAAAATAGGCTGCCCATCTTTATAAAAACGCGTTGTGCCATCGGGCATTAAGCCTTTGCCTTGGGTTTCACGAACAGCACTACACAAGTTGGTTTTACCTGAAGTACAGAATTTACATTTGCCACACTCAGCTGTGTAAAGTGGAATAACATGATCACCGACTTGAACACTGGTGACACCTTCGCCGACCATCTCGACTATTCCGCCACCTTCATGACCTAAAATGGCAGGGAAAACACCTTCTGGATCATCGCCTGATAAGGTAAATGCATCAGTGTGACAAACACCCGAAGCGATAATTTTTACCATGACTTCACCGGATTTTGGGTACATTACGTCGACTTCTTCAACCGATAATGGCTGTCCTGGTCCCCAAGCAATTGCTGCCTTAGATTTGATAAATTGTGCTGACATTGTGTTTGTCCTTTTACGTGAACCATTAAAAGAGGAGCAACTCAGTTTAGATGGGATTCTGTAGATGATAGATCTATTGTATTTATTTTATATCAGTTGATAATAGCCTATAGATGTAATTTACTTTTACGAGATAGTAATAATGTTGCCATGGGAAGGGGTTTATGAATTTGTCGCGGTAGCTGAAACTGACAGCTTTACTGCAGCAGGTAAACGTTTAGCTATTTCGACCGCACAAGTCAGTCGCCAAATTAGTCATATTGAAAACAGATTAAGCACAAAATTGTTTTATCGCACCACCCGTAAAGTATCACTAACTGAAGAAGGGCAAATATTTTATCGCCATTGCAGACAAGTGATAGATGGCCTTGAAGAGGCTGAAAGGGCTATTAGTAGTTTACAAAATAAACCCCAAGGGCAAATTAAGCTAACCGCACCAGTTACCTATGGTGAGTCATTTGTTATGCCCATAGTGACCGACTATATGCAACAGTACTCAGATGTTGAAGTGATTTGTGAGTTAACTAATCGGCAGTTAGATTTAGTGGAAGGGGGTTTTGATTTAGCGATTAGATTAGGTCGCTTAACAGATTCGAGCATGATGGCAAAGCGCTTAACCAGTCGTGAGCAGTTTGTTTGCGCTGCCCCAGAATACATAAATCGTTTCGGTGCGCCTTATTCATTATCAGAGTTAGCTCAACACAATTGTTTGGTTGGCTCGCAGCCGCACTGGCATTTTAATGAACAGGGTCAAGCTAGAAGTATTAAAGTGCAGGGCAATTTACAGTGCAGTAGTGGCATTAGTTTACTTAATGCCGCCATTAAAGGTTTAGGGATTGTACAACTGCCAGGTTACTACGTGGCTGATGCTATAAAAGAGGGCAAGCTTTCAGTTATTTTAGAATCGTATAAACCGCAGCAAGAGGGGATTTGGGCTTTGTATCCTCACAATCGGCATCTATCGCCCAAAGTGAGGTTACTGGTAGATAAGCTCGCTGCTGAATTGCCTTAACGAACCTTTTAGTGGGTTATTTTAACTGTGATAAGTTTGCCGTTATAAAGATAGTAAGTAACGGCTTACTTGAGCTTTAGAGCGCTTTGATATTTGATTAATCAATTCAAAAGTGATTGCCTTATTGGGCAATTGTTGTTGCAACAGTGCCAATTGATGATTCCATAAATGCGCTGTCATCGTCGCATCGGCTAATGCTCGGTGAAACACGCCATCATTAGGCAGCTGATGATATTCAACTAAGGTGCCTAATTTATGATTGGGGGCATCTTGGTTAATACGACGCGACAGTAATAATGAACAGGCAAAATGACCACTATACGAATGATTGATTCGCTTAAACTCGGCATCTAAAAACTTCTTATCGAAGCTGGTGTTATGGGCGACCAAGTTAAAACCTTGGCAAAAATCAGCAAAGCGTTGCATAACAATTTCGCAAGATTCAGCCTCTGCCAACATCGCATTACTAATGCCTGTATAGCTTTCAATAAAGCTATTTACTCGACGACCTGGGTTCATTAATGCTTGAAAGCTGTCAACAATTTCACCATCAACGATTTTTACCGCACCAATTTCTATTGCACGGTCTCCCATATCGGGTGATAAGCCTGTTGTTTCAAAATCGAGAACAATTGCGGTATTAGCAAGTTGCATAAAGTCGCTATTTCCCGATACAAAATGAGCTAAAAATTTTACCCAGTAGATCATCAGAGGTGAATTTACCGGTAATTTCAGATAACGCCATTTGGCACATGCGTAGCTCTTCAGCCAATAACTCACCGGCTAAATATACTTCTAATTGCTCTTTACCCAACATTAAGTGGCTTTCAGCTAGGTCTAAGGCTTCTAAATGACGGCGACGGGCAATAAAGCCACCTTCAAGGTTACTTTGGTAGCCCATTAGTGACTTTAAATGCTGTTTTAACTCTTCAACACCTAGGCCTGTTTTGGCTGATATACGGTAAACATCATAACCTTTTTCTTCTGACATGGTTAACGGCTCGCCGGTCAAGTCTGCTTTATTGCGGATAACCGTAATACCGAGTTTTGGTGGTAAACGGTCGATAAAATCGGGCCAAATATCATGCGGGTTTACGGCGTCGGTTGTGGTGCCATCCACCATAAATAACACTCTGTCAGCGGTGGCTATTTCAGCCCAAGCGCGTTCAATGCCTATTTGTTCTACGGTATCTGTCGTGTCGCGCAATCCGGCTGTATCAATAATATGTAACGGCATTCCATCTAGGTGGATATGCTCTCGTAATACATCACGGGTTGTCCCGGCTATTTCGGTAACGATGGCAGATTCTTTACCTGCTAAGGCATTTAATAAACTCGATTTACCTGCGTTAGGGCGGCCTGCGATAACCACTTTCATGCCTTCACGAATAATTGAGCCTTGTTTGGCGCTGGCCTGAACATGGGTTAACTTATCTATGATGTTATACAGGGCATTGGCTATTTTACCGTCCGATAAAAAGTCGACTTCTTCATCCGGAAAATCAATTGCGGCTTCAACATACAAACGCAGGTTAGTTACTTGGTCGACTAATTCATGCACTTCTTTTGAAAACTCACCTTGGAGTGATTGCAATGCACTTTTGGCAGCCTGTTCACTGGTGGCATCAATTAAGTCGGCAATAGCTTCTGCTTGAGTCAGATCAAGTTTGTCATTTAAAAAGGCCTGCTCACTGAACTCGCCTGGTTTAGCAATACGAATACCGTCTACTTCCATCACACGTTTGATCAGCATATCAAGCACTATTTGGCCACCATGGCCTTGTAGTTCGAGTACATCTTCGCCGGTAAACGAATTTGGGCCTTTGAAAAATAGTGCAATACCCTGGTCGATAACCTGACCGTCGCTACTATTAAAATCACAATATTCGGCATATCGGGTTTTCGGTACATGACCAATAATGGCCATCGCCACATTACTGGCTAAATCACCTGATACACGAATGATGCCTACTCCTCCACGACCGGGTGCGGTAGCTTGTGCCACAATAGTATCTGTTGTCACGGTTATTTCCTGCTAAATCATTAATTGAAAAGGCGGCCAATTAAGCCGCCTTTTAATGTAACTACACAATGAGTTGTTTATTGAGCTTGGCTTATTTTAAGCCTTTTTTCTCAAGTCCGGCATAAATAATCTTCTGCTGGGTAATAGCAACTAAGTTACCGACTAACCAGTAAAGTACTAGACCTGCAGGGAACCATAGGAAGAACACGGTAAAGATAACCGGCATCCACTGCATCATTTTCACTTGCATTGGGTCCATGGTTGGTGCCATTGGTTGCATTTTCTGCATTAACCACATAGACACACCCATCAATAATGGTAATACGTAGTATGGATCTTGCACTGATAAGTCGTTAATCCATAGCATGAATGGCGCATGACGCAATTCATAGCTTTCTAGTAATACCCAGTATAATGCGATGAAGATAGGCATTTGTAACAAGATAGGTAAGCAGCCACCCATAGGGTTCACTTTCTCTTTCTTGTACAGTTCCATCATGGCTTGACCCATTTTCTGACGGTCATCACCAAAACGCTCTTTCATGTCAGCTAATTTAGGCTGCAAGTTACGCATTTTAGCCATAGAGGTGTACTGCGCTTTAGTTAGCGGGTACAGCAGTCCACGTACTGTTAGGGTAATTAGAATAATCGCCACACCCCAGTTACCCACAAAGGATTGATAGAACATCAATAACCAGTGAATAGGGATGGCTAACCACCAAAGAAAACCGTAATCAACTACTAAGTTTAGTGACTCAGAGATAGCGGTTAAGGCTTCTTGATCTTTAGGACCTACATAAAATTGAGCAGAAAGCGTTTGTTCAGCACCCGGAGCTATATCATAAATAGCACCACGGAAACCGATATTAGCTAAACCACCAGCACTTAAACTAGAGAAAATGGTGTTTTGATCATTCGCTGGCGGCACCCAAGCTGAAACAAAGTAGTGCTGTAGCATTGCTGCCCAACCACCTAATGTTTTCTTGTCTAGGTTTTTGTCAGCCATATCTTCAAAGCTGTACTTTTCATAACGAGTATCAGCGGTTGAAAACGCTGCACCACGGTATGTTGGCATCATCATGCTGCTTTCGCTTTCTTTAATACTATGCTTGATTTGGCCATACATTTGTACTTGCAGTGATTCTGCTGATGTATTGTTAATGCGATAATCAACATCAACATTGAACTTACCGCGATGAAGGATAAACACCTTGTTATATGTCACACCATTGTCAGCAACAAATGATAATGGTACTTCAACAGTGTCTTGGCCATCTGCTAGAGTATATTGCTGTGATTGGCTTGAATAATGCGCACGACCTTTAGCACTGCTATCGATACCGTTGCGACCGATTAAACCACTTTGGGCGATATAATAAATATCATTTGTTTGCTCAAGCAGCACAAATGATTCTTCTTCATCGATTTTGACTTTATGTCCAACCAATGCAGAGTAAACAATATCACCACCGACAGGATCGATTTTTAATACTAATTGGTCTGTGGTAACAGTAATGAGTTCTTTTGATGCGGTTACAGCTTCAGGAAGAGAAGCATCAGCATCAGCATCAGGTACATCAGATAGTTGCGCATTCGTTGAAGCGGCAACTGATGAGGTTTGAGTAGCAACCGGTTGTGGTGCTTTATCTGTTTGCCATTGTTGCCACATTAAAAAGCTGACAAACAGCAGACCGATTAGCAATATATTGCGTTGAGATTCCATAGCCTATTTATTACACCTGTCATTTTTGGGTGGGACGGGATCACTTCCGCCGGGATGTAAAGGGTGACATTTTAATATGCGTTTGATTGCAAACCAACTACCTTTTGCCGTTCCATGTATTTTTATTGCATCAATAGCATAATGTGAACATGTTGGATTGAATCGACAACGCGGTCCAATCATAGGGCTAATAATGAGTTGATAGCCACGAATTAACGTGGTTGCTAGCCATTGTAGCGGCGACTGAGTTTGCGCCATAGCTTTTCTATTAATTTGTGTAGTTCTGCATTTTCCATTTCCATCACGCCATTTCTGACTAATACCACGATATCTATGTTGGGAATGTCGTGTTGATGTAAACGAAAACTGTCCCTTATCACACGTTTGATTCGGTTGCGTTGATTAGCACGTTTAACAAAACGTTTTGCAACAGTTAAACCAATACGAGGATGTTGCTCTGAATTCGGAACGGCGAGCAGGGTTATTTCAGCAGAGGATGCTTTGATTGGATTGGAGAATACAGATTTAAATTGCGCGGGAGTTAAGAGTCTTAACTCCCGCGTAAAGGTATAGCTAGTCACCTAGTTATCTACTTATTAAGCAGATAAACGAGCGCGACCTTTCGCACGACGACGTGCAAGCACCTTACGGCCGCCTGCAGTGGCCATACGAGCGCGGAAGCCGTGAGAACGCTTGCGCTTCAGGTTGCTAGGTTGAAAAGTACGTTTACTCATGATGGCAATCCGTCTTTGTTAGTGAATTTGCCTTAGCTCCAACATTAGAGGTAAGGGTAAAAAAGAGGCCGAATTGTAATCACTTTAACCCTCAGCGTCAACAGCCAAAATGGTTATATGATAAATTTCTGCCAATATTTCTTTGCTGAATTTAGCTAAAAAGCACCATAGAGTGTGGATAACTCTGTGTACCAACACAATATCTAGTGGTTTTAAAACAATGAAAACAGATCAAAGGTCGCGCATTATAGATCAATCCGGATCGGTTAATAAAGCGGGATTTGCATCATTTTTACAGAAATTAGATCGAGTTTGATCTTTAATGATCGAAGATATCCACATACAATGATCGCGTTGGGGATAAATATTAGATTAACGATAGCGATCCTTGTGATCTCGCTATAGAATACATCTCCTTTTGTTAAGCTATTTTGGGGAAGATATAAGTGGCGGTTTCACTTTGGCAACAATGTATCGGTAGACTGCAAGACGAATTATCGGCTCAGCAGTTCAGTATGTGGATCCGTCCGTTACAAGCTGAAATGGATGGTGATACGTTAGTCCTTTACGCTCCAAACCGATTTGTATTGGATTGGGTACGTGATAAATACATCAATATCATTAATCAATTCTTTACTGAGCAAATGGGCAGTAATGCACCTAAGTTGCGTTTTGATATTGGTAGTCGTCCTTCTGCCCGTCAAACACCTGTTGTGTCTGCACCTGTTTATGCTAAACCCAGTGGTCAACAGACTAAGGCTCGTGTGGGGACTAGCTTTAATACCCAGGCTGAACCGATAGCAAATGCTAATCATCGTAGTAATATCAACCCAACGTATCAGTTTGATAACTTTGTAGAAGGTAAATCAAACCAGTTAGGTAAAGCTGCGGCGTTGCAAGTTTCTGAAAACCCTGGTGGCGCTTATAATCCGTTGTTTTTATACGGTGGGACCGGTTTAGGTAAAACCCACCTTTTACATGCAGTGGGTAATGGCATTATTAAAAATAATCCCAATGCAAAAGTGGTTTATATGCATTCTGAGCGTTTTGTTCAGGATATGGTTAAAGCGCTGCAAAACAATGCTATCGAAGAATTTAAACGCTATTACCGTAGTGTTGACGCATTGTTTATCGATGATATTCAGTTTTTTGCCAATAAAGATCGCTCTCAAGAAGAATTTTTCCATACCTTTAATGCATTATTAGAAGGTAATCATCAGATCATCTTAACCTCAGACCGTTATCCAAAAGAGATCGACGGCGTGGAAGATCGCTTAAAATCACGTTTCGGTTGGGGATTAACAGTGGCGATTGAGCCACCAGAATTAGAAACCCGTGTGGCTATTTTGATGCGTAAAGCGCAAGAAAGCGGCATTAACCTTCCTGATGAAGTGGCATTCTTTATTGCTAAGCGTTTGCGCTCGAACGTGCGTGAATTAGAAGGCGCGTTAAACCGCGTTATTGCCAATGCTAACTTTACTGGTAGACCAATTACCATTGATTTTGTTCGAGAAGCCTTACGTGATCTCTTGGCACTTCAAGAAAAATTAGTCACTATAGACAATATTCAGAAAACCGTTGCTGAATATTACAAAATAAAAATGGCAGATATGCTGTCTAAACGTCGCTCGCGCAGTGTGGCAAGACCTAGACAAGTGGCGATGGCGTTATCTAAAGAACTAACCAACCAAAGCTTACCTGAAATTGGTGATGCATTTGGTGGTCGTGACCATACAACTGTGCTTCATGCCTGTCGTAAGATTGCGCAGTTGCGTGAAGAAAGTCATGATATTAAAGAAGATTATGCTAACTTAATTAGAACGCTCTCTTCTTAATTCAGGGAATACTGACACAATGAAATTTTCAATTGATAGGGATGCACTGCTAAAGCCATTGCAATTGGTTTGTGGTGCCGTGGAACGTAGGCACAACTTACCCATTCTTGCCAATTTACTTGTAGAAGTTAGTGAAGACTCACTTAAGCTAACAGGTACAGATTTAGAAGTGGAACTTGTTGGTCAAGCTGCTATTCATGGTGACGTTATCACCGGGCGGACTACCGTTCCTGCTAAAAAACTATTAGATATCGTAAAGTCATTGCCGGATTCTTCTGAACTGCATATCGAACAACAGGATAATAAATGGTTACTGCTTTCTGGTCGTAGCCGTTTTTCATTGGCAACTTTGCCTGCTGAAGATTATCCGAATGTTGAAGCGTTTCAAGCTGATATTGAATTTAGCTTAAAGCAGGGCGTATTGAAATCGATCATCGATTCCACTCAATTTTCGATGGCCAACCAAGATGTGCGTTACTACCTGAATGGCTTGCTATTTGAAACTGAGGGTAATGTTTTACGCTCGATTGCTACAGATGGTCACCGTCTAGCATTAAGTCATCGTAAGGTTGAACAAACATTGCCTGAAAAACAGGTAATTGTACCGCGTAAAGGTGTGGTTGAAATGTCGCGCCTATTAGACAGTGAAGATCAAGATATCACTATCAGCATAGGTGATAATGCCATTCGTGCTGTGACAGCCAATGCCGTGTTCACCAGTAAGTTAGTTGATGGACGTTTTCCTGATTATCGCCGTGTATTACCAAAAGGTGGCAATAAAATTGTTATTGCTAGCCGTAACCAATTGAAACAGGCTTTAACTCGAGCCTCGATCCTTTCGAACGAAAAATTCCGTGGAGTGCGAATTCAGCTTGAACCGGGTTTATTAAAAATTACCGCAAATAACCCAGAACAAGAAGAAGCTGAAGAAATTATTGATGTTGATTACGACTCAGATAATTTAGAAATTGGTTTCAACGTGAGTTATTTGTTGGATGTCTTAAATAACCTCGCCAGTGATGAAGTACGTATTACTTTAATAGACGGTAATTCAAGTGCGTTAATTGAAAATCATTTAGAAGAAGACTCTATGTATGTTGTGATGCCTATGCGTCTTTAAGCGCATTGTGGTAGTCTAACTCATATCATTAACAAGGTGCTTAAGGCACCTTGTTTTGTCTTTTATTCTAGCCATTTATTTATCTACAGGTCTGCATGAGTCTTAGCCGTTTAACCATTAGTTCATTTCGTAATATTTTGTCTGCTAACCTTAGTACTGGCAGTGGATTGAACTTGATTTATGGTCAAAATGGCAGTGGCAAAACCAGTATTTTAGAAGCGATTTTCTTTTTGGGAATGGGGCGTTCATTTCGCAGTCATTTGTCGCAACGCGTAATTAATACCGATGCTGATAATTTAATGTTATTTGCTCAACTTGAAGATGATGAATCACAAACCAAAATTGGTTTACGACGCCATCGCAGTGGTGAGATTGAAGTTAAAATAAATGGTGACAAAGTCAAAAAACTTTCGGTATTAGCTGAAACCTTACCTATACAGGTCATCACCCCCGAAAGCTTTTCATTATTGTTTGAAGGTCCTAAAGCCAGGCGACAATTTATTGATTGGGGCGCATTTCATTCTGACCCACAATTTTATCAAGCTTGGGTCAATACTCGGCGCATTTTAAAGCAAAGAAATCAACTCCTTAGAAATCAAGCAAGCTATTCGCAAATACAGTTTTGGGATAAGGAATTGGTGCGGTATGCTGAACAGGTCACTGATATACGAAATCACTATGTAGACTCGTTAAATGCGCTACTAAAGAGTATAATAAGTGAGTTTTTACCTCAGGTTAATATCAATGTTTCTTTTACCCGAGGATGGGATAGTAAAACGGACTTTTCGCAGTTACTTGAAAACCAATATCCTAGAGATTTAGCCACCGGACATACCTTAAGCGGCCCGCATAAAGCGGATTTACGGTTAAGGGTAGGTACTTTACCTGCGCAGGACGCGTTATCCCGGGGGCAATTAAAATTATTAGTCTGTGCACTGCGTATTGCACAGGGAAAGTTGCTCAAACAACAGCTAAATAAAAACAGTATTTATTTGGTAGACGATTTACCGTCAGAGTTGGATGCACAGCATAGGCAACTATTGTTGAAACAATTAACAGAAACCGGCGCACAAATTTTTGTCACCGCTATCGAGCCTTCAGCAATAGTCGATTCGTTAACAAGCCCTCCCGACAGGATGTTTCATGTGGAACATGGGCAAGTAACGGTTATTGAATAACAACGAGAGAGAAATATGTCAGAGAATAGTTACGATTCTTCGAGTATTAAGGTTTTAAAAGGCCTTGATGCAGTACGTAAGCGCCCTGGTATGTATATTGGTGATACCGATGACGGTACAGGCCTTCACCACATGGTATTCGAAGTCGTCGATAACTCTATCGATGAAGCGTTAGCCGGCCATTGTAGTGATATCACTATCACCATTCATTCAGATGGTTCTGTTTCAGTAAAAGATGACGGCCGCGGTATTCCGGTTTCTATTCATGAAGAAGAAGGCGTCTCTGCTGCAGAAGTTATTATGACTGTACTGCATGCTGGTGGTAAGTTTGATGATAACTCTTATAAAGTATCTGGCGGCTTACACGGTGTGGGTGTATCGGTTGTAAACGCATTATCAGAAAAATTACAGTTAACCATTCGTCGTGCTGGTAAGGTTTATGAGCAGTTTTATACTCATGGTGTACCTGACGAACCTATCAAAGAAATTGGCGATGCCGTTAAAACCGGTACAGAAATCCGTTTTTGGCCAAGTAGCCTAACCTTCACCGATGTTGAGTTTCACTTTGATATTTTAGCTAAGCGTGTTCGTGAGCTATCTTTCTTAAACTCAGGAGTAGGCATTCGCCTTGTTGATGAACGCGACAATAAAGATGAGTTCTTCAAATATGAAGGCGGTATCAGTGCATTCGTAAATTACTTGAACCGCAATAAAACCCCAATCAATAAAGATGTATTCCATTTTTCTCAAGAGCGTGAAGACGGTATTACCGTTGAAGTTGCAATGCAGTGGAATGACGGTTATCAAGAAAGTATTTTCTGTTTTACCAATAACATTCCTCAGCGTGATGGTGGTACCCACTTAGCCGGTTTCCGTGGTGCGTTAACCCGTAACTTGAACAACTATATGGAGCGCGAAGGCTTCAATAAAAAAGGTAAAACAAGTGCAACAGGTGATGATGCTCGCGAAGGCTTAACTGCGGTTATTTCTGTTAAAGTGCCTGATCCTAAATTTAGCTCGCAAACCAAAGATAAATTGGTGTCTAGCGAAGTGAAAAGCGCAGTTGAACAAACAATGGGTGAGCAATTAAATGACTACCTATTAGAAAATCCTGTTGATGCTAAATTGATTGTGGGTAAGATTGTTGATGCAGCTCGTGCACGTGAAGCCGCACGTAAAGCTCGTGAAATGACCCGCCGTAAAGGCGCATTAGATTTAGGTGGTTTACCAGGTAAGCTTGCCGATTGCCAAGAGAAAGACCCTGGTCTTTCTGAAATATACATAGTGGAAGGTGACTCTGCTGGCGGCTCAGCCAAGCAGGGGCGTAATCGTAAAAACCAAGCAATTCTTCCGCTTAAAGGTAAAATTCTTAACGTAGAAAAAGCGCGTTTTGATAAAATGTTGTCATCACAAGAAGTGGCGACGCTAATTACCGCATTAGGTTGTGGTATTGGCCGTGATGAATACAATCCAGATAAAACTCGTTATCATAATATCGTTATCATGACCGATGCTGACGTCGACGGCTCGCACATTCGTACTTTGCTGTTGACCTTCTTCTTCCGTCAAATGCCTGAGCTTATTGAACGTGGTTACGTGTATATTGCACAGCCACCGTTATATAAAGTGAAAAAGGGCAAACAGGAACAGTATTTAAAAGATGAGTTAGCACTAACTGAATACTTAACAACTCAAGCGCTAGATGGTACACATGTCTACCCAAGCCAAGGTGCACCTGGAATGAGTGGTGAGCCGTTAGAGCGTTTAGTGAGTCAGTATCGTGATGTTGAGAAAATTGTCAGTCGTTTAGAAAAACGTTTCCCAACCAATATAACTAACCGCATGCTTTACCATCCAGAAATTACATTAGCTACGCTTGCTGATGAAGGTGCGATGAATACCTGGTGTAACGCGTTTATCGCAGATCTTGTCGATCTAGAAAACAGCGGTGTGATCTATTCATCAGAAGTGATTTTAGATCCTGAGCGTAAAGTGTATACCCCAAACATCACTATCCGTAAGCACGGTATTGATACTAACTATTTATTTGGTTATGACTTCTTCACTTCTACTGACTATCAGCGTATTGCTAAGTTAGGTGCGGCACTAGACGGTATGATTGAAGAGGGTGGTTATGTACAACGTGGTGAACGTTTAAAAGAAGTTGATACTTTCTTAGAAGCGTTAGATTGGACCGTAAGTGAAGCGAAACGTGGCTTATATATCCAGCGTTATAAAGGATTGGGTGAGATGAACCCTGAGCAATTATGGGAAACCACCATGGATCCTGAGTCTCGTCGTATGTTACGCGTGACGATTGAGGATGCTGTTGCTGCAGACCAACTCTTTACTTGTTTAATGGGTGATCAAGTTGAACCGCGCCGTGAGTTTATCGAAACCAACGCGTTAAACGTGGCTAACCTAGACGTGTAATATTGACGTTAATATCATAAATGGGTGCTATTTAGCACCCATTTTTATTACAGGATGCTATGGTTATATTTGGGTTAATAGATTTACTTTGTAGGCTTATATTGTGGTCATAAAATTATTTAAAAAGTTGTTTAATGTTCGTGATCCTCAAGAACAAGCCAAGTTTACTGGCGTGTCTAGTGCTGAAAAAAAGCAGGCTGCTATACAAAAAAAGTCGGTTCAACCGAATACGTCACCTCGTGTTAATGGGCCCAACGATGCTGAGCAATTATCCTCTATTGATGTGTCAGCGCTATTTTATACTTTGCTATTTCCACAACAACAGCAACAAGATGGCATTGCTAATAATCTTGAGCGCCAAGTTATGGGGCAAATTGAAACAGCATTAAGTTCGCCTAAAGAAATTGCTGAAAATGTACTGAAGCTGCCAAGTAAGATAATTGAGTTAGATAATAAACTAGCTGACGAAAATGTTGATATTAAAGATGTGCTTAAACTAATTGAGCAAGACCCGTTATTAAGCATCGAAATACTGAAGCTGTGTAATTCACCGCTGTTTAGGCGTTCAGATAAACAAGTGAGTAATCTTCAGCAAGCTTTGGTACAGTTGGGGCGAGCACAGCTAAGGCGACTTGTTACTGTTTGTCTTACCCGTGAAATGATCGATATTAAGCCCATTTACTTTCGTCGATTTGGCGCCGAGATTTGGCGACATTCAATGCAGGTAGCATTTTTGTCAGGTGAGTTAGTTGAACAAGATAGCGACAGTGCTTTTTTATTAGGGCTTTTGCATGATGTGGGTAAGATAGCCATTTTTAAAATGTTAATTGATGCGTTTTATCAGGCCGAACCAGGGGAGCAACCAAACTCGGTGCTTTTTAGTCAGTTAATGACGTCTAAATCGCTCACCTTAAGTGCTTTATTGGCTAAATATTGGCAGATCCCTGAGACGTTTGCTGATGACTTATCGTTACTCGCCAATGTGAATATTGCGCCTCATTCTGGCGCGGCAAAAGCGGTTTGGCGTGCCAATGTGATTAGTGAATGTTCAATGTTATTACAGGCTAATAAATTGTCGGAACAGATGTTGATTAAGTTGCTCGGACAAGTTGATATTTCTCGTGAAGCATTCGATTCGTTACATCAAAAGCTCATTGAGTTTTAATTTTATTGGTATTTATTACATAACAAGCGCCACCATTTAACCGACATAAAAAAAGCGCCTAAGGCGCTTTTTTATTGATGAGCGAGTGGTTAAGACTGCAATACCGAAATATCTGCTACGTGCAGGAATTGTTCTCGTAAACTATTAAGTAAGGCTATGCGGTTTTGTTTTAGGGCGTCATCATCAGCCATCACCATTACATCCTCAAAGAACTGATCAACGCTTTCACGTAAATCAGCTAACAATGTCAGTGCTTGCTGGTAATTTGCGCTGGCAAATAATGGTGCTAACTCAGGTTGAAGCTGAGTTAACTTATCTGCCAAGGCTTTTTCTGCAGCTTCCACAAGTAAGCTTGAGTTAATCGTGTCAGGCAATGTGCCTTCAACTTTAGCTAAGATGTTTGATACACGTTTATTTGCAGCTGCTAGCGCGGTAGAAGCTTCTAAACTGCGGAAGTGAGATACCGCTTTAACTCGGCTATCAAAATCAGCAGGACGTGTTGGGCGGCGAGCTAACACTGCTAAGATAACATCGACTTCAATACCTTGATCTTGATACCAGCTGCGGAAGCGTGCCATAAAGAACTCAAGTACATCATCAGCAGTGCTGTTATTACTTAGGGTTTCACCATGCAATGCTTGCGCTTTAGCAATTAAATCAACTAAATCAAGTGGCAAGTTGTTTTCGACGATGATTCGCAGAATACCAATAGCGGCACGACGCAAAGCAAAAGGATCTGCAGCCCCTTTAGGGGCTTGGCCAATACCAAAAATACCCACAAGGGTGTCAAATTTTTCAGCTAAGGCAACGGCACAAGATATTGCATCTGTTGGTACGGTATCGCCTGAAAACTTAGGCTTATACTGCTGTTCAATAGCAATGGCAACCGCTTCGGTTTCACCGTCAAGACGCGCATAGTGCATGCCCATGGTGCCTTGGGTATCGGTAAACTCCATCACCATGTTGGTCATTAAGTCTGCTTTAGACAATAATCCGGCACGGCTCGCATCAGTTTCATTTGCATTTAATTGCGCAGCGATAAAGCCTGCCATTGCAGAAATGCGTTCAACACGTTGCTTTAACGTACCTAATTGCTTTTGGAACACAACAGTTTCTAAACTGGCTAGACGATACTCAAGCGTGTGTTTTTTATCGGTGTTAAAGAAAAACTCAGCATCGGCTAAACGTGGACGAACCACTTTTTCGTTACCCGAAATAATCTGCTGTGGATCTTTAGATACAATATTAGACACAAAGATGAAGTTAGGCATTAGCTTGCCTGCAGCGTCAAATACTGGGAAGTATTTTTGATCGCCTTTCATGGTGTAAACCAAGGCTTCTGCTGGTACGTCTAAAAACTTCTCTTCGAAGTGCGCCGTTAATACAACCGGCCATTCAACTAAAGAAGTGACCTCTTCAAGTAAGCTATCTTCTAAATCAGCCACGCCACCAATAGTACTCGCCGCTTTTTCTGCATCGGCTTTAATAAGAGCTTTACGTTCGTGGTAATCAGCAATCACTTTGCCTTGTTCTTTAAGCATGCTGATATAGTTATCAGCATGATCAAGTTCGAAACTGGCTTGTCCCATAAAACGGTGGCCACGGATAGTGCGGGCTGATTTTATGCCAAGCACTTCACCGTCAATGGCCTCACTACCTAACAACATAGTTACGGTATGCACTGGACGAATAAATTGAGTTTTGCTACTGCCCCAGCGCATCGGTTTTGGGATGGGTAATTTGTCTAATGCGCGCTGCGTCATATCAGCAATTAAGCTGCTGGTGGCAACACCGACAACTTTAGCGTT
Source organism: Shewanella holmiensis (assembly GCF_025370255.1). Lineage (GTDB taxonomy): Bacteria > Pseudomonadota > Gammaproteobacteria > Enterobacterales > Shewanellaceae > Shewanella > Shewanella holmiensis. The sequence goes on from NZ_JAMTCD010000018.1 coordinate 65,480, forward strand.
ATGCACTAACCATTCACCTTTGTCGGTGACTAAGCGTTCGGCTTGCTCAACCGTAATACCATTACCACGTGCCCAGCCTATAGCGGCTTTAGTTGGGTTACCTTCAGCATCAAATGCAGAAGTAACCGCAGGACCACGCTTTTCAACCACTTTGTCAGCTTGAGATAATGCCAGCTCAGTAAAGCTAATCGCTAAACGACGAGGTGCTGCATACCATGTTGATGCGCTAAAAGGTAAATCGGCTTTTGCTAGCTCATCGCTAAAGTTAGCTAAAAATGATTCAGCTAAATTACGTAATGCTTTTGGTGGCAGTTCTTCTGTACCAATCTCAATGAGTAAGTTTTCAAAATTCATCGGTTACCTCTACTTACACATAGGGAAGCCTAGCGCTTCACGTGCTTTATAATAAGATTCTGCTACACCTTTAGCCATGGTACGAACGCGTAAAATATAACGCTGGCGCTCGGTCACTGAAATAGCGTGGCGTGCATCAAGTAAGTTAAAAGCATGCGATGCTTTCATGACTTGCTCGTAGGCAGGGAGAGGTAGTGGTTTGTCTAAACCTAATAAATGCTGACAGGCTTTTTCACAGTCATCAAATTGTTTGAATAACACTTCAACATTGGCATGTTCAAAGTTATAAGTTGATTGTTCAACTTCATTTTGATGAAAAATGTCACCGTAAGTGACTCGCCCCATAGGGCCATCTGTCCAGACGAGATCATAAACACTGTCGACTTCTTGAATGTACATTGCTAAGCGCTCAAGGCCGTAGGTGATTTCACCCGTAACCGGGCTACATTCTAATCCGCCAACCTGCTGGAAGTAGGTAAACTGAGTCACTTCCATACCGTTTAACCAGATTTCCCAGCCAAGACCCCAAGCACCTAGTGTTGGTGATTCCCAATTGTCTTCAACAAAACGGATATCATGCACTTGAGTATCAATACCTAGTGCCTCTAATGAGCCTAGATATAACTCTTGGATATTGTCTGGAGACGGCTTCAATACTACTTGGAATTGATAGTAGTGTTGTAAGCGATTAGGGTTGTCACCATAACGGCCATCAGTTGGGCGGCGTGATGGTTGAACATAGGCGCTGCTCATTGGCTCTGGGCCTAAAGAGCGTAAAAATGTTTGCGGATGAAATGTTCCCGCGCCCACTTCCATATCGAGTGGTTGAACAATCGCGCAACCTTGCTGCGCCCAGTATTCTTGTAGGGTTAGGATGAAACCCTGAAATGTCTTTACGTCGTGTTTCGTCGTCATGTCTACTACTGTCAGGCTATTAATAGAAAATGGAATTGATTATACCTTGTAGAACTAGGTAGATGTAGGTTATTTTTTAACGTATGACAATTTTTGTTAATGGACGCGATACATGCAAGTTATCCGATGCGGCTGGGTAAGTGATGATCCTATATACCAACGATATCATGACGAGGTTTGGGGCCGACCGGTTTATGACTCGCAAGAGTTGTTTGCTAAGTTATGTTTAGATGGTCAACAAGCAGGTTTGTCTTGGATAACCATTTTAAAAAAGCAGCATAATTATGAAGATTTATTTGCTAACTTTGACCCCAGTATTATCGCTACCTATGACGAGGCGAAAGTTGAGGCACTCATGCTTGAGCCTGGTATTGTTCGTAATAGATTGAAGATTAATTCTATTATACGTAATGCCAAAGCTTATTTAGCATTTGTAGAGCAGGGTAATGATTTTTCATCATTTCTCTGGGAGTTCGTTAATGGTCAACCGCAGATTAATCATTTTCAAACAGCAGCGGATTTGCCTGCACAAACTCCTGAGTCAGAGGCCATGTCGAAGGCACTTAAAAAGCTTGGTTTTAATTTTGTCGGTCCGACAATTTGTTATGCTTTTATGCAAGCTGTAGGCATGGTTAACGATCACACAAAAGATTGTTTCTGCTATAAAAAGTAACGCTTATGGTTTATATAAAAAAGGGTGTTCCACGTGGAACACCCTTTTATTTTATAGTGAGTAAAAAACGAGCTTACTTGCTCTCAAAGAAGAAAGCTTTGCGCTGTTTTTTATCGCCATTTAATTCGTTCATCGTTTCAGCATTAAACAGCTTGCCGTTAATCATAGTGTAAGTCACTTTATCCGTCGTACGAATATCTGCTAATGGATCACCATCGATAACGATTAAGTCGGCTAATTTACCTGGTTTAATAGACCCTAATTGATGATCCATACCAAAGGTTGTTGCAGGATTAATGGTTGCCGTTTTTAGCACTTCCATATTACTCATGCCACCTTGTGCAAACATCCACATTTCCCAATGAGCCGCTAAACCTTCTCGTTGACCATGTGCGCCGATGTTGGCTTTAACGCCAACATTGTTGAGTTCGTTTGCAACGCGTGCCACATTGAAATGGTTATAGTGGGCATCGGGTGCAGTTGTGCGGCGCATTGAACGCGCATCTAAAATGTCTGATGGAACGTACATGCTAAGGCGTGGGTGAGCCCAAACATCTGTTTTGTCATACCAGTAATGCTCGCCTGAAATACCACCATATGCCACAACTAACGTTGGGGTATAAGAGACTTCAGTTTGTTGCCAAAATTGTTTGATATCACTATAGATAGAGGCAACAGGTAACGAATGCTCAACGGTTGTATGACCATCGGCAATCATCGACAAGTTATGCTGCAGTAAACTACCACCTTCTGGCACAACCATCATCTCTAACTCACGAGCAGCCTGAATCACTTGCTGACGTTGATTTCGACGTGGTTGGTTATAGCTTTTAACACTGAATGCACCAACTTTTTTCAAGCGCTCTAAATGAAATTTAGCATCATCCAATGAGTCTACATGAGAGGTGTAACCTGGAAGGTTTGCCCCATATAAAATTGTGCCGGTTGAGAAAATACGTGGACCAACAATATTACCGGCTTTTTGTTGCTCTGATGCAGCAAAAATCTCGGTGGTATCATTTGATGGATCGTGGATTGACGTGACACCCAATGACAGGCCTGAATATAGCGCCCAGTTTTGTTGTGGAATGATTTCATCGTCAGCTTGTCCACCATGGGCATGCGCATCAAATAAACCAGGCATAATTGATTTGCCTTTGATATCGATTATCTCAGCACCAGAGGGTATTTCAGTTGTTGCATCGCCAACACTGATAATCTTGTTATCTTTGACAATCACAACGCCATTTTCAATCACTTGGTCGTTTTCAAGCGTAATCACTTTTCCGCCAACAAATGCGACAGTTCCACGTGGAACATCTGCGTTTTCTTTAAAGCCGATAGCTGTGATCGTGGGTTCAGTTTTGGTATCTGAGTTAGCGTATGATGTATCCACTTTAGCTTGATATAAATCTGGGCCAAGGGTCCAATATAATTGATTACTATCATTGTTCCAGCTGATGCTTTCACCTGCGCGGGCACTGAGTTGAGTAACAGGGAGGTTATTTGCTTTTGGACCAATATTAATCGTTTCACCGTGTTTAGCAAACGGGGTTACGTATACCCGGAAACGCTCAGCAAAAGCTAAGTGCTCACCATCAGGAGATACCCGGAACTCAGTCGCATGATCGCTCGTGTAATGAGTGCGTTTTTCAAAACCATTTAAACCGATAGAGGCAAGCTCTGGTTTATCACTATAGTCCATAAAAAACACGCGATCATTATCCGCACCGAACTGGGGTTGATGACCGCTGGCAGAAATTTTAGTATTTTGTTTACCTTTAATATCTACTTTGTATAAACCTGGTTCCTGCGACCAAGTTCTTGGTGTCATGTAATCGCCTTTCGATTTGCGGTAAACAATGGTATCGCCATCTGGTGAGAAGGTGGCTTCAACGTATTTACCTGGCTCACTGGTTAATACTTTGGCTTTGCCACCTCGCGCACTGACAACACTGACTGTTCCTTGGTCTTGATCATTCCAAGTCGTAAACACGATGTTTTTACCATCACGAGACCACTGCGGAAACAGTTCATTAATGTTGTCATCTAAACGCGTTAAGCGTTGCTGCTTGCCACCATTAATATCACGTATCCAAATTTTTCCTAACGCTTCAAAAACGACTTTTTCACCATTTGGTGATACTTGTGCCATGCGTAACATTTTCACATCAAATTTATCTTGGTCAAGATTTTGAGTGAATCGTACAGATGGTTGAACGTCTAATTGGGTCTTTACTGAAAAGGGAATATCACTGACGGTTTGTTTTGCGATATTGAGTTTATTAATTTTACCGTTAGCCCAAAAGATGATTTCTTTATTATCTTGGGCCCATGACATCGTTGGGTAAACGCCATGAATAGCCCAAGTCTCTTGCATATCACGGTCTAATTTATCGTATAACTTGGTGGTTTCACCCGATTTAAGATCAAGTAGATATAACGTAGATTGAAAGCCATCGCGCTTTATATAGGCTAGTTTTGTTCCGTCAGGACTTGGTGTTGGACGAATTGCTCCCCCCGTACCTTCAATTAATACTTCGATATCACCTGTTTGGGTATCGTAGCGTTTAATCTTATAAATCCCTTTTACAGAGTCTTTTGAGTAGTGGAATGTTTTACCCGGTGTAGCGTCTTGGCTGAAATAAATATAACGGCCATCTGGCGAGTAAGCTGGTTCACCTAAATCTTTTTCATCATTAGGGCGCTCAGTTAATTTTACCCCTTCACCGCCAGCAAGGTGATACATCCATACTTCGCCAGCACCTAAACTTCGGCTTGCCGTGAAGTGTTTACGGGCGACTAAATACTGTGAATCAGGGCTCCATGCAGGACTATTTAACAGGCGGAAGGTTTCTTTGGTCACAGGGTGTGGGTTAGAACCATCGGCATTCATTACCCATATATTGTCGCCACCATCTTCATCAGATGTGAAGGCTATGTATTTTCCATCGGGGCTATATACTGGCTGCATTTGCCATGCTATACCGCTTGAAATAGCTTTGGCTTCGCCACCTGATATTGGCATTTGATAAATGTCACCGAGTAGATCAAATACGATGGTTTTACCGTCAGGAGACACGTTAACGTTCATCCATGTCCCATCGGTAACATTAATATCGACTTTTTGAAGAGGGGCGTTTTCTGGCGCATTTACTTGCCATTTAGTTGCTTCTTCTTCGGTTGCAAAACTGTTAGCGCTGATACCAAGCGACAAGGCTATCGCGGTATATATTGGGGTGAGTTTTTGTGTGAACATGCAAGATCCATTTATTTATCGTTATAAGAAAATGAATACTAGCAAACCGTGGATAGGTGTTTTTAGTAAGGTTGCTAGCATCAAATCTGGCTTGGCAACCTTTATCGCATAAAAGGGCGCTTAACGACACAAAAATTCTGTTTCAATTAATGACAATAAATAACATTCGCAGCACAATAAGTTGACTTTATAGTGGGAAATGACGGGCGGTGTGAATGTTTGTAAGGTCGGTTAGAGTGTGATGATGGTGACAATATCATCTTGTTGAATAAGGCCAGGCTTTTTCACTCGGCAGGTTACGCCGCCACGCCAATCCGGTGTCAGAGCTTGCTCTAATCCTGAATATGCCTGTTCCATTTTTTTACATGGATCCGTTTCACCCGTTATGATTAACTGTAAATCATCACCTATTTGAATGACTTTACCAACATCAGCAGCACTGAATTGATAGCCGCTTATTAATAAATTGGCTCTTCTAGTAAGCCAATCTAAATCGTTATTGATTTGCTGGCAGGCTATTTGCCATTGCTCTTCTGACATCACAGTGACTTGACGTTTACCTGGGCGGCCAAAAATATCATTCTCTACGCCACGCTCTAGGGTCACATTCGCGCAAAAAACCGAGTTCATAACGCCCCGTTTTGCTGTTTTATATGCTATGCCCGTTAAGGTTATGTCAGTTTTAGGTGAGGTCATCACAATCCCTTTTTGAGCAAATATTGGTAAGGTGTAGCATCCGTAGCGCTGGCTACCAGAGTGTGATCCATAAACTCACAGAAACTGGGAATGTCTCTTGTGGTTGCTGGGTCATCGGCAATAATTAGCAGTGTTTCACCTTCCGCCATTTTTCGAACCGTTTTTCGGATCATCATTACCGGTTCAGGGCAGCGTAAGCCTACAGCATCAAGTTGATGTTGAGCTTGCTTAAATATATCTGATGAGGTTAATTGTTCTGACATTACAACTTCTATTGACAACATGACTATGTGGATATGGTACTCCGCCAAGTTAAACTTGCCAAGTTTAGCTGCGGCTAATGTGATTTTAAGCGAATAAAATTTATTTGAATTTGTCGATGTAAACTGACGTTTTTTTGATTGATGATTATTTTTTTTAACCACTATGTTTGTTTTTGGTGCAGATGTTCAAATTACCATTATGGCTGAATAGATTACGTAATACTTACCTTCAGACTTATGGCTCAATGATCTTTTTTGTATGCTATGCCATTCAAGATTTGTGTTCATCGTGCTTTTTAAACTTTCCTCAAATATGTTTCACGTGGAACATAAGCCGTTTCATGAAAATAAAAAACCGAATTATTTTATAATAATTCGGTTTTTATCATCATATTCAAGTCATCAAGCTACAGAGTTAACATTTCTATCTGACTTCCAGATATCAGGTTTAAACGCGCTCAAATACCGTTGCGATACCTTGGCCTAAACCAATACACATGGTAGCTAAACCCAAGGTTGCATCTTTGTCTTCCATCAAGTTAATCAGGGTGGTAGAAATACGTGCACCTGAACAGCCTAGTGGATGACCTAGTGCAATAGCACCACCATTAAGGTTGATTTTTTCTTCAACCACATCTTGCAAACCAAGATCTTTAACACAGGGTAAAGACTGTGCAGCAAATGCTTCGTTAAGCTCAATTACATCTAAGTCAGCAACCGTTAAGCCTGCGCGAGCTAATGCTTTTTGGGTGGCAGGAACAGGACCATAACCCATGATTGCAGCATCACAACCGGCAACAGCCATAGAGCGAATGCGGGCACGAATTGGTAAACCTAAAGCGCGCGCTTTTGATTCTTCCATGACGAGCATTGCCGATGCACCATCTGAAAGTGCAGAAGAAGTACCCGCAGTAACAGTACCGTTTGCCGGGTCAAATACTGGACGTAAACCCGCAAGTGATTCCATTGTGGTTTCAGGACGAATCACTTCATCGTTGAACACTTTGATTAATGCGCCATTTGCATCATGACCTTCCATTGCCCAAATTTCTTTGGCAAAACGGCCTTCAACAGTTGCTGCGTGAGCGCGTTGGTGTGAACGCACAGCAAATGCATCTTGTTGCTCACGAGTAACGCCATGTAATTTACCCAGCATTTCAGCGGTTAAGCCCATCATACCTGACGCTTTAGCAACACGATTAGCAAGGCCTGGGTGAAAATCAACACCGTGATTCATTGGTACGTGACCCATGTGTTCAACACCACCAATAATGAAAGTGTCACCCATGCCTGTCATGATGGCGCGAGCGGCTTGATGAATGGCATCCATTGATGAACCACATAAACGGTTTACGGTAACAGCGCCCGCCGTTTTAGGTACACCAGCAAGTAATGAAGCATTACGCGCAATGTTAAAACCTTGCTCTAAGGTTTGTTGTACACAACCCCAAATAACGTCTTCAATTAGGTTTGGGTCTAATTGTGGGTTACGAAGAAGTAACCCTTTCATTAATTCTGCAGACAGAGTTTCTGCACGTACATTTCTAAATACCCCCGCCTTTGAACGGCCCATTGGGGTACGAATGCAGTCTACGATAACAGCTTGTTTCATGATTTAATTCCTTTCCCACTAATTAGGCTTGGTAGTAACTACCGTTATTGGCTGCAAGGTCGCGCATTGCATCAGTCACTTGGTACAAGCCACCTAAATGCGCATATTTATCTGCTAGGGCAACAAATGCTGCTATGCCCATAGTGTCTAAATAACGGAATACACCACCACGGAATGGAGGGAAACCTAAGCCGTAAACTAAGCCCATGTCAGCTTCTGCTGGAGAGGCAACAATGCCTTCTTCTAAACAACGCACTGTTTCAATGATCATCGGGATCATACAACGCGCGATGATGTCATCAGCTTCAAATGCTTTTAGTTCGCCAAATGTGCCTTTGAGTAATTCATAGCTGGTTGGATCCAGATCTTTTTTCGGTTTACCGCGACGGTCAACAGAATAAGCATAGAATCCTTTGGCATTTTTTTGACCTAAACGTTTGTTTTCAAACATGATGTCAATAGCATCTTTGTCTGTTTTACCCATACGATCTGGGAAACCTTCAGCCATAACTGCTTGGGCATGGTGGCCAGTATCTAACCCCACCACATCAAGTAAGTACGCAGGGCCCATTGGCCAACCAAATTGTTTTTCCATCACTTTATCAACTGCGGCAAAGTCAGCACCGTCAGCAAGTAAGCTGTTAAAGCCTGCAAAATATGGGAAAAGTACGCGGTTAACAAAGAAACCTGGACAGTCATTAACAACAATAGGGGTTTTACCCATTTTGCTGGCGTAGGCAACAACCGAAGCAATGGTTTCTTCTGAGCTGTGTTCACCACGGATCACTTCAACTAATGGCATTTTGTGCACAGGATTAAAGAAGTGCATGCCGCAGAAACGTTCCGGTTTCTTGAGGCTTTTGGCGAGTAAGTTGATTGAAATAGTTGATGTGTTTGATGCAATAATTGCATCTTCAGCTACGTAACCTTCAACCTCTGCTAATACTGTCGCTTTCACTTTTGGGTGTTCAACTACCGCTTCAACTACCACATCACTGTGTTTAATCGATGCATAGTCTAATGATGGAGTGATGTTGTTGAGTACTTGTGCCATTTTTTCTGGCGTAGAGCGTCCACGGGCAACCTGTGCTGAAAGCAATTTAGCTGCTTCGTTTAAACCAAGCTCAAGTGCAGGCTGGGCGATGTCTTTCATGACAATCGGAGTGCCTTTACTTGCGCTTTGATAGGCGATACCACCACCCATAATACCAGCACCAAGTACCGCTGCATTGTTAACATCTTTAGCTAGTTTGACCGCTTTCTTAGCTTTGCCTTTAACGAATTGGTCGTTTAAGAAAATGCCGATAAGGGCTGTAGCGACTTCTGTTTTAGCTAACTTGATAAAGGCCTGCGCTTCAACTTGTAATGCACCAGTGCGATCAAGAGTTGCTGCTTGTTCGATAACATTCACAGCCGCCATTGGCGCAGGATAATGTTTACCGGCAATTGAGAACACCATGCCTTTAGCGGTAGCGAAAGACATCATGGCTTCTAACTTAGCAAGCTGCAGAGGAGATTGCTTTTGTTTACGACGTGCTTGCCAATCTAAGTTGCCAGCTAACGCGTCATGGATCATTTGAATCGCTGCTGATTGTAAGTTTTCTGGTGCAACGACCGCATCAATTGCGCCAACTTTAAGGGCATCATCAGGACGCTGCTCTTTACCCGATGTGATCCACTCTAATGCGTTATCTGCACCAATCACGCGAGGTAGACGCACTGTGCCACCAAAACCAGGAATTAATCCCAGTTTGGTTTCTGGCAAACCAACACGTGCATTAGTATCTGCTACACGTAAATCTGTTGCTAAAATCGTTTCGCAACCGCCGCCCAAGGCAAAACCGTTGATGGCAGATACTGTCGGAAAAGGTAAATCTTCAAGCTTATTGAATACCGCATTAGCTTGTTCAACCCAAGCGAGTAATGTGGCGTCATCTTGCTTAAATAATTCTAAAAACTCAGTGATATCAGCACCAACGATAAATGTGCTTTTGGCTGAGGTAAGTAACAGTGCTTTAATCTCAGCATGTTGCTTAATGCTATCTAATGCAGCATCTAAAGAGGCTAGAGTTTCTCTATCGAACTTGTTTACCGAGCCCGGTGCATCAAAGCACAGCTTGGCAATATTGTCTTCTAGTAACTCAACCTGGATGGTAGGGCTTTGGTAGATCATTGCTTGCTTCCTTATTGCTTAAAGCGATTTCCACATCTTTATGACTTGTGTAGTTATCAAGCTTGTTTTACAGCAGTGTAGGCCATCATTTGACCAGTTACACAACAGTGTGCGACTAAATGACAAAAATTACAACACCCAATTTAAACGACCGTTTAATTTTTTGTCTGCTGAGGAGATTTTTCTCCTTTGTGGTAGACTGTTAAGGTTCGCCAACTCAAGAATAGGGATTAAAAAATGGATAAGCTGGCTAGCTTTTATCATGCGCACATTGCTGAATTAAACCGTCGTGTGGCGGAAATATCACACCGTGAAGGATTAGCGGGATTGGTCATCCATTCTGGTCAACCTCATCGCCAATTCTTAGATGACATGAATTATCCATTTAAGGTTAATCCACATTTCAAAGCGTGGTTACCGGTTCTGGACAACCCTAATTGCTGGGTTATTGTGAATGGTAGCGATAAACCTAAATTAGTTTTTTACCGTCCTGTGGATTTTTGGCATAAGGTCAGTGATGTTCCCGAAGCATTTTGGACTGAACACTTTGATATTCAGTTATTGACTAAAGCTGACAAGGTTGCGGAGTTTCTACCAAAAGATTTAACGGGGTGGGCGTACATTGGTGAGCATTTGGATGTCGCCGACGTGCTTGAGTTTTCCTCGCGCAATCCAGATGCTGTAATGAATTACCTGCATTATCATCGAGCTGATAAAACACAATATGAGCTTGAGTGTTTACGTCGTTCAAACCAAATTGCAGTAAGGGGCCATAAAGCGGCGAAAGGTGCATTTTTTAATGGCGCCAGTGAATTTGAGATCCAGCAGCAGTATTTGGCCGAAATAAGTCAAGGTGAGAATGAAATGCCCTATGGCAACATTATTGCCCTCAATCAACATGCCGCAATTTTACATTACATGACCTTAGCGCACGTAAAGCCGCAACAGCGATTGTCTTTTTTGATTGATGCTGGCGCGAGTTACCATGGTTATGCAGCGGATATTACCAGGACTTATTCCTTTGAGAAAAACCGTTTTTCTGAGTTAATCAGTGCACTAAACCAACAGCAGTTAAGTATTATTGATGCAATGAAGCCTGGGGTGAAGTACACAGATTTACATATCATGACTCATGAACGGATTGCACAGTTGTTGATTGATTTTAAGTTAGCACATTCGGACGTGGCAACATTAATAGACTCTGGTGTAACGAGTGCGTTTTTTCCTCATGGTTTGGGGCATATGCTCGGCTTGCAGGTACATGATATGGGTGGATATTCCCATGACGAAAGAGGGACACATATCCCCGCACCTGAAAAACATCCATTTTTGCGTTGCACTCGAACGTTAGCGGTTAATCAGGTGTTAACCATAGAGCCTGGTATTTATATCATCGACTCGTTACTGAATGACTTATCAAATAATGCAAAACAATTAGTGAATTGGCAAACCGTTGATTTAATGCGGCCCTTTGGTGGGATCCGTATTGAAGATAATGTCATCGTCCATGCTGATAGAAATGAAAACATGACAAGAGAGAGTGGTCTTGACTGAGAGTTATTCGATACCAGAGTCTAACTTATTGATTGAAGAAGAGATAAAGCATAGTCGCTTTATCTCTTTTCTGTTTCATTGTCCAAGTCAGGATACTTTGAAGTTAACACTCACTAACATTAAGCAGGAATACCCAGGGGCAAGTCATTACTGCTATGCCTATGTAGCCGGTGCGCCGAATGATATGGTGAATATTGGCTCTAGTGACGATGGTGAGCCCGCTGGAAGTGCGGGAAGACCTATGCTTGCTTCCTTGCAAGGGGCGAATATCGGTGAGGTTGGCGCGATTGTGGTGCGCTATTTTGGCGGTACTAAGCTAGGTGTAGGTGGTTTAGTAAGAGCTTATAGTTCGGGTGTTAAGCAAGGAATGCAACAGCTTAGCGTGGTGACTAAATTTATTCGTTATCCAATTAGCCTGAGTTGTAGCTACGCGCAATTAGCTGATATTGAATATATTGTCGCGCAACATGACGGCGTTATGTTAACCAAAGAATTTACAGACAAGGTTGAACTTAAGTTTGAATTAGCCAAAGATGCGCTAGAACATTTCAATACACAACTTGCCACCCTGACTCAGGGTGAACTTCAAGTGAAGTTTACAGTTTGAGCTACGCAGAACTTATGCCAAAATGCCCTGGCAGATCGTATTTTTTTATATCTTTACAACATTTAGCCAACAGAAGCCATTAATGCAATATAAAACAATTATAAGAATCACGGGGTTGTTGATGGGGTTATTCTCTATCACCATGCTTCCTCCTGCGTTGGTGGCGGTGTTATATAAAGATGGCGGTGGTACGGCGTTTATTCAGGCGTTTTTTGTTAGCTTATTTTTAGGTTTTTTGCTTTGGTACCCCAACCGTCGAGAAAAAGGCGACTTACGTACTCGCGAAGGATTCCTCATTGTTGTGTTGTTTTGGACCGTACTGGGATCGATTGGTGCGTTACCGTTTATTTTTTCTAAAGAGCCCGATCTAAGCTGGACTGATAGCTTTTTTGAATCATTTTCGGCGCTGACAACGACAGGGGCCACGGTTATTGTTGGCCTAGACCATTTACCTAAAGCCGTACTTTTTTATCGTCATCTATTACAGTGGATGGGGGGGATGGGGATCATCGTATTGGCCGTAGCCATTTTGCCACTATTAGGTATTGGTGGTATGCAGCTTTATAAGGCTGAAGTACCTGGGCCAGTAAAAGACAGTAAGATGACTCCAAGGATTGCTGAAACGGCTAAAGCCTTATGGTACATCTATTTAATGTTAACAATTGCATGTGCAACAGCATTTCATTTTGCAGGAATGGACATTTTTGATGCTATTTGCCACTCATTTTCAACTATCGCCATTGGTGGTTTTTCGACTAAAGATGCTAGCTTAGGGCACTTCGATAGCCCATTAATTAATATTATATGTGCGGTGTTCTTATTAATTGCAGCGGTTAATTTCAGTCTACATTTTGCAGCATTTACCCGTCGAGGTATTAACTTTAAAATCTATTTTAAAGATGCCGAATTTAAAGTGTTAATTGCTGTGCAGTTAGTGTTAACCGCTATTTGTTTTATCACCCTATATTCATCTGGTATTTACGATTCACCAGAACAAACCTTAGATTATGCTTTTTTCCAGGTTGTCTCGATATCCACCACAGCAGGTTTTGGTACCGAAAGCTTCCATTCCTGGCCCTTGTTCCTGCCTATTTTACTGATTTTTTCAAGTTTCATTGGCGGTTGTGCTGGGTCAACAGGTGGTGGAATGAAGGTTATTCGCCTGATCTTACTGGTGCTACAGGGCTCGCGTGAGCTTAAGCGCTTAGTGCACCCCAAAGCCATGTACTCTATTCGTATTGGTGGTACTGCGTTACCCGATCGTATTATCGATGCGGTATGGGGGTTCTTTTCGGCCTATGCTTTAGTGTTTGTTATTTGTATGGTCATTTTAATGGCAATGGACATGGATGCGATTACCGCGTTTAGTGCGACAGCTGCCAGTTTGAATAACCTTGGCCCTGGGTTAGGCGATGTGGCTAACAACTACGCAAGTATTACTGATGGTGCTAAATGGGTGCTCGTAATGGCAATGCTATTTGGGCGTTTAGAAGTGTTTACTCTATTGGTGTTATTCACGCCGACATTCTGGAAAAACTAATGCAAAGTTTGATGGTGTATTCAACGGTTGATGGGCAAACATTAGCGATTTGTCAGCGAATAAAGCAGCAGCTTGAGCTGGCTGGACAGTCTGTTAACTTGAAAGATGTTGCTCAGGTTAGTCAAGTGGATGTTAACAACGCAGAGCAGATTATCATTGGTGCAAGCATTCGCTATGGCAAACATAGACCTGCATTGTATGATTTTATTTCAACCCATAAGACGAGTATTGAAGGCAAGCCAAATAGCTTTTTTACGGTTAACGTGGTGGCAAGGAAACCTGAAAAAAACACTCCTAAAACCAACCCATATATGCAAAAGTTTTTAGTATTGTCACAATGGCAACCGCAGTTGCTTGGTGTTTTTGCTGGTAAAATTGATTATCCAAAATACCGATTTTTCGATAAATTTATGATCCGCTTTATTATGTGGATGACTAAAGGCCCGACTGATACCACGGGAACATTTGAGTTTACTGATTGGCAGAAAGTTGATGAGTTTGCTGCGCAGTTAGTGCAGCAAACCTCTCTGAGCGCTTAAGGCGAGGGCGTGAATATTAAGCGCAGTAACGACGGTGTAGTATTGATATTACCTCAGTGACCTGCTCGTTTTTCAAGGTATAAAATACTACCTGTGAGCTCTTACGTGTATTAACCAAATCTTCTGCTCGCAATACGGCTAAGTGTTGTGACAGTGCTGACTGACTTAATGGGACCGTTTCGTTTAGCTCTGTCACACTAAGTTCTTTATCCAGCAATAAACATAAAATCATTAATCGGTAAGGATTAGCGATGGCTTTTAGCCATTTTGCAGCCGTTTCAGCATTTTCTAACATGGTCGTGACATCAATCTCTTGCTGCATGATGAATTCCTTGGGCGATTATCTACATGAGAATCATACTCGTGCGGAAGAGAGATCTCAATTATCAGTATTAATTATATGAGCTAATTCTAATTTGTGATCATTTCATCGGTATCCCAGCAATATTTTTGCCACACTAGCCCTTTGTTAATCCATAAGGCTAAACCATGTCTAAAATATTGGTACTGTATTATTCTCGAGGTGGTCATACTGCGCAAATTAGTCGTGCCATTGCTCAACAAATCATGGCAACGGGTAACGGGTGTGATGTAGTTAATATCCATGATGTTAAAGGCGATATTGACTGGCCTCAATATGATGCCATTGCATTAGGCGCATGCGTGTTATACGGCTCTTATCATAAGTCTGTTTTTGAGTTTGTTGAGCGCTATCAAGCGCAATTAACCCAAGCACCTAACAGCTTTTTTTGCGTAAATGTGGTTGCCCGCAACCCTGAGAAGCGCATTCCTGAAAACAATAAATATCTACAAAAGTTTTTATCGCTGTCACCTTGGCAACCGCAAGATGTCAAAATTATTGCCGGTAAGGTAGATTACCCATCCTGGCCTTGGTATGACAGTTTGATGATCCGGTTAATCATGAAAATGACCGATGGACCAACAGATCCTAAAGCGATTATCGATTACACCGACTGGGATGATGTGAAGTGTTATGCCGAGCATATATTGACGTTGGTTAAGCAGTAGCTCATAGATGATGGCCTATAATTTATAGGCCTTAGACATTGCTAATATCGCCAAAATTGGGGGTGAAAAAGAACTGCAACGGTCAGTATTTCCAAACGGCCTAATAACATTCCTATTGCTAATGCCCATTTTGCCACATCTGAAAGGCTTGAAAAATTACCTGCAGGGCCGATGATTGAGCCTAAACCAGGGCCAACATTCGCAACCGCAGTAATTGCACCGGTGAAGCTGGTCATCGTATCTAAACCTGTTAAGACTAATACCATTGATAAACTTAAAATAACCAGGAAAAACAACATAAAAAAGGTCACTAATGAGCGCACAATATCATCATGCACTTTGTGGCCATTGTAGGTTTCTTTGAAAATACCATTGGGGTGAAACTGATGTTTGATTTGCTGACGCATAATCGCCATGGCAATTTGAAATCTGAAAATTTTAATTCCACCAGATGTGGAGCCGGAACAGCTACCGACGAGCATTAAAAATAAGAAGGCGGTACCGGCAAACGCTCCCCAGGCTTGATAATCAGTTAAGCCATATCCTGTGGTTGTGACTACTGATATGACATTAAAACTGGATAATCTTAATGCATCAATAAAGGCTAATTCTTTGTGAAAATACAGCCACACAGCAATGCTTAGTGATACAACACCAACAAAGAGTAGAAATCCTTTTACTTGCTGATCGTTCCAAATGGACAGATTACGTTGTTGAATAGATTGGACAAACATCAATAGCGGTAAACCGCCTGCGAGCATAAACACAACCCCAACCCAGTGCGATGCATTAGAGAAGTGAGCCATTGAGCTATCAGATGTAGAGTATCCGCCAGTTGAAAGCGTGGTCATAGCGTGATTAATGGCTTGAAACCAATTCATCCCCGCTAGGTGATAAGCCAATGTACACAGTAATGTGAGACCAGCGTAAAGAAGAAAAAGGTGTTTGGCCATGTGTTGGGTTCTTGGAGTGGTTTTATCACTCCAATCCGATGATTCTGTTCTAAATAAACGCATACCACCCACGTTTAAGAATGGTAAAACAGCCACCGCCATGACAATAAAACCGATCCCGCCAAGCCATTGCAATAAAGAGCGCCAAATTAAGATGCTGTGATCCATGCTATCTAAACCTGATAACACGGTTGAGCCTGTAGTTGTAATACCTGACATGGTTTCAAAAAATGCGTCGGTATAAGTGATACCGTGATAAAGAGTGAAGGGTAGAGCCGCACAAAAACTTACCGCTAGCCAGGTGGCACTGGTTAACACAAACATGTCGCGAATATTTAAGCGAATGTCATGTGGTCGCCCTGATTGGATACAAATGGTTGCGATAATCCCAGTGAATAAAGCTGATAGCATAAAGTCACCAATGGTTTCTTCGCCATATGCTAGCGCGAAACCCATTGGGATAAGCATAAAGCCTGTGAGGATGGCGAGAAATATGCCAATCACAAAAACCAGTTGCTTGAGATTTATCATTTATAGTCGAACTAAAAGAAAAAAGCGCTCGGTTGGAACAGCTTTTCAACATCGCCGATAAACTTCTTATTTACTAAGAAAAGAATCACATGATCTCCTTGCTGAATAACCGTTTTGTCATGCCCCATTAGTACTTCATCTTTGCGTACAATGGCACCAATAGTCGTACCCGGTGGCAGTTTGATGTCGCCAATTTGTTTACCGACAACTTTAGATGTATTGGCGTCGCCGTGGGCAATCGCTTCAATGGCTTCTGCTGCACCACGACGTAATGAATACACATTACAAATATCACCTTGGCGAATATGGGTCAGTAAAGCTGAAATGGTAGCTTGCTGAGGGGAGATGGCAATATCGATATTCGCTTCTTGAACAATATCAACATAGGCTTCACGTTGGATAAGCACCATGACTTTTTTGGCACCTAAACGTTTGGCTAACAAAGCAGACATGATGTTGGCTTCATCATCATTGGTCACGGCAATAAACACATCTGTTTGGTCGATATGCTCTTCATTTAATAGTTCTTGATCCGATGCGTCACCACAAAAAACGGTGGTTTTTTCGAGTTTCTCTGACAACATTTCGGCGCGCTCTTGGCGATGCTCTATCAATTTTACCGAATGATTTTTTTGTAAACGTTTCGCTAAACCAAAACCGATATTACCCCCGCCGGCAATCATAATGTTGCGATACGAGTTATCTAGCTTTTGCATTTCACTCATTACAGCGCGAATGTGGCGGCTATCGGCAACAAAGAATACTTCATCGTCAGCTTCGATAATTGTGGTACCACGGGGCATGATGGCTTTACCTTGACGGAATATTGCCGCTACCCGGGTATCAATATTAGGCATATGTTCACGCAATGTAGCAAGTGCATTACCCACTAATGGGCCACCGTAATAAGCGCGCACCGCCACTAGGCTCAGTTTTCCTTCAGCAAACTCAAGTACTTGAAGCGCTCCTGGGTATTCAACCAAACGATGTATGTAAGCAGTTACTAACTGTTCTGGCGCAATTAACTCATCGATGATAAAACCACCGCGTGGTTTTGCGTCACTCGATTTTACTTCTGAATTAATGAATAACTTTTCGCGCAAATCTAAATATGGCTCGGAACGGATCCGGGCAATTTTAGTTGGGGTACCAAACAGTGAATAAGCAATTTGGCAAGCCGCCATGTTACATTCATCGCTGTTGGTTACCGCAATCAGCATGTCAGCATCTTCGGCGCCAGCTTCTTTTAAGACGCTAGGATGTGCACCATGACCAACAACAACGCGTAAATCAAACTTATCCTGTAAAATTCTAAGTCTGGCTCGATCGTTATCAACAAGAGTGATGTCGTTGTTTTCGCCAACTAAATTTTCAGCTAGCGTGCCGCCTACTTGTCCAGCGCCCAAGATGATAATCTTCATATCCTTGCCAATATCCTTACAGTGCTTTTATTAAGCGAGCGTAGTAGAAACCGTCCATATTGTCCTGGCCGGGTAAAATCTGCCAGCCAATATCTTGTGCATTTTGTTGCTGACTAATCGGCACTAATTGCGCGTCAGGAGTACGAGATAAAAACGCGCTAACTTGCTGACTATTTTCTTCCGGTAATATTGAGCACGTTGCATAAAGTAACGTACCTCCGGGTTTTAACCATTGCCAACAGTGATCAAATATCTGTTGTTGTAAAATGGCCAGCTCAGCAATGTCATTATTTTTACGCAGCCATTTGATATCTGGGTGACGACGGATTACACCGGTCGCTGAACAAGGTGCATCTAACAGAATACGGTCAAATTTTTCACCTTGCCACCAAGTATCAATATTGGCAGCATCGCCATGAATAACTTGCGCTTTTAAATTCAATCTGTCGAGGTTTTGTTGCACTCTGGCTAAACGATTTTCGTCAAAATCTACCGCAACAATTTGGGCTTGAGGTGCTTGCTCTATGATATGACAGGTTTTGCCGCCAGGTGCTGCGCAGGCATCTAGGATTAACTCGCCGTTTTCTGGGGCTAATAAGGTGGCTGCCCATTGTGCGGCACCATCTTGAACTGAAGCAGCGCCATCCATAAAACCGGGAAGTAGATGCACATCTTTTGGACTTTCTAGCAAAATAGCATCAGCACTTGTGCCTTTTGTTGCTAAGACTTCCTGTTCAGCCAAGGTGGCAATGTAGGCATCGCGGCTTTGTGATAATTGATTGTTACGTAACCACATAGGTGGACGCTGGTGGCTTTGCTCAATAATGTGTTGCCACTGTTCAGGATACGCTTGTTGTAAGCGCTTAATAAACCAGGCGGGAGTGTTATAACGAAGTGTATCTGCTTCTGTCGACAGTGGAGCATTATTACGCTGAATATTGCGTAATACCCCATTAACCACTTTGACTAAACCATCAAACTTTAATTGTCTGCAAGCTTCAGCGGTTTCTGAAATCGCAGCGTGTGCAGGAATACGGGTAAAGTAAAGCTGGTAACACCCCACAAGCAAAAGCTGGTAAACGATTCGCTGCTTACCCTTAAACGGTTTGGCTAAACAATCACTAATACATTTATCAAGCTGAGGCAGTTGGCGCATGACGCCATAGCAAATCTCTGCCATCAAGGCTTTGTCTTTGCCATTATCAAGATGTTGCTGTTGTTCCGGTAGGGCAACAGATAGGGATACGCCTTTTTCTAATACATCAAAAATGGCTTTGGCGGCTAATGCGCGCACATTCATGCTAATTTGCCTCTTGGCTTAATAGGGTTCCAACGCTAAACCAGTCAGCTCGTGAGTTAAGAATGTCAGCAACAGCTAATGGTTTTTTGTTGG
Source organism: Shewanella holmiensis (assembly GCF_025370255.1). Lineage (GTDB taxonomy): Bacteria > Pseudomonadota > Gammaproteobacteria > Enterobacterales > Shewanellaceae > Shewanella > Shewanella holmiensis. Next base: position 84,992 of record NZ_JAMTCD010000018.1, read on the forward strand.
GTAACTGCATGGTGTCGATTATTAAGCTGCCAGAAGCGGTGGCGATGACGATTCCATTTTTATCCGCCTGAGTAATGGTCCCTGGCGCCGCTGTATTTAATGACGTGTCGTAACGCACTTGCCATACTTTAATGCTGCTTTGTTGATGTTCGAAATAACTGACTGGCCAAGGGTTAAAAGCGCGCACTTCTTGCCAAAGCTGCTTAGCGGGTTTATTCCAGTCAAGCTTGGCTTCTTCTTTTGATAATTTCTCAGCGTAATTAGCTAAGGATTCATCTTGTTTTTCGGCGGTTAAGGCGCCTAAGCTTAATTGCGCTAAAGCATCGATAAGGGCATCAGGGCCTTGAAGCGCTAACTTTTCATAAAGACTGGCAGATGTATCTGTGTCTTCAATTTTTAACGCAGTTTTTAGCAGCATGTCACCGGTATCTAAGCCTATGTCCATTTGCATAATGGTTACGCCGGTTTCATTATCACCTGCCCATAATGCTCGTTGAATTGGCGCAGCACCTCGCCAACGCGGCAAGATTGAACCATGAACATTTATGCAGCCTAATGTAGGTGTATCGAGTACGACTTTCGGCAAAATCAGTCCATATGCCACCACAACCATAATGTCTGCATTTAGCGCAGCAAGCTCGGCTTGAGCATCCTCATTACGTAACGATGGTGGCTGGAAAACGGCAATGTTATGCTCAACCGCTAATTGTTTTACTGGGCTAGGGGTCAATTTTTTACCACGCCCTGCAGGTCTGTCTGGTTGGGTATAAACAGCACAAACATTGTGCTCTGATGCAATCAACGCCTGTAAATGGCGAGCTGCGAAATCGGGCGTGCCAGCAAAAATAATATTTAACGGTTTCAAATCAGCCCCTATTCTTTAGCTGCTAAGCGAGCTTCTTTTTCAAGCTTAGTTTTAATGCGTTGACGTTTCAGTGGCGACAAGTAATCCACAAAAAGCTTGCCTTGTAAGTGATCCATTTCATGTTGAATACAAATAGCAAATAGCTCATCGGCTTCAACAGTAAAAGCTTCGCCATGGCGATCAAGTGCTTTTAGCGTGACTTTTTCTGCGCGGTCAACTTTGGCATAAACCCCAGGAACAGATAAGCAGCCTTCCTCATTGGCAAAGTCGCCACTAGAATTGACAATTTGTGGATTAATGAAAATTGTTGGGCGTTCTATTTCGTCTTGTAAGTCCATTACAATCAGTTGCTGATGAAAATCAACTTGCGTTGCAGCTAGCCCAATGCCTTTTTCGTGGTACATTGTTTCTAACATGTTATCAATTTGTGTCTGAAATTCTGGGCCGAAGTCTGTTACAGGCTTGGCTACAGTGCGCAAACGCTCATCTGGAAAACGTAAAACATTTAATAATGGCATAGATAAACTCTTAACAAATCTGTCAATATTTAGCTTGTTAGCTATACTGACTGTAAAAAATAGGATAATTTTAATCCTAACGGGCCTTCAATAATAGTAAAAAGCTCAAATATAGAGCTTAATAACATGGACACCACCATGAAACGGATATTACTACTTGCTTTTATGACATTGAATATCTTTGGATTAAATGCAGATACATTAACTTTAAAAGCGGGACATCCCGATACTTATGTCGTTAAAAAAGGCGACACACTTTGGGATATTTCTGGCTATTTTCTTAAAGATCCCTGGCGCTGGCCGACATTGTGGGGGGTTAATCCACAAATTGCTAACCCTCATTTAATTTATCCCGGTGATCGACTGACGTTAGTGTTCATTGACGGTCAACCGCGTTTAGTCAAAAAACAACATATTAAGAAAGGTGTTGAAGGGCGTATCGTGCCTAAAAGTGATGCGATACCTGCAATTGACTTAGCGCTTATTCAACCGTATTTATTACAAAATCGTGTAGTAGAACAAGAGTGGTTAGCGGCACAGCCTTTTGTGTTAAGTGGCGAAAGTGAGTCTAAGCATCATATTCTTAACGACATTGTGTTTGTAAATGCCAATATGCCAATAGGGCAGAAAGTGGCAATTTATGAGCCGGGTCGTGAATTTTTAGATACTGAAACCGGTGATGTGCTAGGGCGTGAAATTATTCTTACTGCCAGTGGCCGTGTGACGACTGATGGTGAAATATCAAAAGTACAACTATTAAGCAACCTGCGCGAAACTAAAGTCGGTTATGCGGTTATTCCGGTTGAAGATGAAGCCTTAATGTCAGCTTTCTTCGTACCCACTGCTGCAGCATTAGATGTGCCTGCTAGTGTGATTGCTACTGCTAGCGCTAACCGTGAAGCCGGTAAACTTGAAGTGGTTTATTTGGACAAAGGATTAAATGCGGGTGTTCAACCTGGTCATGTGTTTGCTATTTATCGTGATGGTGAAGAAATTATATTAGATAACAACGGCCAACCAGTACGAACTGTAGACCGTTCATCATACGATAATGTCGTGGCTCACTTTTCAGATGATAAAGTGTTTAAAGTCCCTGATGTTTATCATGGTAACTTAATGGTGTTTAAAGTTTTTGATAAAACTAGCCTAGGGTTAATAATGATGAGTGATCGTCCGGTAAGAGTAAAAGATAAACTGGTTACTCCAGTAAACTTAACCCTTAAAGGTGAATAATTACTGACAATCTGGTCGATTGGCTAGTTGTTTCTGCTGTATCTGGGCTAGGACCCGCTCGGATTAAACAATTACTGGCTTACATGGATGTAGAAGAGTTAAGGCAAAGACTGCAGTTTGAACCCAGTGCTTTGCCTCTTTCATCTCATACCTTGCAAGCTTGCGTTATCGATTTTGATAAAGTCGATAACGCGCTTGATTGGCTTGAAAAAGATGATAACCATCATCTGATCTGTTTATCTGATCCTCATTATCCTCCATTACTTCAACAAATTTATGATCCCCCTTCCGTTTTGTTTATCAAAGGTAATCTCAATGCATTGTTACCGCCATCTATTGCAATAGTGGGGAGTCGTAGTATGTCTTTGCATGGTGCAGACACTGCAGCTAATTTAGCTATCTCGTTATCTAATCAAGGGTTTAGTATTACTAGTGGTATGGCCGCAGGTATCGATGGTGCTGCGCATAAAGCTGTGGTTGCCAATAATGGTATGACATTAGCGGTACTCGGCTGTGGCGTTGATGTGATTTATCCTAAGCGACATAAAGCGTTATATGATAATATCCAGCAAAATGGCTGTGTGATAAGTGAGTTTTGGCCGAACGTAAGCCCTTTAGCAGGACATTTTCCTCGGCGTAATCGCATCGTTAGTGGATTAAGTCTAGGAACGGTCGTTGTTGAGGCTGCGCGCAAAAGTGGCTCATTGATCACAGCAAGATTGGCCATGGAGCAAAATCGAGAAGTGTTTGCCGTTCCAGGTTCAACCGTGGCAGGATTTCATCAAGGCTGTCATGATTTAATTAAAAATGGTGCAAAGCTTGTCGAGAATGCTGCCGATATAATAGAAGAGTTAGGGTGTTTATCTCAATATCACCTTGAACAATTACATCAGCGTCACTATATACAAGATAACGAAATGAGTAATTTGCCATTTCCTTCGCAATTAGCTAGTCTGTTAACAAGTGTAGGATATGAGACTACAACAATTGATGCGGTAGTCGAGCACAGTGGAAAACCAATAGATCTGGTGTTAGTACAATTGCTTGAACTTGAGTTACAAGGGTGGGTTACCGTGGTACCCGGTGGTTACGTCAGATTAAAGAGGAGTTAGCCATGTTTGATATCCTCATGTATTTATTTGAGAACTATGTTCATAGCGAAATAGAGCTATTGGTTGATGAAGATGAATTAACCAAAGAGCTTACTCGCGCAGGTTTTCATCAGGTCGATATTATTAAGGCCTTGGCATGGCTTGAGCATTTAGCCGACTTGCAAGAAAGCGAGCAGCCGTATTTATGCAATCATGCGCAACATTCTTTCCGTATCTATACTAAACAAGAAATGGCGAAGCTAGATGTGCAATGTCGCGGATTTTTATTGTTTTTAGAACAAATTCAGGTGTTAAGCGTCGAAACACGTGAAATGGTTATCGACAGAGTCATGGATTTAGATGAACCCGCTTTAGTATTAGAAGATTTAAAATGGGTGATATTGATGGTGTTATTTAATGTGCCCGGTAATGAGTCAGCCTATGAGCAAATGGAAGATTTAATCTTTGAGCAGCCTGATGGAAGGTTGCACTCATAAAGAAATGAGATAAAAAGGAGGCTTTGGCCTCCTTTTTCGTTTTTCATCAATCTAAAAATGCAGATGCTTGTTATTTTGAGTGAAATGGCTTGGGATTAAATAATCACGGTAGCCATAGCGATCGAGTTTGTTTATTTTTGCAGGAGCTTGCGCGGTTTCATTTTCAAAAGCGGCAGCTTGATCATTAAGCCATACTGCAAATTGCTGTTGATGTTTGCTGAGTTCATCCAGTAACAGCTCATAACCTTCGAAGTAGTCCGTTTTTAAGTAGTGGCTCAGCTGCACAAAATCATCATGGTAATTTTCAGCGAGAAAACGAATTGCCATGTAACTCCACTTGTAAGTTCTATCTTGGCCATCTTTGTATTCGGTGGCAAATATCTCTGCCAATGTCGGCGCTTTCTCTATATCCCGTTTAATCACTTCGAATGTTGTGGGGTTATCATTGCCTTTAGATACGTATTCGGCGAGGCCTTCTGACCACCACACCATTTTGCTTGGAAAGTGTCCAAAACCGCCATACTTTACAAAGTGGCCATCTAAATAATGCACATATTCATGGTTAAGATTCCAGATGGCAAATTCTGGTTCAATCCAAAACTGGCGATAAGCAAAAAATGTTGCTTGGTTGCCTGGTTTTGATGGTGTTCCTTCAATGTACATACCACCATTATCAGTTTGAATATCAAAGAGTAGTTGACCGTAGGCGTTATATTGGCTCCAGTTTTTGAATGCAACTACGCGAAGGGCGTAGTTGCCATCGTTGGCTGTAGGCGTATTTTGGGTCTGCAGTAATTGGTGGAAGCTTGATTCTTGCGAGGTCAGCTTTTCACAGCTCAGAGCTAACTCTTGCTGATTAAGATCTTGTGCCAGAATAAACAACGAATTAGAGCAAGGATAGTTAATCGGTAAGATCTCGGAGAGTGTCGGTATTTGACAAATTTCATTCCGCTGTTGGCAACTTTCCTGCCCAGCAAAAGCATTGACGTGGAAGCCTAGTGTGTAAGTGTGTTTCGCGATACTGCCACGTAGGTCTACATCGGCTTTGGCTATTTTGGCGACCGCTGTATCTATGGCTAATGCAGCGGACGTTGGATTACCATCCTCACCACTAGGAAGCGCGAGACGATATTGCCCTAATGCCCAATACGCATTTGCTCTTGGCCAATCTTGTTGCGCACGCAGGCTTTCAGGTGAGCTAGCGAAGGCTAATAACGCTTGGCTGATATTTGCATCGATAAGCTGTTTCGAGAGTGCGCTTTCATTATTCTTTCTGGCATCAGTGAGCAGTAATCCGTAAGCTCTTAAGGTTTCCCATAAAGCGTAGTCATTCGCCTCTGTGGCAGGTTGTTTGGCGAGTCGTGTTAATTGTGTATTGAGTATTGGCAGCAGCTCACTCAGCAATAACGCTGTGTCGTCAGTATTGTAATAAAGGTAAAGGGTTACAGCGAAGTGCTCTTGTAACCTTGGGCTGTCATTAAATGCTTGTAGTGTTGATAGTTTGATTAAAGCGTTAGTCAGTCGCTGTTTATCATCTGGTGTCACTGTATCTAAAGGGCCGAAATAGCTGAATGCTCGCAGAAAATAGAGCTGTCTATCAAGTTGCTCTGGGATATTTTCATTTTGAATGAGCTTAACGGCTTGATTGAAAGAATCTCGGGTGTGTTGATAATCATGGGTAAAAAATTGATCAACAGAGGTAGTTTGTAGCTGTTGAGCAATGACTGGGTTTGTCTCTATTTGCTTTACCGTGCTGCAACCAGAGAGCAGAACTAAGCTCGAATAAAGAAAAGATAAAGCAATAAATGAACGGGTTAACATAGCACTTCCTTTTTGTATACAATATACAGGTGGTTTTGTGCGAAGGCTAGCTATAATTAGATGCTTATTCGATATCCAAGCAGCATCGAGCTTGGTAAAATGCACAAAGATTCAGCCAATGAGATAACCATGTCAAAAATTGACCAGCAACTATTTACTGTCCATGAGCATGCTTTAGAAAAAGAGTTTGAACTCTGTCCTAAGTGTGGCTGTGAGTTATCGTTAAAACACAGTAAGCACGGTAGCTTTATTGGTTGTAATAATTATCCGACATGTGAATATACTCGGCCTTTAGTGCAACACGAGTCGATAGAGACCCAAGTGATTGCTGGTTCAAGTTGCCCTGAATGTGGGCATGAATTGGCTGTTAAATCAGGGCGGTTTGGTATCTTTATTGGCTGCACGCATTATCCTGAGTGTCATCATATTGAAAAACATGATCACAGTGATGAAGCTGAAGCGATAACCTGCCCACATTGCTTAAAAGGGCTGTTAGAATCGCGTACTAGCCGTTATGGAAAAACGTTTTTTTCCTGTAATGCCTATCCTAAATGTAAATATATCGTCAATTACCCACCAATAAATGAATCCTGTCCTGATTGCGGATTTGGCATTTTGGTTGAGCGAAAGGGCGCTGCTGGCAATCGAGTTGAGTGTCCGCAAAAAATGTGTAAATACAAACGTTCGTTATAATCTAATTGTGTTGAGGAACAATCATGTTGCAAGTTCAGCCAGACGCTGTTGTTGACGTTGTTTTAGAGGGTGGGGTAATTGCATATCCTACAGAAGCGGTATTTGGTTTGGGGTGTGATCCCGACAATGATACCGCTATTCAAAAACTATTGGCTGTAAAACAACGCCCATGGCAAAAAGGCTTAATTTTGGTGGCAAGTAATTTTGATCAACTAACGCCTTATATTGATGAGTCTCAATTGACATCCGCCCAACTTCAATTTGCGTTTTCTAAGTGGCCAGGGCCATTTACATTTGTTATGCCAATTAAACCTACCGTTTCGAAGCTGTTATGTGGTGAGTTTGCATCGATAGCAGTGAGAGTTTCAGCTCATCCCGTGGTTCGCGCACTTTGCGACGCGTTGCAGAAACCGTTAGTATCAACTAGCGCAAATTTAGCGGGTGAAGATCCCGTTGTTTTGGCCGAACATATACTCAGTGATTTTGAGGGCAAAATTGATGCATTGGTGATGGGGTCTTTAGGTGAACAGCGCCAACCCTCGACGATTATTGATGCGCGCACAGGTCAAATTATTAGAAACGGAAACTAATTATATGCAAACTGGTTCAGATGCCGTCGGTTTACCCAATGCAGAACAAGTAAAAACATTTTTATTATCATTACAAAAAAACATTTGTCAGCGATTAGAAGCTCTTGATGGTAAATCTACCTTTAGTGCAGAGTCATGGAAGCGTGAAGAAGGCGGCGGTGGTACCAGCATGGTATTAACCCAAGGCAACGTGTTTGAGCAAGCAGGAGTTAACTTTTCTCATGTGATGGGCGTAGCAATGCCTGCATCGGCTACCGCGCATCGTCCAGAACTAGCGGGCAGAAGCTTTGAAGCAATGGGCGTTTCATTAGTGATCCACCCCAATAATCCGTACATTCCAACAACCCATGCCAATGTCAGATTTTTTATTGCACGCAAAGAGGGCGCAGATCCTGTTTGGTGGTTTGGCGGTGGATTCGATTTAACACCTTATTATCCGTTTGAAGAAGATGTTATAAGCTGGCACCAAACTGCGCATGATTTATGCCTGCCGTTTGGTGAAGATGTTTATCCTAGGTATAAAAAATGGTGTGATGAATACTTCTTTTTACCGCACCGAAATGAAACTCGTGGTGTGGGTGGATTGTTTTTTGATGATCTAAACGAACCTGGGTTTGAAAATAGTTTTGCGTTTATGCAAGCAGTGGGTAATGGCTTCATTGAAGCTTACGAGCCAATTGTTGAACGCAATAAAGATTTAGAATATCAAGATGAAGAACGTCAATTTCAATTATACCGCCGTGGGCGCTATGTTGAATTTAATCTTGTTTATGATCGTGGCACCCTGTTTGGTTTACAAACTGGTGGTCGCACCGAATCAATTTTAATGTCGATGCCGCCACTTGTGCGCTGGGAGTATGGGTTTACGCCTGAAGAGGGCACTCCTGAAGCAGAATTATATGAGTATTACCTTAAACCACAAGACTGGTTGAAGTTGAATTTATAAACCTAGATTTAAGCGACTTTTGTTACTGGTTGCGCATATGATCAGCTAACGTTGAAATAGCCTGAATAATCGCCTGTCGATGTTCAGGCTTTTTTACGCACTTATCAACAGCTGCGCACATACAGATTAGCCATTGATCACGCATCGACTCATCAATACTGAAAGGCATATGCCTAGCGCGAAGTGCTGGATGACCATGCTTTTGTTGGTAAAGTTGCGGCCCACCTAACCAACCACTTAAAAATTCATAAAGCTTAGCTTCAGATTCTGCAATAGGTGATCGGTGAATTGCCAGCAAAGATTGGGTTTCTGGTCGTTGTTGCATTTGTTGATAAAATTCATGGGCAATAGCTCGAATCACTTTATCTCCCCCAATCAAATCGTAGGCATTGGATTGCTCAGGATCTCTATCCTGTTGAGCATCATGTTTTGAGAAAATTTTTTTAAGCCAATTCATAACCATACCGAATATTTGTTTGATTTATATTATATCTTAATAAAACTCGGTTATTCCAATTACGCTAGTGTTGAAGTTTTGGTTAATGTTTTGAAACGATTTAGTTAACTTTTATGTTTTGTTTGTCAGCCTATCTTGTTAAATTGACGGCAATTTAAAAGGAGAACAATAATGACTAAGATGATGCCATCTTTAGTGATGATTGCTGTCACTACGGCCCTTGTGGGTTGTAACCAATCAGAAACTCAAGATCCAAAAGTAACCATAAATAAAAATCCTTACCCTAGTACCTATCAGGTTTTACCTAGCACAAAAACAATTATCAAAAATGCCACAGTGCTAACAGGAACCGGTGAAAAGTTAGAAAATGCTGATGTAATAATGATTGATGGCAAAATTAATGCTGTTGGGGAAAATCTCACTGCAGATGGTGCCACTATTATTGATGCCCAGGGTAAGTGGGTCACCCCAGGTATTATAGATGTCCACTCCCATTTAGGTGTTTATCCAAGTCCTAATGCTGAATCTCATAATGATGGCAATGAGATGACCAATCCAATCACTGCGGAAGTATGGGCTGAACATAGCGTTTGGCCGCAAGACCCTGGGTTTAACCGTGCCCGTGCAGGCGGGGTGACGACGATGCAAATTTTACCAGGTTCAGCCAACTTAATTGGCGGACGGGGTGTAACCCTAAAAAACGTGCCATCTGAAAGCATGCAAGCAATGAAGTTTCCTGATGCACCCTACGGTCTAAAAATGGCTTGTGGAGAAAACCCTAAGTCGCTTTATGGTAGCCGTTCAGAACTGCCGATGACGCGTATGGGTAATATGGCTGGTTATCGTCAAGCGTTTATCGAAGCCACAGAATACAAACGAGCTTGGGATAAATATGAAGCCGATTATGCCGCTGGTAAAAATGCCGTCGCGCCGAAACGGGATTTAACCTTAGATACCTTAAAAGGGGTGTTAGAAGGTGAAATTCTTATTCACAATCATTGTTATAAAGCCGAAGAAATGGTGATGATGATTGATTTAGGTAAAGAGTTTAATTATCACTCAGGTACCTTCCACCATGCCATCGAAGCCTACAAAATTGCAGATACACTAGCTGAAAATGGTAATTGTGCTGCTATGTGGCCAGACTGGTGGGGATTCAAGTTAGAGGCTTACGATATGGTACTGGAAAATGTGGCCATAGTTGATGCTGTGAAAAACTCATGCGCAGTCGTGCATTCAGATTCACCTGTGACAATTCAACGTCTTAACCAAGAAAGCGCTAAAATTATGCATAACGCCAATGCCAGCGGTTTCAATTATACAGAAGAGCAGGCAATTAGCTGGATCACTGTTAACGCAGCTAAGTCTTTAGGCATTGCTGATAAAACTGGATCACTTAGCGTAGGCAAAAATGCTGATGTGGTTATTTGGAACGTTAATCCGTTTAGTGTTTACGCCAAAGCAGAACAAGTATTTATCGATGGTGCCAAAGTGTTTGATCATCAAGACACTCGTTATCAAGCACAAAGCGATTTTTTACTTGGACAGGAATAAGGCGGATACTATGAAAAAAATGACCAAATCTTTACTCGCCCTTTCTTTGGCAAGCACTTTGCTTGGCACATCGGGTTTAGCATTAGCTGATTCATTTGCTATTACCAATGCCACAGTGCATACCGCAACAGAGCAAGGGGTAATACAAAATGCCGTTGTTGTGGTTAAAGATGGTGTAATTACCTCTGTCGTCCCTGCAACTGCAGGCATAACATATGACGTTGACAATATTATCGATGCGCAAGGCGGCATTGTTACACCAGGCTTTATTGGCTCAATGAACATACTCGGACTGGTTGAAGTTAACGCGGTGACAGATTCTAGTGATGCATGGGATAAAAAGGCAGATATAACCTTTGATCCTAGTTTTGGTTACAACCCTAAAGCGAGTAGCATTGCATTTACACGTAAAGGTGGCATAACGCGTAATGTGGTGACCTCTAGTGGTGGTGAAGATATCCATTCTGGTCAAACGTTTTTGGTCGATTTAACAGGTGATTGGGATAGTGTTAAGGCAACAAGTACAGGTGTATTTGTTAGCTTAGGTGCAAATCATGAAGGTTCTCGTGCTACCTCCATTCAACAATTAATAACCCAATTAGAAAAAGGACAAAAGTCATTAGCTAAAGTATCGAAAGATAAAAAAGCAAAAGAGGATGCGCCAGAGCCAGAAGCGGCGGATGAAATTGTTAAGTCGATATTGTCTGGAGAAAAGCCTTTAATCGTTTCCGTTGATCGGGCCAGCGACATACTTGCCATATTAAAACTGAAGCAACGCTTTAATGTAAATCTTGTGCTAGTTGGTGCCGCAGATGCTGTTTTGATTAGTGAGCAAATTGCAAAAGCCAATGTCCCAGTGATTATTGATGCAATGCGAAACTTACCAGAAAGCTTTGATTCACTGCATAATGATTTAAGCAACGCGGGTAAATTACATGCCGCTGGCGTAAAAGTGATTTTGTCAAACATGGGTGACAGCCATAACATCTATAACTTACGTTATAGTGCTGGAAATGCCGTTGCCAATGGAATGGATTACAATGCTGCAATAGCTGCATTAACTGTCAATGTTGCAGATACATTCAATATTGACAGTGGCAGTATTATGGTCGGTAAGCCCGCTGATATTGTTATTTGGAATGGTGACCCGTTTGAATTCAGTAGCCATGTGGTAAAAATGTACATAGACGGTAAAGAGCAAAGCACTCAAAGCCGTCATGATAAGTTACGTGAGCGCTATACCACACCTTCTGATATGCCACGTGGTTACACTAAGTAGTGCCAAAGCACTTTAAGAAAGAGAGATAATTGATGACCGAGTTGTATGCCGTATTGGGTAACCCTATTGCGCAAAGTAAATCACCTTATATTCATGGTGAGTTTGCCAAGCAAACCTTGCAAGATATAAGTTATCAAGCAATCCAACCTCCGGTCGATCAATTTGAGTCCACTTTGCGCACCTTCATAAAGCAAGGTGCAAAAGGTGCGAATGTTACCGCTCCATTTAAAGAGCAAGCTTTTACATTGTGTGATGAACTCAGTGAATTAGCTAAACTAGCTGGCGCGGTGAATACGCTTTCCTTTACTGTCACAGGAAAAATCATTGGTGATAATACCGATGGGGTAGGTTTAGTGAATGATCTACAAATTCAGTTTGGTTCTCTAGCAGGTAAACGAATATTGCTTGTTGGTGCTGGTGGTGCTGCAAGAGGGTGTATATTGCCTTTACTGCAAAGTAATATTAGCAAGCTGGTGATATGCAATCGTACATATAGCAAAGCTAAGCAATTAGCTTTGCTATTTAACGACTTCGGTAATGTTTGTGCTGAAAACATTAATACATTAAATGATGAATTTGATATTGTCATCAACTCAACTTCAGCTGGCTTGTCTGGAGAATTAGCACCGTTACCAGAATCTGTTATTGGTAAAAATACAATGTGCTACGACATGACCTATGGGAAAAAACTGACCCTATTTAATCATTGGGCTCAATCCGTTGGCGCAATAAAAACAGCGGATGGATTAGGTATGCTCGTAGGCCAGGCAGCAAAAAGTTTCAGTATTTGGCGCGGTGTCATGCCTGATCCCCAAATAATAATGACCACTATTCGTCAGCAGATGACATAATGTTTTACCGATCCTGTTTATTTTATAACGTGATAGAGATGGAAAACATATGAATCAAAATCTCATTTTTGGTGATGATGTCACCGCGTTGGAAAGCGCTGTGAGATTTTCAGCACAGCAACAGGGACAAGTTATCCAGTGCCTGATAAGTTTTTCCTCCCTAACTAAATTGTCTTCATTGCTAGTCACTGTGAACAATGCAGTAACGGTATTTGAACAGATAAGGTTTGATATTGAAGAGTTAGCTGAAAAAGCAATAAAAGATGAGTTATTTGAAGATGATGGTTCTATATTATTGTAAAGGCAACATTATTGCCGATTAAAAAGCTGAAATATTGTTCAATACAAGGAAACATCTGTTTCTAAGTATTGAACAAATAACACTTTCAACAATCTATAAGTAATACCAGAAGCTAATAACTTGCTTCTTGTTGAACCTCAACAAGGTATTCATTCTTCAGGCGTACATAGTTATCAGCCGATTGAGGTAAGAACGCTTTTTCAGCATCCGTTAATTCTCTGGCTTGTTTACAAGGGCTGCCCACATACAGGTAGCCACTTTTAAGTACCTTATTAGGTGGAACCAAGGTACCCGCCCCCACAATGACATCATCCTCAATAATGGCACCATCCAATAAAATGGCACCCATACCGATGAGAACACGATTACCCACCCGACAACCATGCAACATAGCCTTGTGGCCAATAGTCACATCATCGCCAATAATCAATGGATGACCATCAGGGTTTGATGGTGATTTCCGGGTGACATGCAAAACACTTCCATCTTGTACATTACTGCGTTTACCTATACGAATGTGATTTACATCTCCCCTGGCTGCAACAAGTGGCCAAATACTGGCATCATGGTCTAAATTGATGTCTCCAACCAAAATAGCACTGCTATCTACATATACACTATCAGCTAATTCGGGGTGCTTACCTTGGTAAGATCGTAAGTTGGAAGTCATAAATATCCTTAGAAATGGCGTTTTTTAACAGTATAATGCTTAAAAACTAGCTAGTCAGGTCAATTTACCAACAAGTGAGCCATAAATTACAAAAAACTTCAAAAAAGGGGTTGCGCAAAAATCTTAGCTCCCTATAATGCGCATCCACTGACACGGCACAGCGCGAAAGCAAAGCGTCATCCGAAGTAAATCACTTAGGAAGTCAGGTTGATTTGAAACATAAAGACTTCGGTTTTAACCTCAAATCAGCAGCGAAAAGAAAGTTTGAAAAAACACTTGACGCAGACACGGGAAAGCGTAGAATACGCAGCCCAAGCCAACGACCTAGCGTCTAACGGCGATGTTTGAAAAATTAACATCAACGCTCTTTAACAACTTAAACAAGAAATCTGTGTGGACATTCACAGGTATTGAGTTATTCGAAATTGCTTCTTCTTAGG
>NZ_JAMTCD010000019.1 GCF_025370255.1 Shewanella holmiensis
GCCTAAAAAAGCTTGTCGGTCGCGCATGCACCCCCATAAATATCATCGGTTGTCGGCAGCAAGGGCAAGGCCGTATGGCTTGAGTTTTAGTGGTGTTTTCGAGCGGCGCAAACACGGTGCCAGCTACGGCTAGCATCAAGCGTATTCGTTGCCGCAGCTTGGCTGCACCTCCTCTGAGTAATCCACTCTCATTGTTAAGAGTCTCTCACTCGCCGTAAGCCTTTCGGCAGCACATGTTGTAGTACCAACCATAGAAATTCGACAGTGGGTAAAGTACGTATTTCAGTGGCTTTGGTTTGGCTATTTTGCCCCTGGTTTTCAAGATAGGCAAAGCTCACTTGGCCATCGATATCACGGTGCTCCACGAATGTAAGGCAATCAAACTGGCAAATTAGCGCTTCAAATCATCGGTTGAAAGGTTATCAGGAAATGCATCGAAATAAGCACTAATGCGGCTGACAGCGCAGCTTCGTTCAACAAGATCATTAATGATAAATCACAATCAATACGAATTATCGTACAGCTTATAATCTGCATATTAGTTCTGAACTGTAATCTCATCACATTTTATATAGGTAATACCAATATAAAAACTGGTAATAACCAATTGCAAATTTAGGATACAACTGAGTCACTGACTGACTTTGTTCTGTTATTTGGTAATGTTCTGATATCCATTGGTAGTGAATATAAAAACCATTCAACAATAACAGCTCGATTTTTACATAAGTTATTGTTTATTCTATTTTTTTAATTATATAAAAATGTATAAAGCCAATGCGTTAGTCTTTTTTACATCCTTGTTACTACCAATTTTGGTTTTTTGGTAATGCTTGCGACACTATTTTCGGTTGACAATGATGTGTTGTGGTGGTTATATTTTGTTTAACACAGGGTTACAGGTGTGAGCAGGTTGTTAAATATGTAGGTGGGTTGTGTGTGATTCTGTGCGTAACAATTAATCATAGCTATTTGATCATATACAACAAAGAGTTCTGCTTCTTTTTACAACGAAATTAGATAATTTTTGGTGTTAATAGAAGCAAAGTCTTACCTATTTTTATTACGTTTTTCAGGGTTAGTTAAGTTCATGTGTAGGTGCGCCACTATATGCTGCGCATATAGGTATTTTAAGTAAGCTTTGAAAATAGTTAAGCCGAACAATACACGAACATATTCAACAAAGAGATCGTAAATTATAAAGGATTCCAATATCAACACATATAAATCTTACCGACATCTTCAAAAGAAAATCTGTTACGTTTTCGCTGTGCTAGTTTTTGCTTTAGCTGTTTTTAGCGCATCACTCAATGCTCAGGAAATTGAGGAGAATACGCTTATTCCTAAGTCACACGCTAGTCTTGCTGAAGGTGTTTTACTGGGGGATTTGTCAAAACTCGATCCGCTTAAAAAGCCAGGTGAAAATTTTGACTTACTCGATTGGTCGTTAACGTTGCCAACCGATCTCAACAAAGATAAAAAAGCTGATACCGTCTATGAGAAATCATTAAGTAAAGGCTTTGACTTAAAGCCATTTTTTTATACAGCAGATGATGGTGGCTTGGTATTCGCTTGCCCGAACGTAGGTGCCAAGACTTCAAAAAATACAAAATATGCGAGAACCGAACTACGCGAAATGCTCCGTAGAGGTAATGTTCGAATTAAAACTCGTGGCCTGACTAAAAACAACTGGGTTTTCAGCAATGCGCATGGTTCGGCGAAAGCTAAGTCTGGGGGTGTTGAAGGCAGTTTGGAAGGGACTTTGGCAATAAACCGAGTATCTACCACAGGTGATAAAAAAAAGGTTGGACGCGTGGTCATCGGGCAAATTCACGCGACGGATGACGAACCTATTCGTTTATATTACCGAAAATTACCAGCCAACTCGAAAGGGGCTATTTATTTTGCCCATGAAATAAATGATGGTGATGATATTTGGATAAATATGATTGGCTCACGTTCACATACTTTGTCAGACCCTGATGACGGAATCGCCTTAAACGAAAAATTCTCTTATAAAATTTCCGTCGAAGATGAAGTGTTGTTCGTCACTATAATCAGGGAAGGTAAGCCTAATATTACTAAGTACTACGATATGAAAGATAGTGGTTATAGTGCTAGTAACCAGTATATGTACTTTAAAGCGGGTGTTTATAATCAAAACAATGACGGCGCTGATGGTGATTATGTGCAAGCCACTTTCTATCATATCCATAACATGCATAAAGGGTATAAATTTTAGCGCAGCTAACACATTAATTTAAAATTCGTAACTCGTAACTCATAACTACAATTATTGGTTATATTTTATTTAAATTAATAGGTTAAAACTTTTGTTTGGGTTTCGTCTGTTGAAATTAATATAACTCTAATTTAAATATAAGAATTTAATGGCAGTAACCTGCTTGCAATAATAAAAATAAGAATTTAATGGCAGTAACCTGCTTGCAATAATCAATATATCAATAAATGGCATTCACAAGCTTATTAAAATACTAAGGGGAAGTAAGGTATGTCGACGAAAATAAGTAAAAAAACAAAACCCATCCATAAAATAGGGAAGTTCAAGCTTTCACCTATAGCAAAATTGATGAAGCTTGCTGTATTTACTTCTGTAACCAGTTCTTTTGCATTTTCGGCAATAGCACAAGAACCCGAAACTGAAAATCTAGATAAAGTTGAGAATGATATCGAGGTTGTTGCAATTGTTGGTACACGTAGAACAATTCAAGAACAAATTGCAATAAAGCGTGAATCTACCACGGTTGTTGACGGTTTATCTGCTTCAGATATTGGTGATTTACCTGCACTTTCAATTGGTGAGGCGCTAGAAACATTAACGGGTGCATCATCTCACCGTGAAAATGGTGGTGCTACTGAAATCAGTATTCGTGGTTTAGGCCCATTCTTAAGTGCCACTAACATCAATGGCCGTGAAGCGACTAATGGTAGTGGTGACCGTTCAGTTAACTTTTCTCAGTTCCCATCAGAGTTGATGCAGAAAGTAGCTATTTATAAAACACAAGACGCTTCCATGATTGAAGGTGGGGTTGCCGGTGTTATTACCCTGGAGACACTTAAGCCTTTAGATTTTGGTAATCAACGTTTTCAGGCTGAAGTAAAAGGTAACTACAACCCAGACCAAGCAAACGTTGACAATTCACTTCAAGGTGATTTGGGCTACCGTGGAACACTAAGTTATGTTGATCAATTTGAGTTTAGTAACGATCAAGCTATAGGTGTGAGCGTAGGTTTTCAACGTCAAGATATTAGCCAGCCAGAAGCTGAATATAGAAGCTCAAGCCCAACGGATTCATCTTTGTGGGCATGTTTGAATGATCCAACCGATACCAATACCGGTTTTTTCCGAAGCTCAGCGGGCGATTGTGAAGATGGCGTGAATGGTTCGAGTAACGCGGGTTATAATAATAAGATTGATCCAAAAACAGGTCTTGCAGTAGATGATGGCAGAGAATACGCATGGACTGGCTCAAGCCGAAGCTTCCGTCAAAATGAAACATCTGATGAAAGAGACGCTTTATTCTTTGCTCTACAATACCAACCCTCAAGTAAATGGGATATCAATTTTGACGCGCAAATTTCAGATCGTACCCAAGCAGAAGCGCGTCACGATTTAATTTTCTTACAAAAGCGCGTTACACCGGGTGTAACGGGACAAAATCTGATCACAAACGATGTTGGCGGTATTCTACATTGGGAAGGTGAAGAATACATCGAATCTGCTGGCGAGCAATATTCGCGTGAAGAAAACTATCGTGGATATGGCTTGAACGTTGAACATTTTTTCTCTGATGATCTAAAGATTAGTGTTGACCTTGGCTATTCTAAAACCAGCCGTGAAGAACTACAAATAACAAACCGAGGAAGAACGAGCTCTCGTCCTTTCTTATCTTGGGATTTAGGTGAATATATTCCTCATTTCACAGTTACTGATTTTGATGTGACTGATATTTCCAATTTTACTGATAGCCTTCGTACTCGTATCGACAGAGAAAATGTCCGCGACAACGAAACTATGGGTGCACGCGTTGATATTGATTATATTCTAGACAGTGAAATTTTTAGTAGCGTTCAAGCTGGCGTTCGCGTTTCTGAGCTAACGTTTGTTCAATATGGCGGCACTAACGGTAATGGCTCAAGAACTGAATTTAATTTAGATGGGTCAGTAACATCAGCTATCGACGTACTGGAAGGTTGTCAAATTGCCTTCCCTGAAACTGATTTTTTATCTAGTGTTTCTGACGGTAATATTATCACCAATGTTGACAGTTCAGGCAATGTGATAGAAAGCGGTACAGGCGCTTCGTGGGCAACTTACAATAACGAGTGTTTCTCTCAAGCAGTAGTAGCATCACAAGGCGGCGAATTCGCATACCCAGAGGTTACATACGAGAATGCGGGTACTATTGACGTAACAGAACAAACTACCTCTGCTTACGCCATGCTTAATTACGACACTGAAATGTTTGGTAAATTTATTCGTGGTAACTTTGGTGTTCGTGTAGTGAATTCTGACGTTACCTCTATTGGCTTTAGAGAAGGTTTCGACGTTGTCACTGATCCGGCGACAGGTATCGTCGAATTAGTAGGAAACGGTAATATTGAAAAGATTGTTGGTGGTGGTGATTACACTGAAGTACTACCAAGCTTTAACTTAGTCGTTGATTATGATGACGATATTCTCCTAAGGGCCGGTATTTACCGTGGTATGTCACGTGCTAATCCATCTGATATGGGTTATAGCCGCACATTCGTAACCGATGACTCGGATGACCCACAATCAGTTGAAGACTTGTTGGTTGGTGTTAATGGTTCAGGTAATCCTGATCTTCAACCATTAATGTCATGGAACTATGATGCGGCTGTTGAATGGTATCCAAGCGATGACTCTATGGTAGCGTTAGGTGTTTACTACAAGCAATTCAATGGCGGTTTCCAACAGCAAACACAGTTAGAGAATTTTATCATTGACGGTGTGGAAGTTTCTTTACCTATTACTAATTCAGTCACTACTGACGAAAGTAGTGACCTTTATGGTTTTGAAGCGTCATTCTCGTATCGTTGGGATTTGGGTATTGGTGTGAAGTTTGGTTATAACTATGCTGATACAAGCTATGAGTTTGAAGATAGTAACTACGGTAACACCTTTACTACTGGTTTAGATGGTGTTGCTACTCAGGAGACCGTAGGTATTGTACCTCCTGCCTCAGTTCCTGGATTTTCTGAGCATGTATTCAATGGACAGCTTTACTACCAAATAGGTGATTTTGATGCTGCTCTTATCTACAAGTATCGTAGTGAATACTTCCAACCATACACTACTAACCCCACAAGACTGCGTTATGTTGATGAGGCTGGTATTTGGGAAGCTCGTGCTGCTTACAAAATCAATCAATACATTCGTATTAAAGTTGAAGCAATTAACTTGTTCAGTGAGCCTCGCAGTGATGACTTCTATACTCAAGGTAACTTGGGTCAAGTAAGTGATTACGGTCCTCGCCTGTTCGCAGGTGTCAGCTTTAAGTACTAGCCAAGCCTAGTACTTAAATAAAACAAGCTAAATTTGGAAAAAGAATCTTTTTGGAGTCCTAAAAATGAATAATAAATCCCTTATACCGCTCATCATTGCGACAGGCCTATTCGGTTGTGGCGGTGATGACGGTGCTGAACTAGATGGTAATACTCGCGGGAGCATAGCAATAAACGGAAGCGAATTTATCGCTGGTGCTACTCTTTCAGCAACGGCTACTGATGCTGACGGAATTATAGCTGACACACTGACTTACGTATGGTCAACAGGTGCTATTGGTACATCATACACAATTACTGAAGCTGATGAAGGTTCAGTCATTTCTGTTTCTGCTAATTATACTGATGAGGCAGGTTTTACCGAAGGTGTTGGTGCATCTACACCTGTTATCAACCCAACCTTAAATGTTTCTGCTAGCATTATTAAGGGCCCAATTGATGGTGCAACTTGTGACATATTTGAAGTTGATGATACTGGTGCTGCGGTTCTTCCTGCGCAAGGCACTGCAACCTCTAACACTTCAGGTGGCGTTACATTTAGCAATGTACATTTCGAAGGTGCGGGTTTAATTGCATGTACTGGCGGTACTTATACGGACGAATCAACAGGTTTAACCTTAGATGCTCCTCAACTAAGATCGGTAGTGAATGTAGTTGAAAATATTGTTCAGACTGATGAAGATGGGAATCCCGTTTTAGATGACATGGGTGAGGTAATATTACTACCGCCACCTACCTATGTTGTTTCTCCCTTAACCGAAATGGCCGTTCAAAACGCAGGTAGTGATTTAAACCAGTTTGCTGACGAAGCTGAAATAATTAATGCTCGTTTTGGTATTCGTTTTGATACAACAGAAGTGCTTCCTACTTTAGTTGGTACTGTTGCTCTTGGTGCTGATGGTGCTGAAGATGCTGATAGATATGGTTCTGTGCTAGCGCTACTTTCACAAGTTGATGCAGACAACGCAGACGCAGATTTATCTACCGTTATGCAAGATCTTGCTAGTGACGTCGCTGATGGTTCTTTTTCTGAAGAGTCTTTAGTTATACTTGAGACAGCACAAATTAATTTGCAAACTACTTCACAAGTTGCTGATTCAGTTGATGAAGCGTTACTTGACGTCATTGGTGCGGCTGTGGGTTATAACAATGACCCTGTTGCTGCAATCATCGAAGGAGAATTGGGTGGTACTGTTCAACATACTGCTACGGTTCCATTAACTGGTTCATTAACCATTATTGATCCAAACTTTGAAGAAGATGCTTTTGTTGCGCAAACTGATGTAGCACTTGATTATGGTACATTTAGTATCAGCGCTAATGGTAGCTGGTCGTATACAGTTAATACTGCAAACGAAACTCTGGCTAGCCTTGAATTAGGTAACTCTGTAAGTGATTCAATCACTATCGCTTCTATTGATGGTACCACTGCTAAAATTAATATTCGTGTTGCTTCGCTTACACAGGTTGTAAAAATAAGCGATACAGGCGGCGATACGGGTGAGATTAGATTTACCGTTGATAACCTTCGTCAAGGTAAACTAAGTGCCTCTTTATCTAAAGAAGTTACTCTTGGTAGTGATGGAAATATTAAAGATGCTTATATTACGCTTTATGGTTCTTCTGGTAGTTCTAGTGAATCGTTAATAGATTTACGTATTCAAGGCGAGCAATCTACACTTAACGAAGACGGTTCTGAAACTACAATAGCCCCTCGTTTCTTTGTTCGAAATACTGACAGTGACGCTTACCCTGGCAATATAATCACTGCACCATTTGTTGAAGACCAGTTTTATGATGTAGAAATCACATGGGACTTAGACGCAACAGAACAAATTACCGTGACTATTGATGGTGAAGTGATTGGTGGCGGTTCTTTCTCTACTGCAGCGGTTGTTGACTCTGATTATACAGGCTTAGACCAGTGGTTTGCTGATGGTGTGAAAGCTATCCAATTTAGACTCGGTGATAATGATAGAACGATTCCTTTTGGTTCTTTTTATGTTGATAACATTGAGGTGTTTTCTGATACCGCTGGCACTACAAGTGTATTTTCAGATGACTTTGAAAGTTATGCTGCAGGCGAAACTTTAGATGGTATAGGCAGCAAGTATGGCTTAGCTATTTACGCTGAAGTGTCTGTATTTGATGCTGGCGATGGCACAGTAGAACCTACGCCAGCTGTATTCTTTGATTTAACTGGAAGAATTGCAAGTGATGAGGCAACGGCAACAGGTGCTGTAAGTGTACTTGACCCAGATGATGGCGAAGCTTTTATTGTTCAGAAAACCTTAATGGGTACATACGGTACATTAGTAATTTTAAATGATGGCTCATGGACTTATACCCTTAATACTACTGATCCAACTATTGCTGCACTTGTTGTGGGTGAAAGTGAAATCGATACATTTACTATTGAATCTTTTGATGGCACTACTGCTGAATTAGCAATCACAATCACTGGTACAGTTGTTGTTGCTACTGGAGATAATAATGTTGCCAGAATTGTAGATACAACAACAGACGCTGATGGTGAATTACGTTTAACAACGGACCCACTTGCTGAAGGCTCTATTTCTACAACCCTTAAGCTACAAGCAATTGCTGGCTTTACTGCTACAGATGGTGTTTCTGAAGATAATACTGCTTATATTAGTGTTTACGGAGGCTCCGCTTCTTCAGGTAACTTAACGGGCGAAATTGTCTTTACTAATGATGGTACTGTTAAATACCGTGATGCAAATAAAGATCAGCAAATCATTGATGGCTTAACGTATACAGATGATACTGATATTGATGTAGTGCTTGAATGGACTGCAACAGGTTATTCTGTGTCAATTGATGGTGGCACAACGTTCTACGGCCCTTATGTTGCCATTAATACGGGTACAGCAACACAAACCTATCAAATCCGTATTGGTAGCTCTTCGAAAGTATCAGCAAAAGAATTATTAGCTGATGACATCGTCATTGCTGATGATACAGGTTCGGCAGTTCTGTCTGAAGACTTCGAGATATTTGCTGATGGTGAAGATTTAAGCACGACTTACTCAAGCTCTGCTGAAGCAACCGTTAAGACCATAGCGGGAAGTAGTGTAAATAAAGTTGCCAGAATGGCTGATACAACAATAGACGCTGATGCTGAATTACGCTTAACAACGGACCCACTTGCTGAAGGTTCTATTTCTGCAACCATTAAGCGACAAGCAATTTCTGGCTTCACTGCTACAGAAGGTGTTAGTGAAGATAATGATACTTATATTAGTGTTTACGGAGGCTCTGCTTCTTCAGGTAACTTAACGGGTGAAATTATCATTAAAAATGATGGTGCTGTTAAGTATCGTGATGCCGACAAACAGCAACAAACCATTGATGGCTTAACCTATACAGATGATACTGATATTGATGTAGTGCTTGAATGGACTGCAACAGGTTATTCTGTGTCAATTGATGGTGGCACAACGTTCTACGGCCCTTATGTTGCCATTAATACGGGTACAGCAACACAAACCTATCAAATTCGTATTGGTAGCTCTTCGAAAGAGTCAGCAAAAGAGTTATTAGCTGATGACATCGTGATTGATGATGCAACAGATACGGCGGTTCTATCTGAGGACTTCGAAAGTTATGCTGTGGGTGACGATCTAAGTACGACTTACTCAGGTTCTGCCGAAGCAACAGTGCAATAAGGCTAATCAACTTGAAGTTGTAAATTAATGTTTTAAACAATGTGTGAAAAATGCCGCTTATTGATAGCGGCATTTTTGTTCTTATTTTGTAGACCAAAGTGTGCTATTTGAATGCGACTTTCGCTCTTTTAAAAGGGGTGGCTTAATCTTATGGGCTACAACGGGGAAAGTTACAAACAAATACATGGATAAATTTGAATCCAAAGTAAAAACATAGTCAATCAACAAATTCATCTACTTCGTCTGTCAGTTAGCAGTCAATCATTGTGTTTTTATAAATAAAGAATGCGGCTTGCTAGGTCTCAAAGAGTCATGGAGTGAACATTGAAATTAGTAGTACCGTCAATTCGATATGAATATAGCTATAGACAATACATAGCGGAGCTTGGACATGAAGAGCTTTATCCCTTTCCTTTAGATTTTGAACACTCAAACTTCGAGGCGCTAATTAGCAGACTCAATGACTTTTCCTTGGGTCAGAACATACCTGAGGGCTATGTCCAGAGCTCGACATTGTGGCTAATAAAAGGGGAGGAGATAGTTGGTGTTACCAACATCCGCCACTGCCTAAATGATGCTATCGCATATTGCGGTGGGCATATTGGTTTGGGAATAAGGCCGTCGTCCCGAGGAAAAGGTTATGGGAAATTACTGATGAAGCTTTCAATTGATCTGCTTCAGGGAATGGCGGTCCAGCCGATTCATATTCATTGCCATAAGGGTAACCCTGCGTCCGCCAACACAATCAAGGCATGCGGCGGGGTGCTTGAGTCCGAAATCACAGTTGGGGATGAAGTAGTGCAACGGTATCTTGTATAGGGCAAGCGGGCTGGTTGCCGCGGTCACTTAATTATCTTGGATATTTTGTTAGTATAGCGGGCATTGAAACGATTTATCCTGATGAAACATTTGGGGTATCACAAATTGTTTGGTTTATATGGTTGGGTATATGCTTGCTAACTTAACAACATGCCAACGAATCAATCCAGTCGATCGCTAACGCGCAGGCTGATTGAGGCGTTAGTGCGTCATTCATAGAGATGAGATTTATTATGGCAATCAGTGAATTTGAAATAAAGCGTTGTGAGAAAGAGTTAGATAAGTTTATTGGTGAACATAGGCCACCTGCTCATGTAAGAGACCAGCTTGATATTGGTTATAGAATTGAGAATCAAAGTGTTGTGTTATTTGAAATTCGAGCAAGCTTTAGAAATCCTGCTGAAAAATTAGAAGTTCCAGTTGCGAAAGCGACTTATGTAAAAACGCAAAAAGTGTGGAAAGTATATTGGCAAAAATCGGATTTGAAATGGCATTCGTATGAACCTGTAGCAACAGTCAAATATCTTGAAGAGTTTTTGAATGTTGTCAGTGAAAACCAGTACCATTGCTTTTTCAGTTAAATGCATAATAAGGCGTAATGCCGAAAGAGTCTATCAGATGGCGGTGTCCATTATCGAGTCTCTTCAGGTTGTTTGTGTATAGGTTTTGGAGGGATTCATGCGTTACATTTTAGTGTTAGTTTTTCTTTTGCTAGGTTGTGGTAAAGCCCTTGCGGATGAGTCAGTCACAATTTTTGTCAAGGAAACCAGCTATTCAGTCAACAGTTCGGATGAAGAGCTGAGCTCAGCAGAATTAGAAAGCAAGCTGAAAAAGCTAAAGTTTTCTCTGGTAACGTTAGACGTTGATTATTGTGCGGGCCCAGTTATGGTTGCTGAGGTTTATGTAGCACTTGCAACTGCCAACCCTTCCGTTAAAGACGTGCACCTAAAAGCAAGTGGCAGTCATCAACAAAGTAAATGCAAAAATGTATGATAAATAGCTAAGTTTCGTATCGGCCACAAAATGTGTGGCCTCAACGGGACTGCCTACGCTTTGCTGCAGCAGTCCATTAGCAAAGCGTGTAATTGCACAAAGAGGGAATATCTGTGCCAAAGAAAGTTGTAGAAACAACAATAGCAAATACGCACATCAGGTTTGAAAATACTTGGTTAAGTGGCGCAAAGTTAATTGTAGATGGCAAAATATTAGTACAGGATGATTCATATTTGTCGCTGAATAAAAACTCGCCATTGGTAGCAAAAAAGATTGTAGTAGAAGGTGTTGAGCACCTTATTGAAGTGTTTGTTTATGCCATTTTTACCGTAAAAATCAAAATACATGTCGATGGTCAGTATGTTGCTGGTGATAAGTTCTAAAAATGAACAATAACGTCTGGTGCCAATCTGTAAGTCATTGGTTTTATTCAATTCACCACTCATATTGGCTTAGGCATCAGTTGACATCGCTGAACAACGAAGTCGCTTTCAATGGTTTCAATTTTGTAGAGGTTTTATGTACAAAAAACAACTTAGCTTGCTGATAGAAGAGGGGCACCCTGCATATGAGTGGGCTAAAAAACAGTCGGACTCGGTAAGTGCTTTTGGTCATATAGGAACACATATTGATTGTTATGAGTCTGAGCCAGAACAGGCAAAATATGAAGTGGCCGCGCAAGTTATCGACTGTACGGATAGAATGCCTTTATTGAGTGATTTTGAACACTTAGATATTTCTGGAAAAGCACTGGTAATCTTTACTGGGAATGTTGAGATAAATGGTTATGGCACCCCCGACTATGGCGCAATGGATACCTCACTAAAAACTGAAGTTGTTGATTGTATTCTAGCAAAAGCGCCTGCATTTATCGTGATAGATAGCTATGGAATTGGCTCTCACGGTGACGAACATATTAGGTTTGATAAAAGGTGTGAGTCAAATGGCTGCTTTGTCATCGAGAATGTAAATTTATCTAGGGCCGTTGTGGGTAAAATTAACAAATTGCAAGTTGAGTTTGATAGATCATCACAGTCAACGGGTAAAAGGTGTGAAGTAACCGCATTTTGTATTTGAAGGCTGGGTATCGATGAAGTATGGGATCCGTTATGCGAATAAAAGTGATTGGACTTTAGTAATAGTTGGAAAAGTAAGGCGTTATAAAAGACATTTTCTAAGCCAATTTTTGTTGATAAGAGTGTTTAAAACAGTATTTTAAAAAATTAAGCTTTATCATTGTCCTGTCTAAAACACGCTTGGGAAAACAGCATTAAGCGATAACGATTGAGTTTTGGTATCGAACATGAATTGAAGCAAAAAAGCATATTGTCACGTTTAATCGATGCAATATGCTTTTATATTTGTGCTTTGACACCAGTCATTAACAAGCATTAAAACGGATACTATTAATTGACTTAAGTGAGTGTGTCACCTTAACAATAAACTGACGGTTGAGCTCAAACTACGCGTTTAATGCATCATCAGTTAACATTTTAGGGTTTGGACCATATTCATTGTCTTCTTTACTATCAAAACAGAATACGACTAGTAAGAACAAGGCGCCCAGTAAAGGGATTAAACCAATTAACAACCACCAGCCAGAATGATTGGTGTCGTGTAAGCGTCTCACTGCAACCGCAATACTTGGGATCAGCACTAATAAGGTATAAATACCACTCAGTGCACCCAAACCTGTGACTTCATCAAAACTGCCTATGCCCATATCAACGAGTGATAATACAAAGCTCACAATAAAATTGAATAAAGTGAACATCCAATATTCTTTACGACGTGCTCGTCCACTGAATACAAAATATTGTTTTAATACTTTTACATACCATTCCATTGTTAAATATCCTATTTTTGAGATTTTATTAAGCTAACATTTGGTTCTTTACGACCAAAGTTGCACTACTAGTAGTATCAATTTCATTACTAATTAACAAGCAAAGTCGATAAAAAAATACCGCTAATCTGGATAAATTAACGGTATTGGTGTTTGTTATCATCTATTGCGGGTCTAGGGTTGACCCCTTTAGGATTTGGCTATGGTTTATGCCAATACTAAGGTTGTAGTTTTTGCTCAACAATGGGGTAGTGGTCCCAAACCTGTTCGTCGGTCATGGAGCGAACCAATTTTACATATTCAGCATGGGTCCAGGCCAACGGTGTGGCTGAGTTGGTTCCTTGCCCTAGGGTGTATTGGTAACGTGTTGTGTTACCCACACCATCCCAAGACTGTTCTGGTAACATTAAGCCTTGATTGGCAAAAGTTTCCATACCTTGTACATAGGTATTGATCAGTTGGCTTTTAGTGGCTGGAGTAAGATTGCCTGAGGCTTTAGCCAGTGCTAATTCATAATGCCCCCGCTCACCAGTAAAAAATGGCCACACGCGTCCACGTTGTTGCTCTGTATTGCCTTTTTCGGCATAACTTAAGCCTGTAACAATATCTTCGCCATATCCATCGTTACCATAACGGCGATAACCCGGAATTTTACTGCCATCTTTAGCGGTAAATTCATACTTGATCCTTAAATTATCCTCCAATTCAGTGTTATCCACTAACATGACACTGTTTTGAATAATAGGATCTTGGGCATTTTTAACCCCGTAGCGAACTAATTCTAAAAATCCAGCATCTAAAATTAAACGTTGGTCTATGCCCGTTTTGCCATTGTTGTCGAGTAATTTGTCGGCGGTATTTGGGGTGCCGTTTGGACTAATTCGCAGGTAAAATGGCTTGGTTTCACCGTTATCATTTTTTGCAAATTCGCCAGTATTAGTCACCATAGTGGTAGATAGTTCTGACTCAAGTTTACGGGCTGCGTTTAAGTACACTGCGCTGTTGGGATCTTTTGCAAGGGTAGCGAGTTCACTAGCCGCAACTAAGCCTGCTATTACAGCTGCTGTGGTTGAGGGTGAATATCCTGCTTGCTCTTCCCAGCGTTCTTGCTGAGTACTAGGAGGATTGATTTGAGTTTCATTCCAATCCAGTTTTACCTTACCACCTGTGATTAAAAAATCTGCCGCAGGTTTAAGCATCTGCTGATACCACTTGGTTGCTTCTGCATCGGTCAGTACGCCAGCTTGCCATAATTTCCAGCCAAGCATGATAGGCATTGCGGTTTGATCAAGCTGTACACCCACCCATTCAATTTCACCATCTACATGGGTTTTTTGTAAAAACCATCCAGGGGTGCCTTGATATCCTGGAGTTTGCTCTGTCACTTGCACTTTTTTCAGGTATTCAAATGCCACTTTAGGCGTTTGGGTATCACCCATGGCTAAAAATGCCATCGCGCATTGGTAAAAATCGCGCGGCCAAACGGCTTTATAACCCGTGCTACCCACCTTGGCAGAAACCGAGTCCCCCCAAGGATTAGACAGTGACGCAATTAAGGCGCCGGCATGGGTTTTATCTTCCTGAGCTTTTAACACTAACGCACTGGCGTAAAGTAATTTTCCTCCATCTGTGGTGTTGTTAGCCATAGAGGTAAGCGGAGCAAGTGAGGATAAATAGTCTTTCCAACCAACATGCTTATCATCACCAAGGTATGCGCTTAATACCGCGTCATAGCCCGATGCTAAGGTGGTATTGGCATTGTCTAAACTGGTTTGTTTATCCGCACCAAAACCCAAGGTGAAGTTCACCGTATAGCTGTTGCTATTAAGGGGAGGGTATTGCGCGGTCAACGCGACATTCCCTACAGTGGCTTTATCGGCGGCAGTGGTTTGATAGGTATTGTCTAATTGACCGTTGTCAGCCAAATCAATTAAGCCATCAGATGTGCCAACAAAACCCGCGCTAGCTTTTACAAAATCAACATCTGAGCGGATGGTTAACACCGATGAATCGTCGGCATTGGTGTGGGCAAATAGTGCATTACCTTCTACCTGAGCAATGTCATTGGCGCCACTGTTATCAATATGTGGGTTAGCATAAAGGTAGGGAGTTATCCCATCTTCAAAAGCGGTAAATACCACTTTCATCATTAAACTGTCACGGTTGGGATCGGTAAAAATATGCTTTTCGATCTGGTACTTTCCGTCCTTGTCTTGATTCACTATTTTATAAGCTAAAGACAGTGGTCGGCCTTGCGCATCGGTATGTAAATATTCAATAGTGCTGTTGGTATGGTCTTTTTCAGTGTCAATAAATCCATTACCCACAATCACAAATTGCAACTCTTTTAACTGTGCATTGTGGATCATGCCATACATGGTTTCAGTTAAAATGCCTTGTGCGACAGAAAACCATACTTTGCTGATTGGGTTAGCTTGTGTGCCTTGATATTGTCCATCAGTGTAGGGCTCATACGAGGTGCCGATACCGGTTTTACCAGAAAATGCCCACACAGGGTCAACTCCAGGTGCACCAGGGGCGACAGAATTTACCGCTGTTGTAGCAAGCGTAACGTCGTTAGCCGATTGAATATCTGAGCAGGCGGATAATCCAAGTAACCCAATGGTGATGGCACTGGTTAATGCCGATTTTTTGATAACAGAAGACGCCTTTAACATGAAAAACCCCAAATTTTTATTGTTTATGTTATTAAAATATCAATTGAAAATGTGTTATTGGGTGTGTTTGTTTTGATCAACAAATAACACCGCGATACCTGAAACCATCATAAATATGCCGCCTAATACCACGGCGTAAATCGGCTGACCATCAAAGAATAACTTCAATAACAGTCCAAGAATGCTGGCGGCCAGTAGTTGAGGGATCACGATGAAAAAGTTAAATATTCCCATGTAAACGCCCATTTTTTGCGGTGGTAACACCCCAGATAACATGGCGTAAGGCACTGACAAAATAGATGCCCAGGCAAAACCAACGCCAATCATTGGGATCCATAACTGTGTTGGGTCTTGAATAAAGTAGAAACTGATCAAGCCGATACCACCAAGAAACATGTTGATGGTATGGGTAAGCTTAATGCCAACCGCTTTGGCTAAAAATGGGATAATGATTGCTGCAATTGCTGCAAAGCCATTATATGAGGCGAATAACATACCCACCCAATCGGCACCATCATTGTATGCTTGGCTGACCACATCGGTCGTACCATAATGGTGAGCCGTTACCGCAGCTGTGGTATATATCCACATGGCAAATAATGCAAACCAAGCAAAAAATTGCACCACAGCTAATTGACGCATGGCTTTAGGCATGTGAAATAAATCATCTACCACATTGAACACCAAACCAAGGCTACTGCGGGGTTGTTGCAGCTTATTAGCAAGCTTAATTGAGCAAATTAGTTGTAATGGACCAAAGGAAAAAATGCCTAAGCTTAAAATATACAGTTGTTTATCTAAGTCGTTAACGATAATTGCTGCTGTAAATATTGCACCGATAGCCATCCACACAAATGCGCCATTGCGGTATTGATTGACAGTACGTGTGTTAGCAGGTTGTAAGTGTTGTTGTGCTGACTCCTGTTGATGAAAATGTGCCAGCTCTTGAGGTGAATACTCCTTGGTTGAAATCACGGTCCAGCCAACGGACAAAAACAGTACCGCCCCACCAAAATAAAATGCATAACGGACTGAATCGGCGATTTCGCCAGCTGGCGCTGTGTTAGTCACATCAAAGTAGTTGGTGAGTATATAAGGTAACGCTGAGGCGATGACCGCACCTATACCAATGAAAAAGCTTTGCATGGCATAGCCTTGGGTGCGTTGATTTTGCGGCAAATTATCGCCAACAAAGGCACGAAAAGGTTCCATTGCAATGTTGATTGACGCATCCATAATCCACAGCATACCCGCGGCTATCCAAAGGGTAGGCGAGTGCGGCATTACAAATAAAGACAGGGTAGTTAACACTGCGCCAATGAGAAAGTAGGGACGGCGACGACCTAACACGTTCCAGGTGTTATCACTTAAATAGCCAATGATAGGCTGTACTATTAACCCCGTTAGCGGCGCCGCTATCCATAAAATAGGGATCGCTTCAATATCAGCGCCCAGCGTTTGAAATATTCGGCTGACATTGGCATTTTGCAGGGCGAAACCGAACTGGATCCCTAAGAATCCAAAACACATATTAAATATTTGCCAAAAATTAAGTTGTGGTTGGGTATTAGGTATGGGGCTCAGCGTTTGATTGTTTTGATTATTTGCCGACATGCTTCTTCCTTTATATGGGTAAATTTATGGCTTACCCTTGCTAACTCGTAAGGTAAAAAAATGGCGAATACACATCTCCCTAAGACGGGTATTCGCCAAAGACCTAATATCTTTATTCGGTAAACAAAACACCCAATAAAGTTAATCGAGGTACTCCAAAGCTGATACTTCCCATGGCCTGTTCGGTATCAGAAACGACCTAGCCTTCTTCATCTGCACAAGCACAGGGTGAAATAAGCTGGTTTTATAGTAGCCTCGAGCTCTTGTTTTGCACAACTGAATACATACGTATTCATCTATCTTAAACAACTTATTCGATACATTTTGGTTACACTTTTTTGTGCTAGAACAAAATGCATTTTAAATATAACAAATTGTTATTTAATGATTTTAAATCTAATTGCTGTGCCGCCACTGCTGGCCATTGTTAAGGTTAGTTTATCATTTGCAGTAACTGTTTTTTGCTCAATAACATAATCATAGGGATGAGTTAACCAATTTGCTTGGTCACCATCACGGTATATTTGTGCCAAGTATTTTGTCTTAGGGGCAAGAAAATCTAGGCTAATATTGATACTTCGTGGTTTTTCATCGGTTAACCCGCCTAAAAACCAATCATCGTTTTTACGTGATTTACGTGCAAACACGACATATTCGCCCACTTCACCCGCAAGTGCTTTTGATTCACTCCAGTCTGTTGGCACATCTAAAATGAATTGAAATGCATCTAAACGCTCGACATAGTTACGGGGTAAATCAGCGGCCATTTGGATAGGGCTATATAACACTACATACAAGGCTAATTGCTTCATCAGTGTCGTTTGGACACGATTAACTGCATTTAGTCCCTCAGGGGCTAAATTGAATATCCCCGGGGTAAAGTCCATAGGGCCTGATAACATGCGGGTGTAAGGTAAAATTGCAGTGTGTTCAGGATTATTAGGTGGGGTGCCCCAGGCGTTGAACTCTTGGCCTCTGGCACCTTCGCGGGCGATCCAGTTTGGGTAAGTACGGCGCAGACCAGTATCTTTGATGGGTTCATGGGTATTAATACTGATCCCGCGTTTAGCGGCTTCGGTAACGCTATGTAGATATTCATTAACCATAAACTGTCCATCATGCCATTCATGGCGAGTGATGCCATCATTGTCGACACGTTTGATGTCACCGCCATCAGCCACATAACCGGTTTTGATCTGGGTGACGCCATGTTGTTGATACAAATCGTAAGCGGCAGACATTTGTTTGCGGTAATTTGTCACCGAACCTGAGGTTTCATGATGACCTATCAAACGCACATTTTTAGCTAAACCGTATTGGCTAATAGCCTGAAGATCAAAGTCATCATATGGCTGGGTGAAACTGAACACATCGCCGTTATGAAACCAACTGCCATCCCAGCCTTCATTCCAACCTTCAACCAGTACACCATCAAAACCATATTGGGCGGCAAAGTCCATATAGCGTTTGGTTTCTTCTGTGGTGGCTCCGTGTTTAGCTCCGCTGCCCCATGTTTTTTCATTTACATGCATTGCCCACCAAATACCTATGTATTTGCCAGGTTGAACCCAGGAAACATCACCAAGTTTGTTCGGCTCATTGAGGTTTAAAATTAAATCTGAATTTAATAAACCGATGGCATTGTCACTGATTTGTATTGTGCGCCAGGGGGTATTAAACCCTGGTTGAGTTTTAACACGAATACCATCAGACCAGGGCGTAAGATCAGCGCGTAAAATACCATCACGGCGTTGATCTAAAACCATGGCGGCATAGTCGGTGAGGGCAGCTTCATGGATGCTTAAATGCACGCCATCGACCGTTTTAAATGTCATTGGCGTATGAGCTCGGTCAATGTTATTTAGCGATGTGGTTTGATACAGGTATTCGTAACGGTTCCAACCGCGACCGGGGATCCACCATGCGGTAGTCTGTTGAGGGTTTGGTATGGCAAATTCGGTTAGTTCGTCAGTAATATCCAGTTTGGGTGTGTTTGCTAATCCAGCTTGCTTGGGTACTGTGTAGCGAAAACCGATACCGTCGTTAAATGCTTTAAATTCGATATCAAAGTCGACTTTTCCATTACTGAATGTGGCGATAATACGGTTGTAATGGTCGCGTACATTTTCACGCTCTCCCCAAGGTTGCTGCCAGGTTTGATCAACGCTGTTACTTTTAACGTCTTTAATGGTGAAGTCGACACCAAACTCACCCAACTGCTGGAATACCAGACCCAGTTTACTCGGATTAACCACGACTTTACCGTTAAAATGGACTTGGTATTCAGGGCGGCCATTATCATCAGTCAAACTGACGACAATGTGTTTGTCAGGGGAAACTACATTGATCGTTTCAGCTTGCACAATGTTGGGTATGGTCAAGCTGAACAATGCCAGTGTGCAAGATAAGCTCATAATGCTACGGATAAGGTGTTTATCATTTGCTATCTCAGCAGGTGGCATAGTTACCGCTGAGCGCATTGAACCCATTGAATGAACTGAGCGGCTACATTTCGTTGAGCCGGATAAAAAAGCGAGCGCCATACAAAATCCTTGTTGTTTATTCTTTTTTCAACAAGCAATATATGACGCTTTGTGATTTTACCGCAAAGAATTACATACGTATTCAACGCTGATTGCTAATATCAAATGTAGCCTTAGCTTCACGATGAGCAGCTTAAGTGTGACAAACCGCCGATGTCAAAAAACTCTGATGCCTTGAGTCGATAAAACTGATTGTCAACTTGGGTAGATTGTTCTTCATAAGGGTGTGTCATCACAGCCTGAAGTTCTCGTACCAGCGCATAATTACCCTCACTGGCTTGGGTGTATGCTGGGACTAATAACCATTCACGCAAACTGTATTTGGGGTTGACGAGTTTCATTTGCTGAGATATTTGCTCACGGGTGCGTGACGGGTGTGGTTTGACTAGGGTGTTTGCATCAGCGCGTTTATCTGTACTCACATCAGTATCAAGGTGAACTGAACAATCTAGTAATGAATGCCAAAGGGCTAACCAAGCGGTCCATCGTTGCTCAAGCCCTTGGGGAGCGTGCTCTAGGTCTTGATAGAAACTTTTTTTCAGTGGGTTAATATCCACAGGCAGCGCTGAAAGCTCGCGGAAGAACAGGGTGTAATCAACGGGCGTTTGTATCATCAGAGTTTCAAGCTCATTAAATAACGCCTTATGGAATGTATCTAGCCCCAGTTTTGCAGCCCACATCTGCTCCATTTTTGTTTGCATCTCGGTTGAAAAGCCATTAACTAACTGTTGAAGTTGGTTCAGTTCATCCGCTTTAGTCGCGATCAATGGGCTTAATGCGGTGCAAAACATCAAAAAATTACGCTCTGCTGCTGCACCTTGATTGAAAAATGCAAAGTGCTGACCTCCACCTGTCCAGGGTTGAAATTGGGGATCAAATACATCGCAAAATCCAAACGGACCGTAGTCGAGAGTGAAACCTCCTGCGGCGCAATTGTCGCTATTAAAGTTGCCTTGGCAATAACCCACGCGGATCCAGTTTGCCACCAATGAGGTCAGTCGGTTGCGAAACTCGCGCGCCAGTAATAGTACTTTATCGCTGATGCTCAGTTGCGAGTCGATTACATCAGGGTATTCTCGACTGATTAAGTGAAATACCAGCTGTTCAAGCTCAGCCATTGCGTGTGGATGTTCTTGTTTACGCGCGCGGCGTCCGAAAAGTTCGAGTTGACCGACCCGAATAAAAGATGATGCAACACGCGTTGAAATCGCCACCGCCTCGGTGATCATTCGGTCAGGGTCTTGCGAGCGCGATCCTTCAGAGTACCAAGGACGCATGACAGTCTCGGTTTTGGACACATACAAGCTTAGCGAACGGGATGTTGGCACACCAAGCGCATGCATGTGCTCCTGGGCTAAAAACTCACGTACGCTGGAACGCAACACAGCACGACCGTCTGCTCCGCGACAATAAGGCGTACGACCGCCACCTTTAAGTTGCATTTCCAAGCGTTGACCATTGATGACAGCTTCAAATACTGCCATAGCGCGACCATCACCGTAGCCGTTGCCGGTTTTGAATGGGCATTGTTGGATGTATTCAGTGCCAAAAATAGACAGCGCATAGCCACATGCCCACCCCAGCTTACTCATTGGCGCAGGAACATTAGACAGATCGCCGGAAAATATATTTATAAAGTCTGGGGCTTGCGCCATGCTGTCAGCAAACCCCAAATCGGCAAATAACATGCTGCTATGCGTAACGTATTCGGGGTTTTCGATAGGCGTTGGTTTGACGGTAACATAGTGCCCGGAAAATACTTGGCGCGGAGCATAGTCTATGCCATTTTCTTTGGCGTCAGGATCGCGGTTTAGCGTGTCCATAAATGAGTAGTTTGCTTGTTTAGCCAGATCATCTACAGAATTGATTGTGTCTATTGTCGCCGCGGTGTCTTGGGACATTTTATGTTTCATAGATAGCCTAAGTAATTGAGTTGTAATGCCTTAACCCTAGGGGATAGTACCAAAAATCGTGCTGCCCAATAGACGCTTTCGCAAGCCATAAAGTGACGCTATAAGAATATGTAGGCGCCACAGTGACTCAACATTGGTCCCACAACTATAGCTACTGTCTCATGTCTAACTCGTTGTGAATGAGTACAATGCATTGTGAAGCAAACAGCATTTTAGGGCCTAAATTAATATGTTGGGTACCAAGACGTTTTAAGCTATTAAAGCTCTTTTTGGGCATGGGAATATGATCTGTTAGCAAAAAACATGCATTGTGGGCAAATTCGACTTCTCTTACTGGTGTGCCTTTTTTCTCTAACATATACAATTGGTAATCTTCAGCTAATTCTTGGACTAACTTTTCAAAGCTCACTGTACGCACGTTGATACCAGGTTCAACATCACGAGATTGCTCTTTACTCATGCCTTTTGATACATCAAGTGCTTTGGCTATTTTCGCGGTGAGGTTTTGCTCATGAAATCCGCCAATATTGCGTAATTCATTTGATGTAAAACAAATTGTCCGTGAAAAGTCATTGGTACTTTCAAGCACTAAATAAACGACTACATCATCCCGATAAGATTGGGCCACAAAAATGGTGTTCATTAACACATGAGCGAGAATTTCTGTGTGTGCTTCTTGACCTATTCCTGCAAGAAAAAGTTTACTGTCGACGGGGGCCGCTCTGGCTCGTAAAACAAAGGCGCGCATGAAGTGTCCTGTAGAAATAAAAAACGCAATCTAATTTATCTTAAGACCTGTTGGCATAAGAGACTTTAGGATATACGGATATTTTTTGTCACTGAAAGATAATCAATCAACGAATACGTGTGAGTTATTATCTCAGCTTTAGTTAAACCTGTAACGCTAATAATCGACATTATCCATCGTTATGTCTATATCGTGATAGTAAAAAGCAATATTGCCAAAGAGGTTAATCATCCACTGATTTGTGTGTGTTGTTTGGGTTTATTGGATACTGTTTATGTTTTTAACCATTATGATGAAGGGTGTGCAGGTACTTAAAATTACTGTTGATACAACACCACACAATTACGACCGCTTGCTTTGGCCTGATACAGAGCCTTATCGGCACAGTCAACTTCTTGCTCTAAGCAGTGTGATGTTGTTGCATGATAAACACCAATACTCACAGTGCAAATTATTGTTTGATTATTACATTCAAACGACAGTTGTTGAATATGGCGTCTTAGTGCATTGGCTATATCCTCAGCTTCTTCAGCGGTGACATCCGCCAAATAGAACAGGAATTCTTCGCCGCCCCAACGAGCTAATATGTCATATTGTCTCGTTTGTGATTTTAAAGCTTTTGCCGTGGAAGCAAGCACATGATCGCCGCATGCGTGACCGTAATTGTCATTAATCGCTTTGAAGTGATCAATATCTAATAATAAGAATGCTCGGCCTTCATCTTCTTTAGCGCGATGTGAACCTTGAATATGCTGAATAAAAGCCCGCCGATTCAATAAGCCGGTTAATTGATCCGTTTCAGCTTTTATTTTTAACTCACTGATCAATTCGGTATGTAAATTCATCCATCGGTGGATCCCCAAACTTAATAGAATAAAACCAAGGGTTTTTAGAAAATCATCAAGATTACTTTCACTGACGGCACTTTCTACAAAAAACTCTTCTGTTAAATCCATAAAAGCAGACACACTGTAAAAGGCAATACCAATTAACATCAGCCAATATACTTTTGGGAATGACTGCAATGGCTGAATGTAAAATAAAACGGCAAAACAAGCGATAAGCATTAAAGATTCAGCAACTAACTCGACCATATCAACCGGCCAAGAGAAATCGAAAATGGTCAGGTTGTAGATAAAGCTTAAAAAAAACAGAAATAAAATAGTGTATTGTGTTTTATATTTCATACGCGCCTTATTTAACTTTCATCTCGATAAATAAAGTAACTCCAAAATCCTTGTGCTATTAACGTCCTAGTATTTAATCTTCATACACAATTAGGATGGAATTCTTGTTGCACGCCTCAACAATTTGTCAGCGCTATTTCGACATTACGATTTAAACAGATAACAGAAATGGCTAAATCACCATCAAGACTGAATGCTGTTGTCGATATCACTAAAATCAATCACTAATGTGCTCGAATTAAGCATAGCAATGATTTTAAAAGTTGCACTTGTATTAAGTCAGGTTCGTGGTTTTAAGCCACGATTAGCTAACAATGAAAATCAACCAAGGTGAACCATTGATGGCGGATATTGATTACGGATATTAGTGTGTTGACCTTGGCAAAACTATCCAGCAATGATCAACGGGTGATAATCATGCTGTGATTGGCAAGACTGCGGCCAAGTATTGTTTGATATCAGCAATGCCTTCCCTAATAACTGTTTAGGGAAGGCGGTTAGAACTAAACTGAACTGAACTAAACTGAACGGTGGCTAAAGGCTAGTCTGTACAGTTCTAATTTTGATTAATGTCATAGCCCAACAAAATAATGCTCTTAAGGTAACGCCAGTACGACAGATTGCAATGGCGCTAAGTTGATATTTACTTTGAAGCTATCTTGGTGTTTTTGCAGAGTGTATGGTGTTAAATGTGAGTCACTTAGCAAATCGGTTAAATTGATGTTTGCGCTTATTTGCCATCGTTGAGTAAGAGTTTGAGGTAATACTAGATCAAATCGACTGCTTGTCGTTGAGCTAAAATTGCTCACAATAATCAATTGCTGTTGTTGATCAAAACGGGTAAATGCAAACACTTTATCGGTATATCCGACCACATTGTTATTTCGTTGGTAACTATCTAACTCTTGATATTCACCTTTAAGCGCTGAAGCGGTATGACTTAAATTGAGTAAGCGTTGGTAATATTGGCGTAATGCTTTTTCTTGCTCGGTGGATTGTCCACCATCAAACTTGCCGTTATTCATCCAGCGTTGATGAGCGGGTACGCCAATATAATCAAAAATACTGGTACGTGTTGCTTGACCAAATCCAGCATTATCAGCCGCAGCTTCGCCAACATCTTGGCCAAAGTATAATAACGTAGGTGAACGGCTTAAGGTTGTTGACACCACCATAGCAGGTAATGCCGCTTCGGGAGTGGTTGCAAAGTCTTGGGTGTTTATCCGTTGTTCATCGTGATTTTCTAAAAAATGCAGCATGTGGGCTTCAATATCGGCCACTTTAGCCTGAACTGTGGCAATTTGAGCCGTACTGGCCTTATCTTGAATAATGGCTTTTAAGGTGTCGTACAGATCAACTTTGTCATACAGGTAATCCATTTTCCCTTGCTGAATATAGGCGCGATATAAACTGGGGTTGTATACCTCTGCCAATAAAAAAGCTTGTGGATTAGTGTGTTTAATCTGGCTATTGAGGTAACTCCAAAATTCCACAGGTACCATCTCTGCCATATCGTACCTAAACCCATCGACTCCTTTGGCTAACCAGTATTGAGTGATGTGAGCAAACTTTTTCCATGAGTCGGGTATGGAATCACCCTGTTGCGATTGCCAAAAAGTATAATGGACGTCTACAGGCTGAGTGTCAAAATGGTTTGGCAGAGCAGGGAAGTCATAGCTGCCATCGGGTTTTACGCCATAATTAATTTTAACGGTTTCATACCAATCATTGGCCGCGGGTTTGGCTAGGCGTGAGCCGTTACCTGTCCATTTGGCTGGCGATTCGCTAAACATACCATCACTGAGCGGATGGGGTTCACCGTTTAATGGTTGGACTCCATTATTTGCATCAGGTACTTGAAAATCTTCTCCAACCACATAGTAAAAATTATTATCTTTAGCGTAAACCTGTGTCTTGTCATCATTAGCACCAAAATTTTCAGCGCCATCAACAGTTGCTAATGTCTGATAATTACGCGCAACATGGTTAGGCACAATATCAATAATCACTTTCATACCATGCTGGTGGGTTCGGGCAATTAACGCTTCAAATTCCGCCAAGCGATTGGCCGGAACATCAGCCAAATCAGGATTAACGTTATAGTAATCTTTCACCGCGTACGGTGAGCCAGCACGGCCTTTAACCACATCTGGATCGTCATTGCTGATGTCTATATTCGTGTAATCATTAATCAATGCATGATGAGGTACGCCAGTATACCAAATGTGGGTGGTGCCTAATGATTTTATATCTTGTAAGGCGGCATCAGTAAAATCGCTAAATTTGCCCACGCCATTTTCAGCAAGGGTGCCCCAAGGTTTATTTAAGGTCTTGGTATTACCATATAGTCGGGTGAATACTTGATAAACCACGGCTTTGTGAGCCAAAGCCGGAGCGAGAGTATTTTGGGGTGCTTGGTTTACAGGATCTTGTTTCACCGACTCTTTTGTAACTGACACAAGTTGGCTTGTGTGTTGTTCATTCGCCCTTGGCTGTGTCGGCGTCTTTGCCGCTGGCGTTGATTCCGAACAAGCAGACAATATCAGTGAAGCAATTACCGCCAATAAAGCGCCATGGTTATGTTTAATTTTTTTCATCATATTAACCTTTGCTGCTTTACTGAGTAATTGACAAAATAGTGACACCTTTTTGTGTCAATTTAATTGTTGAATCTAGCCGTTTAACGTTTTGTGTCACTATATCTTTAGCCGTGGCAGATGGCGGTAAGATTTGATTAAAACGTTGTAAATCCAACTCAAGCGGCTGTTCATTTTTGTTGTAAATGATCATCAGGGTTTCAGCATCAGCTTGTCTAAATTGCACATAAACCCCATTTTGGGGGGCGTAGTGTGTTAATGTGCCAGAGGTAATGGCCACTGATTGCTGACGATATTGCAGTAACGCCTTAGTAAAGCTAAGTGCCTCTAATTGTTGAGATGATAAATTTTGTTGAGTAAACACATTGACGTCATCGCCTTGCCATCCACCAGGGAAATCCGCTCTGACTGCGCCATCATTTCTGTCTTTTGTTGGGCTGGTCATTAACACTTCGGTACCATAAAAAATCTGCGGGATACGATTACTGGTTAATACATAGGCCATGGCCATTTTGTATAGGGCGAGGTTTTGATTTAATAAACTAAATAATCGATTAGTGTCATGATTACCTTCAAACAACACTAGTGCTGTTGGATCGGCATAGACTACATCATTAGCT
Source organism: Shewanella holmiensis (assembly GCF_025370255.1). Classification (GTDB taxonomy): domain Bacteria; phylum Pseudomonadota; class Gammaproteobacteria; order Enterobacterales; family Shewanellaceae; genus Shewanella; species Shewanella holmiensis. The sequence continues at coordinate 26,798 of NZ_JAMTCD010000019.1, forward strand.
AACATTTCATACAGGTTAATTAACCCGCTACCCCAGTTTTCTTGTTCATTCAGGCTTGAGATGATTTTTTCATACAAGGGGAAGTCCATCATACTTGGCGAGTAAGATTGATAACCGTCTTTATTGTGTTTACCTGCTTGCCAATAACTGACAGTGATAGGGTTGGCAGACCATTCTTCTCCGACAATATTAAACTGTGGATATTCGGTCATAATGGCTTTTGACCATTTAGCTAAAAAAGTTTTATCTGCATAAGAATAAGTGTCTTCACGAATACCACTTAGGCCGGCATATTCTACCCACCAGATACTGTTTTGAATCAAATACGTGGCCAAATGTGGGTCGCGCTGATTGAGGTCTGGCATGGTGTCAGTAAACCAGCCATTCTCAAATTCCGCAGTATCAGCTACTACAGCGTAAGGGTCTTGAACTGTGGTACGTCGATGGCTGGTGTAGGTGATATTCTTATTATCCTGTAACCAGTTTGATTGACCATTAATCCAAGTTGAAGTTGGCAACCCTAGACTATTATTACCTGTCATCCAGTGATGACCCGATCCCATGTGGTTGACGATGACATCTTTAATGATCCCGATCCCAAAGCTGTTCGCTTCTTCTACAAGCGATTTATACTCTTCATTACTGCCAAAGCGCGGATCAATTTGATAATAATCAGTTGTCGAGTAACCATGATAAGAATACTTTGACTGATTATTCTCTAACAAAGGATTAATCCAAAGCTGAGTGACTCCTAAGTCTTTGAGATAGGGCAGTGCTTTACGGATCCCCATAATATCGCCGCCATGTCGGCCATCTTTGTCTTTACGGTTAGCCGATTCAAGCATATCAGGATGGTTATCATTGTCGGGATTGCCGTTAACAAAGCGGTCTGGGGTGATCAGGTAAATTACATCTTTATTGCTAAAACCTTGTCGATTTTTAGCATTGTTTCGGCGGGCTAAAATGGGATATTCAATTTGTTGTACCAACTGATCATTTTGATACAGACCAAAGATCAACGTTTGCGGTTTGGCCTGGGATAAATCTAGATCAATAAACAGGTGATGCTGGCTTTGACTATTATCAACCTTAATAAGCTTTACGCCATTTGCATCTATCAATTTAACCTCAAATTGATGAATATTTTCACCGTAAACAAGTAATTGTAATTGGCTGTTTTGCATACCCGCCCACCAAGATTCGGGTTCTACTTTAATGGCATTTATTTGGGCGAAAGAGGGTGAAGAGAATAATAAACCTGCAATGAGACTGTAACGCAGCTTAGGAGATAAGAATTTCATTGTGGTACCTTTTTTTTATAAAATTCGGCGTTTGTAACGTGAGATAAAAACAAATTAACGACGCAAAATACTGTTAAAGCCGCTGAATATACTGTTCATGATCGGGCATGTTATCAACCGCCCGATTTATAATGGCTTTTACGTTAGCTAAAAATTCACTGAGATCCTCTGGTTGAATACTGTTGGCAAGAGGGTTGTGATCCAAAGGCATAATGCCTTGTCCTAACATGACTTGAACCCATGCAGCCTCAGTAAACAATTCATCTTGATGGCGAGTCACTGTACCGGTTGCTTTAAACAAATCTATTTTATTTTTTAATGACTTCGGGATGTCCATTTCCCGGCACCGTTGCCATAAATCAGCCTGCTCAGCTGATTCGTTACTGCGTTGATTTAAGTGATAATGCAAAATAATAAAATCGCGAATTTGTTCGAACTCTAAGGCCGATTGACGGTTAAATTCATCGATATTGGCTTGCTGGATACCATGATGGGGAAATAATTTTGTTAAACGAATAATTGCCGACTGAACAAGATGCAAGCTGGTGGACTCAAGTGGTTCTAAAAATCCACTTGATAGTCCAATAGCGACGCAGTTTTTATGCCATTGCAGCTTACGACGACCCGTAGTGAACTGAATTTTGCGAGGTTCAGTTAATGGTTTTGCGTCTAAATTATCCAGCAAAAGCGCTTTTGCATCGTCATCTGAGATAAACTGGCTGCAATATACCAAGCCGTTACCGGTACGGTTTTGCAGGGGAATACGCCATTGCCAACCGGCATCATGGGCAATTGAGCGAGTGTAGGGAGTGAGGCTTTCAACTCGTTCGCATTGCACTGCGTATGCACTGTCACAAGGTAACCAATGTTGCCAGTTTTCATAACCTACGTGTAATTGTTGTTCAATGAGTAACGCCGTAAAACCTGAACAATCAATGAAAAAATCCCCCTTAATACATTGATTATCCGATAATGTAATTGATTCAATATGACCATCTTGGTTTAATTTACTTGCGGTGATCCGGCCTTCAATGCGTTTTACCGCAAGATTTTCGCTATAGTTTCTTAATAAGCTTGCATAAAGACCGGCATCAAAATGATAGGCGTGGGTAATGCCAGCAAGTGGCGAGCCTGCAATGCTATCTATAGCATCAAATTTATTGTGTTTAGCGGCTTGGTAATTAAGGGAGTATTGCCAAAAATCAGCAGCTTGCAGCGGATTAGATTTAAGCCAATAATGATGAAACTGGCTGAATCCAATGTCTTTGCCTATGTTACCAAAGGCATGCATGTAGGTTTGTTGCTGTTTTCCCCAATTTTCGAACTCAATCCCTAGTTTGTAGGTTGCTTGGGTTTGTTTAATAAAGTCTGCTTCATTAATCCCTAACACGCTATTAAATATTTGTAACGGTGGGATAGTGGCTTCACCGACACCGATAGTGCCAATATCTTCGGATTCTACTAAGGTAATATTTAGCTGACTTTTAAACAGACGAACTAACATGGCGGCTGTCATCCAGCCAGAAGTGCCGCCACCTACAATTACGATGTCTTTTATTTTGTTGTTATTCATAGTCATCGCCTTAATTATTCATTGTCAATATAAACTAAAAAAGCCCCTGTAACGGGTTACAGAGGCTTTATTTTAGCCGCTAGATTAGAACTTGTAGTTCGCACCTAACATAAAGTTACGGCCATAGTTTTGATAATCACGTACATGACGTGCATCATCACCTGTGTATGACGTAAATGGCTCATTGGTTAAGTTGTTGACTTGGAATAATACTGATAAACCGTATAAGGCATCAATACCACTTTCACTAAAGTCGTAACCTACTTGCGCATCAACAACGGTTTCAGCAGCAACGTTAACATTGACTCGACTAAGGCTGATCGCAGTGACTTCACCTAAGAACTCACTACGGTAGCGTGAACTAACACGAGCCTCAAAGCCTGAATTTTCATAGTAAACCGTGGCATTGAAGGTTTTTTCAGAAAGGCCTGGTAGCGTAGTTGGATCACTGTCTGAGGTTTCTTTGACTTCGGAATCATTATAAGACGCACTCATAACAGTACCAAATCCAGAAAGCACATCAGCAAATAGACCAAAATCTAAAGAGAAAGATGCTTCAACGCCTTGAACGTAGCCACCTTCACCATTTTGCGGTTGAGTAACTAAACCTATCGGGTTACCTCCTACTTCAGGGAAGATTTCACCAAAGTTGAATTCAGAACGTTGATCGTAAACATAGTTTTCTAAATCTTTGTAGAAAACAGCTACCGCAAAGTAACCTTGATCACTAAAGTAGTTTTCATAGCTTAAGTCGTATTGACGAGCTAACCATGGACGTAGTTCAGGATTACCCGCACCACCAGACCAGTTAACACCATCACTTGGGTTAGCATTATAGCTGAAGTTAGCATTGGCATTCATTTTATCCATGCGTGCGCGAGTCAAAGTGCGAGCAGCAGCAAAGCGTAACATTTGACCATCGGCAACTTCTAACCCTAGGTTAAGACTTGGTAACCACTCTGTGTAGCTATCACTTGCAGTTCGAGGGGTTTTAACGACAGTTCCTGAGTCGACAGAAGCAACTGTGCCATTTGAACTTTGATCTGTCATCACGGCTTGTAAACCAATATTACCTGATAGGGGTAAATCGAACAGTTCAGAGTCAACATTGGCTTTTACAAATGCAGTAGTCACATCTTCAGCAACTTGCCAAGAGTTAGTTGCACGACTTAAGTCAACGGTATCAGCGTTTGTTTCGGTGTAATTACCATCATTATAAAATGCTAAAGAATCATAACTTAGCATGTTACCCATACCGAAAAAATCCAGTGAGGTAGGTGCTAGGAGGTACGCATCTGGCACCGTTTGCATGTCAGGGTAGTCTTTTAATGTGAGGTAAAAGCCGTTATCTTGCTTAGTCTTTTCACGTTCAGTGTAATTAACACCAAACTCGACACTGCGAACAGCACCTTCATCAAAGATATATTCGGCAGCAAGTTTAACTGACTTTAAATCATCTTCAATTTCAGGCTTGTTGATAAAACCATCTTGGCTATCAGGTCCTACAGGGTTGCCCCAGCTAAACGGACCACCTAATTTGATTACATTAGGATCTGAATAATCTAAGTTGTGCGAAAAGTGGTAACTTCCATCACCATCATATTCAAAGCCCAGTTGATCGACTGCACCGTTACCATTACCACGACCTGTACCACTGTAACTTTCCATACCAAGGTCGGTTCTGTCAGATTTTGACATGGCAATATCAGCTTCGACAGCCCAATTATTATTCACTTGGAACTTGTTATTCCAGCCTACAGATAAGGACTCAGCATCACGGGTATTAACATCATTACGAACTACTACAGCAGCGTCATTGATGATACCTTTGGTCACTAATCCATCTTGGGTTTCTAATGCCGTAATTCCTGAGTTACCCCAACCAGCACCCCATTGACCAGGAATTTCAATGCCGCGTAAACGTTGATCGTCAAAGAACTTGGTATAAAAAATATCAACAGTCGATTTGAAAAAATCATTAGGTGCAAATTCAATGACCCCAAGGAAACCATCACGTTCTAGTTCAGAAGAACGCACGAATGGCTTGGCGCCACCTAACACAAAAGGATTATCTGAATTGTAATCCAATTCTGGATAGCCCCATGCTTGCCAACGCTCCTCTTGGTTTGGCGACACCATACGAGAATAACCAAGGGCAATACCAATAGTGTCATCGGCAAATTGGTCGATATAAGAAACACTGCCGCGGTAACCTTTATCATCAGATCCACTGTTAAGTGCACCTAGATCGTTCATTTCACCACGAAGACTAACAGCAAATGTTTGCTCGCCATGTGTTAGTGGGCTGATAGTTTGCATATCAACTGTGCCGCCGATAGCTTGCGCCATAACAGAGGCATCAGGTGTTTTGTATACCACAACGCGATTTAATAATTCAGAAGGGTATTGGTCAAATTCAACACCGCGGTTATCGTTAACAGAGGTTTGTTCACGTCCATTTAAAGTGGCAGTCGTAAAGTCAGGTCCTAAGCCTCGAATAGAAATAACGTTGGCTCGTCCATCTAGACGCTGCGCAGCAACACCTGGTAAACGAGCAAGTGACTCTGCAATTGATACATCAGGTAATTTACCAATATCTTCAGCAGAAATAGCTTCTACGATAGAAGATGAAGACATCTTAAGCGATTGTGATTCTTGTAAACTACGGCGAATACCGGTGACTTTAACCACTTCGATGTTTTCATCAGCAGTGGCTGTATTTGTAACATCGTCAGCAGCATAAGCACTTATACTTGCACCTGCAGCAGCTAACGCTAATGTGAGTAGGCTCGGTTTAAAAAGCAACATTCATCTTTCCCCTTTTGTGAATGCTTAACCTTGATATGTCCAGATCAAGTTGTTAGCAATCATTATGATTTTGGTTACAGTCTTTATTGTGTTTTTTGTATCAGCCGTCTTAATTGACTGCATAAGCGCTGAAGTTATGACCAAATTGTTGCACAACAGTGACGATACTACTCCTAGGATTGTTTAGCCGACAATATTATGCATACGTATTCAAAAGTGTCACACACAAATATTGACTGTTTTTTTACATTTTATTAACTGGATTTGAATCATTTTTTGTTGTCATAAGTCTATGTATACAATAGCTATTAATTAAATTTCATTAAGATGATTTGATAACTAATTTAATGCATACGTATGCAGGTGTATTGAACCTGATTTCCAAATTCACGTATCCTCGTTGCAACAACAAAATAACAATGGCGTGTTAAAGCGTCGCAACATATGTTTAACAGTATAGGTGCTACTTGCTTGTGTTGAGCATCATTTAGAGGGAATGTAATGGGTCAAGTAACCTGGTGGCGCGGCGGTATTATTTACCAAGTATATCCACGCAGTTTGATGGATTCGAACGATGATGGAGTAGGTGACTTACAAGGGATCATTGCCAAACTTGACTACATATCAAGTCTAAATGTGGATGCGATTTGGATTTCCCCTTTCTTTAGATCACCGATGAAAGACTTTGGTTACGATATTAGTGACTATCGCGATATTGACCCAATGTTTGGCACCATGGCTGATTTTGACGAGCTAATTGCAAAAGCACATGGATTGAATATCAAGATCATTATCGACCAAGTACTTAGCCATACCTCAGATCAACATGACTGGTTTGAACAAAGCCGTCAAAACCGAACTAATCCTAAAGCTGACTGGTATGTGTGGGCCGATCCAAAAGAGGACGGTAGCGCACCGAATAACTGGCTTGCCATTTTTGGTGGCTGTGCATGGGAATGGGAGCCACGTCGTCAACAATATTATTTACACAACTTCTTAAAAAGCCAACCGGATCTTAATTTCCATTGCGATGAACTGCGCCAAGCGGTCCTAGATAATGTTGAGTTTTGGCTGAAAAAGGGTGTTGATGGCTTTAGATTAGATGCGATTACCTTTTGCTATCATGATGAGCAATTACGTGATAATCCCGCTAAACCGAAAGATCAACGTCAAGGTCGCGGTTTTAGCGAAGACAATCCTTATGCTTATCAATACCATTACTACAATAATACTCGCCCACAAACGGTAGGATTTATTGAAGAGTTACGGGCATTGATTAATCGCTATCCAGGGGCAGTCACTTTAGGTGAAGTGTCATCTGAAGATTCACTTGCCACTATGGCTGAGTACACCCAAGGTGATGATCGCCTGCATATGGCTTATAGCTTTGAGCTGTTAACCGATGATTTCAGTGCAGCGTATATTCGCCAAACCGTTGAAGAATTAGAAGCCAGTATTGGTGACGGTTGGCCGTGCTGGGCCATTGGTAATCATGATGTTCAACGTGTTGCAACGCGATGGGGCAAGGGCGAAACTAATCCCGATCTTGTTAAAATGCTTAACGGCATGTTGTTTTCCTTACGCGGCAGTATCTGCAGTTATCAGGGCGAAGAATTAGGGTTAACCGAAGCCCCGATCGAGTTTGACCAGCTTCAAGATCCCTTTGGGATTACATTTTGGCCGATGTTCAAAGGTCGAGATGGTTGCCGTACGCCCATGCCTTGGACAAAAGATACCGAGCAGGCGGGTTTTTCAAAAGTCACGCCATGGCTACCCATTCCGTTAGCTCATGCTGAAAAAGCAGTGGATACTCAAGAGACAGATCCAGAGTCTATTTTGAATAGTTATCGACATTTTTTAGCATGGCGAAAGCAACAACCTATACTGATTAGCGGTGATATTCGTTTCGTCAATGCAAATGAATCAATACTCGCTTTTGAACGCCATTTTGAAGAAAAGAAAATGTTAGTGCTGTTTAATCTTTCAAACCAAAATACAGTGTTTGCGGTCGATACTTATCAATTGAGTGCAGAGTTGAATGAACATGGCTTGTTAGCGGGTCAGCAAATCGGCACGGTTGTCGAGTTGCCACCATTTGGCAGTTATTTCGCTAACATAAAATAAAGTGAACACGCCGATAGCCAATTTATCGGCTTTTTTATCACCTTTTCAATAACAATAATGAATAAAGGAAACTATTTATGGCGCTTTCAGCCCCCTCAAATACAACTGCCGAATCATCGGCTGGTAACGACAATTACCGTTTTGCACTGGTTTCGCTTACCTCGCTATTTTTTATGTGGGGATTTATTACTTGTTTAAATGATATTTTAATTCCACATTTAAAATCGGTGTTCTCGCTGAGCTACACCGAAGCAATGTTGATTCAGTTTTGCTTTTTTGGTGCTTATTTTTTAGTGTCACTGCCAGCAGGTAACTTAGTTAAAAAGCTAGGGTATCAAAAGGGAATTGTCACTGGATTAGCCATTGCCAGTTTCGGTTGTGCTTTATTCTATCCTGCAGCTGATTTTGCCGTTTATGGATTATTTTTAGCCGCGCTATTTGTGCTTGCATCAGGTATCACCATATTACAAGTCGCTGCCAATCCTTACGTAAATGCCCTTGGTAGTGTTGAAACGGCATCAAGTCGTCTTAATTTAACTCAGGCTTTTAATGCCCTCGGCACCACGGTGGCACCTTTTTTTGGGGCGGTGTTGATTTTATCAGTTGCATCAGGCGCGACGGCAGAATTATCTCATGCGCAAGCAGAAGCTGATGTCGTGAAACTACCATATTTACTATTATCAGGCATGTTGGCGTTATTAGCGGTGATTTTTTCAAGGTTATCATTGCCACAAATCGTTGAACATGCCGAACCAGCAGATGTCTCTGGCAATATTACTCATAATGGCAAAACCAGTGCGATGCAGTCGATACACCTTGTATTGGGCGCTGTCGGTATTTTTGTTTATGTGGGTGCAGAAGTCTCTATTGGCAGCTTTTTAGTCAGTTTTTTGGGGGAAGAAAGCATCGCAGGCCTTAAAGAAGCCGATGCCGCCAATTATATTGCGTATTATTGGGGCGGGGCGATGATAGGACGGTTTATTGGTTCAGTGGTTATGCAAAAAATTCCAGCCGGTACAGTATTAGCTTTTAATGCTTTGATGGCGTCAATACTGGTGTTGGTGGCGATGAATACCCAAGGTGCGATCGCTATGTGGGCGATTTTGGCGGTGGGGCTTTTTAACTCGATAATGTTCCCTACCATTTTCAGTTTAGCACTGCGTGATTTAGGCCCACACACCTCGCAAGGATCTGGCATTTTATGTTTGGCTATTGTTGGTGGCGCAATAGTGCCATTATTACAGGGTGTTATGGCTGACAACATGGGCTTACAACCTGCGTTTATTTTGCCGGTAATATGCTATGCCTTTATATTATTCTATGGTGCGAAAGGCGCGAAAATGTAGGTGATATTAGCGTGTTAATTGAATAAGCTAAGTTAAAGCGACCTTCTGGGTCGCTTTTTTATTGCTATCATTGCGGTTAATACCTATGATCGGCGCAAATATTCTATTGGTTCTCATTATTTAGTAAGTTTTAGCTAACGTAAGTTATCCATGTTTAAAAAAGCTGGTTCTCTAGTCATAATTAACTGGTTAATACTTTCGTGATGTGAAAAATGAATCGAACCTAATTAATGGTTCAAATAGTGAGTTGCTGTGGTTTGACGTTGTTTTTATCTTGTTGCTAAATTGAGAGTGTTATGCTGACTTTTCCTTTATCTGGTAGTTCTTCTGAGCTGGTGTTAAATGTGTTAACTATGGTGTTAAACCAGGGAAAACCTTTGGACCGCGCTTATTCGCATAACTTTTCGGGTTTAAAACTTGAGCCTTCTGAACAAGCCAGAATTACCCTTGTGGCGGGAGATATTCTGCGCCGCTTAAATCTGTATTGTTTTATTGTTGATATTGACCAGGATGAGTTTGACCGTTTAGGTTCAAAGCTACTTAATGGCTGGCATTTATTCCATGGGCTTGAGTTACCTAAAATGCAATATTCATTACAAGTCGATGAAAAACTACTGAAACAAAAAATTGAAACCGCTAAATCAATACCAACCTTATGGGATGGCTGCCCAGAATGGCTAGACACGCTTGGTCAAGCTCAGTTAGGCGATAAATGGCCTGCAGAGCGCGCGGCGTTAACGCAAGTCCCCGGTCGATTTATACGCGTCAATGAGTTAAAGACAAACCGTGAAAAGCTGATGATAAGTCTTGCCAAAGAAGGTGTCGAAACTCAAATAGTAGATACTGTCGACAGCGCCCTTGAAGTGACGTCCAATTCTGCATTATTTAGAACAGATTGCTTTCAAAAAGGATTATTTGAGCAACAGGATGCAGGTTCGCAATTAGTTGCCGCAGCCGTTGATGCTAAGCCTGGAATGCGAGTAGTGGATGCCTGTGCTGGCGCAGGGGGTAAAACTTTACACATTGCAGCGCAGATGCAAGGTAAAGGCCGATTATTGGCAATGGATATCGAACAATGGAAACTGGATAATCTTAAAACGCGTGCCAAAAGAGCAGGGGCTCATAATGTTGAAACGCGTATTATTGCCAGTTCTAAAACGATCAAACGCTTGAAGCTAACGGCTGATCGTGTTTTGCTTGATGTGCCATGTTCAGGGTTAGGTGTTTTAAAGCGAAACCCAGATTCAAAATGGCGTGACACTGCAGAGCGTTTACCTGTGCTTATCGATTTACAAAAACAGATTATTGATAGTTATAGCCGCATGGTTAAAGTTGGCGGCATGCTGATTTACGCAACCTGTTCAATTATGCCTGATGAAAATCGTAATCAAGTAGATCGTTTTCTCAGCGAGAATCCACATTTTAGCTTAATTGAAGATGAAACTATTTTAGTTTCAGAACAGGGTTTTGACGGTTTTTATCTGGCAAAAATGATCAGAAATGCCGAATAAAGACTAACTTACATGGATCAATTGTTAAATAGGTTTTGTTGTAAATGGAATGTAAGCTTGTAGTAACTAATGTTTGATAAAATGCGCTATTAGACTTAATCTAAAAGTAGCTGATTTTTTTAACTTACTTTTTGTTATTCGTTTATGCGGAGCAGTATGGATTCTGGTCAAATAGATATCAAAACTGATTTAGGCATTGTGCATACGGATGAGCACAAGTCTAGTCTTGAGCGCTATAGCGCCATTTTAAATATGGTGCTTGAAGCGGTACCTTTAGGCGAAATGTTACACAGTCTAGTATTGTTGATCGAAGCCCAAAAAATAGGTACTCGCGCGTCGGTATTGTTATTAAGTGATGACGGTACCCGCTTGTTATCTGGCGCCGCACCTAATTTACCAAATGATTACAACGAAGCCATTAATGGTGTTTTGATTGGCCCTAATGTCGGCTCATGTGGCACGGCGGCTTACCTGCAACAACGTGTTATTGTCGAAGATATTGAAAATCATCCTAACTGGACTGATTACAAAGCACTGCCCCTAAAAGCAGGCCTGCGCGCATGCTGGTCTGAGCCTATTTTTGATAGTATGGGCAATGTACTTGGTACTTTTGCAATGTACTACGACACCATTAAATCGCCTACCTCTCAAGATTTAAACTTAATTCAAGAAGCCGCAAGATTAGCGAGTTTAGCAATTGAACGCAGCAGAGGATTACACTTACAGCGCTTAAGTAGCAAAATTTTTGATAGCTTGCCTATTGCACTGGTTATCACAAACGAGCAAAACGCAGTGTTGACCTGTAACCCCAGTTTTGCGCAGTCGACAACATTGTATGATGTTAAGAATAACTACTTCAACCTTAGAACCTACCTCAAACCTTCTAATTCAGAATTATTGCAAGAACTGTTCAATACAATCCGTTTAGGTCAATCATGGCAAGGCGAGCTAAAAGCGCGAAAAAATATTAACGATATCATAGATATTGAACTAGTTGTCACTGTTATTCGTGATTCTTTAACACAGCAAAATTGTTATGCATGGATGATAACCGATATCACTGCCCGTAAAACGACAGAAAAATTAATCGATTTTCAGAATCATTATGATCAACTTACCGGTCTTGCCAATCGTAAACATCTATTTAAGAGGATGGATAGCTTAATTAGTGAGTCTCATTGTTTAGACGGTGAACATGACCCTTTCAGTATGATGATTTTAGATTTAGATCATTTTAAGCGAATTAACGATACTTTAGGTTCAGATAATGGCGATGAAGTACTACAAACGGTAGCGAAAAGGTTACTAGAGGTGTTACCCGATAATAGCTTGCCGGCTCGCATTGCTGCTGACGAGTTTGCAATTGTGCTTCCAGGTTATCAAAGTACAGAAAAACTATCCGACTTTGCGGAAAAAATCAAAGCAGCCATCAGTAAAGAAATGTCAGTGGCTAATCAGACAGTGTCATTGGGTATGAGCAGTGGTATTGCTACATTTCCAAGCGATGCTACAACGGCTGAGTTGATGCTTAACTGCGCCAGTCAGGCAATGTACAACGCCAAAGCGAGCGGTCGAAATTGTCATCAATTTTTCAATCAGAAAATACAATTAGAAGCAGAGCGAATTGCGCAATTGCATTTTCATTTGAAAAAAGCTATTAGCCAAAATGAGTTAGAGTTATTTTACCAGCCAATCGTTAATCCATTAACCGGTGACATTGTTAAAGCAGAAGCTTTATTGCGTTGGTGCCATAAGGGCCAATATATATCACCAGCTGAATTTATTCCTATAGCAGAACAGTCAGGTTTAATTGTTGAAGTTGGCGAATGGGTAAAAACTCAAGCTGTTATTACCGCGATGGACCTTAAAAAACGAGGCTTACATATTCCCATCGCTGTCAATGTGTCCACATTAGAGTTTTGGTCGTTAGAGCTTCAAACACGATTTTTACAGTTTTTTGACAATGTTGTCGAAAAACTCAATATCGACGCCTTCCCTTATGAAATGATCACACTAGAAATCACTGAATCCTTAATGATGAAACAACAAAAAGAGGTATGCGAATTACTGTCTTTATTACGTCAAAGAGGTATCAAAATTTCAATCGATGACTTTGGTACAGGATATTCATCATTGTCTTATTTGGTTAGCTTTCCTGTTGATCAAATTAAAATTGATAAGTCATTTATTCACCAACTTGAAACTGATCCCAGACATAAAGCATTAGTCGAGGCTATTGTTAGTATGAGTCGTGCTTTAGATTTAACAGTAATTGCTGAAGGGGTCGAAACTCAAAGGCAGTTGGACTTTGTCAATCAACAACAAATTCAAGCTGTACAAGGGTATTTTTATTATAAACCCATGTCTAAGCAAGACTTCTTTAAGTTGATGTAAGATATTGATTAAAGTGGTATTTCGTCTTTCTGGCGAGCTTTTTATTTTTGTTGTTTAAAACAGCGCTTTATATTGCCTAATGAGTTAGATACAGAATAATGTTCTGTTTCTTGGGCTTGGCCATTATCCCATAAAAATTGAATAAAAAAATACCGCTGAATCAGCGGTATTCTATTGATTTCATTAACTTACTAATTTAATTATGCAAGTAAGCTTTTAGGATCAGTGAATGTCAAAGATAGCGCTTCAGCCACTTCTTTACATACAATCTTACCGTGCATCACGTTCAAGCCATTTAATAAGTGCTTGTCGCTTAATAATGCTTCTTTATAGCCTAGGTTTGCTAATCGGATGATATAAGGCAGTGTTGCATTGTTAAGTGCAAATGTTGAAGTACGTGCAACAGCACCAGGCATGTTGGCTACACAGTAATGCACTACGTCATCCACAATATAAGTTGGATCTTGGTGAGTAGTAGCATGTGATGTTTCAACACATCCGCCTTGGTCAATCGCAACGTCGACAATTGCACTACCAGGCTTCATACGCTTAATCATATCTTTAGTGACAAGTTTAGGTGCAGCTGCACCAGGAACAAGTACACCACCAATTACTAAGTCAGCTTCTAATACATGACGTTCAATGGCGTCTGCAGTTGAGTAAACCGCTTTAACAGCTGAACCAAACTGAACATTTAAACGACGTAAAGCATCAATGCTACGGTCTAAAACAACTACATCAGCACCCATACCCACAGCCATTTGCGCGGCATTTGTACCAACCATGCCACCGCCAATAATCACAACTTTAGCAGGCTCAACACCAGGAACTCCGCCCAATAACATGCCACGGCCGCCTAATGATTTCTCTAAAGCACGAGCACCCGCTTGAATAGACATACGACCAGCAACTTCAGACATCGGAGCAAGTAGTGGTAAGCCGCCACGGTCATCAGTTACGGTTTCATAAGCGATACAAACGGCTCCGCTTTTCACGAGATCTTCGGTTTGTGGTAAATCTGGTGCTAAGTGTAAATAAGTAAATAAAATCTGGTCGTGACGTAGCATCGCACGCTCAACAGCTTGTGGCTCTTTTACTTTTACAATCATTTCTGCTTTTGTGAAGACTTCCGCTGCAGTCGCTAAAATTGAAGCGCCGGCATCAATATAGTCTTGATCAGTAAAACCAATACCAACACCAGCATCAGCTTGAACAAAGACTTCATGACCTTTAATAGTCAATTCGCGAACACTTGAAGGAACCATACCAACACGATATTCGTGGTTTTTGATTTCTGTTGGAACACCAATAATCATTTTTGAGCCTCGATTTGTATAGTACTCGTAGGGGAGACGAGTAATTTTATTATTAATTATTTACCCTGAACGTGCTTATTTCAGGAGGCTCTAGTATAGTACCGCTCCAGCAGTTTATGCTGCTGAAGTTTGATAATAAAAAGATAATAATGTTGTTAAAGTGGTGCAATAGAGTTAAAAATATGGCAAATAATAAGAATTATTCAATTAAAGATTTAGACCGTATTGATAGAAACATTTTGAATGAACTGCAAATGGATGGCAGAATTTCAAATGTTGAATTATCAAAGCGTGTCGGTCTTAGTCCAACCCCTTGTCTTGAAAGGGTTAAACGTCTTGAGAAACAAGGTTTTATTAACGGATATACAGCATTAGTGAATCCGCATTATTTAGGCGCTTCATTGTTAGTATTTGTGGAGATCACGTTAAACCGTGATACCCCTGATATTTTTGATCGTTTCAATCGTGCTGTTCAGTTACTCGATGATATTCAAGAGTGTCATTTGGTCTCTGGTGATTTTGACTATTTATTAAAAACCCGTGTGTCCGATATGTCAGCTTATCGTCGTTTGTTGGGGGAAACCCTGTTAAAGCTTCCTTCAGTTTCTGATACTCGTACCTACGTTGTGATGGAAGAAGTTAAGCAAACAAATAAAGTCGCGCTTAATTTAATTGCCGAGTTGTAATATTTGTCGAGTTAGCTGTAAATCGCAGCAGTTAACCCTTCAAGTCTCCTTAAGCAGAAATAGGCTATTACTCAGCTATTTCTGCTTATTATTTACCCAGCCTGTCTTATTCGCGATTTAAGCGATGAAATCCTCTTCACATTCGATTGAGCTTATGGCTTCCACAGTGCATAATCACTGAAAACACAGATTATTCTGTGATAATCTATTTAATTACTGTCTTTAATTTCATGTATGGATGATACCGTTGACTCAGGGAAATAGTTTAAAAACGCTCAGTGGTCTACAGCGACTACTTGAAGGCGGCTTAATTTTTTGTTGCATGGTAGCAACATACATATTATTAGCATTATCTAGCTTCAGCCCAAATGACCCAGGCTGGAGCCAATCGCATTTTCAAGGTGAAATTCATAATTGGACAGGTGCCGTTGGCGCCTGGACTGCAGATGTATTGTTGTATTTCTTTGGTTTCATTGCCTACTGTATTCCCGTCATAATAGCCACCACCGGGTGGTTCTTCTTTAATCGTGCGCACAAGTTATTAGAAATTGATTATTTCTCAGTTGGTTTACGTATTATTGGCTTCATGCTAATGGTATTAGCCTTGGCCGCCTTAGTCAGTATGAATGTCGATGATGTCTATGTGTTTTCTGCCGGAGGAGTGGCGGGGGATGTGATTAGCCAGGCTATGTTGCCGTACTTTAATGTAATGGGGACTGTTCTGCTTTTACTGTGTTTTATTGGCGCTGGGTTCACTTTAGCTACAGGGATCAGTTGGCTAACCATTATCGAGTTACTTGGGAACGGTGTTATCTGGTTAGCGAAAAAAGTATGGTCTTTACCACAATCACTCAAACGCGATCGTGAAACCGAAGACACTCGCGGATTTATGTCAGTGGTTGATAAGTTTAAGCAACGCCGTGAAAGTGGTTTTGACGATGAGTTATCCCAACCACTTGTTGCCGATGATGACAACGTAACTAACATTAAGATCAATCCAGTTGATGATGAAATTAATCATGTTACAGATATTAACACTACAGTTAAGCCGACGATAAAACCATTTTCTATACCTGAACCTAAGGCAGACAAGAAGCGAAGTATTTTCAGCCGTAAAGTGAAAGACGCGCCAGTTGAGCCTAAAATTGAAGCAGATTATGGTGATGACGTCGATCGACTTGAGCCTAAAATGTTTCAACAGGATATTAATGATTTAGAACCTTCATTTGATTCTTGGTCGGCAGAAGATGAAGATAAAATCCCCAGCTTTTCTGCTATTGATGATCTTAATGATCTTGATGATAACCATGACATAATTGATGAACCTGAATTTGAACAGGTGCATTCAACTGGGGCGTTAGTTGCACAGCAACAACCTAAAAAAGAAGCTAAAATTGTTGATGGCATTGTCATGATTGATGGTCAGGCACCTGAAACACCAAGAGCGCCTATGGCACCGTTGCCAGACCTAAGTTTACTTGATATCCCCGATAGAAAGAAGAATCCCATTAGTGAGGAAGAACTTGAGCAGGTCGCTCGTTTAGTTGAAATTAAGTTGGCCGATTTCAATATTGTCGCCAATGTTGTCGGAGTCTATCCTGGCCCAGTCGTAACCCGTTTTGAATTAGAACTTGCTCCAGGTGTTAAAGCCTCAAAAATCACTAATTTATCAAAAGATTTAGCGCGTTCTTTATTATCAGAAAACGTGCGGGTTGTTGAAGTTATTCCCGGAAAAGCCTACGTAGGCCTAGAATTACCGAATAAATTCCGTGAAACCGTCTTTATGCGGGACGTGCTAGATAGTGATGCTTTCAGAGAGAGTAAATCGAAATTGTCTATGGTGTTAGGCCAAGATATTTCAGGCGAGCCAGTCATTGTTGATCTCGGTAAAATGCCGCATTTATTAGTCGCTGGTACAACGGGCTCGGGAAAATCTGTAGGCGTAAACGTGATGATCACCAGTTTGCTGTATAAGTCTGGTCCCGATGATGTTCGATTTATTATGATCGACCCTAAGATGCTTGAATTATCAGTGTATGAAGGCATCCCACATTTATTGTGTGAGGTTGTCACTGATATGAAAGAAGCTGCCAATGCTCTGCGTTGGTGTGTTGGCGAAATGGAGCGTCGTTATAAATTGATGTCAGCTTTAGGTGTTCGTAACTTAAAAGGTTATAACATCAAAATTAAAGAAGCGGCAGCAAGAGGTGAGTACATCCCTGATCCACTTTGGAAACAATCTGAAAGTATGCTTGATGAAGCGCCACCATTGGATAAATTACCCGCCATTGTAGTGGTGGTTGATGAATTTGCCGATATGATCATGATTGTAGGTAAAAAAGTGGAAGAGCTAATTGCTCGTATTGCCCAAAAAGCACGCGCGGCAGGTATTCATTTGATATTAGCGACACAGCGACCATCAGTTGATGTGATCACAGGCTTAATTAAAGCTAATATTCCAACTCGAATCGCTTTTCAGGTGTCATCACGCATTGATTCGCGCACGATTTTAGATCAACAGGGTGCTGAAACCCTACTAGGTATGGGTGACATGCTGTATTTACCCCCTGGTACAAGTGTTCCTAACCGAGTGCATGGTGCATTTATTGATGACCACGAAGTACATAAAGTCGTAGCCGATTGGTGTGCACGTGGTAAACCACAATATGTGCAAGAAATTTTGAATGGCGTGTCAGATGGTGAGCAAGTGTTGTTACCTGGCGAGTCAGCAGACTCTGATGATGAACTGGATGCTCTTTATGATGAAGCGGTCGCATTTGTTACCGAAACGCGCAGAGGTTCTATTTCCAGTGTTCAAAGAAAGTTCAAAATTGGTTATAACCGTGCAGCAAGAATAATTGAGTCAATGGAAGCACAAGGTATTGTTAGCTCCCAAGGCCATAATGGCAATCGTGAAGTATTGGCGCCACCGCCACCAAGAAATTAGGAAAAGTTATGCGATTAAAGCAAATAGCCATTATTACAATTGCAGCAGTTAGCTTGATGGGCAGTAGTATTGTACTTGCCAACGATGCTGAGGCGTTGCGTGGCAAGCTGACAAATATTGATAATTTACATGCTAAATTTCAACAAAAAGTTACCGACGTGAACAACAAGCCTATTCAAACAGGTAATGGTATTTTTGCGTTGTCATATCCGAATAAATTTTATTGGCATTTGACCGAGCCTGATGAATCTTTAATTGTGGCTGATGGTTCAAGTTTGTGGATATATAACCCGTTTGCTGAAGAAGTAACGGTAATGGATGTCTCTCAAGCCGTAGATGCGTCACCAATCGCCTTATTAGTTCATCGCGATGAAGCCACATGGTCGCAGTACAATGTTAAACAATCAGCTAAAAAATCCGATTGCTTTGATATTGTCCCAAAAGAAGCCAAAGGCAGTGTGATTGCGGTGACTGTGTGTTTTAACAACAATCAGTTGTCGGCTTTCGATTTAACTGACGAGCAAGGCAATTTAAGCCAATTTAGCTTACTTGAACAGCGCAGTGTTACGCCAACTGAGCAATCTTTGTTTCACTTTGCCCTCCCTGAAAATGTTGATATTGATGATCAACGTTTAAAGCAGATCCAATAATTATTCGTGGCCAATCTAGATTTTAATTTCGCACCCGATTTTCGCCCATTAGCGGCGAGAATGCGGCCGCGTGATATCAACGAATATATTGGTCAAATGCATTTACTTGGAGCTGGGCAACCGTTACGTAAAGCGTTAGAGGCTAATCGAGCCCACTCGATGTTGTTATGGGGGCCGCCAGGTACAGGAAAAACCACTTTAGCCGAGTTAGTCGCGCATTATGCTAATGCCCATGTAGAACGTATTTCTGCAGTGACTTCAGGTGTCAAAGATATTCGCGCTGCGATTGACCAGGCAAAAGCTGTTGCTCAAAGCCGTGGCCAACGAACATTATTATTTGTTGATGAAGTTCATCGTTTTAACAAAAGCCAACAGGATGCCTTTTTACCGTTCATTGAAGATGGCACGGTTATTTTTGTTGGCGCAACAACTGAAAATCCCTCATTCGAAATAAACAATGCGCTTTTATCACGTGCCAGGGTTTATTTAATTAATCGATTAAGCAATGATGAAATTATTCAAATTGCCCAGCAGGCATTAATAGATGTTGAGCGAGGTTTGGGTAAAAGACAGCTGCTATTACCCGATAATGTGGCTAATTCATTAGCACAAATTTGTGATGGTGATGCCCGAAAAGCGCTTAACTTGATTGAGTTAATGGGAGATTTAGTTGCCGATAACGGTGAGTTTACTCTTGATATGCTGACCCAAGTAGCGGGTCATCAAGTGGCTGGCTACGATAAAAATGGCGACCAATTTTACGACTTAATTTCAGCGGTGCATAAATCGGTTCGCGGCTCTGCACCTGATGCGGCGCTTTATTGGTATTGTCGGATATTAGAAGGTGGCGGTGATCCGTTATATGTTGCTAGACGATTGTTAGCCATAGCCTCTGAAGATATCGGCAATGCCGATCCTATGGCAATGACAGTGGCAATCAATGCTTGGGACTGTTTTCATCGTTTAGGTCCAGCAGAAGGCGAGCGAGCCATCGCACAAGCTGTGCTTTATCTTGCCAGTGCCCCTAAAAGTAATGCTGTTTATACTGCATTTAAGCAAGCTAGAGACTTGGCTAAGCAAACAGGGCATGAACCTGTGCCAAACCATTTACGAAATGCACCCACTCAGCTAATGAAAGATATTGGCTATGGCCAACAATATCGCTATGCCCATGATGAGCCTGATGCCTTTGCGGCAGGTGAGAATTATTTTCCTGAATCACTACAAGATGCACATTTTTATCAGCCAACAAATCGTGGTTTTGAAAAGCGCATTCAAGATAAATTGGCCAATTTAGCCCAACGAGATCAACATAGTGAGCTAAAACGCTATGACTAATATACTGTTTGTGGCATTGGGCGGTTCAATTGGCGCTGTTTTGCGCTATCTTATTTCAATTTTTATGATCCAAGTATTTGGAAGCAGTTTCCCTTTTGGTACACTGTTGGTCAACGTATTAGGATCGTTTTTAATGGGGATAGTTTATGCCTTAGGGCAACTTAGCCATTTAAGCCCTGAAGTAAAGTCACTTGTAGCTGTTGGCTTACTTGGAGCATTAACTACCTTTTCTACTTTTTCTAACGAAACCTTATTGCTGATGCAAGAGGGTTTATGGTTTAAAAGTATGCTTAATGTGTTGTTGAACGTGACCCTGTGTTTATTCATGGTGTACTTAGGTCAGCAACTAATTTTTTCTCGCGTTTAACTAAAAAGAACTGACAACATGCTAGATCCAAAATTTTTGCGTAACGAACTTGAAGACACAGCTAAACGTTTAGCTGCCCGTGGTTTTACCTTAGATGTAGAGCACATTTCGGCATTAGAAGACAAGCGTAAAACGCTACAGGTCGACACCGAAGAGCTGCAGGCTTCTCGCAATGCGATTTCTAAGTCCATTGGTCAAGCTAAAGCACGTGGTGAAGATACAAGTTCGATCATGGCACAAGTCGGTGATTTAGGTGCTCAGTTAGACGCTAAAAAGACCGAGTTAACCGCGTTATTGCAAGAATTAAATCTACTTGCAATGAGTCTGCCTAATTTACCAGACGATGCCGTGCCTCAAGGTGCTGATGAAAACGACAACGTCGAAGTGAGACGTTGGGGTACCCCTAAAGCGTTTGATTTTGAAGTTAAAGATCACCTTGATTTAGGCGAAGCTCTACAAGGTTTAGACTTTAAAAATGCCGTTAAAATTACTGGTTCGCGCTTTATTGTGATGAAAGGTCAAATCGCGCGTTTAAATCGCGCCCTTGGTCAATTCATGCTTGATACTCATACTAATAAACATGGTTATACTGAAGCCTATGTGCCGTTATTAGTGAATGAAGATAGCTTATTAGGTACAGGACAATTGCCTAAATTTGGCGAAGATTTATTCCACACCAAACCAGCAACTGAAGAAGCCCAAAGTCTATCTTTGATCCCAACAGCCGAAGTACCACTGACTAACTTGGTGCGTGATACGATTGTTGATGAAGCTGAATTACCGATAAAAATGACTGCCTTAACAGCATGTTTCAGAAGTGAAGCTGGCTCTTACGGCCGTGATACACGTGGCTTAATTCGTCAGCACCAATTTGATAAAGTTGAGTTAGTGCAAATCGTTCACCCAGATCATTCAATGGCGGCATTAGATGAGTTAACTAAACATGCTGAAAGCATTTTAGAAGCGCTGGAACTCCCTTACCGTACAGTTGTTTTGTGTACTGGTGACATGGGCTTTGGTGCAAGTAAAACATTTGATATTGAAGTGTGGTTACCGGCGCAAAATACTTACCGTGAAATCTCTTCTTGTTCAAACATGAAGGATTTTCAAGCGCGTCGTATGCAGGCTAGATACCGCAATAAAGTGGACAACAAACCCGCTTTATTACACACCTTAAATGGTTCGGGTTTAGCCGTAGGTCGTACTTTGGTGGCGGTTATTGAAAACTACCAGAATGCAGATGGTACTATTACGGTACCTGCAGTATTACGTCCTTATATGGGTGGTTTAGAAGTTATCGGATAAATCCGAAAGTTATTGACTTGGAACGACTTTTTCATTAAAAATAGCAGCATTAGATATTTTTGTTGAGAAAGTTAATTCATGGCTCGAAAGCCTAAAAATAACAGTGTGGTATATTCTGTTGTGATGTATTTTTTTGGTTTTGTGGTATTAGTTCAGCTGAGCCAGGCCTTATATATTTTACTTGAAAATACGTTACCGTAATTTGCCTGCAACACATAAAGCCTCGAAGAATTGCTCTTCGGGGCTTTATGTTTTTAGCTTGGCAGCTATGTTTGGATTGAATTGCTCACTAACTAACTAACCTCAACTCGGGTTAACAGATGGCTCAATAAGCTGAATTCAATATACTCTACTTAGAGGCACTTAGCGGGTTTTGGTAGGCCTGCAATCTTAGTTGCCTGCTTTGCAGGGCCAACGGGGAATAGGGTATAAAGATACTTTGAGTTGCCTTTATCTGGCCCTAAACTTTGCCCAATCGCTTTTACCAATACTCTAATAGCCGGACTGGTTTTGTATTCTAAGTAAAAATGACGTACAAAGTGGATCACTTCCCAATGTGCGTCTGACAATTCAATGTTTTCAGTCGCCGCAAGTATTGGCGCCATGTCTTGTTGCCAATCCTCGACGTTTTTTAAATAACCCTGTTTATCGGTCTCGATTGCTTGGCCGTTAAACTCAAACATAAATTCAAAAGTTGAACTTACCATGTAATCACCTTGTTGTGTCGCAGCGTTTGATAGACGAATTCATGTTCATCGATCAGATTAATTTCAATGTTGCGTATAGTCGTTAATTTAGATCGTAATCCACGCGCTTCGACATCATCTTTTAAAATATAAATAGGTATAGCTGCCAACAAGATAATCAAGTCTGGGTAAAGTAAAACATTGACCGCATCAGCTGTTAGAATAATGCTGTCGCCTGGGCTGATATACCGTAAACATAAACGTAATGCATTGTCATGGCTAGTGGATGTTTGAATGTGATGTAAAATCAAAATACCAATACCTCATCAGCGTCCGCGAGTGCAGCACTAATGGCAACAGCCTCTGCTATTTGCACATCAATGGCTAACTCATGTTGATTGATACCAAGCGTTTCAAGAGATTGCTTACAGGCCAATACCGTGTCTATTTCGTATAAGTCAAAGGCTTTAAAAACCGAGACATAATCTTTGCTACCCGCTAACGTTGCCTGTTGATTGGGTAATAGATGCAATACAGCTTCATCACAAAATACCAGCGACACTTGTTGCTCAAAACTGGCACTTAATAAAGCAAAATCAATCCCTTCACGGGTGGTTGTGGTGCCATAAGGGGAATGCCGAAATACAATACACACTTTTTTCATTATATTATTGTCCTAAAAACACACTAAACGATCGGCATGTTCGATACCACTGACCAATTCTCCCAAGCCGCCCATGGTGAATGTGCTATCACTGTTCCATTGTGACTTGTTATTTTCTTCGGCATCTTGCTCAGATAAAACCCCGCGCCTTAGCGCTGCAGATACACAATTGATAAGTGGCACTTGTTGTGAGTGAGAAAACTCAACCCATAGTTGATGCAGATTAATTTCATCAGAGGCCGGACAATGTAATGAATTGCTGTTTTGCACACCATCTTGGTAAAAAAATACTTTGATTACCTGATGGCCTGCAGAGGTAGCCGCTTGGCAGAACTTAAGGGCTCTGATGCTGGCAGTAGACCCATAAGCGGGACCGTTAACTTGGACGATGAATTTATTCATTATAAAAAAAATGACCCTAAAGTAGAGTCATTTTATCTTAATTTATCAGCAATGACGATTAATCGTCGTTACCCATGCCTAATAAATGAAGTAGGGCCATGAATAAGTTGATAAAGTTTAGGAATAATGAAATGGTGGCACGAATATAGTTTGTTTCACCACCGTTGACGATACGGCTTGTATCAAACAAGATTAAGCCCACCATTAACATGGCTACCGCAGCTTGAATAGCCATGAATGCGACACCGTTGCCAACAAACATGTTGATCAGCGACGCACCAATCACCACAAGTAATCCGGCAAACAGGAAACCACCCATAAAGCTGAAGTCTTTTTTGGTGGTTATAGCGTAAGCCGATAACGATACGAAAATAATCGATGTTAAACCGAAAGCTTGCATGATTAATTCAGGACCGTTTGCTAAGCCAACATAGTGATTTAAGATATAACCCAGTGATGCACCTTGCATACCAGTGAAAGCAAAAATCCATGCTAAACCAGAAGCGTTATCAGCTTTTTTCAATGTCACCATCATCACAACGATACTGCCTAAAGACAGACCGATTGACATAAAGGGACCAATATTCAATGCCATTGCAACACCAGCCATAACAGCAGCAAATGCTAACGTCATTGAAAGCAGCATATAGGTGTTTTTAATGAGTTTGTTTGTTTCCATCGTCGTAGCATGTTGGCTCGACAAAGTGTGTTGATTCATAAGCGTCTCCAAGACATTTAAATACGTGTTCTAGCGTGTTGAACCAGGCAGCTTTGTTATAAACTGACTGACAGTAATTCGTTAATGAACGGCCAGCTTAATATAAATTGCTGCGTCCATCATTATAATAAAGCCAACTTATCATTAAAGCGTGTTAATTTTTTATTCGCTTCATTGTCAACAAGCTAACTTAATTGAATCTTAAAAATTAGCGTTTGGCACAAATTTCATTGTAACAATTGAATAGCGACATTACATTTACATATGGGGCTATTTTATTAATATTCAAGTTATTAGGCTAAATTAAGCTAACCACTCACGATGAAGCTTCTCTGTGTCACCCAAATAATCAAGCACCCATTGAAGAGCAGGGGACATACGGTCTTGGTCCCACGCTAAACAACACGGACTTGATGGTTTAGGATTTTGTAATGTTTTTTCAATTAACATCCCACTGGTGATAAAAGGCTGTGCAAGATGGATTGGCATATAACCAATACCTAAACCAGAACGAAAACAGTTAATTGCACGGATCCAATCTGGTACGACTAAACGTCGCTGGTTGTCTAATAACCAGGTGGTACGTTTAGGGATTTCTCTAGAGGTATCTTCAAGACAAATTGCCGGATATTGACGAAGTTCATCATCAATTAACGGTCTATCAATTTCGGCTAGTGGATGATTTTTACTGACTAAAAAAGCCCATTCAATATCCTTCATATCACGATACTGATAAACACCACCCACAGGTATCGCAGTGGTCGCGCCAATTGCCACCATACTTCGCCCACTGGCCAATGATTCCCAAACCCCATTAAATACTTCGATTTGAATGATTAATTCCACATCATTAAAGTGTCGATAAAAGTCTGCAATTAAAGAGCTAATTTTATCCGCACGTACAATGTTATCTAGCGCAATCGACAAGGTCGGTTGCCAGCCATTAGCTACCCGTTGTGTTTCACGTTTAAGCTCATCCATTTGCCTGAGCAATTCTCGTGCGTGTTGCAAAAAGTGCTTACCTGGCTCAGTTAAGGTTACCGAGCGATGATGTCGCTCAAATAACACTACGCCAATATCTGTCTCTACCTGTTTGACGGCATAACTTACCGCAGAGGGCACTTTATGTAACTCATTTGCCGCTGCGGTAAAACTGCCTAATCTGGCAACGATGTCGATCATATGGAGTGTTTGCTCTGAAAGCATAGTAAAACCTTTGCTGTGATATTTTTTGATAGCTATGTTCGAATATAAACGTTTCACAGAATAATTTCTAATAATTACACTATGTCTAATGAAAAATAATTTGAGTATTAGATATGAGTAAACAACAAAAATCCCCAGGTGTTATTGAGAAAGCTGGTTTTTTTCTCTATTTAACTATTTTGAGTATGCTGTGTTTTATTGCCACAGATATGTATTTGCCTGCTTTTAAATCAATTGAAGGCTCACTTAACGCATCAACTGCAGATGTGGCAATGTCACTTACGACATTCTTAGCGGGTTTAGCTTTTGGTCAACTACTTTATGGCAAGTTAGTTGAAAAATGGGGCAAACGAAATTCATTACTTTTAGGCTTAATGTTATTTGTATTGGCAACCGGCTTGATCATTGTCAGCGATAATATTGTGATGATGAATATTGGCCGTTTCATCCAAGCCATTGGTGTGTGTAGTGCAAGTGTTATCTGGCAAGCTTTGGTTATCGAAAAGTATGACGCTGAAGAGTCACAGCATGTATTGTCGAACATTATGCCATTAGTTGCATTATCACCCGCAATAGCACCATTAATAGGTGCGTTCTTCTTATCATATTGGGGATGGCAAAGTATTTTTGTTTGCTTAGCTTTATTGGGTGCCATATTGATTCTAATGACCCAGTTTTTTGTCAAAGCCGATAAGCCAAGTGTTGAAGCCATCCATGCGGACAAAAATAAAGCCATCACCTTTAAACAGATGTTAGCAAATCCATTTTATGTGGGTAATGTGATGATATTTGCCGCTTGCTCAGGTGCCTTCTTTTCATATCTAACGTTATGGCCTGCGGTGATGGATAAGTTTGGCTTTGATGCAACAGCCATTGGGTTAAGTTTTATTCCGCAAACAATAATGTTCATTGTTGGTGGGTATGGCGGTAAAATTCTGATCAAACGTCTCGGTAGCCAAACCGCATTAAAAGTACAATTGGGTCTGTTTTTTACAACGACAATATTAATCTCAATCATAACGATCGTTTTTGAGATGACGACTATCTATCCACTATTAATTGTATTTGCTTTTATGGCTGCAGCGAATGGTGCGATTTACCCTATTGTTGTGAACAATGCATTGCAAACATTCAAAGATGATGCCGCTAAAGCTGCGGGTTTACAGAATTTTATTCAAATCAGTGTCGCATTTGGAGCATCAAGTATTGTGGCAGCATTCGCAGGAGCAGGTGAGCAGGCAATTGGTTTAGGTATATTAATTTGTTCAGTGATAGTGTTTGGCGCCTATTACACAAGTCGGCATGTAACATGGAAAAGCTTACAAAACTCTTTCACCATGCCAGATCCTGCACGTATAGCAATAAAGCAGTCTAAAGACTAACCACATTGGTTTTAAAGTAATCATATAGACAATTATTTTAAATTAGGGCTTTACAGCTTCAAGAGGTTGTCATATTATTCGCGGCGTTCGGAGGGATGGCAGAGTGGTCGAATGCACCGGTCTTGAAAACCGGCAACGGTTTACCCCGTTCTAGGGTTCAAATCCCTATCCCTCCGCCATATTAAATATGAAAAGGCCTTATCGAAAGATAAGGCCTTTTTGTTTGGTAAATGGTAAGGATTCAAACCTAGGGTTCCTGTTTATAACAAGCAGGCTATCCTTCCACCATATTTATCGAGAAAGCCCCATCAGAAATGATGGGGGCTTTTTTGTGTCAGTATCTATAGTGTTTGAGCCTAGGGAACCTGTATATTAGGATACAATTCCTTCGCCATAGTAAATACGGAAAAGCCTTTTATTATCAACGGTTTTTTTTAACGTTAGGGTGGTTTTTCAGGGGAATTGACTCAGACAATGTAGGCAGATTGTCTGAGACTACGCTTAAGCTTATTAGTATCCGTATGACTAAGGATGCTTGCCATCAATGATATTAAATGTTCTGAATGATTTCCCTGAAAATAAATTATCGCTCATAAAATCTATTGCCCAACATTCATTGGCCTTTGCAGGTAACGCGAGAGATTCTGGCTCTCGAGAGGGTAAGCGCTTTTTGCCTTTTCGTCGTAAGTTAAGCTTTAAACCACAATAAACGCGATACACAGGTTTATGATTCCATTTATGACCAAGTAAACGTAGCCGTTTAAATATCTTCCGAAACCTATAAGCTCTGTGCTTTTCTGCAATGTCTGATACTGCCTCAATAATATCCTCATCATCGATGCGTTTGCATTAATAATAAAATGTGCAACGACTGATAGTCATCGTATCACAAGCCAACACAACACCTAGGCCATATTCATGAATGGCATAGTGGGCTTATACCTTTCGCTCTGCTGGCTTTATAGCTTTTTTCAACAATCTCTTTTAACGCTATGTTTTACAAACTGACATCCGCAAACATCTTTTAAAAGGGGAGTAAAATAAGCCAAAAACACAGTTCATGCTTTATGGATGGTGTGTAACAGACACTATGTAACTGCAATTTAGCTAAGATGCTTCACTATTCTTGTCTATAAATCGTACTTCAAAATTCGCTCCCTATCAGTTATTTACCTATTTTCTATCTAATTTTTATCTTTTTTTGCCTGATGTTGTCTTTTTGTTATCAGGTTGTGTGATGTGCGTCTCAAATCATTTGTTCTACGATTAACTTATTTAATGATCCGACGATATAGTCTATGAGAATAAGATTTTTAAAAAATCAGAGAAAATACTCAAAAATGGTTCAAATTCAATGGGCAAGTTTCATTCTCTACATCTACAATTACTACTAGACCAAGCCTACCTTACATTAAAATGAAACTAGAAGATTAATAGGGACATATGAAATCAAATACGCCTATAACCAAAAAAGAAAGGACATTTTCTCCTAACACAAAGCTAATTTCCGTCACCGATACTCAGGGGAATATTCTTGATTGTAACGATGCCTTTGTTAGTGTTAGTGGGTTTCAAAAGAGCGAATTAGTTGGTCAGCCACATAATATTGTTCGTCATCCAGAGATGCCCGCAGCAGCATTTGGCATAATGTGGTCACATCTAAAAGCGGGTAAACCTTGGATGGGCTTAGTAAAGAATCGTTGTAAAAATGGTGATTTCTACTGGGTTGATGCCTATGTCACACCGATGACAGACAAAGGTAAAGTGATTGGTTATGAATCTGTTCGCTCGTGTCCTAAACGCGAAGATGTCGCAAGAGCGGAAATGTTATATGCCCAGATTAATAACGGCAAAAATACATCAAAATCTCTGCATATTGCATCCGAATATTTATTACTTCTTGTAACCCTTATAGCCTCCGGATTATTTTTTATGTCCGGTCAGCAAGGTGTTTCTGAAATTGTTCTTTTCATTGGGGTTATTATTTTTGCTGCGATGGTATATTTAAAAAGTAAATCAATAATAAATGCTTTGAATAATATGCTTAAAACGAGTTTTTCTCATGAGCTAGCAGCAAAAACCTATACAAAGTCACATGGTGAACTAGGCTTACTCGAAGTCGCTATTTTAAGTTCAAATGCACATTTAGGGACTATTCTTACTCGTATTGAAAATGCGGCAATGCATGTTAACAAAGGTGCTGAGCTGGGCTATAACTTGACCGTAAAAAATTGTGGTGAAATACAAAAACAGCAAGAAGAGACTTTTCAAGTTGCCACCGCAATGAATGAGATGACCACTGCGATTGCTGAAGTCTCACAACACGTGTCTGATACTGCTAACCATGCAGAAATAGCCCATAGTTTGTCGATTAAAGGAACTAAGGTTGCAGAAGTCACCCGCCAATCGATACAAAGGTTAAGAGATACGGTTTTAGATATTAGCGCCTCAGTGAGTGAGGTTTCAACTCAAACTACTTGTATTGCACAAGCAGCACAAATCATTGAACAAATAGCAGACCAAACAAATCTACTTGCTCTTAATGCGGCGATAGAGGCGGCTAGAGCAGGCGAACAAGGTAGAGGTTTTGCCGTTGTAGCAGATGAGGTTCGTACCTTAGCAAAGCGTACACAAGAATCAACACAAGATATTTATCAGATTGTGCGCGAATTGACCTCAAAAGCACAGAATGCGGTAGATACTGCCAACCTTGGGACAAAAGCTGCTGATGATGGGCTTGATAAGGTTGTTGAAAGTGCTCAAATGCTTGACGGAATATCTGAAGCGGTTGAGCAAATTGCTCAAATGTCAACACAGATGGCGACTGCTGTAGAGGAGCAAGCCCATGTGGCAGAGGATATTAATCGTCAAATTGTTAATATTTCTGATTTAGCAAATGATAGCGCTGCCAGTGCAAATCTCACATCTGACTCGATAACTCAACTTAAAAAGACAGCAGATGAGTTAGAAGAACTTGTTGTACGCTTTAAGCAATAAATACTTTAGCATTTATTTATCAGGTATAGGCATAATGTTTAAATATCAAAAAGTATTTAATGAAGTTTCATTTCGACACATTGTGGAGTCGCAAGAGACTGTTTTGGTTAAACATCTTCAAGAATTAAATATTGATTTAAACGCTGGTATTTTGTTTTTAGGGGTAAGGGATGGAAAAACAGCCTCAACTATCATTACGATAAGAGAACAAAAAAGGGTAAACAACTTAACCTATAACTTAGAGGGCTCTCCCTGTGAACAAGTGTTAAATGACGGAGTTTGTTGCTTCCCGAAAGACACGGCTAAGTTATTTCCTGATGATAAAACCCTGTTAGATTTGAAGGTTGAAGGCTATATTGGTTCATCGATAAAAAATGAAGCTGGCGATCCTATTGGGATTTTA
Source organism: Shewanella holmiensis (assembly GCF_025370255.1). Lineage (GTDB taxonomy): Bacteria > Pseudomonadota > Gammaproteobacteria > Enterobacterales > Shewanellaceae > Shewanella > Shewanella holmiensis. The sequence goes on from NZ_JAMTCD010000019.1 coordinate 56,922, forward strand.
GTTGCGTTATTCTTTAAGCCAAAATCTGAATTACCAATAAAATTAAAAATATTTGATATCTTTTCTAATTTTATATGCACTTACATTCAAAAATGCCATCTTGATTATCAAACTAACTCACATTTATCTTTATTTAAAGAAGTAGAAGTGATTTCAAAAACTGGTGCGTGGGAATATCATATTGAAACTAAACAAGTCTTTTGGACAGATGAGGTATATTCAATATGTCAATTTTCAAAAGATAGTAAATTAACGACAAAGCAAGTTAAATGTTTTTTCGCAGAACACGAACGTAAAAGAGTAAATGAAGTTGTAAAAAGCGTATTAACAAATGGTAAATGTTTCGAAGAAGATTTTGAGTTTGTTGATGCCAAAGGCATAGAAAAATGGCTAAAAGTTACTTGTAAACCCTTAATGAATGATAAAGGTCGTATTACGAGCGTCTATGGTGCTTTTGAAGATATTACTAAAGAAAAATCACTATTATTACAAGAAAGTGAGCGTTCACAAAAACTAGATAATATTTTAAATAATATCAATGAAGCAGTTATTACGATTTGTCGCTCCGGGGTTATCCAGCACGTCAACCAAGCTGCTCTGAGTATATTTCAATATTCAGCTAACGAGCTTATAGGTCAAGATATATCAAAATTAATGCCTGAACCTTATGCCTTCCAACATCATCATTATATGCAGTCATATGAAAATACTGGTGTGCCAAAAATCATTGGTGTTGGTCGTCAATTAACCGCTAAACGTAAGAATGGCGATATCTTTCAGATCGAATTGGCCATAACTCAATCATTTTCACTTGGTGAAGTTCAATACATAGGGGTTATTCGAGATATATCTGAACGAATATTAGCTCAAGATACCATTTATAATATCGCTTATACGGACAAATTGACTCAATTAAAGAACAATCAATGGTTTGAAAAAGAATGTAAAGATTTATTGCTTCTTGCCTCAATTAAAAGTCAGTGTATTTATGCTCTAATGTTAAATATAGATAAAATGTCACAGTTTAATTTGCAGTTTGGTTTTGAACAAGGTGATAGAGTCTTAAAGCAAATAGCAGTAAACCTTGGTATCGCAATTGGTAACGATTTCAATATTTATAGATACGGCGGTGATTCATTTGTCATTTTATATAATAAGGTTTTTACAAAAGATGATTTTCTTAAATTAAATCTAAATTTCATTAAGACTACTTTACTTGATCCCCAAAATTATATCTTAAATGTAGGTGATAATGATATTGTACTCACTGCGTCTTTAGGTGCGGCAACTTTTGAGCCGGATAGGCAATCCTATGAAAGCATCAACCATATTCTTGGTCATGCGCTGCGAAGTGCAAAAAAGCACGCTCCATTTGGTTTCCATCACATCTTAGAAGAAGGAGTTGAAGAGTTTGATCGTTTTGTTCAGCTGCATAAACTTTTAAAAAGCATTACTGAAAGTGAAGAGTTATCTTTGGCATTTCAACCTCAGTATACCAATACCGGTGAGATAAATTCCTTTGAAACACTTATTAGATGGAATTCCTCCGTTTATGGATGGGTTAGCCCTGCTGAATTCATCCCATTAGCTGAAGAAACCGATGCCATTATAAAAATTGGAGATTGGGTATTAGCAAATGCATGTATGGCTATTCAAGAATTAATGCACTTAGGATTACAAACGAGTGTCTCTGTTAATATCAGTGCTAAGCAAATAGTAGCTGCAAATTTTTCTGATAAGTTAATAGACTTAGTCACTGAAATGAAAATATCAGCCAATATGTTAGTGCTTGAACTCACTGAAACAGCATTAATCGTTGACATTGCACTAGTAAAGCAAGTGATGAATGAAATAAGTAAACACGGTTTTCGTTTTTCTATTGATGATTTCGGCACAGGCTATTCAAGCCTTGCTTATTTAAAAGAGTTGCCTATTTCTGAATTAAAAATAGACAAATATTTTATTGATGATATTGAAGACAGTGAAAATGATTATGTGATTGTCGATGCCATTATTGATATGGCTCATGCATTAGGGGTCAATAGTGTTGCTGAAGGTGTCGAAACTAAAGAGCAATACGAATACTTGAAAAGAAAAAACTGTAACATTTATCAAGGGTATTATTTTTCAAAGCCTGTTGATATTCAAACTTGGCGAGAGATGATAGCAATTGAAAGTAATAGCCATGAAAATAGACCTGATTTTAGCTGAACTAGTCAATATGATTTTAAAGCTTAAAAAAGTTGATTTAGATCAACTTACCCACTGAATTAACTCAACTTATCCTGTATTGAGTCGATGTTTTATATCAGTGGGTCTATCTTAAATTGAGTACTCATAATTAGTTAGCATCAAAAATAACAAAGTATAAAGAGAAGATATTATGTCAACTTTGGAACCGTCATTAGCGCAAGGTAAGCTCGATAATACAACTAAAACAGGTGGTTTTTTTGACAGGTTCAAATCAGTGAGAGTTCAGCTCAAATTGAACATTTCCCTGATAATTGTGGCTTTTGCATTTTTAGGTTACGAAGGCATTACAGGCATGCAGGATTCAGGAGCGTCTATCGGGGATCTTTATAAGCAAGGAATGCAGCACAGTATTCGGGCAGGTAAAATACTTAACGAACTAGAAAAAGCGCGTAGTGGTTTACTGTTAGGGTTTCAACACAATCCAACTAATGAATTTTACGAGATGCATAGTCATCCCTTGTCGGTACATATTGAAGCATCTCAGCAGTCAATCGCGTTACTGCATAACATTGTTGATAATGAGATTATAAGCTCAGATCTTGATGACTCTGAACGCCAGCAGATCAATGAATTAGTCAAGTTACTCGACAATGTGACTAACAAAGGATTTGAGCCTGCTATAGCGGCATTAAGTGAAGGCGATTATACAAACTCTAACCTCATCTTACTCACGCAAATTAATCCCTTGTTTAAAGATATCAGTGCGATAGCTCAGTCATTTTTGGATATACAAATTAATGAAGGCAAAATGAGCTTTGAAGCATCGCAAGCCAATACAGCCGTTTACATATGGTTAGTAGCGATTTTTTCTGGACTGAGCATGTTAGTTATCGTATCGAGTTCAAGCTTCATTATTAAGCGAGTTAATCAGGCGGTTACTCAGCTAGAAAGCACTGCTGTTGAAATTGCCTCAGGTAATTTGACCAAACGAATCAACCTCGGTGGAAATGATGAGTTTTCTCACATTGCCGAACATGTCAATCGTATCGCATCCGATTTTCAACGTGCGGTAATCAATACACATCAGTCAACCTCACGGCTTGCCAGCTCTGCTGAAGAAAATGCCGTTGTCGCGACGCAAACTCAACGGAATGTATTAGAACAGCAGCAGCAAACACAATTAATTGCTACCGCTATTCATCAATTTTCTGCCACTGTTCGTGAAGTCGCTCAAAGTGCTGCTGGTGCGGCAACTGTATCTGAAGAAGCTAATTCTGCTGCACATGGAGCACAGGCGATTGTAAATGAGAGTATTTCTGTGATCGATGCTCTTGCGACTGATTTAGTTAGAGCCAGCGAATCAATGACCCTGCTCGCTCAACATTCAGATGAAATTGGCAGTGTGGTTGATGTTATTCAAGGGATATCAGAGCAAACAAATTTACTGGCACTTAATGCCGCTATTGAAGCCGCGCGAGCAGGTGAACAAGGCAGAGGTTTTGCAGTAGTAGCTGATGAGGTGCGTTCGCTTGCCAAACGTACACAAGACTCTACTGAAGAAATCATGAAAATGATCCAGCGATTACAGCAAGGTTCACAAGAATCGATGCAGCTAATGAAAAGTGGCACCGAGCAAGTGAAATTAAGTGTTGAGCAATCGATGTTAGTAAAAGATGCCCTGCAACGTATTTTGAGTAGTATAGAAGAAATCAATGGCTTGAATGCTCAAATTGCGACCGCTTCAGAACAGCAAAGTTCAGTGACGGAAGAGATCAATATTAATATCACTAACATCAGTGACATTTCAGACCAAACCGCAGAGGGGGCTAAACAAAGTAGCGCGGCTACCGAAGATTTAGCCCGATTAGCTGAGTCAATGGAGTCGGATATTGCACACTATAAGGTGTAAGCAGTTGATGGAAGATACAGAACGTGTATTTGATTATATTAGTTTTTAGATTATTGTAATCAAATCCACTTAGTTAAGTTTTTTGATGTGTTTTTAAATCGGGGGGGAGATTAATTTTGAGGTTACTTTAGCAAGCTATGTTCTCTTTTCAACTTAAAAATAATATTAAAGAGACTCAACATAGCGACTACAACTATATTCTATAAATGATTTTTTGAAATATTAAGGACTGGAGGCATCCATAATTGACGATTAACTCTAGTATTTCCTTAAAACTTTTCATCCAAGTTATAACTCTGGCGACTATCTATTTTGTACTGGGGATAGCAGGTCTAGAGCTTGCTATGCCTCCTGGTTACGCAACAGCAATATTTCCTGCTGCTGGTATCGCAGTTAGCGCAATCCTATATGGCGGAATTCGATTATTACCAGGAGTGTGGCTGGGTTCATTTTTTCTAAACCTTTGGGTAGCAGGAAGCAGTGAAGCCTTCGAGATACAGTCAGTTTTTATTGCGCTATTAATTGCAATAGGTGCAAGTATTCAGGCGTTAGTCGCCTTGTATCTGGTAAACATTTCACAAATCAATTGGAAAGCGCTGACAACGTTTCGCGAAATTGTACTATTTTTAACATTAGCGTCCCCTTTGGCGAGCTTGGCCTCATCGACTTGGGCTAACATTACGTTATATTTATTTGGCATTATTTCTACGGATTATATTGCATCAAGCTGGTTAAATTGGTGGATTGGTGACACGACTGGCGTACTTTTGTTTGCCCCTATCGCACTTATCCTTCTATATCGTGATAAGGTACTTGCGAAATATCGCTTGCGGACTGTAATCATTCCCACTTTGCTCTCATTATTAATGGTTTTTCCTATTTTTTTCTATGTCGCTAGTAGTGAAAACCATCAAATCAAAAACCGGATGCAAAACACTGGCATTGGGCTAGAACATCATATTAAAAGCAAACTCATTGGTTTTACAGAAACCGTGATATCGCTTAGTAACTTGATGCAAATGTACCCAGATCTCACCTTTACTAAATTTGAAAGCTATACACGCGAGCTATTCACCCTACATCCAGACTTGCATGGGATCGGTTGGAACAAGTATTTTTCTGCCCCTGAACGAGCAAATTTTGAAACTCAGTTAGCTAAACACTTAAACATGCCTACATTTCAAATTACCGAAAAGGACGTACAAGGCAATATCGTTCGCGCTGAAATCCGTGATCACTATGCACCTATAACTTATATATCTCCCTTTGAACCCAATAAAAAAGCTTTAGGCTACGATATTGCTTCAGATCCAGTTAGGTTCAAAGCCATCACACAGGTACTTCAAACGGGACAGCTAGCAATAACATCACCGATTAAACTCGTTCAAGATACAGAACCAAGTACTTCGATATTAGTTATCGCACCTGTAAATAATACACTGAGAGATGCCATATCTGGCTTTGCCGTGGCCTCGGTGCGCATAGAAAATATGATGCATTTTCTGTTTTCACAAGGTTTGATGGAAGATATAGAAATACGACTTGAAGACAAACATGCTCTGAATACTGACAAAACTTTATTTAGTTCACATGTAAAATCCAGTTCAACGAATCAAGAATACCAATGGCAAACCGATATTGATTTTGGTGGTCGTACATGGCAATTAACCCTTATTCCAACAGGCCATTATATTGAGTCTCATCTAACGCTTTTGGCATGGCAAATATTACTTATTGGATTACTTTTCAGCGGGTTATTGCAAATATTATTACTCACGATTACTGGGCAGCATTATCTTGCCAAGACAGCATTACAGCAAAGTGAATCGAGCATACGAGCCATTTTAGATAATGCCCCATTTTTAATTTGGCAGAAAGATACTAATGGCCATTATCTTAATATAAATAAGAAATTAGCCGTTCTCTTGGAGTTGACTGATGCAAGCCAGATACTGGGGAAAACTGATTTTGATATTTGGCCTAAAGAGTTAGCAGAGCATTATCAACTTGATGATGAAGAAGTGTTATCAACTCAAACAACAAAACATATTGAACAAGAGCCTGTAATAGAGGGCGGTCAGACTCGTTATACTGAAACATTCAAAAGCCCGCTAATTGACTCGTTCGGTAAACTGGTAGGAACGATTGGATTTTCCCATGATATAAGTGAAAAGATAAAAGCACGAGAAGCATTAAAGGCAAACGAAACGACCTTCAAAGCCATGATAGAAAGTATTCCAGTGGCGGTCTATGTGTCTTCTGATGTAGAGCAAGTCGCAACCTACATTAACCCTACCTTTACTAAGTTATTTGGCTATACCATCGATGAAGTGCCTTCGGCTGCAACATGGTGGCCTTTAGCTTATCCAGATAAAAGCTATCGTGATCAAATAAGTGAGGAATGGTTATTAAAAGTTGATCAGGCAATTAAAGCCCAATCAGATATTGAGCCAATGGAAGTTATCGTCACTTGCAAGGACGGTTCAAAGAAAAATATTTTATGGGGATTCACGACCCTTAATGATCAAAACTTTGCCTTCGGCTTGAATCTCACCGAACTTAGGCACGCTGAAAATATCGTTTTTGAAAGTGAGGTCAAATTCAAATCACTTATTCAAAATATGAGCGAGGGCTTAGCATTACATGAGCTGGTTTACGATGAGAATAACCAAGCTATAGACTATCGTATACTCGAGGTAAATCGCGCTTTTGAAGCTCAAACGGGAATAACATCAATCAACGCAAGCGGTAAATTAGCGACTGAGGTTTATGGCTTAAATCCTGCCCCTTTTCTGGAAAATTATGCTCAGGTAGTTAAAACAGGCAAGCCTTATAGTTTTGAGGTTTACTTTGAACCACTACAACGCCATTTTAATATTTCAGTTTTTTCACCAATGGCTAATCAATTTGCCACCGTGTTTACTGATATTACAGAACGTAAAAAAGTACAGCAACAGATTGTAGAAAGTGAATCTCGCTTTAGAGAATTATTTCAACAAACACCCATTGCTTATCAATCTTTAGATGCAGAGGGGCGCTTTATTGATGCCAATGAACAGCTTTGTGACATGCTGGGTTATTCTCGAGAAGAAATTTTAGGAATAACATTTGGTGAAATTTGGATGGATGAAATTCAGGATCAATTTCCTTGCCAATTTAAGTCATTTAAAAAAGCGGGCCATGTTAGCACTCAATTAACACTAGAAAAGCGAGATGGCCAGCTTATTACCGTAATATTAAATGGTCGAATTCAAAGAGACACAAAGGGAAACTTTGTAAAAACCCATTGTGTGCTTATCGACATTACTGAGCGTGAAAAAATAGCGCAAGAAATGCGGATTGCAGCCATTGCATTTGAGTCTCAAGAAGGCATGTTTGTAACAGACGTCAATGGCATTATCCTCCGTGCCAACCAGTCATTTACAGCCATCACTGGCTACGAAGTAATTGACGTGATTGGTAAAAAACCTCGCATGTTTAGCTCCGGAAGACACGACGAAAACTTTTATTCAGCTATGTGGAAAAGCATTAACACAACGGGGGCATGGCAAGGTGAAGTATGGAACAAACGTAAAAACGGTCAAATTTATCCAGAGCACCTCAGCATCACTGCGGTAATGAATAATCAACATCAGGTAACCCATTATGTCGCGACCCTAACCGACATTACCGCCAATAAAGCTGCCGAAAATGAGATCCACGCATTGGCATTTCATGATCCTTTAACAAAATTGCCCAACCGACGCTTATTCATGGATCGCTTATCACAGGCCTTGGCTTTGAGCGCTAGGACAGCACACAAAGGGGCTTTGCTGTTCCTTGATATCGATCATTTTAAAACCCTCAATGACACGCTTGGGCATGAACTTGGTGATGTTTTATTACAGCAGGTGGCAGATCGTTTACAAGAAACAATACGTGAACATGACACAGTTGCTCGCCTTGGCGGTGATGAGTTTGTTGTTTTACTAGAGTCTTTGCATAAAGACCTTGATAAAGCCACTGAAGATACAAAACAAGTGGCAAACAAGATTTTATCAAGCCTAAGTCAGACCTATCAACTTGAAGAACATGAATACCATAGCAGTTGTAGCATCGGTGTCATAATGTTTAGCGATCATGATATTTCCCCCGAAGTATTAATCAAACATGCCGATATTGCCATGTATCAGGCTAAACATGATGGTCGCAATGCGATATGTATTTTCAACCCAAAAATGCAAGACCAGATCAATGCTCGCTCTACACTTGAAAATGACATACGTCGTGCCATTTCTGGTGAACAGTTCCAGCTTTACTACCAAGTTCAAGTAGATAAATCAAATCGGCCTTTGGGTGCTGAAGCTCTGATACGCTGGCATCACCCAGAGCGTGGTTTGGTATCGCCTATTGAATTTATTTCTCTTGCTGAAGAAACAGGGCTTATCATACCAATTGGTGAATGGGTACTTAACTCAGCTTGCGCTCAACTAAAATTGTGGCAACAACAGGAACATATGTGTGATTTTATGTTGTCGATTAATGTAAGTGCAAAACAATTCCACCAACCCGACTTTGCCCAAAAAGTTCAATCTATCATTGAGCCATTTGGTATTAATCCACAACGGTTAAAATTTGAACTCACTGAAAGTATGTTACTACAGAATCTTGATGCAACGATTCAGACCATGCTCGCCCTGAAAAAGTTTGGTGTGCAATTCTCGCTTGATGACTTTGGAACAGGATATTCCTCATTGCAATATCTAAAACGCCTACCGCTTGATCAGCTCAAGATAGACCAATCGTTTGTTCGTGATGTTGTCGTCGAAGAAAATGATCGCGCTATCGTGCGGACTATTATTGCTATGGCTGACAGTTTAGGTTTAGATATTATTGCCGAGGGAGTAGAAACTGAACAACAACGCGATATATTGCTAGCGGAAGGCTGTTGTCATTATCAGGGTTACTTGTTTAGTAAACCCATTCCAATTGATGAGTTTGAGGCTAACTCAACCACAACAACTGTCAACTTATCGAGCTGAGGCTAATAAATTCAACTGAACACCTTAATCTAAATTTTCGGCACAACTCACTTTTTCCCATCGTGATATGAGCGTTCATGGAAAATACGATAATGTTTCGCTTGCAATAAATGACGCTAAGGTCGAATAGCTTATTAATCACACTATGGCAACTCAGAAAACTATGAACTACGACGAGATTAAATGACTACATAGTTGATTTTTACCTTTACGCTTTGCTAAGTACATTAGCTCATCAGATTTACACAGTAGGGTTTTGGTATCATTTCCACTCGAAGGGTAGATTGATGCAAGCCCTATGCTTAATGTAGGGAGTTCAGGGAGGTTTTTTAATAAGCGAATAGTGTGCTGAAACTCATAAAGTAATGATTCAGCTTCCTTAAGCGATGTGGTACCAAATAATAAAACAAACTCAGCACCTCCGTATCTAGCAGCTATGTCCCCTGGCCTTATATTTGCTATTGATTTTAGACACTCATCTCCTTGTTGATGGCCATAAGTGTCATTTAACATTTTAAAATTATCAACGTCGATAATTGCCAGTGAAAGAGGTTGTTTCAGGATTCTGCAGCTCAACCATTCATGTTCTAAAAACTCATCAAAAAAACGTCGATTAGCGATGTTAGTTAAACCATCAAGACGCGATAATTTAGCCATTTTATCTTCGATTAGTTTTCTTTCAGTGATGTTTTGATGTGTAATAACAAGATAATCATTTTGATCTATCTTTGATGCTCGCATAATAAACCAGCGTCTTTCACTCGGGCTATGACAGGAGTATTCTATTTGAAAGCAAGTTCGCTTATTGGTTATTCATAGCCTGAACCTTAAGCATTTAAATGTTCCAATATCGACTCCAAGCTGTTGTCTTGCCTAGATTTTGATTGTTGGGCTCGACAGCAGTTTGCAATGATAAATGTTATTGCCCAACCCAGATCAGCCTTCAATTGAATTATTGATTTTCTTGCCAACGATTTCATTATGGGCTCGAACCAACCTTGGGTAGATTTGGCTATTTTAAACATAGATAAACGCACTTTCTTCAACCTCTGGGCGACACGGCCGATATAACGCTTGATGAGTAAACTCAGCAGGCTAGCCCAAATCAACCCTTTGACCAGATGTGGCTGACGCGTAACAAATTTTTTTAGGTTGTTGTGACTTTTCCACTCTTTGAATAGCAGCTCAATCTGCCAGCGAATTCGGTACAGTTTCATAACATCTTTACAGCTAAACTCCTCACGCGGCAAATTAGTCAGCCACCACAGGTAACGCTTGTCTTTCTTTTGCCAAAACAACACCATGCGGCACTTATGTCGTTGCCACTGAACATCAAGTTCGAGTACCTGTGTTCGGACACCACGCCGCTGGTTTAAGTCTTTTAGCTTGAGTCCTGCTTGCGTTATATTTGAACACAAAATGGGGTTTTGACATTGGTGATGTCGGTGTGAACGTTAATTTAGGTGTAAGGTATGAACAAACTGATACCTCAAGCACGGTTAAACAAAGAGTTGAAGAGCAAGTGGTTTGGGCGAGTCCTACCGAGTGGATCATGAAATATGTTGATGGGGGAGATGATAATTATCTTACCCAAACTGGTGATTACGATGTTTGGCTACCTATGTTAGACATTGACGCCGAAGTGATTGAAGACGTAGTGGTTCGTTTTTCTGCAGGCAAAACCATTGCCCGCCCGTTATTGGGTGATATGGTTGCAGGCAGAAGCTTAAGTGGTAGCCCTAAAATTGTTGCTCGTCGAGGGGGAAGTGGCAATCCAGGGCTTCTACCTCTGGAATCATTTAACTTAGACTTGTCTTTGGAATACTACTATGCCGATGCAAGTTATGCAGCGATTGGGTTATTCCACAAGGATGTCGATAACTTTGTTTCACGCTCGACTTCGCAAACTACCATCGACGGACTGCACGATGTATACAATAGTCCACGTTATCTCGAGGCAATTTCACAGCTCGAGAGTGCAGGTACTTCCGTTAATGAAAATAGCATTTTCGCGCAAATGATTTCTAATGGCCATGGTAATGCTGACGGTCAGATTGTACCGTTAGATTCAGATCCTTTAATTGTCTGGGATCTAACAAGCCCAATAAACAGTAATAAAAAATCAGTGCAGGGGATCGAGTTAGCGTTGCAACATGTGTTTGGTGAGTCGGGGTTTGGTCTTGGCGCTAATGGCACATTTGTCGATGGATATGTTGAGTTTGATCCTTATAGCCTAGCACAACAACAACCTCTTGAAGGTTTAGGTAATTCTGCTAACTTCCAAGCTTTCTATGAGAAAGATGGATTATCGGTAAAGTTCACTTATGCTTGGCGTGATAGTTACCTTATTGGTGTAGGCCAATCTCAGGGGTCAGCAGATGCGCCACCACAGTATGCTAAGGATTTTGGTCAGCTTGATGCCAGTATCAACTATGATATTAACGAATATATAACGGTCTTCCTTGAGGGGATAAACCTTAATAATGAAGTTGAGCAAGGCTATGGTCGATTTGAAGAGCAATTCCTATTTGCTCGTCAGTACGGCAGCCGTTACGCATTAGGTGCTCGAGTGACTTTTTAATCCTACGATAAAGGGGCGATATATAGAAGTATACACAACTAAAACGCTGAGCACTCGCTCAGCGTTTTTCCAAGTGGCGTTTGTAGTAATCAAATATATTGTTGAAGGTATTATCGATGCTTAATAGGTACTCAATTGCAGCTATCTGTTTGATGGTTGTTGTCGTTACTTCTTATGTATTCCAGTTTTATTTTAATCTGGGGTATGAGCTCTCAGAACAGCTCTCTGATTGGGTTGATTTTGGTGGTTTCTTTAATGGGCTTGTTAGTCCACTGCTTAGCTTTGTCTCTTTGGTATTGCTGATTCAGTCCTTAAATCCACAAAATCAAGCTAATACAGAGCTTAGGGCTGAAGTACAGCTGAACCATAAAAACGAACAGCTGAGATCATTTGAGACTTATTTTTTGGGCTAATAGAAGCGCAGCGAGCTTCATTTTCAAATTTCAAATTTGAATTCAAGGAAGATGTTAAAACTTTGGAAGGAGTATGCGCAATACGTGCGCTTGAAGATCGGATTGCAGCTTTTCGTGAATGCAATGCACAAGATACTGAAATAGAAAAAATGATCTGTATGCAGTTTATGGATTACCCATCGGCTGACTATCTAAAAAACAACAGTGAGTTCATGGCTGTATTAACAGATCTAGGCGGAGGAGCGGATCACTATTAAGTCTTTTGAAGTCTGTTTGTAACGGTTATAATTTAGTGGAGGCAAGGTAAACTTTTATAAAAAGTAAATTGAAACACAGCTTTTTCTAAAACGTTTATGTCCAAAAATGAGTTTGAAATAAATCAATGATCTCAAGTTGAAGTTTTCAAATAAACAAAAACGCCAATCATATGATTGGCGTTTTGATTTTAGCAAAGTACCTAAACCAAATGTTTAGATGTTGCTGCTCATTACTTAAGTCAGTTATTCACTTAAGCCATTAATGCACTTAAGCAACGACAAGTACTTTACAGGTATTGGTTCCACCAATCGTTTCCATTGCATCGCCTTTGGTCATTAATACCATGTCACCACTGCTTAAGTAGCCAGCTGCAACCATAGTGTTTAATGCTTCACGCGCTAACTCGTCTGCACCATATGCAGTTGAGTCAAAGAACATTGGTTGCACACCACGATACATTGCCATTCTTGCTAACGTTTTTTCATGACGTGATAGGGCAAAAATCGGTAATGAAGAGCTAATACGAGACATAAGTTTCGCCGTTGCACCCGATTCGGTTAACGAAATAATGGCTTTAACACCTTCAAGGTGGTTTGCTGCATACATAGTAGACAGCGCAATGGTTTCTTCAATCGAGGTGAAGCTTTGCTCTAAACGATGCTTAGACACTTTCACGCTTGGGTGAGATTCAGCACCAACACACACGTTTGCCATGGCTTTAACGGTTTCTTCAGGGAAGTCACCTGCAGCTGTTTCGGCTGATAACATAACCGCATCAGTACCATCTAACACTGCGTTAGCAACGTCCATCACTTCTGCACGAGTTGGCATTGGGCTTGAAATCATAGATTCCATCATTTGAGTCGCTGTGATAACAGCTTTGTTCAATTGACGTGAACGTTGAATTAAACGTTTCTGAACGGCAACTAATGCAGCATCACCAATCTCAACACCTAAGTCACCACGGGCAACCATAACAACATCAGATGCTCGAATAACATCATCCATAGCTTCATCAGTTGCAACCGCTTCAGCGCGTTCTACTTTTGCAACGATCAGTGCATTGCTACCCGCTTCAAGTGCTAATTTACGCGCTAAGTCTAAATCAGCACCAGTACGTGGGAATGATACCGCTAAATAGTCAACATCAATTAATGCAGCTGTTTTAATGTCAGCCATATCTTTTTCAGTTAATGCAGGCGCCGTTAAACCACCACCTTGCTTGTTGATACCTTTATTGTTTGATAAAGGACCCGCAACCGTAACGCTGGTGAAAACTTTGTTACCTTCAACGCTGTCTACGCGTAATTGCACACGACCGTCATCCAGCATCAAAATATCACCAATAACGACGTCTCTTGGTAATTCTTTGTAGTCGATACCGACTTGTTGATGATCGCCTTCACCTTTGGCTAAATCAGCATCAAGAATGAATTTGTCACCTAAAGAAAGCTTAATTTTCATGTTGTCTTTAAATGTAGACACACGAATTTTTGGCCCTTGTAAGTCGCCTAAGATAGCAACATGTTTGCCTAACTCTTTGGCAATAGCACGTACATCGTTAGCGCGTTTCAAATGGTCTTCTGGAGAACCATGAGAGAAGTTCATACGAACAACGTTGGCACCGGCTTTAATAATTTTACGTAAATTATCATCGCGGTCAGTTGCTGGGCCTAGAGTGGTAACGATTTTAGTTCTGCGGAACATGACATACTCCGTTAAATTTAAAGGAAAGATTAAAATTGGCTATTAAAAGTACGCTTTGATTCTGGTACTAAAAATGATGGATATATAGTAGCAGAGATTTATGTCAAATGTAGTAAAGTTACAAACAAAATATCAGTATTTAATGTGTATATTTTGTGACAGAGAAAAGGTTTTTCATAAAAAAAGGCTAAAACACCTAAGTGATCAGCCTTTGATTTGAATTATTTATCTATGACAGAACAAATGTCATAAAGATAATTTTGTTGTAACTCACAGTCAAAATATGCGTAATTGTTGATTAAATAGTCAAATCTTTGTTAACACGTGATTCTTTTAGTACTTCTTTTACGCGTTTTAGATTATCTCTAAAGCGAGGGCCACGGCGCAGTGTGAAGCCTGTTGCCAGTACGTCAATGGTCACTAATTGTGCTAATCGAGATGCCATTGGTAAATACAGATCAGTATCTTCTGGAACTTCCATGGTGACAGGCAAAGTACACTCAAGTGATAAAGGTGAATTACGCGCGGTAATACCAATAACCGCTGCACCGTTTTCACGCGCAATACGTGCAATTTCAATGAGTGATTTAGTTCTACCTGTATGAGAAATTAACACCACAACGTCACCTTCATTTGAGTTAATACAACTCATTCGTTGCATGAGTACATCATCAAAACAGATAACAGGCACGTTAAAACGGAAGAATTTGTTTTGTGCATCATGGGCAACAGAAGAGGAGGCGCCTAGACCAAAAAATGAAATTGTTTTGGCCTGGGTCAAGATATCTACGGCTTTATTTACTGCGGCGATATCGAGGCTTTGACGGGCTGTATCAAGCGATGCCATTGAAGATTCGAAGATTTTTGTGGTGTAAGACTCAGGGCTATCGTCTTCTTCTACATGGCGGCTAACATAAGGTGTGCCATTCGCAAGACTTTGAGCCAAATGTAACTTAAAATCAGGGAAGCCCTTTGTGTCTAAACGACGACAAAAACGGTTTACTGTTGGTTCACTCACATCGGCCATTTTTGCTAATGTGGCAATGCTGGAGTGAATGGCTGTTTGCGGCGAGGCTAAAATAACTTCGGCTACTTTACGTTCAGACTTACTAAATTTTGCCAGGTTGTTTTGAACCTTTTCAAGTGTATTCATAATCATGCATCCGCAAATATTGGGTAATGTAATTTTATATCAGAAGTCAGTGCAATAGAGGGAATTAAGTTGTTTTTATACCTTCTGAAAGTCAACTGTAGTAAATTTTCAATTGTTCTTTCAATTGCGAAACTTCTGTTACTGTCTATGAGTGTTGAAAATCATAGCAGATAACGTACCAAAATGACTATATGCTAAACAAGAGATTAATTTCAAAATATTGATGCATATTTTAAATTCTGTTGTTATATTACAACAAAAGTGTGTTTTTATTCATCGTTTAAGACGATGTGAGCACAAGATAATAAAGGAGAGCTTTCAGCAATGGGCAAATCATCAGGTGCAAAGGCGTGTGATTTTGTGTTGTTCGGTACCAAAGGGGACCTAGCAAGACGTAAACTTTTACCTTCACTCTACCAATTAGATAAAGCCGAGTTATTGGATAAGGACACTAAAGTTATTGGTGTCGCAAAAGATGCCTTTACTCAAGAAGAGTTCATTGAACTAGTTAGCAAGGCATTAAACACATTTGTGAAGGATGAAATTTGTCCTACAACACTTGAGCGTTTTTTGGCCCGTTGTCATTATATCGGCACAGATTTTACTCAGCCTGAAGGTTACCAAGCTTTCCATGATTTATTAGAGCCGAAAAAGCGTGTAATGGTAAATTACTTCGCTACGCCTCCTTCTATCTTCGGCGCCATTTGTCGTTGTCTTAATGCACAAAAATTGATTCACCCAGATACTCGTGTGGTACTCGAAAAGCCAATTGGTACCGATTTAGAATCTTCCCATGTGATCAACGATCAAGTTGCTGAGTTCTTTAACGAGAATCAGGTATATCGTATTGACCATTATTTAGGTAAAGAAACGGTTCAAAACCTGATTGCACTTCGCTTTGCTAACTCGCTATTCGCTTCTAAATGGGATAACCGCACAATCGATCATGTACAGATCACGGTTGCCGAAGAAGTGGGTATTGAAGGACGTTGGGGCTACTTTGACGGCGCAGGTCAAATGCGTGACATGATCCAGAACCATTTATTACAGGTGCTGAGTTTAGTCGCGATGGACCCTCCTGTAACACTTGATGCTGATAATATTCGTGACGAAAAAGTGAAAGTGCTGAAATCACTTCGCCCAATCAATCAAGATAACGTTTATGAAAATACGGTTCGCGGCCAATATAGCGCAGGTTTCTTAAAAGGTTCGCCAGTTCCTGGTTACCTTGAAGAAGAGGGCGCTAACCTCAAATCACATACAGAAACCTTTGTGGCGCTGCGTGTTGATATTGATAACTGGCGTTGGGCGGGTGTGCCGTTTTATTTGCGTAGTGGCAAGCGTATGCCATTTAAAAGCAGTGAAATTGTGGTTTATTTTAAAAACCCACCGCACAATTTATATCGTTCAAGCTACCGTAACCTGCCACCAAACAAGTTAACTATTCGTCTACAGCCCCACGAAGGTGTTGAAATTCAGATGATGAATAAGGTGCCAGGCCTTGAGCAAAAACAACG
The DNA here is from genome assembly GCF_025370255.1 of Shewanella holmiensis. Taxonomy (GTDB): domain Bacteria; phylum Pseudomonadota; class Gammaproteobacteria; order Enterobacterales; family Shewanellaceae; genus Shewanella; species Shewanella holmiensis. The sequence continues at coordinate 73,674 of NZ_JAMTCD010000019.1, forward strand.
TCTGCAAACCACTAAACTTGATTTAAGCTTCTCTGACACATTCAAAAATGAACGCATTGCCGATGCATATGAGCGTTTGTTACTTGAAGCTATGCTTGGTAATCAAGCGCTATTTGTGCGTCGCGACGAAGTTGAGCAAGCATGGAAATGGGTTGACGGGATCATTCAGGCTTGGGAACAAAGTGGTGAACGTCCAAAATCTTACCCAGCAGGAACATGGGGCCCAGTCGCGTCAGTGGCGTTAATTACTAAAGACGGTCGCTCTTGGGATGAATAAGGAAACCAACATGATTAAAGAATCTGTATTTAAATCATTTGATTCGCCAGCCAGTCTTGAATCGACATTAGCCGATAAAATTGCCCATCAATTACAACATGCTATTGATAGTCGAGGTAAAGCTAGCCTAGTAGTTTCAGGCGGCTCAACACCGTTGAAATTATTTCAACTACTTAGCCATAAAACATTGGAATGGAGTGAGGTTTACATCACACTAGCTGATGAACGCTGGGTTGAGTCTGATGAAAAAGATTCAAATGAAAGGTTGGTTAGAGAGCATCTTCTTCAGAATCGCGCTGCTAATGCAAAATTCCGTGGTTTAAAAAATATGTTTGCAACCCCTGAAGCGGGCGCTGCAATGGCAGGTGAATCACTTGCAAATTTCCCTCGTCCTTTTGATGTGGTGGTATTGGGCATGGGAACTGATGGACATACCTGTTCATGGTTTCCTTGTAGCAAAGAATTAGATCATGCGTTAACTACGCAAGATATGTGTGCGGCTGTCAATCCAACAACTGCACCACATGCCAGAATCACATTATCAAAAGATGCCATTTTAAATAGCCGTCAAATTTATTTACACCTTGTCGGTGAAGCTAAATTATCAGTTTATCATCAAGCTTTAGAAAATGATGACGTAACAAAAATGCCTATTAGAGCAGTATTAGCGCAGCGTAAAACGCCCGTTGATGTGTTCTACAGCGCATAAAGGAGTCTTAACATGCACTCAGTAGTTCAGGCAGTAACAGATCGTATTATCGAACGCAGTAAACATTCTCGTAAAGGGTATTTGGCTGCTTTAAATGATGCTAAAGCTAAAGGCGTTCATCGTAGCGCGTTAAGTTGTGGCAACTTAGCCCATGGTTTTGCCGCATGTAAACCTGCAGAGAAAGATTCTTTGCGTCAGTTTACTAAAGCGAACATTGGTATTGTCACTTCATTTAACGACATGCTTTCTGCTCACCAGCCTTATGAAGATTACCCGAAGCTATTAAAACAGGCCTGTGAAGATGTCGGCAGTGTTGCTCAAGTTGCCGCTGGTGTGCCAGCAATGTGCGACGGTGTGACCCAAGGTCAACCAGGTATGGAGCTAAGTTTACTTAGCCGTGAAGTGATTGCCATGGCGACTGCTGTTGGCTTATCTCACAATATGTTTGACGGTGCTTTACTACTGGGTATTTGTGACAAAATCGTTCCAGGTTTATTGATTGGTGCGTTAAGTTTTGGTCATCTACCTATGTTATTTGTGCCAGCAGGCCCAATGAAATCGGGTATTCCAAACAAAGAAAAAGCCCGTATTCGTCAAAAGTTTGCTCAAGGCTTAATTGGCCGAGATGAATTATTAGCGGCTGAGTCAGCGTCTTATCACAGTGCGGGTACCTGTACTTTCTACGGCACAGCAAACTCTAACCAGCTTATGCTAGAAGTGATGGGTTTACAGTTACCGGGTTCTTCATTTGTTAACCCAGATGATCCATTACGTGAAGCATTGAACAAAATGGCCGCCAAGCAGGTGTGTCGTCTTACTCAGCTAGGTACCCAGTACACACCCATTGGTGAAGTTGTCTGTGAAAAGTCAGTAGTTAACGGCATCGTTGCTTTGTTAGCAACAGGTGGTTCAACCAATTTGACAATGCACATTGTGGCAGCCGCTCGCGCAGCTGGCATTATTGTCAACTGGGATGATTTTTCTGATTTATCCGATGCGACACCACTACTAGCTCGCGTTTATCCAAACGGTCATGCTGATATCAACCACTTCCATGCTGCAGGCGGTATGGCTTTGTTAATCAAAGAACTGCTTGATGGTGGCTTATTGCATGAAGATGTGAATACGGTTGCTGGCTTTGGTTTACGTAAATATACCCAAGAGCCTAAATTAATTGATGGCGAGTTACGTTGGGTTGACGGTATTTCTGAATCATTAGACAAAGAAGTATTAACTCATTTGGCTACGCCGTTCCAAAAAAATGGTGGTTTGAAATTACTGAAAGGTAACTTAGGCCGTGCAGTGATTAAAGTGTCAGCTGTCCCTGAGAAAAACCGCATTGTAGAAGCACCAGCTATTGTGATTAACGATCAAAATGAAATTGATGCGTTATTCAAAGAAGGCGCGCTTGATCGCGATTGCGTGGTTGTGGTCAAAGGTCAGGGCCCTAAAGCCAATGGCATGCCAGAACTACACAAATTAACGCCTTTCTTGGGCAGCTTACAAGACAAAGGTTTCAGCGTGGCGTTGGTTACTGATGGCCGTATGTCTGGCGCATCAGGAAAAGTACCTGCCGCCATTCATTTAACACCTGAAGCGCTAGATGGTGGAATGATTGCCAAAGTTCAAAACGGTGACCTAATCCGCGTTAATGCTGCAACCGGTGAATTAACCTTATTGGTTGATGAATCAGTATTAAATGCACGTGAAGCCAGCTTGGTTGATTTACATCATTCAAGTTATGGCATGGGGCGTGAATTATTTGGTGCGTTACGCAGCAACTTAAGTAGCCCTGAAACCGGTGCAAGAAGCACCAGTGCGCTTGACGAAATTTACTAATTAAAGGAAGAGTAACGAATGTCTGACAATAACTGGTCACTTCAACCACAAGATGTATTTAAGCGTAGCCCGATTGTCCCTGTTATGGTGATCAACAAGATTGAACATGCTGTACCGTTAGCCAAAGCATTAGTTGCTGGTGGCATCAGTGTTTTAGAAGTGACTTTACGCACGCCATGTGCACTTGAAGCGATTGCTAAAATTGCCAAAGAAGTGCCAGAAGCGTTAATCGGCGCAGGAACGATTTTAAATGAAGCTCAACTTCAGCATGCTGTTGATGCTGGGTCTCAATTTATTATTACTCCAGGTGCGACCGTTGATTTGCTGAAAGCGGCTATAAAAGGCAATGTACCGTTAATTCCGGGTGTTGCGAGCATTTCTGAAGTCATGGTAGGGATGGAATTGGGTTACACCCATTTTAAATTCTTCCCAGCTGAAGCATCTGGTGGTGTTAATGCCCTTAAATCATTTTCTGGCCCATTAGCCAACATTCGTTTTTGTCCTACAGGCGGTATCAGCCCTGCTACATACAAAGACTATCTTGCCCTAGACAATGTTGATTGTATTGGTGGTAGCTGGATAGCACCAAGTGATGCTGTGGATGCAGAAGATTGGGCGCGTATTACCCAGCTTTGTAAAGAAGCATTAAACGGTCTGTAACCTGTTTAACACGATAAAAGCCAGCGATACTTGCTGGCTTTTTTGTTGCTGTTGCTAGCGTTTGTTGCTCATTTGTACTGCGTTATCGACTGCTTATGTAGAATAACTACACTACAACGTCTCTGCCTTGGACAAATAACCAATAATTCGCTGTAAAAACACCCTAAAAGATCAACAGGCCGTAGTCAATTTATCGGATTTATTTGTTTGTTTTAAATTTAGCAATATTATCTACAACAACATTTCACCAGCAATGCTCAACAGCCTCTTGTTTTTTGAAGTAAAGGTAAGATTTTGCTGACTTTATCAAAGCATTCTTGATATTCCGCTTCTGCATTCGAATCAGCCACTACTCCGCCACCTGCCCAACAGTAAATACGGTTACTTTCAGTGATCAACGTTCTGATAGTAATGCTTGTGTCCATGGTGCCATCTTGGCTGAGATAGCCAATACTGCCGCAATAGATACTGCGTCTTGAAGGCTCTAATTCTTCGATAATCTGCATAGCGCGTATTTTAGGTGCTCCGGTAATTGAGCCCCCTGGAAAACACGCTTTAAGCAAATCGCTTGCATCATATTGTGGTGCTAATTTGGCCGTCACGGTGCTGACCAAATGATGCACTGCTGGGAAGCTTTCAATGCTAAAAAGGTGCGGTACTTTAACACTGCCAGGCGAAGCGACTTTACCGATATCATTTCGCAGTAAATCAACAATCATCACATTTTCCGCGCGATCTTTTTCAGAAGCTTGTAATTTATCCGCTTGTAACAAGTCTAAAGCGGCATCGTTTAATCTGGGGAGTGTACCTTTAATCGGTTTAGTCTCAATGTTATCGCCAGCCAGTTGAATAAAGCGCTCAGGGGAAATAGACAATACCGTATGGTGTGGTAATCGAATAAAAGCAGAAAAGGGCGCTTTATTCGCTTGAGTTAATTGTTTATATGCTTGCCATTCATCGCCTTGATAAGTAGCCTCAAATCTCTGGGTTAAGTTAATTTGATAACAGTCACCACTGAGTAAATAGGCCTGAACGCGTTGAAAATGATTGAGATAGGTTTGCTTAAGTGTTTGATTGTGCCATGCAGAGGTTAAACAAAATGCAGGCTTTTTACTGACAATTTTAGCCGCTGGATCCTGTTGAATAATACTGAACAATGTGTTGCTATGGTCAACATTATCATAACTGATGGAACACCAATGTTGTTGCTGATAATCATACACTAGGCACTGGTCATAAAAGCCAATATTCAACTCATTAAAGTCGATATCTTTAATTGCACTGTTTGGCAGCTGTTCAATCGAGCGGCCTAAATCATAGCTAAATGCACCAATAGCACCGCCACTGAACGGATACTGGCAAGCCTGTTTAATGGGATATAACTGCTGTTGGCAGTATTTCAAGGCTGAAAATGGGTCAAGTGTTTCGGATTGAAGATGCTGGGCAATATTATCGAAAATAGGCTGCAGAGTGTTGTTGGTAATGTCTTTGGGCTCAAATATCACCTTGCCATTGCGGCTAATTAACGTCGCAATGGGGTTAAACGCTATGATATCAAACCGCGCATCTTGATGTTGAGCATTAGCAGAATCTAACAACATTGCCCAAGGTAAATGACTGACGGCTTCGAATAAACTTTGGGTGGTTCCTGCCCACATTAAAGGTGTTATCGTTAATGTTTTATCCCCACGCTGTTTCATCAATTTACCTTATCTAAAAAGTGCTGTAGCCCAAAAAGGATGGAAAGAGTATCATATTGGCCATAAAAGGATTAATACCTAAATAATGTTGATTAAATCAACTGAACATAAAAACGATAAACAAGTTAGGCCGCATGGCTGCTGGAGCGCCCCTATATGTCTACAAACACTGAATCGTCAACGACACCTGTTATGATTAAACAGGCTGATTTCATTGAAAGTATTGCTGATTCTTTACAATACATCTCTTATTACCACCCAAAAGATTTTGTCGATGCTATGTATGCGGCATATCAACGTGAGCAAAGCGTTGCTGCCAAAGATGCTATTGCGCAAATCTTAATTAACTCGCGCATGTCAGCTGAAGGTAAGCGTCCACTGTGCCAAGATACTGGTATCGTGACGACGTTTGTTAAAATCGGTATGAATGTCAGTTGGGATAAAACCGACATGACAGTGCAAGAAATGGTTGATGAAGGTGTTCGCCGTGCGTACACCAACCCAGATAACCCATTGCGTGCATCGATTGTTGCCGATCCTGCCGGTACGCGTAAGAATACCCGTGATAACACGCCATCAGTTGTGCATATTGATATGGTTGCTGGTAACCACGTTGAGGTGATGATCGCAGCCAAAGGTGGCGGATCAGAAAATAAATCTAAAATGGCAATGTTAAATCCATCTGATGATATTGCAGCATGGGTAGAAAAAACCTTACCGACTATGGGTGCGGGTTGGTGTCCTCCAGGCATGTTAGGCATAGGCATTGGCGGCACAGCAGAAAAAGCTGCTGTAATGGCAAAAGAGTCATTAATGGACCCGGTTGATATTCATGAGTTAATCGCTAAAGGCGCTGAAACAACTGAAGAAAAACTGCGTTTAGATATATTTGAACGTGCTAACAACCTAGGTATCGGCGCGCAAGGTTTAGGCGGTTTAACCACAGTTTTAGATATTAAAATTAAATCAGCACCAACACATGCAGCGTCTAAACCTGTGGTGATGATCCCCAATTGTGCAGCCACGCGCCACGTGCATTTTCACCTAGACGGCACTGGCCCAGCTGATTTAGTGCCGCCATCACTTGAAGATTGGCCAGAAATCACCCGTGAAGCGGGTGAGAATACCCACCGTGTTAATTTAGATACAGTGACTCAAGCTGAAATTGAAACCTGGAAAAGCGGCGATACCTTACTGCTTAATGGAAAAATGCTAACAGGTCGTGATGCTGCGCATAAACGTATTCAAACATTGTTAGATTCTGGTGAAGGTTTACCAGCGGGTGTCGATTTTACCGGTAAGTTTATTTACTACGTCGGCCCGGTTGATCCAGTCGGTGACGAAGTTGTTGGCCCTGCAGGCCCAACAACCGCAACTCGCATGGACAAGTTCACCGACATGATGCTTGATAAAACAGGCTTGATGGGCATGATTGGTAAATCTGAACGTGGTCCACAAACCGTTGAGTCGATTAAAAAACACAAAGCCGTATATTTAATGGCCGTTGGCGGCGCAGCATATCTTGTTTCAAAAGCAATTAAGAAATCTCGTGTGGTTGCATTTGAAGACTTAGGTATGGAAGCGATTTACGAGTTTGAAGTGCAAGATATGCCAGTAACCGTTGCGGTTGACTCAAATGGCGTGAATGCCCATGAAACCGGCCCAGCGATATGGAAAGTGAATATTGCTAACAGTAAAGCTTAATTTAAGCTTGTCACTGTAAAGTAATGTGACTTAAACGCTCAAGGATCTTTATTCGTTAAGGGTTGCTTGAGCGTTTTGCTTTCGTTAATCTGCCAACAAATAAACATAACACACCATAACAAGAGATAATCAATAACATGAAAACTTCTTCAGTGCTTTTAGCATTGGTTGCTGCAGGAATGGCAACGTCAGTGTATTCAGCTGAACCTTTTACTGTTCAGCACTTGGTTAATATGAATAAAATCCATTCATATGCAGTTTCCAACGACGGTAACACCTTAGTTTATGGTGTTAAAGTGATTAATGATAAAGGTGAGGCTAGTTCTGATCTTTACGCACTTGATTTATCCAATAAGTCAGCCAAGCCAAAACAATTAACATCAGCAGCTGGCACTGAGCATGATGTTAATTTTGCTGCTGATAACAAAAGTATTTACTTTCTAGCCGATCGCAGTGGCAGTAGTCAGCTGTTTCAATTATCACTCAATGGTGGTGAAGCTCAGCAAGTAACAGACTTACCGCTTGATGTGAATGGCTATAAATTATCGCAAGATGGCACGCAAGTTGTGATGACAATGCGCGTGTTTCCTGAGTGTAAAGATTTAGCCTGTTCAAAAGATAAATTTGCCCTAGAAAAAGATCGTAAAACAACCGGACGTGAATATAAGCAATTAATGGTACGTCATTGGGATACGTGGGAAGACCATGCCCGTAATCATTTATTTGTGGCCAATATTAACGGTAAAAAAATTACCGACGCGATTAATGTGACTCAAGGCCGTGATACTGAAACACCGCCAAAGCCATTTTCAGGTATGGAAGAAGTGACATTCTCTCCTGATGGTAAGTATGTGGTTTATAGCGCTAAAGCGCCAAGTCGTGATCAGTCTTGGACCACCAATTATGATTTATGGCAAGTACCGGTTAGCGGCGGTGAAACGGTTAATTTAACCGAAGCTAATAAAGCGTGGGATGCACAGCCTACCTATTCAGCAGATGGTCGTTACATGGCTTATCTAGCAATGAGCAAACCAGGATTTGAAGCTGATCGTTACCGTTTAATGTTACTTGATACCGTAACGGGTCAAGAAAAAGAAGTCGCGCCTTTGTGGGATAGAAGCCCAAGCTCAATAAACTTTAGTAAAGATGGCCGTACCCTATATGTCACCGCTCAAGATGTTGGTCAAGTATCCATATTTGAAGTTAATCCGCAGTTTGGCGATGTTCGCCCAATTTACAACGATGGCAGCAATAGCATTGTTGCGGTGACAAATAATCAAATTATTTTCAAAAATGCCTCTTTGGTTGAACCCGGTGATTTGTACACAATAAGCTTAGAGGGCGAAAACCTACGCCGTTTAACGGAAGTGAACAAAGAAAAAGTGGCTGACATTCAATTTGGTGAATTTGAACAGTTCAAGTTTAAAGGCTGGAACGACGAAACGGTTCACGGTTATTGGATTAAACCTGCAAATTATAAAGAAGGTGAAAAATATCCTATTGCCTATTTAGTCCATGGCGGTCCACAAGGATCATTTGGCAACTCATTTAGTGGTCGTTGGAATGCTCAATTATGGGCTGGCGCTGGTTATGGTGTTGTAATGGTAGATTTCCATGGCTCAACAGGTTATGGACAAGCATTCACAGACTCAATCAGTCAAGATTGGGGTGGTAAGCCATTAGAAGATTTGAAAAAAGGCATGGCTGCAGTGACAGAGCAACAACCTTGGTTAGATGCTAATAATGCCTGTGCGCTGGGTGGTTCATATGGCGGTTACATGATGAACTGGATTCAGGGACATTGGAGTGATGGTTTCAAGTGTCTAATTAACCATGCTGGTTTATTTGATATGCGCTCTATGTATTATGTAACAGAAGAGTTGTGGTTCCCTGAATATGAATTCGGTGGCACATATCAAGATAACAAAGAGCTTTATGAAAAGTTTAATCCAGTCAACTATGTTGAAAACTGGAAAACGCCTATGTTAGTCATACATGGCGAGAAAGACTTCCGTGTACCTTATGGTCAAGGTCTAGCAGCATTTAGTTTTATGCAGCGCAAAGGGATCCCGTCAGAACTGTTAATGTTCCCAGACGAAAACCATTGGATTTTGAATCAAGATAACTTACAACAGTGGTATAAAAATGTATTTGGCTGGATGGATCGCTGGACAGCTAAATAACCACATAAAGTGATTTGTACTAAAATGTGATGTCAGCAATGGCATCACATTTTTTTTAGCGGATTTACGCTGATTCTTTCAAGGGAAAATTGTGGGGCAGGTTCATATCAACAGGTTCAATGACGCGGGCTTGATTCGGCTTGGTTATCCACAAATAATAGGTCATTCTTCTTCGCGAACTACTGAATTTACGGCTATTATTCTTTAGGCTAACTTTATTACGCAGTGCCATAAAAATCCTTGTTAACATTTTTATTAAACAGAAATTTTTTGTTACATGTCATTGTACAGTAATTAAGAGGCCAATTACATAAATTGGTCATATGTTTTGGTCTACTTACACCTTAAATAAGACTGTGATTGAAATATCAGCAAAAATAGCAATTATATATTGCAGGATTGATAGATGTTTATCATTAGGTGTAGCTTAATTACATTTTGTTTTTGCTAAGCAATACTTAACACAGTAACGTGATATCAAAATTTCTAATGTGAAATAGACCATTTTATAGAAAATATCACTTCTATAAAGGGAACACTTACATTAAAGTAACGCTCCTTTTTGTTCGCGATAAACAAATTTCTTTAGAGGATCCCTCATTGGATTACATGCTCTACATTAAGTTCTTTTTAGGACTATTGGCCATTATTAACCCAGTTGGGCTATTGCCGGTTTTTGTGAGTTTAACTAGTCATCAAACCGACTTAGAAAGAAAACACACTAACAAAGTAGCTAACTTTGCCGTTGTGGTTATTCTGTTTGTCACCATCATTGCTGGCCAACATATTTTAAATATGTTCAGTATTTCATTGTCGGCATTCCGTATTGCAGGTGGTAGCTTGATATGCATCATTGCAATGTCGATGTTGCAAGGTAAGATCAGTGAAGTAAAACGTAACCAAGAAGAAGACCGTGAATCTTCTGGGATGGAGTCGGTTGCTGTTGTCCCTTTAGCTTTGCCATTAATGGCAGGACCTGGGGCAATTAGTTCGGTGATCGTCTTTGCGGCAGAGCATAATACATTTATCGATTTCATTGGTATGTTCAGTACCGTGCTGGTATTTGGTTTGTTGAGTTGGGCATTATTCAATATGGCTCCAGCCATCTTTAAGCTATTAGGTAAAACCGGTATTAACGTGATTACTCGTTTGATGGGGTTATTAATGTTGTCTCTAGGGATTGAGGTGATTGCTGCAGGTATAAAAGGGCTATTTCCTCAGTTGATGGGTTAATTACTTAATTTTGCACAGCATTTGTGCAAACACTAACGCGTTAGGTATTTTAGCTTGACCCACCCGTGCCATTTGCGTAAAGTAGCGCCCGCAGAGCTGATTGGCTCTATAAAACAATCTTAAGGTGACGTGTCCGAGTGGCTGAAGGAGCACGCCTGGAAAGTGTGTAAAGGGCAACCTTTCGAGAGTTCGAATCTCTCCGTCACCGCCAAATTCTAAAAGAAAGACGTCTTCGGACGTCTTTTTTGTTTATAATGACTTCCAATTATTGCCATTCACCTTGTTTGAGCGCCTCTATGACATTTTTATCTCTCGGGTTAAACCCCATTATTGTCGATAACCTGACTACTTTAGGTTATGAGACTCCGACCGCTATTCAACAAAAAGCGATCCCTGAAATTCTTAAAGGTAAAAATGTTATTGCAGCGGCACAAACGGGTACAGGTAAAACCGCCAGTTTTGTATTGCCTATTTTAGATAAATTGGCAAAAGCTGAAACGGTTCGCAAAAAAAGAATGCGCGCGCTCATTTTAGCGCCGACACGAGAGTTAGTTTCTCAAGTTCATCAAAATGTTCAACGCTATGCGCAGGGGTTAGCTTTGCGATCTATGGCAATGTACGGTGGTGTTGACCTTAATGAACAAAAAGCGGCCTTAATTGATGGTGTCGACATCGTTGTAGCAACGCCGGGTAGATTATTAGATTTATATACTCAACGTGCCTTGCATTTTGATGAGCTTGAAGTGCTGGTATTAGATGAAGCTGATCGCATGTTAGACATGGGCTTTATTGAAGATATCAATAAAATATTAGAAAAGTTACCGGAAGACAGACAAAACTTATTGTTTTCAGCCACCTTATCTAATCAGGTGAGGGTGTTAGCTAAAACGGCGGTACGTAACGCCGTAGAAATTACCCTTAATAAAGAAGTGGCGACTAAACCCAAAATCGAACAATGGCTAACCACGGTAGATAAAGATAAAAAGTCGGCGTTACTAAGTCACCTTATTCAACAAAATCAGTGGCAACAAGCATTAATTTTTATTGAAACCAAAGCGGGCGCGGCAAAGCTTGTTAGCCAGTTAGCCAAACGTGACATTGTGGCTGAATGTATTCACGGTGGCCGAAGCCAGGTGATCCGTGAACAGCTTTTAGCTGATTTTAAGCAAGGCCATATTCAATACCTTATTGCTACAGGAGTTGCTGCAAGGGGGATTGATATCGACGATTTACCCGTTGTTGTTAACTATGACTTGCCGTTTCCTGCTGATGATTATATTCATCGAATCGGCCGAACTGGGCGTGCAGGTGCAAGCGGATTAGCAATATCATTAGTGTCAAAAGATGATTTTAAAAACCTGTGTATGATTGAAAGTCGTTTAGGTGAACTGATTGAACGCAAAGTGATAGCAGGTTTTGAACCGAAAAAGCCTATTCCGATCTCTGTGTTAAATTTTGTACCTAAAGCCAGACATAAATCGAATGACGATAAAAATAACCAAGCCACATTGTCTTTAAATAAAGGTAAAAGCGCGGTGAGGGGAAATAACCATGAAGGTGGCACTGAACAACACACAACACAACGTGCTTCAAAACCTGCAACGCATTTTAAACATGATACTGATAAACCTTTACCGCTGGATCCTTGGGGAACAGCTAAAAAGTAGTGAGTATTGTCATTCCCCTTATTGAATGGACTGTGTAAGGGGAATAATGGCTTTAGTACATGCTGTTATTGATATCAAGCATTATTAATTTTGTGCGTTAAATCATATGCATCTTCTGTGACCAAGCGTTCAAGCACTTCAACTCTATTACGTAATGCCTGTAATTCATCGTTGATCGATTTCGACTGATTACGGTATTCATTTGCAGCAGATAATTGCTTTGCTCTTAACTTCATAATACTGATCACAAAACTCCCTATTATGGCTAAAATAGGGATTAGCAGTGCCAACGTTGCCACGTTCATATTCATTCCTTATATCTAACAACACGCAGTAATGGTGTTGATACTATGTATGGTTAAGCATTGGATTGCCAGTGACATTTGTCATTTCCTATACAAGTAACACTCTGTTTAACTATCAAAGTTTAACAATCAAAATCGCCAGTAAGCTGCTGTAATCTTGGCTTTTAGGATTAACGTTGTAATTTTATATAGTCGTAAAGCCGTTAACAATCTTAGGCTATGTTGATCTTTGCTGGTTGTGTTTTGTTCGAGATAAAAACGAATTAAGCGTGGCGAGTGGCGTGCTGCATGGCAACCTAAGCGCGCTTTGTTTGCAGAAAGTTCACTCAACAAAGCTTAACTCAACAAAACTTAATTCATTTTTAGATGAACCTTCTTATTAGGGCCTGTTGATCTTTCAAGGTTGTTTTTGCAGCGAATTGTTAGTCATTTGTACAAGGCAGAGACTTTGTGGTGTAGTTATTCTACATAAGAAGTCGATAACGCAGTACAAATGACCAACAAACGCTGCCCGAAGGGGTCGGCTAAAAACGTTTTACTCTTTGTTGAATGGTTTTTGCTTAGATGATTAGGCATCAATCCATTCGCCTCAATTAAAACGTTTTTAACTCGAACAAAATTCAACCAGCAAAGATCAACAGGCCCTAGTAATCACAACCTGTTAAGGTCAACCGTCTCAGCATTTGCGGAAATTCACTAGCCGCATCATGGTTAAATTGAATCTTAATTAAATCGAGTTTTTAAATAAGATTCAATTGTGTGACAAGACATTTCAAAGGTTGAAATACTTCTGCAAAAACTTAAAAAAGATGGTTAACTATTGGCAAACATTTATACCCGCATTCCCAACGTTGTTTCATATACGTTGGTGGCTTGATTACATTAACTAAAACAATAAAGGTTTGTTATGAAAAAGGCGTTAATTTCACTTTCTATTGCATTGGCTCTTACAGGCTTAACCGCCTGTAATGAACAGGCAAATACAGCTTCTACCCCAGCAAATGTTCAACAAACGGCAGCTGTGTCATTTGCCGACTTTTCACAGGCATTTATTGATGATTTATGGCAGCTATCACCAACATGGGCAATGTATAACGGTAAACATGTTAATGATGGTTACCTTGAAGTGCCAAACCAAGCTAGCAGAGATAAAACATTAGCTTTTGTGGCTAAACATAAAGCACAACTTGCCACATTTGATCAAAAATCACTGACAGCCAATGAGTTAATTGATTACAAGTTACTTGAAAATTTAGTCAATAACTTTGAATGGGATATCAATACCTTTAAATCATGGCAGTGGGACCCATCCAGTTACAATGTTGCTGGTGGATTTGCCCAAATCATTAATGAAGACTTTGCACCTATTGATGAACGTTTAGTCTCTGTCATTGCGCGTTTAGAGCATGTACCAGCTTATTATCAAGCGGCTCGAGACAATATTAATAATCCAACGTTACCGCACACCCAATTGGCCATTCAGCAAAATCAGGGGGCATTTTCAGTCCTTAGCGAAGACCTAGCGACTAAAGTGTCTGTTTCCGGTTTAACGGATGAACAAAAGCAATTGTTCAACAGCCGTTTTACGGCGGCGAAGACGGCTATTAACCAGCATATTGAATGGTTAAAGGCGCTCGAAAACACGCTGCAAACTGAGGGTGCTCGAGATTTTAGAATTGGTGAAGCACTTTACGAGCAAAAATTTGCCTTAGATATTCAAGCTGGCATGACAGCGAAACAGCTTTTTGAAAAAGCCGTTGCAGATAAAAACCGTGTACAGGCAGAAATGGCTAAAATCACCCATGATATTTGGTCAAAGCATATTGCAACACCAAAACCTGAAGATGATAAATTGGCCATTCGTCAACTGATTGATGTGTTATCTGCTAATCATGTTAAGCGTGAGAACTTTGTTGACGATGTGCGTCAGCAAATTCCTGAATTGGTGAAGTTCGTCAATGATAAGAAGCTCATTACCCTTGATCCAAATAAACCGTTAGTCGTTCGCGAAACGCCTGAATACATGCGTGGTTTTGCTGGCGCATCAATCAGTGCCCCAGGCCCATATGAAAAAGGCAGTAACACTTATTATAACGTTACGCCTTTAGATGGCATGAGTGATGAATCTGCCGAAAGCTACTTGCGTGAATACAATCACTGGATCTTACAAGTACTGAATATTCATGAAGCTATTCCGGGGCATTACACACAGTTAGTGTATTCAAATGAATCTCCAAGCCTAGTAAAAAGCTTATTTGGAAACGGTGCTATGGTTGAAGGCTGGGCAGTATACACTGAACGTATGATGCTTGAAGAAGGATACGGTAACTTTGAACCTGAAATGTGGTTAATGTACTACAAGTGGAATTTACGCGTTATTGCGAACACCATTCTAGATTACAGTATTCAAGTTAAGGGTATGGGAGAAGTAGAGGCGATTGCTCTGATGGAAAATGAAGCGTTCCAACAACGTGCTGAAGCTGAAGGCAAATGGCGTCGCGCTACTTTAAGCCAAGTACAATTAACGAGTTATTACTCTGGCTATCGTGAAATTTACGATTTCAGGGAAGAACTCAAAAATGAACAAGGTGAAGCGTTCGATCTGAAACAGTTCCATGAAACGTTTTTAAGTTATGGTAGTGCACCGGTTAAATATATCCGTCAATTAATGAAGTAATCTTTGATGAGATTATTGCAAGCCCAAAAAGCCTGAATATTCAGGCTTTTTCATTATAACAGCCCCCATTTTGGATAATCATCGACATTGCCGATGCTTAATCATCAAAGTCAGACCGTATACTTTTTATCCTCGTGCAATGACATGGTATCAAGCCATTGCCTCAATAAAGTGTTTGCAACTGCAATAACCCTCAGCAGGCCTTCACAATCAATTTAAAAAGCTAACACATTGGGACAATTTTTTTAATCAAAAGTAGAATAATGCACCTTCACATGTTAATCTTAATGCAAATCGTTATCATTTGTGGTGTGTTGTGAAAAGAATACTATTAATCGAACAAAAAGTTGAAGCAGGTTTTGATTTTGGTAAAAAACTGAATGAAATAGGCTATGAAATTTGCATTGTTAATGATGCATTTCAAGCATTAGTCCATTTAGAGTCGCATTCATTTGATCTTGTTCTAGTGGATTTGGCGATTCCAAAAATGGATTCGTTTTGGCTGCTTGTTGCCCGTAAATGCCACACGCCAGTCATCACTTTAGCCAATACCAATGATGTGCTTGAAAAATTGAATGCATTCGAACTCGGTGCCGATGATTATTTATCAAAGCCCTTTAATATTCGTGAGCTACAACTGCGTATGAATGTGATTAAACGTCGCGGTCAGCTTGTTGAAAATGCCATCAAGCAGACCATGATTGAATTTGATGATACAGAGTATTCATTAACCTGCAGCGGCCATAAAATTACGTTAACCAATACCGAATATCGTTTGTTTAAATACCTTTATGAGCGCCAGGGTGAAGTGGTAACCAAAGAGGAATTACAACAACGGGTGTTACATAAAAAGCTTGGAAAATTCGACCGCAATCTCGATATGCATATTAGTAATACCCGTAGAAAACTAGCAGATCGTAATTTATCGCGTGATTTAATCAATACCGTAAGAGGGCAAGGTTACAGCTTTAACTTTTAACAGTTCACACAAATAGCCGTATTTGGTAAGCTATGCCGATAAAAATAGCCAACACAACCGCAATAATTGCAATTCAGTGTGGGCATAAGCGGTACAACTTACTAAAGGATTATCTATGCGGATCAGTGCAAATTTTGATGGCGGCAATATTGAAGTCATTAATATCGATAAACACGATGATATTCAACTTGCGATCAAACCTGATTTTGGTGGTGAGTTTTATCAGTGGTTTAATTTTCGTTTAGAAGGTGCAGTAGGCCAAACCTACACCATGCATATTAATAATGCTGGCACCGCATCTTATCCAAAAGGTTGGCAAGATTACCAAGCCGTAGCCAGTTATGATCGCCAGCAATGGTTTCGCGTGCCTACATCTTATCAAGACGGTAAGTTAACCATTGAAGTTGAGCTAGACTGCGAAGCCATTCAAATTGCCTATTTTGCACCTTACAGCTATGAACGTCATTTAGATTTAATCAGCGAAGTGCAATTACACCCATCGGTCAGTCTAGAGCATCTTGGTTTAACCCTAGATGGCCGTGACATGACCTTATTGAAAATCGGTGATGGCGACGAAGACAAGAAAAACATCTGGATCACAGCCAGACAGCACCCAGGTGAGACGATGGCTGAATGGTTGGTTGAAGGTTTATTAAGCCAACTGCTAGATGGTGATAATCCAACGTCTAAGTCTTTACTGGATAAAGCCAATTTTTATGTTGTTCCTAATATGAATCCAGATGGCAGTGTGCGTGGACATCTTCGCACCAATGCCGTTGGCACAAACTTAAACCGCGAGTGGCAGACGCCGAGTTTAGAAAAAAGCCCTGAAGTGTATTATGTTGTTAACAAGATGAAAGAAACGGGCGTAGATTTATTTTATGACGTACATGGCGATGAAGGCTTACCATACGTATTCCTTGCAGGCTGTGAAGGTGTGCCAAATTACACAGATAAAATGGCCCAACTACAAAATAAATTCGTATCATCATTACAGTTAGCCAGTGCAGATTTTCAAACACAATATGGTTATGACAAAGATGAACCCGGTAAAGCTAATCTAACCGTTGGCTCTAATTGGGTTGCCAATACCTTCAAATGCCTATCTAACACACTTGAGATGCCGTTTAAAGATAATGCCAATTTGTCAGATCCATTTGTAGGTTGGTCTCCTGAGCGTAGTATCTATCTTGGTGAAGCGTCATTACTGGCAATGTTAGCGGTTGTTGACGATTTATAATAAGTAAGAAGGGTTTTCATTAATGGCATTAATTGAATGTCCTAAGTGTCAAAAGCGGATTTCCAGTCAAGCTAAACAGTGCAGCCATTGCAAAGTAAGTTTGGCCGGAAATACCGAAACATTATCTAAAATCAGTCATATTCAACACTCGAATAAACTGATGAACCACAGCTTGTTTTGCTTAACACTGTTTATTGGTGGAGCCGTCGCTTGGTTTTGGGGCGGAGAGCAAGCCCAAGGTATACAGGCCATTGCAGCTGTGTCGTGTTTTGTTATTGGTTTTGTAGGTTATTTAATTACGCGGGTAAGACTCGTGCTACATAAGCGGAAATCTGTATGAATGATATCAACAAAGTCATTGATGAAATGCCAGAGGAAGTTTACCAAAGATTGGTGTCAGCCACCGAGCTTGGTAAATGGGAAGACGGTACTGTGTTGTCTGAAGCCCAACGCGAAAATACGTTACAAGTGATCATGCTTTATCAAGCCCGCAAACTTAAACAAACTGATCATTTTACGATTGGTGCGGGTGGTAGCATCAATGAGTTGTCTAAAACTGAACTCAAGAAGCAATTTAAGGGTGAAGCGATTGCTGAGTTTAAAGAGGCTGATATTTAGGCCGTTTGGCTACATCAACTCAACCTTGGCTTACAAATGAATAAACCAGTTTTAAATAGCTAATATTTATTCGCTTATAGTCAAACTGAACTTTATGTGCTGATAACAAGGCAAATTACTCGGTAATCACTTGTTTATTGTAAGTGAATTGAACGTCGTAATATTTATAAGTTAATGTTTTATAAGTGTTTCATGTTGTATGTAAAAGTTAAGTTGCGTAACCATTAAAAAAGCGAGCCATTGGCTCGCTTTTTTTATCAGTAAACTGTTTCTAATCAAGATATTAATCTCTTCAACGCTAGTTAAAGCAGAATAAATGACCATCAGGCTCTGTGTAAAGCCGACAAAAGTATTCCAAGCCTCAATCGTTGCTATTACCTGTATCTTGCGTAAATCATCTTGTTTCAAGGTTTAGTATTGATTGCTTATTAATAGGGTATTGAACATCTTATATACTTAACCTGTTCATTAAGTTATCTTTAATTACACAAAATTTTATTGATTATCGCGATGTGCTGTTATTCAGCGAACAGGTTATTTATGCAAATTAAGTTTGATGCATCAGTCGTATATTTTAAGGGTTTATTTGAGCCGTTTGTTGGCCGAATGGTGTATTTTTGCATACTCATGATGTCTTGTTTTCCCCCAGCGTTAGTCAGCAGTGCTGAGCTGACATTGTATGATGTATCTGAGCCCTTTGTGGTTAACGTTGGTGAGGATGGCAGTTACCCAAATGGATTTATTACTTCCATTATTCAAGATAGTAATAGGGATATTTGGTTTGGCACTTATGAAGGATTAGTGCGTTATGATTCGCACGACTTTACAAGTTACAAGCATGATCCCCAAGATAATAAAACCATTTCAGGTAATCTCATTACCCATATTACGCCAGACAATGATGGCGGTATTTGGATTTCCAGTTATTCAACTGGCTTAACCTACTTCAATATCAATAAACAAATTTTAACTCAGTACACCGAACAGACAGAAACTCAACCAGGTTTAGCATCAAACATCGTTATGGCGACATTGCTTGATGGCGACACGTTATGGGTTGGAACCGCCAAAGGACTAAATCTGATTGATCTTAAGGATAATTCAATCAAATTTTTTGACTATCATCTTGATAAAGATGCGAAAAAAGGTGGTGTGACGTCATTAGCCAAAGATGCCGAGGGTAAAATTTGGCTTGGAACGACAAAAGGTTTGTATTTTGTTGATCAAGCTAACTCGATAATTGTGCCTGTATTAACACCCAGCATAAAGGGCAAAAGCGTTTACCGCTTACTTTATTCAGATCAAAATAAACTTTGGTTAGGCACTCAAAAACATGGTATTGCATATTTAGATACCCACACCCAGCAAGTTACTTGGTTAAAGTCTTCAAAATCACAAGACATGGATACTGCCTGGGTAATGGACTTTACTGTAGTGAATGACACTGAAATGTGGGTTGCCACTTTTGGTGGTGGTATCGTGATGGTCGACCAGCAAAAAAATAAAATCAAAGGCCATTTAAACCATCATAAAAAAGGTAAAAAAGGCTTAGTGTCCAATGATGTCAGCACAGTGTTTATGAGTGAAGATAAGCAGGTGTGGATTGGACATTGGGGTAAATATGTCCAAAAGACAAACCTGCAAGTTACATTTGTGAGAACATTTGATATCGCATCCTTTGGCCTTTTTGATGAAACGGTCAATGCAATAACCGAATTAAACAATGGGACTTTATTATTAGGTAATGACCAACTTATAGCTGTCACGATAGAGAATAACGCGCTAGCGGCAAACTCAATCCCAAGCGTTGAGCATGCGTTAAATCAAGACATCATAACCACCTTATCGCAAGACAGTCACGGCAATATTTGGGTCGGAACTCGGCAATCTGGTTTGCTACAGTTTGATGAGCAGTTTGCGCTAATTAATCACTTTAACGACAAAAATGATTTTCCTCATCAAGTCATCCGTTTCTTAATACCATCATCTGATGGTGGTATGTGGATAGGCTCGAATGGCTTGAGTAAATGGGACCCCAAGCAAGGCTTTATCCATTTTAATATCCCTGCCAATAATCGTCTGCAAAGTGAAAGTATGCTTGAAGCAACAGATGGAACATTATGGTTGGCATCATTTGGGCAACTTTATCGCGTATTGCCTCAATCAAATAAGCTCGAATTAGTCATTAAAAATGTCAGCGATATTCATCCCTTAGCGGGAAACTTAATTAGCAGTTTGGTTGAAGATAAACAGCAAAATTTATACTTTTTGTCGAATAATCGCCTGTTCTCATTATTGACTAGCAACAGTAACGCAATTGAGGTTGAACTTGCTCCTTTGTATGCCGACTTCAGTATTGATGGTGTTCGAAATTTAGTGATAGATGCAGCACAAAACATCTGGACAGACAAAGAGTTTATTGATTTAGCTGCAAAGTCCAAAACAAAATTTTATCGTCGAGATGGGATTGATATTGGCACGGGATGGAATGGCGGAAAATTAGTCAGTCACAATGCTAATATTTTCTTTGTCGGAAGTCGGGGATTAATGGTAATCGATCCTAAGCTAGCTGTAACGGCTCCAATTAGCAGCAAAGTTTACATCACTAATTTAGCTTTAGATGGAAACTCTCAACGACTATCCAATGCCGAAGTGATGATTAAACCTGAAACTTCCGAAATCACTTTTGAGCTTAATGCGAAAAACTTTAATGATTCCTCTGTCATGCAATACCAATATCGACTTAATGGTATGAGTGATGAGTGGATCCCGATTTCATTTAAACAACGATACATCACCTTTAGAGATTTACCCCCAAGGGAATATCTGTTTAGTGCAAGAGCTAAAAATATAGACAATGGTGCTATCAGTCTTGAAACTTCCTATGCCTTCAAAGTACTTCCGCACTGGTTTGAAACGGTTTGGTTTAGAGGCTGCGCTGTATTAGCCTGTTTGGGGTTGATCTTTTTTGGGCACGCGTTAAGAGTTAATTTAGTTAAAAAGCAAAATGCGGAACTTGAATTACTTGTTCAAGAGAGAACAAAGGAATTGGAACAAAAAAATGCGCACATTGAAGAGCTAGCCAATCACGATCCGCTAACTTCACTGCCTAATTTAAGGCTTGCTACCGATAGATTGTCGGAAGCCTTAAAGCGTTCTAAACGTGACAATAACATGACCGCAGTGATCTATTTTGATTTAGACGGCTTTAAGTTAATTAACGATACTTATGGGCATAATACCGGCGATTTTATTCTTCAATCCGTTGCCGATCGTGTAACCAAATTAATTAGAGAAACCGATACCTTATGTCGAATAGGTGGTGATGAGTTTTTACTTATCTTAAGTGGTATCGAGCGTCGTGAGTTAATTGAACAATTATGTGAACGCATACTCAACGAATTTACCCAAAGTGTAGATTGGGAAGGGCATCAATTAATGATCAGAATGAGCATTGGCGTAGCAGTTTACCCAATTCACGGTGAAAACGGTAAAGCGTTAATTCACCGTGCGGATACCGTCATGTACCAAGTTAAAAAAACCGGTAAATTTAATTATAAAATCGATGATTTTTAAACGAGTAACATGGCAGGCACGTTAATCCTGTTACATAGCCTGTATCGTGGTAATTTATCCCTTTAGTTATCCTTTTATTAAGGGTACTGTTTTTGTATACAGTGATAATGGTTTTTCGCAGGTATCTTGATTACATTGACAATTAATCAGTCTAAAGTCGCACAATAAAGAATCGTGTCTTGTTATAAGTATCAGATATTTAATGATTAAAATTTTTAAGCCATTGCAATATCCACTTTTAACGCGCAATCTCGCTTTTATTTGACAGTCGAGTTAAATAAAACTGCTTTACATCAATAAGATAGTAAATGTAGGATGTTATAAATCAATAACTTGTATGGCCGACTTTATCGGGCGTGCCGTTCAATAAGCTGTTATAAGCCTTATGAATATATATGAAGCATTAGAGTTTTTAAAAAAACATCAGCCACTACCAACTGATGAACAAATTTCAGCGAATGAGATTGATACATTTAATAAGGTTATGAACTACTTTATTGATAATCCAGATGAACGATGTATTCCGTTGATGATGAATGCATTCGGTGACGAAGATGGTTTTGGTGTGTATCAGTTATGCGATGATGTATTTAATAAATATGAGCCTTCAAAAGTGATGCCTCATATTAAATTAGCATTAACGAGTGAGTATTATGGTGTTCGTTATTGGGCTAGCCAGTGGGCAATGGATATTAATGATATAGGCTTGTTTCCTGAGTTGAAGCTTATGCTCCAAAATCCAATAGATGAAGAAGCACATTATTACTGTGTTGCTGCATTAATGGATATTTGGAATAAAATACCTGAAACAGAAGTCTCAGATACAATAATTCATTTTGGTTCTCTATCTACTAATCCTGACATATTAGAGTTAATAGAAGAGCATAAGAATGTGTTAGCCGGCTTATAATCGGGTAGCTGGAGGTATCTAGCCTCCAGCCCCCACACCACCCTGCATGCGGCTCCGCACAGGGCGGTTCATTTAGAACCC